>QEVK01000021.1 GCA_003577315.1 Hyphomicrobiales bacterium | reverse complement strand
GAACCGCTCGACCAGCCGCGCCGCCGCCGCCGAAAGCGCGGCGCGCCCCGCGCCTGCCGCCCGCGCCTGCCGCGCCAGCGCCTCGACCCCGGCGTCGTCCAGCCCCTGCCGCACCCGCACCCGCTCGAAGGCGGGGTCGGCATTGCTCGGATCGTCGATCCACCCCACGCCGCGGGCCGAGAGCCAGTCGCGCAGCGCCTGCCGGCGCAGGCCAAGCAGCGGCCGCACGATCCACACGCGGCCGTCGAACAGCGTCGCCGCCGCCATGCCGGCAAGCCCGGCGCCCCCGCGCGGATCGCCGCCGCGCGCGGCCCGCATCGCCAGCGTCTCGGCCTGGTCGTCGAGGGTGTGGGCGGTCAGCACGGTGGCGGCGCCGACGCTCTCGGCCGCCTCGGCCAGAAGGTCGTAGCGCGCCTCGCGCGCGGCGGCGGCGACGCCGGTCCGCGGCTTTTGCCCACGCCATCGCAGCGTCCTATGCGCGATCCCGCGCGCCCGGCACAGCGCCGCGACCTGCGCCGCCTCCGCCGCCGCCTCGGGCCGCAGGCCATGGTCCACCGTCACCGCCAGCAGGCGCGGCGGCGGCGCGCAGGCGGCGGCGAAATCGTGAACGAGGAGGAGCAGCGCCAGCGAATCGCTGCCGCCGGAAACGGCGACGACCAGCCCCCGGCTGGTCTCGATGTCGCAGAAGAGTGCGCGCGGATCGAGGCCCATCGCCCCGGGCCCCTCGGCGCGAGAATCAGCAGGAGGCCGCGGCCTGCTCCTGCTTCAGGCGCTCCTTGAGCGCGTCGGACGCCTGCGGATAGCGCTGGAGCACCTCGGTGAAGGTGGCGCAGGCCACGTCGCGCTGGTTCATGGCGGCGAGCGAGACGCCGAGCTTGAACAGCGTGTCGGGCGCCTTGCGCGCCTGCGGGAAATCGCGGCTGGCGGCGAGGAAGATCTCGGCGGCCTCGCGCGGCTTCTGCTGCGCCAGAAGCGCCTCGCCGAGCCAGAAATGCGCGTCGGCGGCGTGCTCGCTGTCGGGAAAGCGCGCGATCAGGTCGCGAAAGCCGGCCTCGGCCGTGTCGTAGTCGCCCGAAAGGATGAACTCGTAGGCGTTGCGGTAGAGCTCGTCGTCGTCCTCGCCGCGCGGCAGCGCCGCCACCGTGGTGCCGTCGGGGCCGCCCTGCGCCGCCTGGCCCTGCGGGGCCGGATCGGCGGGCGCGGCCACGCGCGGCGTGCCGTCGGCGTCGAAGGTGATGGAGCCGAGGGCGCGCGGCGGCTCGCCGCGCACCTGCGCGCCCTCGCCCGGGGCCGGAGCCTGGGCCTGGGCCTGGGTTTGAGCTTGGGCCGGACCCTGGACGCCGCCGTAGAACTCGTCGTCGCCGCTGCCGTCCCCGGTGGCGGCATGGTCGGAGGCGCGGGCGCCGCCGGCGTCGGAGCGGCGTTGCTCCAGCTCCTGGAAGCGCAGCTCGTTGTCCTCCTGCATACGGCGGAGCTGGTCCTGCATCTGGAGGATCTGGAAGTTCAGCTCCTCGACGAGGCCGTTCAGCTGGCGCACCTGCTCCTCGAGCTGGGCGACGCGCGGGTCCGTCACCTGGGCGGAGGCCGGCGCGGCGGCGAGCGTCAGCAGGACGGCGAACGGCAGGGCGAGCGCCCCGATCGGCAGGAAACGCGGGAACATGATGGGTCTCTTCATCCGGGTCTTCCGGTTGTCATCCGGTGTTGCGGCCTTCTTTTATCAGCACTGCCGAGTTCGGCCAAATTGTGATTGCGCTACCGCTTCGGCAGCAGCAGCCACGCCATGCCGCCGGCGATGACGCCAAGCCCCAGCCACGCCGCGGCCGGCGCGCCGAGCAGCGAGGGGCCGTAGTCGAGCAGGCGCGGCGCCAGGCCGAGCGCGAAGGCGGCGGTGACGACGGCGACGGCGATGCGCGTCGCCGCAAAGCGTATGTCGCCGCCGATGCCCTCCAGCCCCTTCAGCTCGACCTCGGCCGAGATGCGCCCCTGCCGCAGGCGTAGCGCCAGCAGGCGCGCGAGCGCGGGAAGGTCGGCGGCGAGCCCGGCAAGGTCGAGCGCCAGCGCCCGGCCCCGCCCCGCCAGCGCCGCCGGCGCGTAGCGGCGCGCCATCTCCTCGCGCACGATGGGCGCGGCGACGGCGATGGCGTCGAAATCCGGGTCGAGGCCGCGCATCACGCCGTCGGCGGTGATCAGCGCCTTGAACAGCAGCGCGAGATCGGGCGGCAGCGCCAGCCCGTGCTCGCGCGCCAGCGCCATGAAATCGGCGACGGCCGCGCCGAGCTTCAGCGGCGGAGCGCCGTGGCGGGCGACGAAGGCGTCGCAGGCCGCCTCCAGCCGCGCGAGGTCGGCGCCGGCCGCGCCCGACCACTCGATCAGGAGGTTCGCCACGCGCCCGCCGTCGCCCTCCACGATGGCGCCCACCAGCGTCAGCAACTGCTCGCGCCGGCGGCCGCCGATACGCCCGACCATGCCGAAATCGATGAAGGCGACGCGGTTGCCGCCGAGCGCGCGCAGGTTGCCGGGGTGCGGGTCGGCATGGAACACGCCGTCCACCAGCGCCATGCGCAGGAACGCCTCGGCGCCGCGCCGGGCAAGCACGCGCCCGTCGAGCCCGGCCGCGTCGAGCGCGGCGCCGTCGTTGGGCGCGATGCCGGCGACGAATTCCTGGACCAGCAGCCGCTCGCCGGTCCACCGGCCATGGATGCGCGGGATGCGGACGCCGTCCATGTCGGCGAGGTTGGCGGCGATCGTCTCGCAGTTGCGCGCCTCGGCGGCGAGGTCGAGCTCCTCGGCCATCGCCGCGCCGAGATGGTTGAGGATCTCGCGCGGCCGGTAGCGGGCGAGGTCGGGCCACTGCCGCTCCGCCACCGCCGCCGCGTGCGACAGAAGCCGCAGGTCGGCGTCGACCAGCGGCCGCAGGCCCTCGCGCCGCACCTTGACCACGACCTGCGCGCCGTCGGGCAGCACCGCGCGGTGGACCTGCGCGATCGAGCCGGCCGCCAGCGCCTCGGCGTCGAAGCCGGCGAAGACCTCCTCGACCGGCCCGCCGATGTCGGCCTCGACCTGCGCCCTGATCGCCGGCCACGGCCGCGGCGCGACGTCGCTTTGCAGCCGCTCCAGCTCGGCGATCCATTCCGGCGGCAACAGGTCGCCGCGCGTCGACAGGATCTGGCCGAGCTTGACGAAGGTCGGCCCCAGCGCCTCGATGGCAAGCCGCAGCCGCTCGGGCGCGCCGAGCCGGGCGATGTCGGGGCCGCCGCCGTCGCGGCCGGCCGGCGGCAGACCGGAAAGCCCCAGCCGCGCCAGAAGGTCGCCGATGCCGAAGCGGGCGACGACCGCCGCGATCTCCGCCAGCCGCTTGCGGTCGCGCATGGCCACGAGGCCGGTTTCCAGCAGGCTCATGATGCGCCCCGCTCCCTCATCCGATGACGTAGCGATAGGCGAGATAGAGCAGCCCCGCCCAGATGGCGACCAGCACGCCAAGGATGACGAGGGCGGCGAGCAGCGGCCGCCTGAACCAGCGCGCGATCCATCGGTCCGCCCTGTCGCCGGCCGCCTCGCGCGCGGCCGGCGGCAGCCGCCCGGCGACCAGCGAGACCACGAGCGGCACGACGACGAGGTCGTCGACCACGCCGAGGAACGGCACCGCGAACGGGATCAGGTCGAACGGGCTGACGAGATAGAGCCCGGCCAGAAGGCTCGCGACCTTGAGGGCAAACGGCGTGCGCGGGTCGCGGAACGCATACCACAGCATCACCGCCTCGCGACGAAAGGACAGGAAGCGACGCTTCAACACATCGAGCACGATGGACTTCTCCACAGCTTGCGCCCCGCCGCGATTCCACGGCGTGGGATAATGTTCAACATCCGCTTATGTTCAATAAAAATAATTCTTCATCGCCGGATACTCCATGTCACAAAAAGTACATGCGACTCCATATAGAGATCGATGCCGAATCCCGAAAGAACCGGAATTAATCCTAATTTGCAGATTCGCTGGACTTTTCCATGGTCGATCCACTAGCTTGCGCCGTCCGGGGGAAAAGCTATGGGGCGCATATGGCCGAGCATCTTCTTCCCGGATTCGACACAGGAAACAGCAGCCCGGACGGGGCTACGATCCTTCCTCCCGCATTCCTCTCGGTGAACTGGGCGGCCTCGCCCGCCGGTCCGGTGGCGGACTGGCCGCCGGAGCTGCGCGCCGCCGTCGCCACGGTCATGCGCTCGGCCTCGCCGATGGCGGTGCTGGTCGGCCGCGAGGGGATCGTGGTCTGCAACGAAGCGGCGCGGGAGATGTTCGGCGACGCCCATGCCGACGCCCAGGGCCGGCCCGTCGCCGACGTCCTGCCCATCGCCGCCGCCTTCTATCGCGACGCCATCGACGCCTGCCGCGCGGGCCGCAGCCTGCGCTTCCGCGACGAGCCGATCAGGCTTTGCCGCGCCGGCGTGTGCCGCATCTGCTGGTTCAACCTCAGCCTGATCCCCGTCGTCTCCTCGCAGGGTGGCGTCTGCGCCGTCCTGCTGATGGCCAGCGAGACGACCGAGCACATGCGCATGCGCAAGGCGCTCGCCATGTCGCACCAGCGCATCGAGATGGCGCTGGAGGCCGGCGGCATCGTCGGCACCTGGGATTTCGACGTCGACAGCCGCCGCATCATCATCGACGGCAGCCTCGCCCAGCAATACGGCGTCCCGGAGGCCGAGGCGCGCAGCGGCCTGTCGCTGGAGACGCTGTCGGCCAACCTCTACGCCGACGACCGCGCGCGCGTGCTTTCGGCCGTCGACGAGGCCGTCGCGACGGGAATCGACTATCGCAGCCGGTTCCGCACCATCACGCATGACGGCGCGCTGCGCTGGTACGTCGCCTCGGGCCGGCCGATCCGCGACGAGCGCCAGCGCGTCGTCCAGCTCGCCGGCATCATCCTCGACGTGACGGCGCAGGCCGAGACGGCGGCGGCGCTGGAGCAGAGCAACCTGCGCTTCGACACACTGAGCGAGGCCATCCCGCAGATGGTCTGGAGCGCCGACGCAGCCGGCGCCCACGACTATTTCAACCGTCGCTGGACCGAGTTCACCGGCGTCCCCCACGAGGACATCACGCCCGGCATCTGGTTGGAGCTGGTCCATCCCGACGACCGCGAGCGCGTGACGGCGACCTGGACGGCCTGCCTCGCCACCGGCGAGACCTACGACATCGACTACCGCTTCCGCCGCCACGACGGCGTCTTCCGCTGGCTGCGCGTCATCGCCATGCCGATGCGGGACGCCCGCGGCAGGATCGTGCGCTGGTACGGCACCTCGACCGACATCGAGGATGCCAAGCAGCTCGACGCGCAGAAGGAGCTGGTGACGCGCGAGCTGGACCACCGCATCAAGAACCTGTTCGCCCTCGTCGGCGGCCTCGTCGGCCTGTCGGTGCGCGAGGAGCCGGACCTCGCGCCCCTCGCCGGCAGGCTGCGCGCGCGCCTCGAGGCGCTGCACCGCGCGCACGGCCTGATCCGCGGCAGCGGCGGCGGCAAGGCGGGTTCCCTGCGCGGCCTGCTGGAGCAGTTGCTCGACCCCTACCGGACGGGAGCGGCCGGCCACATCGTCATCGAGGCAGAGGACGCCACGCTTCAGGCGAGCGCCATCACCTCGGTGGCGCTGATCCTGCACGAGCTGGCGACCAACGCCGCCAAGTACGGCGCGCTGGCGCAGGCCGACGGCCGGCTGAACGTCGCGCTGCGCCGCAGCGGCGAGTGGCAGACGATAGGCTGGACCGAGCGCTTCGCCGCCCCGGGGACGGCGGCGGTCCCGTCCGGCGGGTTCGGCTCGAAATTGCTGGAAACGATCGTCGAAAGGCAGTTCCGCGGCCGGTTCGTCCGCACCATGGAGGCGCAAGGGCTGTCCGTCGCGATCGACCTGCCGTCCTCGATCCTGCTCGCGCCGCGCGAGGACGGGTAAGGCGGGCAGGCAAGGCGGACAGGAGAAGCCGGACGGTCGTGCCGCCGTCCGGCGCGGCTGCCGTTCAGGCCATGCCGAGCGCGGCCATGTAGAGGTCGAGGATCGCCTCCTCCTCCTGCCGCTCGGCAGCATCCTTCTTGCGCAGGCGAAGGATGGTCCGCATCGCCTTGGTGTCGAAGCCGGTGCCCTTGGCCTCGGCGAACACCTCCTTGATGTCGTCGGCGATGGTCTGCTTCTCCTCCTCCAGCCGCTCGATGCGCTCGATGAACGAGCGGAGCTGGCCGGCGGCGACGGTCTGGGCGGGCTCGGCGGTGATGTCTTCGGCCATGTCGGATCTCCACAGGTCGGGGCCGCGCGGCGAGTCGGCGGCGCGGCGGGCGGGCGTCTGGTTGCCCGACCCGCCGGCAAGAATCAATGCCCTTTCGGATGGCTCTTCTCGAAAGCGGCCTTCTGCTCGGGCGTCGCCTCGCGCTGGTGGCGCGCGCGCCACTCGGCATAGGGCATGCCGTAGACGATCCTTCGCGCCTCGTCCTTGTCCATGGCGACGCCGGCCGCCTGCGCGGCCTCGCGATACCAGTCGGCCAGGCAGTTGCGGCAGAAGCCGGCGAGGTTCATCAGGTCGATGTTCTGCACGTCGGCGCGGCCGCGCAGGTGCTCGACCAGCCGGCGAAAGGCTGCCGCCTCGAAATCGCGCTTCAGGTCGTCGCCCCGGTCGTCGGTCATCGCAGCCTCCTTCAGATGGGTCCCGTGCGGGAGCCGTATTGTCTTACCACATGCACGTCCGCCATGGCGTTGACGGCCTCGACCATCGGCACGAGCCGTCGCGCCCAGGCCTCGACGCCCTCGGGCGTGGCGATCAGGTCCTGCCTGATCTCGACCAGCGCGTGCGCGTAGCCGTTGACGATGGCGTGGCGGAACATGGTGTCGCCGCGCAGCGCCCCGTCATAGGGCTCGTTGTCGCCCACCACCAGCGCCGGGTCGGCCGACAGCATGTCGAGGAGCGGGCGGGGGGCGCGGTCGTCCGCGTCCCACAGGATGCCGACATGCCACGGCCGCGCCCGCCCCTGCATCGTCGGCGTGAAGGAATGGAGCGACAGGAGGAAGGGCGCCGCGCCGCTCGTGGCCGCGACCGAGGCCACCACCGCGCCGAGCGCGTCGTGATAGGGCCGCCAGTAGCGTTCCAGCCGCCGCTCCCGCTCCTGCGCGCCCAGCGGATAGTTGGCGGGGATGATCGTGCCGTCGTAGAGCTGGCGGATCAGCGTCGGATCGTCCTCGCCGCGGTTGGCGTCGATCAGCAGGCGCGAGAAGCGCGCCATCACCGCCGGCGCGCCGAGCGCGGCCGCCAGCGCCCGCGTCAGCGCCTCGACGCCGATGTCGTAGGCGATGTGGCGCTCGAACTCGGCCGCCGGCAGGCCGAGGTCGCCATACTCGTCGGGGAGCGCTCGCCCGGCATGGTCGGCCACCAGCACCAGGCCCCTGGAGCGGTCGCCCTCGACGACCTCGAACGGGGAAAAGAGCGCGTCGCGTGTCATGGGCGGCAGGGTCCGTCTCCGGGGCAGGGTGCCGCCTGTGTTCCACGAAGCGCGCCCGCGCGCAATGCCGCGGTTTCGACACGCTCGCGGGCAAGATCGCTGCGCGTTGACACAAGCGCTCACTTCTTTGAAATAGGCACCGCATGATGACGACTGCTTCGACAGGCACGGATGGGACGATGCGGGCGGCCGCGCGGCGGCGCGCGGCGGCGCTGCTTGGCGTGTTCGCGCTGGCCGGCGCGGCCTCGACGGTCGCGGCCACGCCGGCGCGCGCCGACTTCCGCGTCTGCAACGCCACGCAGAGCCTGGTCGGCGTGGCCATCGGCTATCGCGCCAGCACCGGCTGGGTGACCGAGGGCTGGTGGCACATCGAGGGCTCGACCTGCAAGACGCTGATCGAGGGCGCGCTGTCGTCGCGCTACTACTATCTCTATGCCGAGGACGCCGAGCGCGGCGGCCGCTGGGACGGGCCGGTCAACATGTGCGTGGCCGAGCGCGAGTTCAAGATCGCCGGCGCCGGCGACTGCTTCGCGCGCGGCTTCCAGCGCGCCGGCTTTCAGGAATACGACACGCGGGAGCAAGCGAGCTGGATGGTGCAGTTGACCGACGAGCCGGCAGGCGGCGCAACCCCCGTTCCCGGGACGGGTGCGCGATGAGGCGCGACCGCAAGGTCAAGATACTGGCGACGCTGGGGCCGGCTTCCTCCGACGAGGCGATGATCCGCCGGCTGTTCGAGGCCGGCGCCGACGTCTTCCGCATCAACATGAGCCATGCCGACCATCCGCTCATGCGCACGCTGGTCGCCCGCATCCGCGATGTCGAGCGCCAGGTGGGGCGGCCGATCGGCATCCTCGCCGACCTGCAGGGGCCGAAGCTGCGCGTCGGCAGGTTCGCCAACGGCGCCGAGACGCTGACGCCGGGCCAGACCTTCACGCTCGACGACGACCCCGCGCCCGGCGACGGCAGCCGCGTCCACCTGCCGCATCCCGAGATCCTGCGCTCGGTCGAGCCCGGCCACCGGCTGCTGATCGACGACGGCAAGCTGCACCTCAGGGCGGTCGAGGCCGACGGCAGGCGCATCGTCTGCACCGTCGTCTCGGGCACGAGGATATCCGACCGCAAGGGCGTGAGCCTGCCCGACACCGAGCTTCCGGTCGGCGCGCTGACCGAGAAGGACCGCAAGGACCTGGAAGCCGTGCTGGCGGAAGGGGTGGACTGGGTCGCGCTGTCCTTCATCCAGCGGCCGGAGGATCTGGCCGAGGCGCGCAAGATCGCGCGCGGCCGCGCCGCGCTCCTGTCCAAGATCGAGAAGCCGCAGGCGGTCACCCGGCTTGCCGAGATCATCGAACTGTCCGACGCGCTGATGGTGGCGCGCGGCGACCTCGGCGTCGAGATGCCGCTGGAGGCCGTGCCCGGCATCCAGAAGCAGATCACCCGCGCCGCGCGCAAGGCGGGCAAGCCGGTGGTGGTGGCCACCCAGATGCTGGAATCGATGATCTCGGCGCCGGTGCCGACCCGCGCCGAGGTCTCCGACGTCTCCATCGCCGTGTTCGAGGGCGCGGACGCGGTGATGCTGTCGGCCGAATCGGCGGCCGGCGAGTACCCGGTCGAGGCGGTGGCGACCATGAACGCCATCGCCGTGCAGGTGGAGAAGGACCCGCTCTATCCCGGCATCATCAACGCCCAGCGCTCCGAGCCGGAGGCGACGGGCGCGGATGCGATCTCGGCGGCGGCGCGGCAGATCGGCGAGACGCTGAAGCTGTCGGCCATCGTCACCTATACCGGATCGGGCGCCACCGGCCTGCGCGCGGCGCGCGAGCGGCCGCAGCTTCCCATCGTGGCGCTGTCGCCGGTGCTCAGGACCGCGCGCCGGCTGTCGCTGGTGTGGGGTCTGCACTGCGTCGTCACCGAGGACGCCCACGACCTCGACGACATGGTCGAGCGCGCCTGCCGCATCGCCCATGAGGAGAGCTTCGGCCGCGAGGGCGACCGCATCATCATCTCGGCCGGCGTGCCGCTCGGCACGCCCGGCTCCACCAACATGCTGCGCATCGCCTATATCGGGGCGGAGGAGCAGGCCGGCGGCTGAGGGGCCGCGCCGCGAGCGCCGCGGCCGTTCAGATACCCTGCCCGGCCATCTCGTCGGCGAGCTTGCCGAGCTCGCTCTGCGCGGCCCGCATCATCGGATAGATCTCGAGCAGCCGCTCGTAGACCCCGGCCGCGGCCGCCTCGTGGCCGGTCGCCTTGAGGATCGCGGCCATGCCGGCGAGCGCGCCGAAATGGCGCGGCTCCAGCCGCAGAACCCGGTCGATGTCGGCCATCGAGCGGGCGTAGTCGTCGCGGGCGAAATGCACGGTGGCGCGCAGGTTCCAGCCCTCGGCATAGGTGGGGGCCAGCGTGACGATCTCGTCGAGATAGTCGAGCGCGACGTCGAGCTTCTTCTCGTTGACGGCCTTGTTGGACCATTGCATCAGAAGGTCGATGGTGGCGCTGCCCGACTTCGACCACTCGCTCCTGATGCGCTGGGAGATGCGCGCGGCCGCGGTCTCGTTGCCGGCGCGCTTCAGGTCGGCGAACAGGCGGTCGAGCCGCGCCTGCGGGTCCTCGGCGGCGATGCCGCGGCCGGCCGCCCGCTCCCCGGTGACCTGGCCCGTCACCTGCGCCGGGGCGCCGGCGGTGAACGCCAGCAGGATCGCGACTGAAATGGAAACGACGCTCCGCATGCCCGGAGCCTATCCGGGCACGACGGAACGTCAAAGTGAATTTCGCGTGAGTCGCGCAGAGCCGGGAACGAACGCCCCGGCCGCAGGCTCAGCCCTGGCGGGCCTTGTAGCGCGGCGCGGTCTTGTTGATGATGTAGACGCGGCCCTTGCGGCGAACCAGGCGGTTGTCGCGGTGACGGCTCTTGAGCGCCTTGAGCGAGTTCTTGATCTTCATCGGTCGAGCCCGTTTCCTGATGCCCTGACGGGCCAACGTGAAAGGCGCGCCGCCGGCGCGCCCTTGAATTCCGGGTGGCTCTTAGCCGAGACCGCAAGCGCCTGTCAACCGCCGCGCTGCGGATTCGGGCTCACGCCGCGCCGCCGCGCGCCTTCAGCCGCGTGAAATGCCCCATCTTGCGGCCGGGCCGCGCCTCCTCCTTGCCGTAGAGGTGCAGCATCAGCCCCGGCTCCGCCAGAAGGGCGGGCGCGCGCAGGATGTCGTCGCCGATCAGGTTCTCCATCACGCAGTCGCCGTGGCGGGCCGGATCGCCCAGCGGCAGGCCGGCGACGGCGCGGATGTGCTGCTCGAACTGCGAGACGACGCAGGCGGCCTCGGTCCAGTGGCCGGAATTGTGCACGCGCGGCGCGATCTCGTTGACGAGCACGGAACCGTCGGCGAGCGCGAAGAACTCGACGCCGATGACGCCGACATAGCCGAGCCCGTCGAGGATGGCGGCAGCCGCCGCGCGCGCGGCGGCAAGCGTCGCGGGCATCGCCGCCGCCGGCACGGTCGAGGTGTGCAGGATGCCGTTCCGGTGGACGTTCTCGGCCGGGTCGTAAGCGGCGACGCGCCCGTCGCGGCCGCGCGCGGCGATGACGGAGATCTCGCGCTCGAACGGCACCAGCGATTCGAGGATCAGCGGCACCGAGCCCATGGCGGCGAACGCGCCGCCGGCGTCCGCGGCCGAGGCGGCGCGGAATACGCGCTGGCCCTTGCCGTCATAGCCGAGGCGGCGCGTCTTGAGCACGCCGTCGCCGCCGAAGGCGGCGAGGCCGGCGGCGAGGTCGGCGTCGCCGTCGACGGCCACGAACTGCGCCGTCGCGATGCCCATGGCGTTGAGCGCGGTCTTCTCGGCGAGGCGGTCCTGCGCCACTTCCAGCGCGCGCGGCGGCGGCAGGACCGGCACCGTCCCGGCAAGCCGCTCGGCCGCCGCCACCGGCACGTTCTCGAACTCGTAGGTGACGACCGCGCAGGCGCCGGCAAGCTCGTCCAGCGCCGCCGCGTCGTCATAGGCGGCGACGATCTGCCGGCTGGCGACCTGGGCGGCCGGGCAGCCGGCCTGCGGCTCCAGCACGACGGTGCGGTAGCCGAGCCGGGCCGCGGCCATCGCCAGCATGCGGCCGAGCTGGCCGCCGCCGACGATGCCGATGGTCGAGCCGGCCGGAAGCGGCGCCGTCATGCCCCGTCGTCCGGCCGTTCGGCGACCGCCCCGGTCTGCTGGGCGCGCCAGGCGTCGAGCCGCGCCGCGAGCGCGGGATCGGACAGCGAAAGCACGGCGGCGGCGAGCAGCGCGGCGTTGACGGCGCCGGCGCGGCCGATGGCCAGCGTGCCGACGGGGATGCCGGCCGGCATCTGCACGATGGAGAGCAGCGAATCCTTGCCCGAAAGCGCCTTCGATTCGACCGGCACGCCGAACACCGGCAGCGGCGTCAGCGCCGCCGTCATGCCCGGCAGATGCGCCGCCCCGCCCGCGCCCGCGACGATGACCTTGTAGCCGGCCGCTCTCGCGCCGGTGGCGAAGTCGTAGAGTCGCTTCGGCGTGCGGTGGGCCGAGACGATCAGGCTGTCATGGGCGATGCCGAGCGCCTCGAGCGTCTCGGCGGCGTGGCGCATCGTGGCCCAGTCGGACTGGCTGCCCATGATGATGGCGACGTCGGGTGCAGAACCGGCCATGCATTCCTTCCTGCGGGCTTTCCTGCCGGGGGCGCCCGTCAGGCGATGATGTCGGGGATGATCCGGTCTTCGAGCTGCTTGAGCTTGTCCTTCAGCGCCAGCTTCTTCTTCTTCATGCGCTGTATCTGCAAGGCGTCGCAGCCGGTCGCGATCATCGCGTTGATCGCGGCGTCCAGATCCGTATGTTCCTGCTTGAGCTTGGCAAACTCGAGACGAATCTCGGCCTGTTCCTGTTCCGACATGCTCGTCCGTCTGAAGAATGCGGCGACTGCGCGCCATGCGGGCGGTTTCCGGCCGGCGGCCGGAGCCGATTTAATAACACGTTTAGCGTCGGCGGGAAAAGCCACAATGCCACATTCGACAGCCGGATAAATCGATGGCACACTGTCACCGTGCTGTCATGTCCGGCGGCCTGCGAGGGAGCCGGAGACGGCGCGGTCAAGGAACCTTGAAGGGAGAGCCTATCATGTCTCTTGCATCCCATCTTGCGGAACTGCAGCGCAAGCACGGCGACATCGAGCGTCAGCTCGACGAGGCTATGTCGCATCCGTCGATAGACGACCTCGAGATCGCGCAGCTGAAGAGGCGCAAGCTGGCCATCAAGGATCAGATCGAGAGGTTGCAGGCGCCGACCCAGCACTGACCCTTCGGTCTTGCGACACATCGCAACGCTGCCGGTGGCGGTCCCGCCGCCGGCTTTTTCATGCCCGCTCCATGCCCCGGCGCGACGCTCCGCGCGGTTCAGCCCTGCCAGAACTGGTCGATCCAGACGTTGAGCCGCAGCAGGCCGTCGGCGTCGAGCGCGTAGATGCGCTTCGTGCCCTGGGCGCGGACGCTGACCAGCCCGGCGTCGAGCAGCACCTTGAGATGCTGCGACACCGCCGGCCGCGACACCGGCAGGCCGCCGGCCAGCTCGCCGACCGTCTTGGGCCCGCGCCGCAGCGCCTCGAGCAGGAGGCGGCGGTTGGCGTCGGCGATCGCCGCGAAGGCATCATGCTGGACCATGGCCGCATCTTGTAGCCGCCTCGCGGCGAAACGCAAAGCGCCCGCGTCCGCCCCGCGCGCTCACTCGGCAGCCGGCTTCAGCCCCTGCGCGCCGCCCTCGCCGTCCTCCTGCTCGCTGCGCGGGTCGAGCAGCACGGCCTGGGGCGTCACCGCGCGCTCGGCCGGCAGGGTCTTGAAGGCCTCGCGCTCCTCGACCGGAACCGGCGCGCGGGCGCGGGCGCGCACCAGCGCGTAGACGCCGAGCGCCAGATGCGGCGCCGCCGTGGCCAGGAACAGGCTGTCGGGGCGCAGCCGCTCCATCAGGAGCGCGCCCATCACCGGGCCGATCATGGTGCCGAAGCCGTAGAGAAGCAGCAGGCCGCCCGAGACCTTGACGAAATCCTCGCTGCCGGCGTGGTCGTTGGCATGCGCCACGGCGACGGAATAGAGCGTGTAGGCGAGCGCGCCATAGGCGGCCGTCAGCACCAGGATCGGCACGCCCGAGCGCGGCGCGAAGGAAAACAGCGCCAGCGCGAACAGCGCCGCGCCGAACGAGGCGGCCGAAAGCACGTAGCGGCGGTCGGTGCGGTCGGAGGCGCGGCCGACGGGAAGCTGCGCCAGCGCGCCGGAGATCACCACGATGCTCATCATCAGCGCGATCTCGAAGGCCGAGATGC
Organism: Hyphomicrobiales bacterium; assembly: GCA_003577315.1. Taxonomy (GTDB): domain Bacteria; phylum Pseudomonadota; class Alphaproteobacteria; order Rhizobiales; family Rhizobiaceae; genus Aerobium. The sequence goes on along the minus strand of QEVK01000021.1, from coordinate 46,814 downwards.
CGGCGCGCGCGCCGTAGACCGCCCCCAGCGTGCCCCAGGCGCCGTTGGCGACGCCGATCAGCACGCAGCCCACCGCCGCCACCGGCGAATTGGCGTAGAGGCGGCGAAGGTCGAGCCTGACCTCGGCCAGCGGCTGCGGCGAGGCGGCCGAGGAGATGGCCGTGGGAATGAGCGAGGCGCAGAACAGGATGCCCGCCAGCATGAAGGGGGCCGCGTTTCCCACGTCGGTGGTGGCCACCATCATCTGGCCGACGGTGATGGCGGCGTAGGTCACCATCATGTAGAGGCCGAACACTGTGCCGCGGTTCTCGTTGGTGGCGCGCTCGTTGAGCCAGCTCTCGATGACCATGAAGGCGCCCGCCATGGCGAAGCCGGTGGCGGCGCGCAGGCCGATCCAGGCCAGCTCGTCGATCCACAGCCCGGTGGTCAGCGCCACCATCGCGGCCGAGGAGGCGAAGGCGCCGAAGGCGCGCACATGCCCGACCTTGCGCACGAGCAGCGGCGCGAAATAGCAGCCGGCCACGAAGCCGCCGGCCCAGGCGGTGCCCAGCAGGCCGAGCGCGGCGGTGGAGAAGCCCTCGGCCTGGCCGCGCAGCGGCAGAAGCAGGCTGTGCAGGCCCGAGCCGGCGAGCAGGAAGGCGGTGCCGCAAAGCAGCGAGACGATGGAACGGTAGGTGGCGAACATGACGTCTCCGCTGTGATCCGGGCCGGACGGGAATCAGGGCAGGGAATCAGGCTGTCGATTCCGATGAAATCTGGCGGATTTTCGGGCACGCCGCTTACACGGTTGCGACACCGTTTCGCAAACAGACTTTTCTCAGCGCCGGAACAGCGCCTCGGCGGCGATCCGGCTGGAGCCCTTGGCGTCGAGCTCGCCCTCGATCCGCGCGATCTCGGCCCGCAACTGGTCGATGCGCTCGCGCAGCTCGTCGGCCGACAGGAGCGACAGGTCCTGCCCGATCTCGTGCACCCGTTTCGGCCTGGCCGCCTCGTCGTCGAACAGCGCCATTTTCCGCTCCTCCACTTTGCCTCGGCCCGCATCAGTGTACATAAGGAGAGCAGGCCGAGGCAAACCGCCCGGCCGTACCAGGCGCGAAAGGAGCAGGCATGAGCGCAAGCACGCTGCCGGAAACGATGACGGCGATCGCGATCACGGAGCCCGGCGGGCCGCTGGTGCTCAAGCCCGAAAGCCGCCCCGTGCCCCGGCCGGGGCCCGGCGAGATCGTGATCCGGGTGCGCGCCGCCGGCGTCAACCGGCCGGACGTGGCGCAGCGGCAGGGCACCTATCCGCCGCCGCCGGGCGCATCCGACCTGCCGGGGCTGGAAGTGGCCGGCGAGGTGGCGGCAACGGGCGAGGGCGCCGCGCGCTGGCGCACGGGCGACCCGGTCGCGGCGCTCACCCCCGGCGGCGGCTACGCCGAATACGTCGCCGTCCACGAGACCAACGCCCTGCCGGTGCCGGCCGGCTTCACCTTCTCGGAGGCCGCCGCCATTCCCGAGACCTTCTTCACCGTCTGGCACAACGTCTTCCAGCGCGGCGGGCTGAAGGCGGGCGAAAGCTTCCTCGTCCACGGCGGCTCCTCCGGCATCGGCACGGCCGCGATCCAGCTCGGCGCGGCCTTCGGCGCCAGGGTGCTGGCCACGGCCGGCTCGGCCGAGAAATGCGAGGCGTGCCTGAAGCTCGGCGCGGCCCGCGCCATCAACTACCGCGAGGAGGACTTCGTGCGCGTCGCCAGGGAGGAGACGGACGGCAAGGGCGTCGACGTCATCCTCGACATGGTCGGCGGCGACTACGTCTCGCGCAACTACGCGGCGGCGGCCGTGGAGGGGCGCATCGTGCAGATCGCCACGCTCGGCGGCGCAAAAGCCAGCGTCGACATCGCCCGGCTGATGGTCAAGCGCCTCACCCATACCGGCTCGACGCTCAGGCCGCGCAGCGTCGCCTTCAAGGGCGAGATCGCCGCCGAGCTCGAGGCCAAGGTGTGGCCGCTTCTGGCCAGCCGCAGGATCGCGCCGGTGATGGACATGATCTTCCCGCTGAAGGAGGCCTGGCGGGCGCACGAGCGCATGGAGGAAGGCGACCACATCGGCAAGATCGTGCTCGACGTGGGATAGGGCCGGCCCTCCCCGCGCCCACTCGCCGTCGCTGCGAGAAAGGGAAATTCGCGGCTTTTCGTTGCGGGGCGCGGCGAATGCCGCTATATCTTCCCCGATTTCCCAAATCGGTGGCTTCGCCCACCGCCCGCGACAGGGACGCGGGCGAACGAGAGGACTTTACCCCATGGCCAACACGCTGCTCATGCCCAAGGCGACCGCCGTCTGGCTGGTCGACAACACGGCGCTTTCCTTCGACCAGATCGCCCAGTTCTGCAAGCTGCACCCGCTCGAGGTCAAGGCGATCGCCGACGGCGAGGCCGCGCAGGGCATCAAGGGCCTCGACCCGGTGATGACCGGCCAGCTCTCGCGCGAGGAGATCGCGAAGGGCGAGGCCGATCCCGAGCACAAGCTCAAGCTGTCGGAGCCGAAGGTGCGCGTGCCCGAATCCAAGCGCCGCGCGCCGCGCTACACGCCGCTGTCGAAGCGCCAGGACCGGCCCAACGCCATCCTGTGGCTGGTCAAGAACCATCCCGAGCTGAAGGACGCGCAGGTTTCCCGCCTCGTCGGCACCACCAAGTCGACCATCGAGCAGATCCGCAACCGCACCCACTGGAACGCGGCCAACCTCACGCCGATGGACCCGGTGACGCTCGGCCTGTGCTCGCAGATCGACCTCGACCTCGAGATCCAGCGCGCCTCGCGCGGCCAGCCGGCCGCCGCGCCCGTCGGCGACACGCTGCTGCCGGCCTCGATGACCGAGGGCCTCGACGTGCGCACCGACAAGGCCGACCGCGACGAGGACGAGCTCGACGCCGACGCCGTCTTCGCCAAGCTGTCCTCGCTCAAGTCGACCGCGCCCGACGAGGACGAGGAATAGGCGGCCCGGCCGTCCTGCGGCGCGGGATCACTTCTGCGCCGGCGGCTTCACCGTATAGTTGAGCGCCAGCCGCCCGCCATCGGCATAGATGGTCTGGCCGGTGATGTAGCTGGCCTCGTCCGAGGCGAGGAAGGCGGCGATGGCCGCGATCTCCGAGGGCTCGCCGACGCGCCCGAGCGGTGTGCGCGACAGGATGCGCTCCCTGCCCTCCGGCCCGGCGATCACGGCGGCCAGCATGTCGGTGGCGATCGAGCCGGGACCGATGGCGTTGACGCGGATGCCCCACGGCGCCAGCGACAGCGCCATGGCCTTGGTGAGCTGGGCGACGCCGCCCTTGGACACCGAATAGGCGAGCTGCTCGGGCAGCGCGAACACGGCGTTGACCGACGACATGTTGACGATGGCGCCCGGCGCGCCGCCGGCCTTGACCTTGTCGACCATGAAGCGCGCCGCCGCCTGGCCTGCGAGGAACGCGCCTTTCAGGTTCACCGCGAGCACCCGGTCGAAATCCTCCTCCTTGAGGTCGAGGAAGTCGGCCGCGTGGACGATGCCGGCATTGTTGACGAGGATGTCGACGTCGCCGAAGGCGTCGACCGTGGCGGCGACGAGGTTGTGGACGTCGAGCTTGCGCCCGACATCGGTGCGCACGAAGCGCGCCTGCCCGAGCCGGCCGAGGTCTGCCTCGGCGCGCCGGCCGCCGGCCAGGTCGACATCGGCTATGACGACGCGCGCGCCGTCGTTGAGGAACCGCTCGGCGATGGCGTAGCCGATGCCGCCCGCCCCGCCGGTCACGATTGCGGTCTTGCCGTCCAGCGTCATGGTCCGCTCCGCTCGTTGTCGAGGCACGAGGGATAGGCGCGGCCGGGCGCCGGGGTCAAGTCCGGCCGGCCGCCTCTCAGCCGCCGATGCCCTTGCCGTGCAGCGCCGAGCCGATCTCGTCGAGGATTGCCGGGTCGTCGATGGTGGCCGGCATCGACCATGTCTCGCGGTCGGCCATCTTCTGCATCGTGCCGCGCAGGATCTTGCCCGAGCGCGTCTTGGGCAGGCGCTTGACCGTCACCACCGACTTGAAGGCGGCGACCGGCCCGATCTTGTCGCGCACCAGCGCGATCACTTCCTTCTCGATCTCGGCCGGCTCGCGCGCCACCCCGGCGTTGAGCACCACGAAGCCGAGCGGGATCTGGCCCTTCATGCCGTCCTGCATGCCGACCACGGCGCATTCGGCGACGTCGGGGTGCTCGGCCACCACCTCCTCCATCGCGCCGGTCGAGAGGCGATGGCCGGCGACGTTGATGATGTCGTCGGTGCGCGCCATGATGAAGAGGTAGTTGTCCTCGTCGATGTAGCCGGCATCGGCCGTCTTGTAGTAGCCGGGGAACTCCGACAGGTAGGCCGAGCGGAAGCGCTCGTCGGCGTTCCACAGCGTCGGCAGGCAGCCGGGCGGCAGCGGCAGCTTGATGACGACGTTGCCGAGCGTGCCGGCCGGCACCTCGTGGCCGGCATCGTCCAGCACCCGCACGTCGTAGCCCGGCATCGGCACGGCCGGCGAGCCGTACTTGACCGGAAGCTGCCCGAGCCCCACCGGGTTGTGGCTGATCGGATAGCCGGTCTCGGTCTGCCACCAGTGGTCGATCACCGGCACGCCGAGCCGCGCCTCGGCCCATTTGATCGTTTCGGGGTCGGCGCGCTCGCCGGCGAGGAACAGGGTGCGGAAGCGCGACAAATCGTACCTGCCGATGAACTCGCCCTTCGGGTCCTGGCCCTTGATGGCGCGGAAGGCCGTGGGCGCGGTGAACAGCGCCACCGCGCCATGCTCGGCGATCACCCGCCAGAACGTGCCGGCGTCGGGCGTGCCGACCGGCTTGCCCTCGAAGACGATGGTGGTGCAGCCGTGCAGGAGCGGCGCGTAGACGATGTAGGAATGGCCGACCACCCAGCCGACGTCGGAAGCGGCCCAGAACACCTCGCCCGGCCTGACGCCGAACTCGTTCTCCATGGTCCATTTCAGCGCCACCATGTGGCCGCCATTGTCGCGCACCACGCCCTTGGGCTGGCCGGTCGTGCCCGAGGTGTAGAGCACGTAGAGCGGGTCGGTGGCGGCCACGGGCACGCACTCGACCCCGGCGCCCGCCGCCTTGGCGGCGGCGACCGCCTCGGCCAGGTCGACGTCGCGGCCGGGCGTCAGCTCGCAGGTCTGCTCGGGCCGCTGGAGGATGACGCAGGCCTCCGGCTTGTGCGCGGCGGCCTCGATGGCGCCGTCGAGCAGCGGCTTGTAGGCGACGACGCGGCCGGGCTCGACGCCGCAGGAGGCCGAGACGATCACCCTGGGCCTGGAATCGTCGATGCGCGTGGCCAGCTCGCGCGCGGCAAAGCCGCCGAACACCACCGAATGCACCGCCCCCAGCCGCGCGCAGGCGAGCATGGCGAACACCGCCTCCGGCACCATCGGCATGTAGATGATGACGCGGTCGCCCTTCTCCACCCCTTGCGCGCGCAAGACCGCGGCAAGCGCGACCACCTCGTCCTTCAGCTCCCCATAGGTGAAGCTCTTCTTCTTCCCCGTGATCGGGCTGTCGTAGACCAGCGCCTTCTGGTCGGCGCGGCCGCTCGCCACATGGCGGTCGACGGCGTTGAAGCAGGTGTTGCACACGCCGTCGACGAACCAGCGCCCGTAAACGCCCTCCTCGGGAGCGAAGATCCTCGTCGGCGGGGAAATCCAGTCGATCGCCCCGGCCGCCTCCGCCCAGAACCTCTCCGGGTCGGCCCGCCAGCCTGCATAGACCTGCGCGTAACGTGACGCCATTCTCTCCCTCCCTCGCCGCCGGCCTCGCGGCCCGGCGGTCATGCTTCACATCGTCGTTTTCAAACGTCTGCCCGGCTTTGACAGGAGTCAAGGTTGCTGCTCAAACGGGTCCGTTGCAACGGAATCGCTGCGGGCCGCCGGCATGACCAAGATACTCTCCCTGCTGATCGTCGCGGTGATGATCGCCCACATCATCAAGCCGCTCGGCCTGCCGGGCCTGAGGAGGCGCAGCGATTTCTGGAAGCTCGCCATCGTCGCGCTGGCCGCCATCTCGCTGACCGTCGTTCTCAGCCACGGCAAGTGACGCGCCGCTCCCCCTGGGCGAGCGGCGCTGGGAAAAAAGCGCGTCAGTTGGCGCGGGACGCCTCGAAGATGCTGTCTATCGCCGCGGCCAGGGCCGCGTCGAACTCGGCATCGCTCTGCTTCGCGGAAAGACCCTCGGTCAGCGCGCGCGAGAAGCTGGCGATCATGCCCGCATTCTGCCTGAGCATCGCGTTCGCGTCGGCGCGGGAATACCCGCCCGACAGCGCGACCACGCGCATGACGCGCGGATCGTCGATCAGCGGCTTGTAGAGGTTGGCCTTCGTCGGCAGCGTCAGCTTGAGCATCACCTGCTTGCCGGCCGGCGCGCCGTCGAGCTGCTTCCTGATCTCGGCGAGCAGGATCTCCTCGGCTTCCGCCTTGTCGGCAATCGAGATCGTCACCTCCGGCTCGATGATCGGGACGAGGCCGTGGCCGAGGATCTGCCTCGCCACCTCGAACTGCTGGGCGACGATGGCCGCGATGCCCTGCGGGTTCGCCGCGTCGATCACCGAACGCATCTTGGTGCCGAAGATTCCCTTGGCGGCGGCGCGCTCCAGCAGCGCGTCGAGGCCGGGCATCGGCTTCATCAGCTTGACGCCGTCCTTCTCGTCGGCGAGGCCCTTGTCGACCTTCAGGAACGGCACGACGCCGCGCCGTTCCCACAGATACTGCGCCGTGGGCGTGCCGTCGATGTCGCGGTCCATCGTCTGCTCGAACAGGATCGCGCCCATCACCTTGTCGCCGGTGAAGGCGGGCGACTTGATGATCCTCGTACGCATCTGGTGGATGAGGTCGAACATCTCGGCATCGTTCGACCAGGCGCCTTCCTCGATGCCGTAGAGCCTGAGCGCCTTGGGCGTGGAGCCGCCCGACTGGTCGAGCGCGGCGATGAAGCCGTCCTTGTTTGCGGCCTGCTCGGCCATTGCGGTCACGATGTCCTTGAGACGCTCGCTCATCATCTGCCTCCATGTTCGTGTTTGAAGGCCGCTTAGCAGATGCGGCAAACGAACGGAATGCAGGCCCGCCAGTCGAATCGATTGAAAGGATTTCAATTGTTTAAGAGAGTAAACGGCCGCGCGCGTTTCCCGCGCGGCCGCGCTCCGGCGTCACTTCGAGCCCGGCATCACTTCGACAAAGCGGCCACGCCCGGCAGCTCCTTGCCTTCCATCCATTCGAGGAAGGCGCCGCCGGCGGTCGAGACATAGGTGAAGTCGTCGGCGACGCCGGCATGGTTGAGCGCGGCGACCGTGTCGCCGCCGCCGGCGACGGAGACGAGCCCGCCCTCCTTCGTGCGCGCGGCCGCGAAGCGGGCGGCCTCGACCGTGGCGCGGTCGAACGGCTCGATCTCGAAGGCCCCGAGCGGCCCGTTCCACACCAGCGTGGCGGCGCGGCCGATCCACTCCCTGACCTTCTCCACCGTCCTTTCCCCGACGTCGAGGATCATGCCGTCGGCCGGCACGGCCTCGACCGCGACGGTCTCGTTGTCGGCGCCGGCCTTGAACTCCCTCGCCACCACGGCGTCGGAGGGAAGCACGATGGCGCAGCCGGCCGTCGCCGCCTCGATCATGATCTGCCTGGCGGTGTCGGCGAGATCGTGCTCGCAAAGCGACTTGCCGACATCGGTGCCGCGCGCGGCCAGGAAGGTGTTGGCCATGCCGCCGCCGATCACCAGCGCGTCGACCTTCTTCACGAGGTTCATCAGAAGGTCGATCTTGGTCGAGACCTTGGCGCCGCCGACGATGGCGACCACCGGCCGCGCCGGCGAGCCCAGGCCCTTCTCCAGCGCCTCCAGCTCGGCCTGCATCGAGCGGCCGGCACAGGCCGGCAGCGCCCGCGCCAGCCCCTCCGTCGAGGCATGCGCGCGGTGGGCGGCCGAGAAGGCGTCGTTGACGTAGAGGTCGCCGTTCGCCGCGAGCGCTGCGACGAAATCGGGATCGTTCTTCTCCTCGCCCTTGTGGAAGCGGGTGTTCTCCAGAAGCAGGATGTCGCCCACCTCCATCGCGGCGACGGCCTTCGCCGCCGCCTCGCCGATGCAATCTTCCGCGAAGGCCACCGGCCTGCCCAGCACGTCCGATGCCGCCCGCGCGATGGGCGCCAGCGAGTATTGCGGGTCGGGCGCGCCCTTGGGCCGGCCGAAATGGGCGAGAAGGACGACCTTCGCGCCCTTGGCCGAAAGCTCGGCGATGGTGGGGGCGACGCGCTCGATGCGCGTGGTGTCCGTCACCGCGCCGTCCTTGACGGGCACGTTGAGATCGACGCGCACAAGCACCCGCTTGCCGGAAACGTCGGCGAAATCGTCGAGGGTCCTGAATGCCATCAAGGTTCTCCGGTCATAGACGCTCAAAAAGCGAAGGATAGTCGGTCACGAGCCCGTCCTCGTCCACCGGAAGGTCGGCGGCGAAGCTGCGGTCCTCGGCCTCGTAGCGGTAGAGCCTGTCTTCCACGAGGCAGGTGTAGCGCTGGCCGTCGGTCACGGGCTCGAACGTGTCGAAGGGCACGTAGAGCATGGTGAGCCTCGCCGTACCCGATTGCGGCGCAAGGCCCAGCCGGCGGATCGGCAGGGTGTTGGTGAACGGGGTTCCGGCCAGATCGATGTCGATGCAGCCGTCGAACCGCGGCAGCGGGCGGCCGTCCTCGTCGCGCCAGCGGCCCTCGCCGTCGGACAGGAGGCGAAGCCCCCGCCCGTCCACGGTTTCGATGGAGAACGACAGGACCCGCCATCCGGCGTCGCAGTCGATCCGGTAGCGCAGGCCATAGGGCCTGCCGCCCCGGCTTCCGATCACGACGCTGTCGGCGCGGATCGCCGCTCCCCTTCCGCCGCTCACCGGCCCGAGAGCCAGGTGCTCCATCCCTTCCCCTTCGAGAGGGCGCCAGCGCGCCGTCCTGTGGAGAAGGGGGCGGAACATCGGCCCGTCAGAGCGTCGCGGCCACCGCCACGGCCGTGTCGGCCATGCGGTTGGAGAAGCCCCATTCGTTGTCGTACCACGACATGACGCGCACCAGGTCGCCCTCGATCACCTTGGTCTGGTCGAGCGCGAAGGTGGAGGACGCCGGGTTGTGGTTGAGGTCGATCGAGACCAGCGGCTCCCTGGTGTAGGCGAGGATGCCCTTGAGCGGGCCATCGGCGGCCGCCACCAGCGCGGCGTTGACCTCCTCGACGGTCACCTTCTTCTTCGGCACGAACTTGAAGTCGACCACCGAGACGTTCGGCGTCGGCACGCGGATCGCCACGCCGTCGAGCTTGCCCTTCAGCTCGGGCAGGACGAGACCGACCGCCTTGGCCGCGCCCGTCGAGGTCGGGATCATCGACAGCGCCGCGGCGCGGGCCCGGTAGAGGTCCTTGTGCATGGTGTCGAGCGTCGGCTGGTCGCCCGTATAGGCGTGCACCGTCGTCATGAACCCCTTCTCGATGCCGAAGGCGTCGTTGAGAACCTTGGCCACCGGCGCCAGGCAGTTGGTGGTGCACGAGGCGTTGGAGATGACGACGTGGTCCCGCGTGATCCTGTCGTGGTTGACGCCGTAGACCACGGTGATGTCGGCATTGTCGGCGGGCGCCGAGACGATGACGCGCTTGGCGCCGGCCGTCAGATGCGCCGAGGCCTTTTCCTTCGAGGTGAAGATGCCGGTGCATTCGAGCACGATGTCGACGCCGAGGTCGCCCCAGGGCAGCTTCGACGGGTCGCGCTCGGCGAAGACCTTGAAGGAGTCGGAGCCGACCGTGATGGTGTCGCCGTCGACCTTGACCTCCGACGGGAAGCGGCCGTGGACGCTGTCGTAGCGCAACAGGTGGGCGTTGGTCTCGACGGGGCCGAGGTCGTTGATCGCCACCACGTCGATGTCCTTGCGGCCGCTCTCGTAGATGGCGCGCACGATGTTGCGGCCGATGCGGCCAAATCCGTTGACGGCGACTTTGACGGTCATTACTTCGATCTCCCGACGGGCTGAAAGGCGAGTTTTCCGGCAGCGCGAGGCAGGCCCCGCCGCCGAAGCTGCGTTTCCATAGCCGCGTGCCTGCGAAGAATCCAGCGCCGCCGCGGGATAAAACCGATTAGAGCCCGGACCGGAAACAGGAATCCGGTTTCTGGCACAATCCGCCGACGGAGCCGGCGCCCGATCGCCGCGGCAGCGGGGGTATCAGCCCCGCGCCAGCCGCTTTTCCACCGCCGCGACCACCGCTTCCGCCGTGATGCCGAAATGCCTGTAGAGGTCCTCGATGCGGCCGCTGGCGCCGAAGCCGGTCATGCCGACGAACAGGCCGTCGGAGCCGATGATTTCGTCCCAGCCCTGGCGGATGCCGGCCTCGACGGCGATCCTGACGGGTGCCGCGCCGATGACGCCGGCGCGATAGGCCTCCTCCTGCTGGAAGAACAGCTCGAAGGACGGCACGGAGACGACGCGGGCGGCAACGCCGCGCTTGTCGAGAACGGCCCTGGCGGCGAGCGCGATCTCGACCTCCGAGCCGGAGGCGAAGATCGTCACCTTCGCGTCGCCGTCGGTGCCGGCGAGCTCGTAGGCGCCGCGCGCCGTCAGGTTCTCGTCCGTGTGCTCGGTGCGCACAGCCGGCAGGTTCTGCCGCGTCAGCGCCAGCGTCGTCGGCGTCCTCACCGACTTGAGCGCCACCTGCCACGCCTCGGCGGCCTCGACAGCGTCGGCGGGCCGCAGCACCGTATGGTTGGGGATGGCGCGAAGCGCTGCCAGATGCTCGACCGGCTGGTGCGTCGGGCCGTCCTCGCCCAGCCCGATCGAATCGTGCGTCATGACGAAGATCGAGCGGATGCCCATCAGCGAGGCGAGCCGCATGGCCGGCCGCGCATAGTCGGAAAAGGTCAGGAACGTGCCGCCATAGGGGATGACGCCGCCATGCAGCGCCATGCCGTTCATGGCCGCCGCCATGCCGTGCTCGCGGATGCCGTAATAGACGTAGCGGCCCGAATAGTCGCCCGGCCTGATCGGGCCGGTCTGGCTGGTCTTGGTGTTGTTGGAGCCGGTCAGGTCCGCCGAGCCGCCGATGGTCTCCGGCACGACGCCGTTGATGACCTCGAGCGCCATCTCCGACGACTTGCGGGTCGCGACCTTCGGCCTGTCGGCGGCGAGCTTGCGCTTGTAGGCGTCGATCGCCTCGTCGAGGCCGGCAGGCAGGTCGCCGCGCATGCGCCGCTCGAACTCGCCGCGCGTCTCGGCGTCGGCGGCGGCCAGCCGTTTCTCCCACTCCTTGCGCTCCCTGGCCGAGCGCAGGCCGGCGAGCCGCCAGGCGTCGAGCACGTCGGACGGCACCACGAAGGGCTCGGCCTCCCAGCCGAGTGCGGCGCGCGCCCCGGCCAGCTCCTCCGCGCCGAGCGGCGAGCCGTGGACCTTGGACGAGCCGGCCTTGGTCGGCGCGCCGAAGCCGATGGTGGTCCTGGCCGCGATCAGCGTCGGCCGGTCGGAGCGGCGCGCGGCCTCGATGGCCGCCGCGATGGCTTCCGCGTCGTGGCCGTCGACGGCCAGCGTGTTCCAGCCCGAGGCGGCGAAGCGCGCGCGCTGGTCGGTCGAGTCCGACAGCGAGATCTCGCCGTCGATGGAGATGTTGTTGTCGTCCCAGATGACGATCAGCTTGTTGAGCCTCAGATGGCCGGCAAGCGAGATCGCCTCCTGGCTGATGCCCTCCATCAGGCAGCCGTCGCCGGCGAGCACATAGGTGTAGTGGTCGACGAGGCCGTCGCCGAAGCGGGCGTTGAGGATGCGCTCGGCGAGCGCCATGCCGACGGCGTTGGACAGGCCCTGGCCGAGCGGGCCGGTCGTGGTCTCGATGCCGGCGGCGTGGCCCCATTCCGGGTGGCCGGCGGTCCTGTAGCCGAGCTGGCGGAAATGCTTGATCTGGTCGAGGTCGATGTCCTCGTAGCCGGTCAGGTAGAGCAGCGAGTAGAGCAGCATCGAGCCGTGGCCGGCCGACAGCACGAAGCGGTCGCGGTCGGCCCAGTCGGGCTTCTGCGGGTCGTAGGCGAGGAAGCGCGTGAACAGCACGGTGGCGACGTCGGCAGCGCCCATGGGGAGGCCCGGATGGCCGGAATTCGCCTTCTCGATCGCATCCGCGGAAAGGAAGCGGATCGCATTGGCCATGCGGTCGTGCAATTCTCGTGAGGTCATGGGTCGCTCGCTCGTGGTCCGGCGCGGAAGGATGGCCCCTTGAAGGGCCGCCCTTTTGAGGCCCCGGGGCGTGGCGACACATAGCAGGCGCGGCCCCCGAGTCAACGCCGCAGGCGCTCGCGCACGCCGCGGCCCGGGGGCGGTCGGGCGGCGGCGTGCCGCTTTGAAGGGGATAGTGGCGCAGGCTTGCGTTGACGCCTGCTTGACACGCCGCCTAATGTTTCGGGTTCAACGTGCTGGCTGCGCGGCCGATTCGGGCAACGCCGGCAACCGGACAAGCTGGAACGGAAGCGATGACCGGGGAAGCGACCCTCAGGGAAGTGATTGCACGCCTCGGCAGGGCGATCGACGCGCTGGAGGATGCGGTGTCCGCGCGGCTGGAGCGCGAGCAGGACTATGGCGAGGCCGAGGCCGAGGTGCAGCGCATGAACGCCGACCGCGCCCGCCTCGCCCAGGAGCTCGACAGCTCGGAAGCCCGCTCCGAGCGGCTGGAGCAGGCCAACAAGGAGGTCTCGCGCCGGCTGGTGACGGCGATGGAGACCATCCGCGCCGTGCTCGACAGGTAGGAAGACCACGATGGCCCAGGTGACGGTGACGATCGACGGCAAGCAGTACCGCATGGCCTGCGACGAGGGGCAGGAGGAGCACCTGATCGACCTCGCCGGCCGCTTCGACCGCTACGTGACGCACCTCAAGGGCTCGTTCGGCGAGATCGGCGACCAGCGGCTGACCGTGATGGCCGGCATCATGGTCATGGACGAGCTTTCCGAGTTGCAGAAGCGCGTGCGTGGCATGGAAAGCGAGATCGCCACCTTGCGCAAGACGCGCGACGACGCGCTGGTGAAGGCCGACAGGAGCGACGCCGCGCTGACCGGCGCCCTCGCCACCCTCGCCGAGCGCATGGAGGGGCTGGCGGCCAGGCTCAACGCCGACCGGCCGGTGGAATAGGCTGCTTCAGAAACCCTGAAACAGGAAATCCAGCGCGGCGGTGATCTCGTCGCGGTGGGTTTCGATATTGGCGATCCGTACCCGAAGCGCACTTGCCGGCACCGACAGCGTGAGTTGGGTATGTAGAACGTAGCGCCGTTCCTCAATTGTGAAGACGGGGTTCAACTTTTTCAGCGGCGTCATGGGCGGACGCTCCGGCAGGAGCGGTATCACCATCCGTGTTTCGAACTGGTCGAAAAGGTCGGCCTGGATACACACCAACAGGTTCTCGGTGCCGCGCGGATCGCGATAGACATCATATCGTGCCATTAAAAACCGCGATATTCAGAGAACGGCAGCCCGTGTTCCTCGAAATAGCGGTTCCAGCCCTCGATGGTCTCGCGGTTCTCTTCCTTCCATACCCTTTCCTTCTCCTTGCGCACGGCCTCGCTGATGCCGGTCTCGGCGGCGCGGGAGAGGTTGACGTTCAGCGCCTTGGCCTCGGCGAGAAGATCGGCGTCGATCGATAGATTGACGGATTTGCGCGATGGCGATCTGGTCAACATGGGCAAGTCTCCTGCGCATAATCTATGCGCAAAACGCCTGCCCGGCAACTACGCTCCCTCGATCTCCTCGCGCAGCATCTCCAGCTCCAGCCACTCCTCCTCCAGCGCCGAGAGTTTTTCCCGCAGCGCGTCGAGTTCGGCGGCGACCCTGGAAAAGCCCTGCGGGTCGCGGGTGTAGAAGGCCGGGTCGGCCATCCTCGCCTCCAGCGCCGCGATCTTGCCGTGCAGCTCGTCCATCTCGCCCGGCAGGGTCTCCAGCGCGTATTTCTGCTTGTAGGAGAGCTTCTTCGCCGGGCCGGCCGCCGCCGGCTTCGGCTCGGGCTTCGCCTTCTGCGCGGGCGCTGCCTTCGCGCCCCGCGCGCCGCGCTCGTCGAGCCGCGTGCCGCCGCGCTGGGCCAGCATGTCGGAATAGCCGCCGGCATAGTCCACCCAGCGCCCGCCGCCGGCCCCCATGCCCTCTGGCGCGATCGTGCTGGTCACGGTGCGGTCGAGGAAGTCGCGGTCGTGGCTGACGAGCAGAACCGTGCCCGGATAGGAGGCGACCAGCTCCTGCAACAGGTCGAGCGTTTCCATGTCGAGGTCGTTGGTCGGCTCGTCCAGCACCAGAAGGTTGGCCGGCCGCGACAGGATGCGCGCCAGGACCAGCCGCGCCCGCTCGCCGCCCGAAAGCTCGCGCACCGGCGTGCGCGCCTGCTCGGGCTTGAACAGGAAGTCCTTCATGTAGGAGACGACGTGCTTCTCCTCGCCGTTGACGACGACGCTGTCGCCGCGCCCGTCGGTCAGGTAGTGCGCCAGCGTCTCGTCGGGCGCGAGCTCGCGCTTCTGGTCGAGCGCGGCGATCTCGACATTGGCGCCGAGCCGCACCGTGCCGGAATCCGGCGCAAGCTGACCGATCAGCAGCTTGACCAGCGTGGTCTTGCCCGCCCCGTTGGGCCCCACGAGGCCGACGCGGTCGCCGCGCCGGATGCGCGTGGAGAAGTCCTTGACCACGACGACGTCGCCATAGCTCTTCGAGATCGCCTTGGCCTCGATGACGAGCCGGCCCGATTCCTGGCCCTCCGCGGCAGCCATCACGGCCAGCCCCTCGGCGCCCTTGTGGCTCCTGTGGCGGGCGCGCATGGCCTGCAACTCGCCCAGCCGGCGCATGTTGCGCTTGCGCCGTGCGGTGACGCCATAGCGCAGCCAGTGCTCCTCGCGCACGATCTGGCGGCCGAGCTTGTGCTGTTCCTTCTCCTCCTCCTCGAGGATCGCGTCACGCCACGCCTCGAAATGGGCAAAGCCCTTCTCCAGCCGGCGCGTGACCCCGCGGTCGAGCCAGACCACCGCGCGCGACACCCGCTCCAGGAAGCGGCGGTCGTGCGAGATGACGATCAGCGCCGATCTCGTGCGCTGCAACTCGCCCTCCAGCCACTCGATGGTGGTGAGGTCGAGATGGTTGGTCGGCTCGTCGAGGAGCAGGATGTCGGGCTCGGGCGCCAGCACCCGGGCGAGCGCCGCGCGCCGCGCCTCGCCTCCCGACAGCGTCGCCGGATCCTCGTCGCCGGTCAGGCCGAGGCTTTCGAGCATGTAGGTGGCGCGGTGGGGGTCGTCGGCCGGGCCCAGGCCCGCCTCGACATAGGCGCGCACGGTGGAAAAGCCCTGCCAGTCCGGCTCCTGCGCGAGATAGCGCACGGTCGCGCCCGGCTGGCGGAACGCCTCGCCGTCCTGCGGCTCGACCATGCCGGCGGCGATCCTGAGCAGCGTCGACTTGCCCGAGCCGTTCCTGCCGACGAGCGCGATCCGGTCGCCGGCCGAGACCGAGAGCGCGGCCCCGTCGAGCAGCGGCGTGCCGCCGAAGGTCAATCTGATGCCGTCGAGGGAAAGAAGCGGCGGAGCCATGGTCTATAGCGCGTAGTAGGAGGCGGGCCGGGCCAGAAGCATGGCGCGGCCGGCGGTAAGGCCGACGGTCAGCCCGCCCCGCACCTCGTTGGAGAGCGTCAGCGACGAGCCGAACGGCACGAAGCGGTTTTCGAGCGGCCATTTCGCGCCGGAAAGCGTGAGGCCGGCAAGATCGGAGAAGGCCAGCACGCTGAACGGCGTGCCGTCCTCGTAGTCGAAGCACGCCTCGCCCGGCATCAGCGGCATGCCTTCCTGCAGGCCGCTGGTCAGCAGGCAGGAGGTGCCGGTCTCGGCCAGCCGCATGGCGGCGGCGAGATGCAGATAGGCGTGGTCGGCGCGCTCGCCGCCGAAGGCGCCCACCAGCACCAGCTCGCGCGCGCCGCGCTTCAGCGCGGCCTCGACCGCGATCTCGCCGTCGGTCTGGTCCTTCTCCGGCGGGAAGATCTCCATCGGGATGTCGGCATGGAAGGCGCGCAGGCCCTCCTCGACCGAGTCGAAGTCGCCGGTCCACAGCTCGGGCGTCAGGCCGAGCGGGGCGGCATGGCGCATGCCGGAATCGGCGGCGATGACGCGCGCGCCGGCAAGCTGGCGCGAAAGGCGCGGCGTGGCGACGAGGTCGCCGCCGAGCAGGATGGCGAAACGGCTCATGGCGACCGCCTCTATCAGCCCGCCGGCGAAAGCGGAAGCGCCTGCGCACTTTCCCTTGCCCTGCCGGCGCGCCGGGCCTATGTCTTTACCTGCTCTAACGGGGTGCCGGACGCGGCCTTGTCGCGGACCGGCTGAGAGGCACGGGGAAAACCCGCCAACCCGCTGAACCTGATCCGGCTCGTACCGGCGGAGGGATTAGACGCTTTTCCACGGCGCCGCTCCCTTGGCCAACGCTTCAAGGAGGCGCCGATGCGCATCAACCCGTCCATCCTCGTCGCCGCGACGCTCGCGCTGGCGGCCGCCCCGGCGGCGGCGCAGGACAAGCTCACCGTCTACACCTATGACAGCTTCACCGCCGAATGGGGCCCCGGCCCCGCGGTCGAGAAGGCTTTCGAGGCCGAATGCGGCTGCGACCTCGAATTCGTCGCCGTGGCCGACGGCGTGGCGCTCCTGAACCGGCTGCGTCTGGAGGGCAAGGGCACCAGGGCCGACATCGTGCTCGGCCTCGACACCAACCTGACCTTCGAGGCGCGCCAGACCGGGCTGTTCGCGCCGCACGGCGTCACGCTCGACCGCGTGTCGGTTCCCGGCGGCTGGGACGACGACACCTTCGTGCCCTACGACTACGGCTATTTCGCCTTCGTCTACGACAGCGAGGCGATCGAGACGCCGCCGGCGAGCCTGCGAGAGCTGGTCGAGGCCGGCCCGGAGGAAAAAATCGTCATCCAGGACCCGCGCACCTCGACGCCGGGGCTCGGCCTGCTCCTGTGGGTCAAGGCCGTCTACGGCGACGAGGCCGCCGGGGCATGGGCGAGGCTGAAGGACAAGGTGCTGACGGTGACGCCCGGCTGGAGCGAGGCCTACGGCCTGTTCACCTCCGGCGAGGCGGCGATGGTGCTGTCCTACACCACCTCGCCCGCCTATCACGAGATCGCGGAAGGCTCCACCCGCTACAAGGCGGCCGGCTTCGCCAAGGGCCACTACCTCCAGGTCGAGGTCGCGGCGCGGACGCTCAGGGGCGCCGACAACCCGCTGGCGCAGAAATTCCTCGACTTCATGACCACGCCCGCCTTCCAGGACGCCATCCCCGAGGCCAACTGGATGTTCCCGGCCGGCGAGACCTCCGGCCCGCTCGACCCCGCCTTCGACGGCCTCGTCAAGCCGGAAAGGACGCTCGCTCTCGATGCGGAGGAAGTCGCGGAGAACCGGCAGGCATGGATCGACGAGTGGCTGGCGGCGATGAGCCGCTGACCGGGCGATGGCGCGCGACCGCCGCATCCTTGCCGGCGTCGCCGGCCTCGGCCTGATCGGCCTTTTGATCGGCGGCGCCTTCGCCGGTCTGGCGTTCGAGGCCGCGCGCGACTGGTCGGGCGCGGCGGCCGCCTTCGACGCCTATCTCGTGCGCGTGGCGGGCTTCACGCTGTGGCAGGCCACGCTGTCTACCCTGCTTTCGGTCGCCCCCGCCATTCTCGTGGCGCGGGCGCTGGCGCGCCATCCCGCCTTCCCCGGCCGGGGGCTGGTGCTGAAGCTGTTCCTGGTGCCGCTGGCGCTGCCGGCCATCGTCGCGGCGATGGGCGTGCTGGCGCTTCTGGGCCGCGCCGGGCTGTTCGCCGACCCGCTCACGGCGCTGACCGGCAGCCGCTGGCAGGGCATCTACGGCCTGTCGGGCATCCTCGTCGCCCATGTCTTCTTCAACCTGCCGCTCGCCGCCCGGCTGCTGCTTCAGGCGCTAGAGGCGGTGCCGGCCGACCAGTGGCGGCTCGCCGCCCAGCTCGGCATGGGCGCCAGCGCCTCGTTCCGGCTGATCGAGTGGCCGGCGCTGCGCGCGGCACTTCCGGGCGTCGCCGGCCTCGTCTTCATGCTGTGCGTCACCTCCTTCACCATCGTGCTCACACTTGGCGGCGGCCCGGCGGCCACGACGCTGGAGGTGGCGATCTACCAGGCGCTGCGCTTCGATTTCGACCCCGCCCGCGCCGTGGCGCTGACGGCGTTGCAGATCGCGCTGACGGCGGCGGCCGTGCTGTTCCTGCTCAGGCTCGGGGCCGACATGGCCGGCGACGCCAGCCTGCCGGTGGCGCCGCGGCGGCCGGCGGTGGCCGGCGCGGCCGAGCGCGTCGTCAACGCGGCGATCATCCTCGCCGCGCTCCTTTTCGTCGCCGGTCCGCTGGCGGCGGTGACGGTGTCGGGCCTCAGGGCCGATCTCGCCCGGCTGGCGCGCGAGCCCGCCGTCCATGCCGCGACGCTGACCAGCCTCGTGCTGGCCCTCTGCGCCGCGCTGCTGTGCGTGGCGCTGTCGCTGGCGCTGGCGGCGGCGCGGCGGGCGCTGGAGATGAAGCGGCCGCGCACGGCGCGGCCGTCGCTGCTCGAGCGCATGCTCGACACCGGCGCCGGCTTCGTCCTCGTCGTGCCGCCGATCGTCGTCGGCGCCGGCTGGTTCGTGGCGCTGCGCGGCACCGGCCAGGTCTTCGCCGCCGCCCCGGTCATGGTGATCGCCGTCAACGCGGTGATGGCGATGCCCTTCGCCATCCGCGCCATCCGTCCGGCCTGGGACGCCGCCAGCGCCCGCCACGAGCGGCTCGCCGCCCAGCTCGGCATTACGGGCCTTGCCCGGCTGCGCCTGATCGACTGGCCGTCGATCCGCCGCCCGGCCTTCACCGCGCTCGCCTTCGCCATGGCGCTGTCGCTCGGCGACCTCGGCGTCATCGCCCTGTTCGGCTCCGACAGCGTCCAGACCCTGCCCTATCTCCTGCTCGCGCGCATGGGCAGCTACCGCACCATGGACGCGGCCGGGCTGGCGCTGATCCTCGGCGCCGTGTGCCTCGCCCTGACGATGCTGGCCGAGCGCGGGAGGGCCGCACGATGAGCGGCGCGGCGGTCAGGCTGGAAAATGTCGCCTTCAGCTATGGCGAGACGGCGATGTCATTCGATCTCGACGTCGAGGCGTCCGAGATCGTCGCGATCATGGGGCCGAGCGGATCGGGCAAGTCGACGCTGCTCAACCTCGTCGCCGGCTTCGAGGCGCCGTCTTCCGGCCGCATCCTGATCGGCGGCGAGGACGCGGCCGGCCTGCCCCCGGCGCAGCGGCCGGTCTCGATGGTGTTTCAGGAGAACAACCTGTTTTCCCACCTCGACGTGGCGCGAAATGTCGGCCTCGGCCGCTCGCCCTCGCTGAGGCTGACCGGGGCCGACCGCGCCGACATCGCCGCCGCGCTCGCCCGCACCGGGCTTGCCGGCAAGGAGAAGCGCCTGCCGGCCGAGCTTTCCGGCGGCGAGCGCCAGCGCGTGGCGCTGGCCAGGGCGCTGCTGCGCGACCGGCCGGTGCTTTTGCTCGACGAGGCCTTCGCCTCGCTCGGCCCGGCGCTGCGCCGCGAGATGCTGGAGCTGGTGCGCGACCTCGACGCCGAGCGGCGGATGACGATCCTGATGGTCACCCACCATCCCGGGGACGCGCGCGCGCTCTGCCACCGCATCGCCTTCGTCGAGGAGGGGCGCGTCGCGGCGGTGGCGCCGACGGCCGAGATGTTCTCGCCGGATGCGCCGGAGGCGTTCCGCGCCTATATCGGGGCTTGAGGGGCTTGACGCGCCCCGCCGCCGCCCGGAAGCCGACACAATTGCGCGCGACATCGGCTCTGGACGCCCGGCCTGCTTGTTTCCTTAACGGAATCGACATAGGCGGGCCTGCAACCTCCGGTTCGCGTGCGCGTTGCATCACCGGAACCAGGAAAGGACGCCGCCCTGCCGATCTCGACGCAGCACGGACTGAAGGACCGGATGGACTCCGCTCCGGCCCGCAGCCTGCGGCGCGGCGCGGCCGTGCCTGCGCTGGCGCTGTCGCTGCTGGTCGCCGGGTGCCAGGCGCTGACCGGCGTTTCCGACGACGCCTTCCGCCCCTCGACCAATCCGGTCACGGTCGACACCGTCACCCGCAACGACCGCATGGCGGCGCTGGCGCGCGAGCAGCACCCGCGCATCCTGGCCACCTATGGCGGCGAATATTCCGATCCCAAGCTGGAGCGCATGGTGGCGCGCATCGTCGGCTCGCTGACGCTCGACCCCGAGAACCCGAACCAGACCTACCAGATCACCATCCTGAACTCGCCGGCCATCAACGCCTTCGCGCTGCCGGGCGGCTATCTCTACGTCACGCGCGGCCTGCTCGCGCTCGCCAACGATTCGGCCGAGCTTGCCGCCGTGCTCGCCCACGAGATGGCGCATGTGACGGCCAACCACGGCATCCAGCGCCAGCAGAAGGAGGCCGAGGAGGTGCTGGCGACGCAGGTGGTCAACGACGTTCTCGGCAAGGACCCGGCCGCGCGCGTGGCGCTGGTGCGCGGCAAGCTGCGGCTGGCGCAGTTCTCTCGCAACCAGGAGCTGGAGGCCGACGCCATCGGCATCCGCGCCATCGCGCGCGCCGGCTACGACCCGTTCGCCGCCGCCCGCTTCCTCCAGGCCATGGACGCCTACAGCGCCTCGCGCAGCGTCACCGGCCAGACCGACGAGGGGCTCGACTTCCTCTCCAGCCATCCGAGCGCGCCGCAGCGCATCGAGCTGGCGCTGCGGCACGCGCGCCAGTACGCGCCGCCGGGCACCGGCCAGCGCGACCGCAACCCCTTCCTCGACGGCCTGGACGGCATGCTGTTCGGCGACACGCCGCAGGAAGGCTATGTGCGCGGCCGCACCTTCCTGCATCCGCAGCTCGGCATCAGCTTCTCGGTGCCGGAGGGCTTCGTCATCGACAATTCGGCCGCCGCCGTCACCGCCGCCGGCCCCGGCGACATGGCGATCCGCTTCGACGGCGTCTCGCTCGACAGGCGCGTGCCCTTGTCCGACTATGTGCGCTCGGGCTGGGTGGCGGGCCTCGACACGGCGAGCGTGCGCCCGCTCACCATCAACGGCAACGAGGCCGTCAGCGCCCGCGCCCGCGCCGACAAGTGGCAGTTCGACGTCACCGTCGTGCGCGCCGACGGCCAGGTCTACCGCCTGCTGACCGCCGCGCCCGCCGGCAGCACCGCGCTCGACGGCGTCGCCGCCACGGTGCGCGACAGCTTCCGCACGCTCGCGCCCGGCGAGCGCGAGGCGCTGAAGCCGCTCAGGATCAGGGTGGTGACGGCGAAGCCCGGCGACACCGTCGCCACGCTCGCCGCCCGGATGGTGGGCGTGGACCGCAAGCTCGACATGTTCCGCCTCATCAACGCCATGAGCGCCGGCGCGACCGTCTCTGCCGGCGCGCGCGTCAAGATCGTGACGGACAGGTGAGCGAATAGCGAATAGCGAATAGCGAATAGAACGCGGAAAAAATCTACTCCCTACTCGCTACTCCCTACTCGCTACTCGCTACTCCCTATTCGCTTCTCTCCCTCTCTCTCACGCCGCGTGGCGCATCATGTCGGGATCGATGCGCGTCAGCGCGGTGCGCAGCTTCTCGATCGCCCGGCTCTCGATCTGGCGCACCCGTTCCTTGGAGATGCCGAGCGTCTCGCCCAGCGCCTCCAGCGTCGCGCCCTCCTCCGACAGCCTGCGCTCGCGGATGATCTTCAGCTCGCGGGCGTTGAGCGTCGACAGCGCCTTGCCGAGCCAGCGGGCGCGGCGCTCGTCGTCGATGGTCTTGCCGGCGACCTCGTCGGGCGGCGGCGCGTCGCTGACGAGGAAGTCCATGCGCTCGGACTGGCCGTCCTCGCCGGCAAGCGGCGCGTCGAGCGAGGTGTCGGACGCCGAAAGCCTCGCGTCCATCGCCGCCACGTCCGCCACCGCCACGCCGAGCGCGTCGGCGACCTCGATATAGATGTCCTGCCGCGACGCCTCGCGCCGCTCCTGCGCCAGCCGCGCCCGCAGCCGCCGCAGGTTGAAGAACAGCGCCTTCTGCGCCGACGACGTGCCGCCGCGCACGATCGACCAGTTGCGCAGGATGAAGTCCTGCATGGAGGCGCGGATCCACCACGCCGCATAGGTCGAGAAGCGCACCTGCCGCTCGGGGTCGAAGCGGGCGGCCGCCTCCAGCAGCCCGACATGGCCTTCCTGGATCAGGTCGCTCGCCGGCAGGCCGAAATGGCGGAAGCGGCCGGCCATGGCGATGACGAGCCGCATATGGGCGAGCGCGATGCGGTTGAGCGCCTCCTGGTCGTGCTTTTCCTTCCAGCGCAACGCAAGCTCGATCTCCTCCTCGCGGCCGAGATAGGGCGCGCTCATCGCCTGGCGGATCATGCCTCGCTTGGCCGGGTCGTCCATGGGTCTGGCTCCTGCCGGCGCATCGCGGCTCGATGCGCCCCGTGACCGGAAATACGCATCGGCAGGGCGAAAGGTTCCATCGGCCGGCAGGCCGGGCGGCGCGAAATGCGCGGCGGCACCCCGGAACGAAAAAGACCCGGCCTTTCGGCCGGGTCCCGCAATCGCTTCGGAGCCTCGGGAAGGCCGCTTACGCGGCTTCCTCCTGCTCGGCCTCCTCGTTGTCGGCCTTGGCGCCGCGGCGCGGCCCCTTGTTCAGGTTGGCCTCGATCAGGCGCACGGCCTCGGTGTCCGACATCTTGTTGACGGCGGCGATCTCGCGCGCCATGCGGTCGAGCGCGGCCTCGTAGAGCTGGCGCTCCGAATAGGACTGCTCGGGCTGGTTCTCGGCGCGGTAGAGGTCGCGCACCACCTCGGAGATCGAGATCAGGTCGCCCGAATTGATCTTGGCGTCGTATTCCTGCGCCCGGCGCGACCACATGGTGCGCTTGACGCGGGCGCGACCCTGCACCACCTTGAGCGCGCGGTCGACATAGTCGGTCTCGGAAAGCTTGCGCATGCCGATCGAGGTCGCCTTGGCGACCGGCACCTTCAGGCGCATCTTGTCCTTCTGGAAGTCGATGACGAAGAGTTCCAGCTTGTGCCCGGCGACCTCCTGCTCCTCGATGGCGACGATCTGCCCGACGCCGTGCGCCGGATAGACGACGAACTCGCCCGTCTTGAAGCCCTGCCTGGTCGCGGCCTTCTTCTGCTGGTTTGCCATACGCCCTGTACTCCTTTTATCCCACGCGCCGGTGCGGCGCGTGCTGACCTTGGTGCCGCGCGCCCTCGCGGCGCGCCTGTCGTCGCGGCCGGCGCGCCGGCCAGCCGATCCGCCCGGCGAAACCGCCTGCAAGAGCCCCGAAAGGCCGCACCCGTTCTTTCCGAAAACCGCCGATGCCGGAACATGGCGCAAGCGCGCCCATCCGGTCCGGTTTCCCGGTCCTGGATGCGTGTCAGCCTTTCAATGATTAGGACGCTTGTGCAATTGGTCGACGCCTGCCATCGGCATGTTATTTTCTTGTAGCACAAAAAGCGGAAAGAATCAACAATTTGCTGCACAAGCGAACAGTCCGCCCGGCAAACGGGCAGGCATGGCGCGGCGGCAACGGCCCGCGCGGCCCGGTCGTCGCTGCCGGGCACCTTTCCGACCAAGCCACCCGCGCCGGGCGCTTCGCCGAGTCAGTCGCCCGTGCCGGGCAACTTTTTTTAACTCAGTCGCCCGTGCCGGGCTCCGGCGAAAAATGGTCCTCGAACTTCCCCGGTACCCCGTCCCACGCCTTGGCGTCGGCCGGCGGCTCCTTCTTCTGGGTTATGTTCGGCCACTTCGAGGCGTATTCGGTGTTGATCTCCAGCCACTTCTCGAGGCCGGGATCGGTGTCGGGCTTGATGGCGTCGGCCGGGCATTCCGGCTCGCACACGCCGCAATCGATGCACTCGTCGGGATGGATGACGAGCATGTTCTCGCCTTCGTAGAAACAGTCGACCGGGCAGACCTCGACGCAGTCCATGTACTTGCATTTGATGCAGTTGTCGGTGACGACATAGGTCATCGCACGGCTTCCTTTCGGTCCGGCCCTCGGTCCGGCCGGTCAGGTAACGCCTTTGCCGGCCGCGTGCAAGGGCGACGAAATGGCGCAACGCCGCCGCGCCACAATGCCGCTGCCGGCATGCGCGCCTGCGCGTTCACGCGCCCTCGGCGGGTGCGGCGTCCGCCGCCGACGCGCCGAGGTCCTCGTAGAGCGTGCGCGCCTCCTGCGGCGGGCCGCGGCGGGCGCCCAGCGCCAGCACCCGCCAGACGAGGACCTTGCGGTCGAGCGCGATGGTCAGCACGTCGCCCGGCTTCACCGCCCGCGAGGGCTGGTCGGCCTTGTCGCGGTTGACGCGCACATGGCCGGCCGCGACCAGCTTGGCCGCCAGCGAGCGCGATTTTACCACGCGCGCGAAGAACAGCCATTTGTCGATGCGCTGGCGCTCCTCGCCGCCGGTCGGCTGCCGGTCGCGATCTGCGTTCATCGGCCCCGGTCGCCTGCCCTCCGCTCGCCGGCCCCGGTCATTTGCCCTTCAACTGCTCGCGCAGCGCCGCGAGCTTGGCGAAGGGCGAATCGGGGTCGATCCGCGCCGGCCGCTCCTCGCGCGGGCGCCCGCGCTGCTGGCTGCCGTTGCGGTGGTCCTGCTTGTCGCGGGGCTTGCCCTTCCCCCGCTCCGGCCGGCCGTCGCGCCCGCCGCCGGCCTCGCCGGCCCTGCCCCCGGCATCCTTGCCGTCGCCGCCCCGTCCCTCGCCCGGCTTGCCGCCGAACCGGCGCTCGAAGCGCTGGCGGCCCTCGCCGGCGGCACCCTCGCGTTGCTGCGGCCGGCCCTTGCCCTGCTGCGGGCGGTTGCCGCGGCCGTGGCGCTGGCGGCCCTCGAAGCGGGCCGGACGCCACAGCAGCACCGGCTTCGCCTCCTCGGCGGGAGCATCGGCAACGATGTCTTCGACGACGGCTTCGGCCTCCGGCGCGTCGCCGGCGGTCTCGGCAGCCGGGGCATCGTCCCCGGCGGCCGTCGCCTGCGCCGGCGCTTCCGCGACCGGCCCGGCGGGCGCATCCTCCTGCGCGGCGGCCGTTTCCGCTTCCGCTCCGACCGTGGCGGGCGCTTCCCCGGCGGGGGCCTCGTCTGCGGACGGCGCGGGCTCCGCATCCGCCGCCTCGACCTGCCCTTCCCCACCCTCGGCGGCCGGTTCCGCTTCCGCCGCGACCGTGGCGGGCGCTTCCCCGGCGGGAGCCTCGTCTGCGGCCGGCGCGGGCTCCGCATCCGCCGCCTCGACCTGTCCTTCCCCGCCCTCGGCGGCCGGTTCCGCCGGCGCGGCCGCCTGCGCCTTCGCCGCCTCGGCCGCCGCCGCCCGCTCGCGCTCGGCCGCGTCGAGCGCGTCGATCCGCGCCTGCACTTGGGAGGCCGGCTTCGCCTCGGCGCGGTAGCCGAGGCCCTTCAGGATCTCTTCCATGTCCTCGGCGGTGGCGCCGAGGATCGACATCATCGCCGGGGTGACGATGAAGGCCGCGCCGTCATAGGCGCCTTCCGGGCGCGGGCCGGTGCCCGCCCGCCACGACAGCGCCGGGCGGATCAGGTCGGCCAGCCGTTCGAGGATGTCGACGCGCACGGCGCGCCGGCCGAGCGTGCGGTAGCCGGCAAGGCGGTAGAAGGCGGCGTCGAAGCCGGGATCCACCACCACCGAGGTGCGGCCGGAAGCGAGCGCGTGGACCACGTCGCCGAAGCCTGGCCTGTCCTTGCCGTCGTTGACGAGCGCCCACAGGAGCGTGACGAGGCCGGCGGGGCCGGGCTTCAGGAGCGCCGGCACGAAGACGTGGAAGGCGCCGAAGCGCACGCCGAGCCGGCGAAGCGCGGCCCGCGCCTCCTGGTCGAGCGCCTTGACGTCGTCGGCGACGTCGCGGCGGTGGAGCACGCCGAAATTCTCGGCCAGCTGGAAGGCGATGCCGCGCGCCAGCCCCGAAAGCTGGTCGGCGGCCTTGAGGTCGACCAGCGGCTTCAGAAGCGTGTCGATCTGGTAGCGCACGAAGCGTTCGGCGCGCGCCGCCACCTTGTCGCGGGCCGGCCCGGTCAACTGCTCGTCGCAGAGCAGGATGACGCGCGGCGCCAGCGCGTCCTCGCCGGCGGCGAGCGTGGCGACCGGCGCGCCGATCCAGCGCAGCAGCCCGTCGGAGGCCAGCGCGAAATCGCCGTTGGCCGCATTGGCGAAGCGCTCGGCGCGCGCCTCGAACTCGGCCGCCAGCGCCTTCTGCGCCGCCGCCTTCACCGCCTTGGCGTCCTCGCCGCCCGCCGACTGGTCGGCGGTGAAGCGGAAGCCCTGAAGGGCGCCGACATGGTGGCCCTCGACGGTGACGTCGCCGGCCGGACTGATCTCTGCCTCAAGCATCGCGTTCTCTCTCAGGCGCCTCATGAGCACGGAAGTCCTGCGGTCTACGAAGCGTTTCGTCAATCGCTCGTGCAGCGCATCCGACAGTCTGTCCTCTATCTCGCGCGTTTTTTCCTGCCAGTGTGCCGGATCGGCCAGCCAGCCGGGCCGGTGGGACACGAAGGTCCAGGTGCGGATCTGGGCGATGCGGCCAGACAGCGTGTCGATGTCGCCCTCGGTCGTGTCGGCCCGGCGCACCTGCTCGGCCATGTAGTCCTCGTCGACATGGCCCTTCTTCGCGAGGTCGAGATAGATACTGCCGATGATGTCGGCGTGCTGGGCCGGCGCGATGCGGCGATAGTCGGGCAGCGCGCACGCCTCCCACAGCAGCGCGACGCGCGCCGGCCGGTCGGCGAGGCGGCCGATCTCCTCCTCCCGGACGAGATGGTCGAGCGCGCGCGCGTCGACCGCCGGCAGCGCCCGCGTCAGCCCCTCGACCGGCGGGATGCGGTCGATCGAGCGCCGGAGCGCGTCGAGGCTGGCGAAGTCGAAGACGGCGCTGCGCCATTGCAGCACCTTCACCGGCTCGAAATCGTGGCTCTCGATGCGCTCCACCAGCTCGTCCGGGAAGGGGTCGACCTGGCCGGTGACGCCGAAGGTGCCGTCGCGCATGTGGCGGCCGGCGCGGCCGGCGATCTGGCCGAGCTCGGCCGCGCTCAGCTCGCGATACTGGAAGCCGTCGAACTTGCGGTTCTGGGCGAAGGCGACGTGGTCGACGTCGAGGTTGAGCCCCATGCCGATGGCGTCGGTGGCGACGAGATAGTCGACGTCGCCCGACTGGTAGAGCGCGACCTGGGCGTTGCGGGTGCGGGGGCTGAGCGCGCCCAGCACCACCGCCGCGCCGCCGCGCTGCCGGCGGATCAGCTCGGCGATGCCGTAGACCTCGTCGGCCGAGAAGGCGACGACCGCCGAGCGGCGCGGCAGCCGCGTCAGCTTCTTCTGGCCGGAATAGGCCAGGTGCGACATGCGCGGCCGCGTCACCACCGAGACGCCGCGCAACAGCTTCTCCAGGATGCCGCGCATGGTCGCCGCACCCAAAAGCAGCGTCTCCTGCCGGCCGCGCAGGTGCAGGATGCGATCGGTGAAGATGTGGCCGCGCTCCAGGTCGGCGGCGAGTTGCACCTCGTCGATGGCCACGAAGGCGAGGTCGGTCTCGCGCGGCATCGCCTCGACCGTGCACACGAAATAGCGCGCGCCGGGCGGCGAGATCTTCTCCTCGCCGGTGACGAGCGCGACCTTGTCGGCCCCGACCTTGTCGCACACCCGGCCGTAGACCTCGCGCGCCAGCAGGCGCAGCGGCAGGCCGATGATGCCGCTCTCATGCGCGACCAGCCGCTCGATGGCCAGATGCGTCTTGCCGGTGTTGGTGGGGCCGAGCACGGCGGTGACGTCCCGGCCGGACAGGACGAGCGGCGCGTCGGGTCTTTCTCGGATGCTCATCGTGCGGGGGCGACCCTCTGATACGCGCAGGCGGCGCAGCCGCACGCCCCGTTAGCACGGGGCGCGGGCGGGCGGAAGATGCGCCGCCCCCTCACATAGGTCGCGGGCCGGCCGCCCGCCAGTGCCGGCGCGGCCGGGAGAGGCGGCGGCGCACGGCTCCGGCGCGATTGCCTTCTGGCCCCGGTTAACTTCTGGCCCCGGTTAACTTCTGGAACGAGTCTGGAACGAATCGGCGACGAATCACTGACTCCTTCATGTTCCGGCTTCGTTCGCCACAAGATGTAGCTTCGGAGCCCCCTTGCGCGACCAAATGCTGAATCGCCGTTCCACGCTTTGGTGTCCGGCGCGGCGCGGCCGTTAACCTTTGCCGCAACATCGCTCCGGCGCGGCGCCGGACCCGCCCTCGCGTCGCCCGCAACGTCAGGATTTCGTTAGGAAATTCTTTACGCCGCCTTAACCTTTGCCTGCCGTGGCCCGGTTCGGCGTTAACGTTCCGGCCAAAGCCGGAACGAATCGGCGACGAATCACCGACCGCGGGATTTTCTCGTTTCGTTCTCCACAAGATATTGTGTCTCCCACACCCTATCCACAACAAGTCCACAGCCTGTCCGCAGTGATTCGCACAGGCTTCGCGGCGCCCGCGTTAACCTTTGGCCGCCGTCTTCCGCCCATCCGGCCGCGTGCCCCGGCCGGGCTGCCGCCCGGCGGGGGCCTGCCGTTGCCGATTGTTGCAAATCATGCTCATTCTCAGCTGCCCCTCATCTACGGAGAGAACTGCAATGACAAAGCGTCTTCTGGCCGAGTTCCTCGGAACCTTCTGGCTCGTCTTCGGCGGCTGCGGAGCCGCGGTGCTGGCCGCCGCCTACCCGGAGCTCGGCATCGGCTTCGTCGGCGTCGCCCTCGCGTTCGGCCTGACCGTGCTGACCATGGCCTATGCCGTGGGCGGCATTTCCGGCGGCCACTTCAACCCCGCCGTCACGGTCGGCCTGCTCGCCGCCGGCCGCTTCGAGGCAAGGGACCTCGTGCCC
Source organism: Hyphomicrobiales bacterium (assembly GCA_003577315.1). Classification (GTDB taxonomy): domain Bacteria; phylum Pseudomonadota; class Alphaproteobacteria; order Rhizobiales; family Rhizobiaceae; genus Aerobium. The sequence goes on along the minus strand of QEVK01000021.1, from coordinate 17,908 downwards.
TACGTCATCGTCCAGCTCGTCGGCGCCGTGCTGGCGGCCATCGTTCTCTACCTTATCGTCAGCGGCCGGGCCGACTTCACCTCGGTCGGCGGCTTCGCCTCCAACGGCTATGGCGCGGCCTCGCCGGGCGGCTACTCGCTGACCTCGGCGCTGATCATCGAGGTGGTGCTGACCTTCTTCTTCCTGATCGTGATCCTGGGTGCGATCAGCAGCCGCGTCCCGGCCGGCTTCGCGCCCATCGCCATCGGCCTGGCGCTGACGCTGATCCACCTGATCTCGATCCCGGTGACCAACACCTCGGTCAACCCGGCGCGCTCCACCGGCGTGGCGCTGTTCGCCGAAGGCCCGGCGCTGGCGCAGCTGTGGCTGTTCTGGGTCGCCCCCATCCTCGGCGCGGCGATCGCCGGCGTCGCCTACAGGAGCATGTTCGGCGACGACTGATGCGCAATTGCGCCGCCAGAAGGAAACGGCCCCGCGCGGGGCCGTTTTTTCTTGCCCTGATGCCTGCGCCTACACGAAGAACTGGCCGCCGTTCGCCGAGACGGTCGAGCCGGTGATGAAGCCGGCCTCGTCGGAAGCGAGGAAGACGACGATGCGCGCGATCTCCTCCGGCTCGCCGAGGCGGCCGACCGGGATCTGCGGGATGATGCGCTCGTTGAGCACCTTCTCGTCGATGGCCTTGACCATCTCGGTGGCGATATAGCCGGGGCAGATCGCGTTGACGGTGATGCCGGCGCGCGCGCCCTCCTGCGCCAGCGCCTTGGTGAAGCCGAGATCGCCGGCCTTGGCCGCCGAATAGTTGGCCTGGCCCGACTGGCCCTTCTGGCCGTTGATCGAGGAGATGGTGATGATGCGGCCGAACTTGCGGTCGCGCATGCCGGGCCACAGCGGGTGCGTCATGTTGAAGACGCCGGTCAGGTTGGTGTCGATCACCTCGCGCCACTGCTGCGGCGTCATCTTGTGGAACATGGCGTCGCGCGTGATGCCGGCATTGTTGACCAGCACCTCGACCGGGCCGAGATCGGCCTCGACCTTCCCGATGCCCTCGGCGCAGGCGTCGTAGTCGGCGACCGACCACTTGTAGACGGGAATGCCGGTCTCGGCCTTGAACTTCTCGGCGGCCTCGTCGTTCCCGGCATAGTTGGCGGCAACCTTGTAGCCGGCATTCTTCAGCGCCACCGAGATCGCCGCGCCGATACCGCGCGAGCCGCCCGTCACGAGTGCTGTCCTGGTCATGAAGTCTCCTCCCTTTGGTCGGAGAGGAGCGAATAGGGAACAGCGAATAGCGAGTAGGGTTCTTTCGGTCCCGCCGCGCCAGCGCCCTTCTCCCCCTATTCGCTACTCCCTATTCGCTATTCGCTACTCACTATCTCTCGACGCACATCGCCACGCCCATGCCGCCGCCGATGCACAGCGTGCCCAGCCCCTTCCTCGCGCCGCGGCGCTTCATCTCGAACAGGAGCGTGTTGAAGATGCGCGCGCCCGAGGCGCCGATCGGGTGGCCGATGGCGATGGCGCCGCCATTGACGTTGACGATGTCGGGGTTCCAGCCCATGTCCTTGTTGACGGCCAGCGCCTGCGCCGCGAAGGCCTCGTTGGCCTCGACGAGATCGAGGTCGTCGACCTTCCAGCCGGCCTTCTCCAGCGCCTTGCGCGAGGCCGGGATTGGCCCCGTGCCCATGATCTGCGGGTCGACGCCGGCGGTCGCCCACGAGACGATGCGCGCCAGCGGGGTGATGCCGCGCCGCGCCGCCTCGTCCTCGCTCATCAGCACCACGGCGGCCGCGCCGTCGTTGATGCCGGACGCATTGCCGGCCGTCACCGTGCCTTCCTTGTCGAAGGCGGGGCGCAGCTTCTGCATCGCGTCGAGCGTGGCGCCGTGGCGGATATACTCGTCGTTCTCGACCACGACGTCGCCCTTGCGGGTCTTGACCGTCACCGGCACGATCTCGTCCCTGAAGCGGCCGGCCTTCTGCGCGGCCTCCGCCTTGTTCTGCGAGGCCACCGCGAAGGTGTCCTGCTCCTCGCGGGTCAGCTGCCACTGGCGGGCGACGTTCTCGGCCGTGTTGCCCATGTGGTAGCCGTAGAAGGCGTCGGTGAGCCCGTCCCTGATCATCGAATCGATCATCTTGAAGTCGCCCATCTTCACGCCGCCGCGCAAGTGGGCGACATGCGGGGCGAGCGACATCGATTCCTGGCCGCCGGCGACGATGATCCTCGCGTCGCCGGTCTGGATCTGCTGCATGCCGATGGCGACGGCGCGCAGGCCCGAGCCGCAGAGCTGGTTCAGCCCCCAGGCGGTCTTCTCGTCGGGGATGCCGGCCGCGCGCGCGGCCTGGCGGGCCGGGTTCTGGCCCTGCCCTGCCGAGAGGATCTGGCCCATCACCACCTCGTCGACCTCGGCGCCCTCGACGCCGGCGCGCCCTAGCGCCTCCTTGATGGCGACGGCGCCCAGCGCATGGGCGGACATGTCGGCGAAGGCGCCGTTGAACGAACCTACGGGCGTGCGCGCCGCGCTGGCGACGACGATGGCGGAAGCGGACATGGGCATTCCTCGCGATGCTGTGTTGCGTTTGAATCCTGTAAGCCCGATCTTGCCGTTTCCCCGGCCCGAGTCAAACCGGAAAACAGCAGTTGCAGCATGACTGCGGCAGCGCACAAACCGCTTTCATTTGCGGTCCGTTTGAGCATATCCTGCCCTTTGGTCTTTGACGGACCCCGGGTCGACGCCCGCTTACGTTGCGTACCCGCATTCCAGGCCAAGCATTCCAGGGAGGTGATGGATGCCCGCGAAAGACGATCCGGTGATTATCAAGAAATACGCCAATCGCCGCCTCTACAATACCGGCACCAGCACCTATGTGACGCTGGAAGATCTTGCCGAAATGGTCAGGAAGGGCGAGGATTTCACTGTCCAGGACGCCAAGACCGGCGAGGACATCACCCACCCGGTGCTGACGCAGATCATCTTCGAGCTGGAGAACCGCGAGGGGCAGAACATGCTGCCCATCCCGTTCCTGCGGCAATTGATCTCCTTCTACGGCGACCAGATGCAGATGGTGGTGCCGAGCTTCCTCGAGCAGTCGATGATCGCCTTCGCCAAGGAGCAGGAGCGATTCCGCGAGCAGATGAAGGACGCCATGGTGGGCGGGATCGGCAAGTCGCCGATGGACATGATGAAGATGACGACGCCGATGAAGGCGATCGAGGAGCAGACGCGGCGCAACATCGAGCTGTTCCAGAACGCCATGCGCATGTTCACGCCCTTCCCGGCCGCCTCGCAGCAGGCCGCCGACGAGGAGCCGCAGCCGGACGCGCCGGCGGCCAAGGACGACGACCTTCAGGAGCTCAAGGACCAGATCGCGGCCATGCAGCGCCGGCTCGACCGCATGGGCAAGGACTGAGGGGCGCCTCGCAGGTCACGACGCAGCGGACCCGCCCTTCGCGCCGCCCTGTTCCCGGCGCTGCTGCGCGGCGTCTCCGGCCGATCTATCTGAAGTTGACGTCGCGAGAAGCCGCCCGCAGCGAGATCGCGAAGCCGGCCAGCACGTCGACCAGCGCGATCGCCGTCAGGATGAAGAACAGCGAGCTCGCCGCGCGCTGGACCAGCAGGAACTCGACCAGGAAGGCGACGAACACGAAGGTCGACAAAAGATGGTCGAGCACCGAGGCGTTGGAGGTGCGCGTGGCCTTCAGCACCTCGACGAACAGGACGAGGAGAGCAAGGAGCACCAGAAGGTCGGCGAGGCTCATCGTCCACACCCCGCCCGACAGCATGGAGAGCGAGAACACCTGCGCCCGCCACGGGTCGCCGAAATCGCCGAACAGGCCGGCGAGCCCGAGATTGTAGAGCACGAAGGGCACGATCATCAGCGGGATGTGGGCGAGCATGGGCGGTCTCCGGGCGCGTCGTCCCTATCTGGATCGGACCGCCGCCGGATGCAAGCGCCCCGCACAGGCGCAAGCCGCGGGCGCGCAAAAAGCAAAAGACCGGCGCGAGGCCGGTCTTCCACGAAAGGTTTCCGGCACGAAAGACGCCGGGGCCGGCCTTGCGGCTCAGCTCTCCTTGGGCTCCAGCACCTGCCGGCCGCGATACATGCCGGTCTTCAGGTCGATGTGGTGCGGGCGGCGAAGCTCGCCGGAGTTCTTGTCCTCGACATAGGTCGGGGCCTTCAGCGCGTCGGCAGAGCGGCGCATGCCGCGCTTCGACGGCGAGGTCTTTCTTTTCGGTACTGCCATTGTCCTGCTCCGATGTTCGCTCGAACGGCCGCTGCCGCCCTCATCTCGAAGGGCCCCGCATGACGGCCGAAAACCGGGAAAGTCGCGTGCCTATACACGCAAGCGCGGCTTTTGGCCAGCGGCGCGGCGCAAATTTTTCCGCCACGCCTATTTCAGGCAGGCATTGTAGCCGCCGGCATGGCTGGCGCGGCGCTCGATGGTGGCGGCGAGCCGGTTGAGCGCGTTGGAGGGCTTGCCCGGCGTGCGCGCCAGCGGGTTGGGCAGGGTGACGGCCAGAAGCGCGGCCTGACGCGCGCTGAGATCGCGGCTCGACTTGCCGAAATGGTGCCGTGCCGCCGCCTCCGCGCCGTAGATGCCCGGCCCCCACTCGGCGATGTTCAGGTAGATCTCCATGATGCGGCGCTTGGGCATCACGAGGTCGAGATAGATGGCGTAGGGCAGCTCCAGCGCCTTGCGCACATAGGAGCGGCCGTGCCACAGATAGAGGTTCTTGACCGTCTGCATGGTGACGGTCGAGCCGCCGCGCGTCGCCTCGCCGGCGAGGAAATCCTCGAACACGGCGCGGAATTCGCCCAGGTCGATGCCGTGATGCGAGCAGAACTGCCCGTCCTCCGACATCAGCACCGAATTGACGAGGCGCGGGCCGATCTGCTCCAGCGGCGTCCATTCCCGCTCGTAGCCCCTGAGCAGCATGAGATCCTTCAGCATCAGCGTCGAGACCGGATGCACCGCCGACGGCAGATAGGCGAGGCTGAGCAGGACCGGCAGCGCCAGCAGCGCGACGGCCGCCAGAGCCAGCCGCCGCAACCACAGCCGCAGACATGGGCCGAGGCGGCCGCGCGCCCGGCGCGTCTTGCGTCCCCGCTTCATCCGCGGCTCGATCTCGACGGTCGGGCTGTCCAAGCCGGCGCTCCCTTCACCATCCCTTCCGAATACAGACCCCGCCGCGACGGCGCAACGCCGCAGCGCAGGCGAAGCGGCCGGCTTGACGCCGCCGGCTTTTGCCGGCATCGCTCGCGGCCATGAACACGGCGCCCGAAAGAACCGGCATGAACGGGATCGACCAGCCCGGCTTCGAGGCCGCGCTGTCGCGTCGCGCCGGCGAGGTCGAGCGCGTGCTCGACGCGCTTCTCGGCCTCGGCCTGCTTTCCGGCGAGGTCGCGCGGCCGCGCGAGCTGATGGCGGCGATCCGCCACGGCGTGCTCGGCGGCGGCAAGCGGCTGCGCCCCTTCCTGGTGGTGGAGAGCGCGGCGCTGTTCGACGCCGGTGGCGAGGCGGCGCTGCGCGTCGCCGCAGCGCTGGAATGCGTCCACTGCTATTCGCTGATCCACGACGACCTGCCGGCGATGGACGACGACGACATGCGCCGCGGCCGGCCGACCGTGCATCGCGCCTTCGACGAGGCGACGGCGATCCTGGCCGGCGACGCCCTCCTGACCTTCGCCTTCGACATCGTCGCCGACGAGGCGACGGCGCTGCCGGGCGAAACGCGCGCGCGGCTGGTGACGAAGCTGGCGCGCGCCGCCGGCATGGGCGGCATGGCGGGCGGCCAGGCGCTCGACCTCGCCGCCGGGCGCAACCGGCCCGACGAGGCCGGCATCGTGCGCCTTCAGGCCATGAAGACCGGCGCGCTGATCCGCTTCGCCTGCGAGGCCGGGGCCGAGATCGGCCGCGCCACGGAGGCCGAACGCGAGCGGCTGGCCGAGTTCGGCTCGGCGATCGGGCTCGCCTTCCAGCTCGCCGACGACCTGCTGGACGCCACCTCCGACGCCGCCGCGCTGGGCAAGGCGGCCGGCAAGGACGAGGACGCCGGCAAGGCGACGCTGGTGTCGCTGCACGGCATCGACTGGACGCGCCGCCAGCTCGACGGCCTCGTGGCGCAGGCCGGCGAGCTGCTGGAGCCGTTCGGCGACCGGGCCGCCCTGCTGCGCGCCGCCGCCCGCTTCGTGGCCGCCCGCACCTCCTGAAGCCGCGCAAGCGCGGACCGCCGGCACGATTAACATCGATTTAATCGGATTGGTCGATCTTGCGCGAACATACTGGGCAAGGGTGGCAGGGGCCATGTCGTTCGCCGTAACACGCGCCTATATGCGCGGCCGTCTCATCTTCATCATGACGGGCTTCCTGCTCGCGGTCGCCGTCGGCGCCGGCTTCATCCGCTGGCAGGCGGGCGAGACGCGCGCCAACGTCACCTTCGGCGCGGTGCTTGGCGCCATGAGCGAGGCGACCGGCGACGTCATCTACCAGGCGCTCACCCTCGACCAGATCCGCCTGACGGGCGAGGTCGCGCGCGAGAAGGCGCGAAGCGCGCTGCGCGACATCGAGGCCGGCCGCTTCGTCATGCCGCCGGCATCGCCCGTGGCCGGACCCGCCTTCGACGAGAAGGCCGCCCTCGAGGAGGCCCGCGCCAAGCTGCGCAAGGCGATCGAGCGGCTGGAGCGCTCCTACCGCGCCTTCGGCATCGCCGCCGACGGCGACGTGCAGACCGGCGAGAGCCGGCGCATCTCGGGCGAGGCGGCCGCCGCCCCGCAGCCCGCGCCCGACGACGAGCTGGACGCGGTCCTCGGCGAGATCGCCGGCATGCGGGTGCCGGCGCCGCTCCTGCGCATCTGGCGCGGGGAGGCCGGCGCCTCGCCGCTGAAGCGCGACGTGATGGAGGTCATCACGCTCGCCGGCCGGCTCGACCTGTTCCACGACCACTCCTCGAAGGCGGCCGAGCGCGTCTTCGCCGCGCTGCAGTCGCTCGCCAACGACCGGGTGCGGCCGAACCTCGACGCCACCGCCGCCGAGCTGCGCGACGACATGGTGCGCGGCTACGACCGGCTGCAGAACATCCTGATCGCCGTGGCGGCGATCATCTTCCTGATCGGCGTGTCGACCACGCTGTTCATCTTCATCCCGATGATGCGCAACATCGCGGCCGCGCACGAGGACCTGCACGCCGCCAACGCCTCGATCGAGGCCGCGCGCGTCAAGGCCGAGGCCGCCGACCGGGCGAAATCCGAGTTCCTCGCCAATATGAGCCACGAGATCAGGACGCCGATGAACGGCGTCCTCGGCATGGCCGAGCTTCTGGTGCGCACCGACCTCGATTCGCGGCAGCGCACCTTCGCCGACGTCATCCTCAAGTCCGGCACGGCGCTGCTGACCATCATCAACGACATCCTCGACTTCTCCAAGATCGACGCCGGGCAGCTGAGCCTCGATCCCGCCCCGTTCCACCTCGCCGAGGCGATCGAGGACGTGGCCACGCTCGTCTCCTCGCGGGCGGTGGAGAAGGACCTTGAGCTGATCGTGCGCGTCGATCCGGCGCTGCCCGCCTTCGTCGTCGGCGACGTCGGCCGCATCCGCCAGATCGTCACCAACCTCGTCGGCAACGGCGTCAAGTTCACCGAGCGCGGCCATGTGCTGGTCGATGTCGGCGGCCATGTCGAGGGCGAGGTGGCGCATGTCACCGTGCGGGTGGAGGATACCGGCATCGGCATCCCGCAGGGCATGCTGGAGAAGGTGTTCGAGAAGTTCAGCCAGGTCGATTCCTCGTCCACCCGCCGCCACGAGGGCACCGGGCTCGGGCTCGCCATCGCCTCGCGGCTGGTCGCGCTGATGGGCGGCGAGATGGGCGTCGAGAGCGAGCCCGGCAAGGGCTCGATCTTCTGGTTCCGCGTGCCGCTGCCGATCCACGAGGCCGCGCAGCCGGCAAGGCCGGTGCCGGTCGACGTGTCGGGCGCGCGCATCCTCGTCATCGACGACAACGCGGTCAACCGCGACATCCTGCTCGAGCAGCTGCGCAGCTGGCATTTCGACTGCGCCGCCGCCGAGAGCGGCGAGGTGGGCCTCGCCTTCCTCGACCGCGCCACCGAGCTCAACGCCAGCGTCGACTGCATCATCCTCGACTACCAGATGCCCGGCATCAACGGGCTGGAGGTGGCCCGCCGCGTCGCCGCCAACCCGGCGACACGGCACATTCCCGTGCTGCTCCTGACCTCGGTCGACCAGGCCGTCACCGGCCAGATCACCGCCGAATCCGGCATCAGCGCCCATCTGAACAAGCCGGCGCGCTCGTCGGCGCTGCTGGAGACGCTGGTGACGATGATGCAGGCGGCCCGCGCCGCGCCCAGGCGCGAGCGGCCGCCGCGCGTGCCGCCCCAGCTCCGCCCGGTCCCGCCGGCGGGCGACCCGGCGCCGGCGGCGGCGCCCGCGCCGGTCGTTGCCGTCACCGGGCGGCCGTCCAACGGCAGGGCGCTCGACGTGCTGGTGGCCGAGGACAACGAGGTCAACCAGCTCGTCTTCAGCCAGATCCTCGACGGCCTCGGCGTCAACTACCGCATCGCCTCCAACGGCCGCATCGCCGTCGAGCTCTACCGCACCCACCGGCCACGGCTGATCCTGATGGACGTGTCGATGCCGCAGATGAACGGCTACGAGGCGACGGCGGCGATCCGCCTCGCCGAGGACGGGACGGGCACGCGCACCCCCATCGTCGGCGTCACCGCCCACGCGCTCAAGGGCGACCGCGAGAAGTGCCTCGACGCCGGCATGGACGACTACCTGTCCAAGCCGATCTCGCCCAACAAGCTCGCCGCCAAGATCGAGGCGTGGATCGGCAGGGACGAGACCCGGGCGCTGCGCGCCTGAGGCGGCGGCGCGGAACCGGGACGCATCGGGGCGGCTACTCGGCCGCCGCCTGCTTCCCGCCCGCGCCGAAGCGGCGCTCGATATAGTCGGCCAGCATCTTCTGGAAATCGGCGGCGATGTCGGGGCCGCGCAGCGTCGCGGCCTTGCGGCCGTCGATGAAGACGGGCGCGGCCGGCGACTCGCCGGTGCCGGGCAGCGAGATGCCGATGTCGGCGTGCTTGGATTCGCCCGGGCCGTTGACGATGCAGCCCATCACCGCGACCTTCAGCTCCTCGACGCCGGGATATTTCTCGCGCCACACCGGCATGTTGCGGCGCAGGTCCTCCTCGATGCCGGCGGCGAGCTCCTGGAACACGGTCGAGGTGGTGCGCCCGCAGCCCGGGCAGGCCGCCACCACCGGCAGGAACTGGCGGAAGCCCATGGTCTGGAGCAGCTCCTGCGCCACCTGCACCTCGCGGGTGCGGTCGCCGCCCGGCTCCGGGGTCAGCGAGATGCGGATCGTGTCGCCGATGCCCTGCTGGAGCAGGATGCCCATGGCCGCCGACGAGGCGACGATGCCCTTGGACCCCATGCCGGCCTCGGTCAGGCCCAGATGCAGCGCATGGTCGGTGCGCTTCGCCAGCTCGACATAGACCGCGATCAGGTCCTGGACCTGGCTGACCTTGGCCGAGAGGATGATCTTCTCGCGCGGCAGGCCGATCTCCTCGGCCAGCGCCGCCGAGATCAGCGCCGACCGGACGATCGCCTCGCGCGTCACCTCGCGCGCCGTCAGCGGCGAGCCGGCGGCCTGGTTCTCGTCCATCAGGCGGGTCAGGAGCTCCTGGTCGAGCGAGCCCCAGTTGACGCCGATGCGCACCGGCTTGCCGTGGCGGATCGCCGTCTCGACGATGGCCGCGAACTGCGCGTCCTTCTTCTCGCGGAAGCCGACATTGCCGGGATTGATGCGGTACTTGGCCAGCGCCTCGGCGCAGGCCGGATGGTCGGCGAGCAGCTTGTGGCCGATATAGTGGAAGTCGCCGACCAGCGGCACGTCGATGCCGAGCCGCAGAAGCCGGTCGCGCACGCGCGGCACGGCCGCCGCCGACTCGTCGCGGTCGACGGTGACGCGCACGATCTGCGAGCCGGCGCGGTGGAGCGCGGCGACCTGCGCCACGGTGGCGTCGACGTCGGCGGTGTCGGTGTTGGTCATCGACTGGACGACGACGGGCGCGCCGCCGCCGACCATGACGTCGCCCACCATGACGCCGACGGTGGGCCGGCGCTGGAGCGGACGGTCGAGGAAGGGCTGGTCGAAAAGGGGCTGGTCGGGGGTCAAGATGCCACCTGCTGCGAGCTGCTGCCTGTGCGGGCTGTCTACGTGCGGGATGTCTACCGCCTTCGCCCCTTCTAGCACAATCCGGCAAATCGGACATGACGATGGCGGCACGGTGGAACCACCGCCCCCCCGTTGGCATTTATGTTGCAGCGCAATATAAATGCGGCGCCAAACCAGCCCGGAGACCAGCCCAATGCTCACAGGACAGACCGCCATCGTCACCGGATCGACCTCCGGCATCGGCCTGGGCATCGCCGAGCGGCTGGCGGCCAGGGGCGCGAACGTCGTCGTCAACTCCTACACCGACCGCACCGAGGACCATGCCGTCGCCGCCGGCATCGCCGCGAGGCACGGCGTCGAGGCCGTCTACGTCAGGGCCGACATGGCGAAGCCGGAGGAATGCCGCGCCCTGGTCGAGCAGGCCGTGTCGCGCTTCGGCACGCTCGAAATCCTGGTCAACAACGCCGGCATCCAGCATGTCGCGCCGGTGGAGGAGTTCCCGACCGAGCGCTGGGACGCCATCATCGCCGTCAACCTGTCGTCGGCCTTCCACACCATCGCCGCGGCCGTGCCGCCCATGCGCGCCGCCGGCTACGGCCGCATCGTCAACATCGCCTCCGCCCACGGCCTGCGCGCCTCGCCTTACAAGGCGGCCTATGTCGCGGCCAAGCACGGCGTCGTCGGCCTGACCAAGACCGTGGCGCTGGAGCTGGCCGGCAAGGGCGTGACCTGCAACGCGGTCTGCCCCGGCTTCGTGCTGACCCCGCTGGTCGAGGTGCAGATCGAGGACCGCGCGAAGGAGACCGGGCTCGACCGCGAGACGGTGATCCGCGACATCATCCTCGCCAGGCAGCCGTCGAAGGAATTCGCCACCGTCGAGGAGATCGCGGCGGCGACCGCGTTCCTGGCCTCGCGCGAGGCCGCGCAGATCACCGGCACGACGCTGTCGGTCGACGGCGGCTGGACCGCGCAGTAGTCCGGCGCGGGCGCGGCACGCACATGGCGAAGACGACGAACGGCGCAGCGGCCGCCGCCGCCAGGCCCGTCAACGTCGCGCTCCAGGGCGGCGGCTCGCACGGCGCCTTCACCTGGGGCGTGCTCGACCGGCTGCTCGAGGACGGGCGACTCTCGTTCGCGGCCGTCTCCGGCACCAGCGCCGGCGCCATGAACGCGGTGGCGCTGGCCGACGGCTTCGCCCGCGGCGGGGCCGAGGGCGCGCGCGAGAAGCTCTCCGACTTCTGGCGCGCCGTGGCGCGGCGCGGCCGCTTCAGCCCGGTGCAGCGCACGCCCTGGGACGTGCTGTGGGGCAACTGGTCGGTCGAGAACACGCCGGGCTATCTGTGGTTCGACGCGCTGTCGCGCGTGTTCTCGCCCTATGCCGCCAATCCCCTCAACCACAACCCGCTGCGCGAGGTGGTCGAGGCCGAGATCGACTTCGAGCGCGTGCGCGCCTGCACGGCCACGAGGCTGTTCGTCTCGGCCACCAATGTCGAGACCGGCCAGCTCCGCGTCTTCGAGACGCACGAGATCACGCCGGACGTGGTGATGGCCTCGGCCTGCCTGCCGCAGATCTTCCAGGCGGTCGAGATCGACGGCACGCCCTACTGGGACGGCGGCTATGGCGGCAACCCGGCGCTCTACCCCTTCTTTTACGCCACGCCGGTCGAGGACGTGCTGCTCGTCCAGATCAACCCGGTGCTGCGCGAGGGCGCGCCGCGCTCGGCCCGCGAGATCCAGAACCGCATCGACGAGATCACCTTCAATGCCGGCCTGTTGCGCGAGTTCCGCGCCATCGCCTTCGTCAACGCGCTGATCGAGAGCGGCCGCCTCGACCGCAAGCACTATCGCAGCATCCGCATGCACCGCATCGACGCCGACGAGGCGTTCAGGGACCTGTCGGCCTCCTCCAAGGTCAACGCCGAATGGGCCTTCCTCGAATATCTGCGCGACCTCGGCCGCTCCGCCGCCGAGGACTGGCTGGCCGAGAACTTCGAGGCGGTGGGCGAGCGCGCCACGCTCGACATTTCGGGCGAGCTGGCGCCCGCCCTCGCCAGGGCGGCGCGCAGGGGGCCGGGCGCGCGGGTGCGCGACTTTCTCGCCACGCGCAGGCGGCCGCCTTCGGCCCGCCACCACCCTACGGACGCAGAGCGGCGACAAGAACCCGGGCGACCGACCGCGCCCGGTCGAGGTGACACAGAGGATCGTTGAGGCGGGGCTTCATGCCCTCCAGCGCGTCGAGGAACGTCTCGGCCACCGAGCGCGCCGAAAGCCCCCGCGCCGCGAGGTCGACGCCGTTCTTGCGCGCCTCGCCCGCGAAGGCCTCCTCCAGCGCCGCATCCATCTCGGCGCGCCACTCGGCGATGACGTCGCCGGCGAGGCTGTTCTTGCGGTCGAGAAGGTCGGGCCCGTGCGGCGCCTCCTCGATGTCCTTCATCGTCTCGAACAGCGCGGTCTCGATCAGGCGGTCGAGGCGGTCGATCAGCGCGCCCTCCGCCGCGAGCGCCGCCCTGGCGCGGCGCAGGCACCCGGCGAGCAGGCAGCGCGCGATGGCGCGATAGATGTCGGTCTTGTTGCGGAAGACGAGATAGAGCGCCGGACGCGACAGCTCGGCGGCGCGCGCGATGTCGTCCATGGTCGTGCGGTTGAAGCCGTAGGCCAGGAACACCCGCAACGCGCCCTCGATGATGCGCGCGCGCCTCGGGTCGACATTGGAGTCACTATCGGGGTCGACATCGGGGTCGCCGCCGGCGCGCATCGAGGCGAGCTGGTTGTCCGCGTTCATGTCCCTCTCTTGACAAAATGACATGTTTTGTCAAGTTGTCCGCCTCGCTCGCCGGGCGAGGCGATCCACCGAACCCGAGGCCGGACGGCATGCCGACATCGCTGTCAATTACCCTTGCCGCTCCCGCCATATGCGGCGGATTGATGTTTCGCTCAACATTTCTGACTGTTTCGTGCCGCAGGAATGCGATAGAAACCCTGCCTTCGGCCCGGCCGGGCGACGCGCCGGATTGAACCGGGCCCCGGGCGCCCCCATATCGACCGCTTGCCACAGGGCGGCGGGAACGGGACCGAACCTGCTCGTTGGATTTCGACCATGCCCAAGATCAAGCTTCACAAGGTAGCGGCCATCGCCGTTCTGGTTGCGACCGCCGCCTGGGTGGCGACAGGCGAGTTCTCCTCGGTCGGCAGCGCCGCCGGCGAGACCGGCGCGCGCGCGCCCGAGGCGGCGCAGGCGGAGCAGGGGCCGCTGCGCACCGTCGCCGTGGTCAACCCGCCGCGCGTCCTGCACTCGCGCGCCATCCGTCTTTCCGGCTCGACCGACGCCGACAAGCGCGCCGTGCTCGCCACCCGCGCCGCCGGCATCGTCGAGGAGCTGCCGGTCGAGCAGGGCAGCAGGGTCGGCCGCGGCGACCTGATCGCCAGGCTGCGCGACGAGGGCAAGCAGGCCGCGGTCGAGACCGCCCGCCAGGTGCTGGCCCAGCGCGAGGCCGAGGCCGCCGCCGCCCGCCGGCTCGCCGAGCGCGGCAGCATCGCCCGGCTCCAGCTCGACGGCGCGCTCTCCGCGCTCGCCGCCGCGCGGGCCCAGCACGACGCGGCGGTCGCCGACCTCGAGCGCGACACCGTGCGCGCGCCCTTCGACGGCATCGTCGACAAGGTCGACGCCGAGCTGGGCGGCTCGCTCGCCGCCGGCGCGCCGGTGGCCACGATCCTTTCCCTCGACCCGATCCTCGCCCGCGGCGAGGTGTCCGAGCGCGACCTCGCCCACGTCAAGCCGGGCGACGAGGCGCGCGTGCGCCTCGTCAACGGCGAGGAGGCGGAAGGCACGATCCGCTACATCAGCCGCGACGCCACGCCCGCCACCCGCACCTTCCGCGTCGAGGTGGCCGTGCCCAACGCCGACCGGCGCATCCCCTCCGGCATGACGGCGGAGATCACGCTGCTTGCCGAGCCGGTCGAGGCCACGGCGCTGCCGCGCTCGGTGGTGACGCTGAGCAACGAGGGCGACCTCGGCATCCGCGCCGTCGACGCCGACAACAAGGTGGTGTTCTTTCCCGTCGACCTGGTGGACGACCTGCCGGCCGGCCTGGTGCTGGGCGGCATCCCGGCCGACGTGCGCATCATCGTCGCCGGCCAGGAGCTGATCTCCGAGGGCGACATCGTCAACCCGGTGGAGGCCGACGCCGCCACCGTCGACAGGCTCGTGGGCGAAGCCGCGGCCGGAACGCAGTAGCTCCATGGACATCGTCAGGATCGCCATCAACAACGCACGGCTGACGATCACCACGCTCGTCTTCCTGATGATCGCGGGCGCGATGTCGTACCTGTCGATCCCCAAGGAAGCCGAGCCGGACGTCCCCGTCCCGATCATCTATGCGAGCCTCACCTATCAGGGCATCTCGCCGGAGGACGCCGAGCGCCTGCTGTTGCGCCCGGTCGAGACGCGGCTCAAGACCATCAAGGGCGTCAAGGAGATGCGCTCGGCCGCCTATGAGGGCGGCGGCTACGTGCTTCTGGAGTTCGACCCCTCGACGGATTTGAAGACCGCGCTCGACGACACCCGCAACGGCGTCGACACGGCGCGCCGCGACCTGCCGCAGGGCGCGGACGAGCCGAGCGTCCACGAGGTCAACATCTCCGAGTTCCCGGTCCTCGTCGTCACCCTTTCCGGCCACGTGCCCGAGCGCACGCTGACGGCGGCCGCGCGCACGCTGCGCGACCGCATCGAGGAGGTGCCGGGCGTGCTGGAAGGCGTGCTTCAGGGCGCGCGCGACGATCTGGTCGAGGTCGTCATCGACCCGATGAAGCTCACCTCCTACGGGCTGAAGCTCGGCGACCTGCTCGACGGCATGACCGCCTCCAACAGCCTCGTCGCGGCCGGCGCGCTCCAGGGCGGCGAGGGCAAGTACGCCGTCAAGGTGCCGGCGCTGATCGAGACGGCCGAGGACGTGGCCAACCTGCCGATCCTGGCCGGGCCGAACGCGGTGGTGCGCGCCCGCGACCTCGCCACCGTGCGCTCCACCCACAAGGACGCCGAGACGGTGACGCGCCTCGACGGCAAGCCCGCCATCGCCATCGAGGTCAAGAAGCGCGTCGGCGCCAACCTCGTCGACACGGTGGACGAGGTCAAGCGCATCGCCGACGAGTTCCAGGCGAGCCTGCCCGAGGGCATGACCGTCACCTACACCCAGGACAAGTCGGTCTTCATCAACCAGCTTCTCGGCGAGTTGCAGAACCATGTGCTGATCGCCGTCATCCTGGTCTTCATCGTCATCCTCTACGCGCTGTCGGGCCGCTCCTCGCTGCTGATCGGGCTCGCCATCCCGTCCTCGTTCCTGATGGGCATCCTGCTGCTCGCCCTCATGGGCTTCACGATCAACATGATCGTGCTGTTCAGCCTGATCCTGGCCGTCGGCATGCTGGTCGACGACGCCATCATCGTCGTCGAGTTCGCCGAGCGGCGCATGTCGGAGGGCATGCCGCGCGAGGCCGCGTTCGAGCTCGCCGCCAAGCGCATGGCCGGCCCCGTGGCCGCCGCGACGCTGACGCGCATCGCCGCCTTCTCGCCGCTGCTGTTCTGGCCCGGCATCGTCGGCGACTTCATGAAATACCTGCCGATCACGCTGATCGTCACGCTGGCGGCCTCGATGCTGTTCGCGCTGGTCTTCGTGCCGACGCTGGGCGCCAAGTTCGCCAAGGCCCATGTCCACGAGGAAGGCGAGCTGCGCGACGGCTGGTACATGGCCGTGGTCAGGAAGGCCGTGCGCTATCCCAGGAGCGTGCTGGTGGCCGCCGTCGTCCTGCTGGTCGGCGTCATGTACGGCTATTCGCACTACGGCAAGGGCATCGAGTTCTTCCCCAATGTCGAGCCGGATTACGGCCTGCTCTACGTCCACGCCCGCGGCAACCTGTCGCTCGCCGAGATGGACGCCGCCACCCGCACCGCCGAGGACAGGCTGCTCGGCTGGCCGGGGGTGAAGTCGGTCTACACCCGCGTCGGCCAGACGCGCGGCGCCCAGGACGTGCCCGAGGACGTCGTCGGCGTCATCCAGTACGAGTTCGTCGACTGGCGCGAGAGGAAGCCCGCGGGCGAGATCCTCGACGACCTGCGCGCCGTCATGGCCGGCATCCCCGGCGTCGACGTCGAGGTGCGCGTGCCCGACGCCGGCCCGCCGACCGGCAAGCCGGTGCAGGTGCGGCTGTCGGCCGCCGACCCGCGGGGCCTGGACGACACGGCGCGCGCCGTCGCCGCCCGCCTCGCCGGGATTGCGGGCGTCATCGACATCGCCGACGGCCTGCCGCCGCCCGGCGTCGACTGGGCGCTCGACATCGACCGCGCCAAGGCCGCCCAGCACGGCATCAGCCCCATCGCCGTCGGCATCGCGGTGCAGCTCGTCACCTCCGGCCTCAAGCTGACCGACTACCGCCCGGCCGGCGCCGACGACGCCGTCGACATCAGGCTGCGCCTGCCGCAGGACCGCCGCACGCTGTCGACGCTCGACCAGCTCCGCATCGAGACGGCATGGGGCTCGGTGCCGATCTCCAACTTCGTCACCCGCAAGCCCGAGCCGCGCACCGGCATCCTCAACCGCATCGACGGCGAGCGCACCGTGGTGGTGCAGGCCAACGTCGCCACCGGCTTCCAGGTCGCGGCCGTGCAGGCCGAGGTCGCCCGGGCGCTCGGTGCCATGGACCTCGGCAAGACGAACTGGAAGCTCGCCGGCTCCAGCCAGGAGAGCGACGAGGCCAGCGCCTTCCTCGCCAACGCCTTCGGCGCGGCGATCTTCCTGATCTTCATCGTGCTGCTCGCCCAGTTCAACAAGTTCACCAGCGTCTTCCTGGTGCTGATGACGGTGGTGATGTCGACCATCGGCGTGTTCCTCGGCCTGCTGCTCACCGGCCAGGCCTTCGGCATCATCATGTCGGGCATCGGCGTCATCGCGCTGGCCGGCGTGGTGGTCAACAACAACATCGTCTTGATCGACACCTACGACCGGCTGCGCCACGAGGGCTGGAACAAGCTCGACGCCATCCTCCAGACCTGCCGCGAGCGCGCGCGGCCGGTGGTGCTGACGGCCGCCGCCGCCATCCTCGGCGTGCTGCCGATCGCGCTCGGCCTCGGGCTGGAGCTGTTCCATCACGAGACGACGATCAACGCGCCGTCGACGCAGTGGTGGATCTCGCTGTCCTCGGCCATCGTCTACGGGCTCGCCTTCGCCACGGTGCTGACGCTCGTCGTCACGCCGTCGGCGCTGATGGTGTTCACTCGCGACGACCGCCCGGCCGGGGCGGCGCGCGGCACGCTGCTTTCGCGTCTCCTGCGCCGCCGCGCCGCCGCGCCCGGCGCCGCCGACGAGGGCGAGGACGACGCCGCTCCCGCCGACGCCAGGCCGGCGAGCGCCTACCCCAAGGCCGCCGAATAGGCCGCGCGAGAAACGGCGACCCCAAGGCGGCCACATTCCCGGTTCAGGAAGGGCCAGCCGGAAACGAGGGTGAAGGGCGCTGCCGCGCCCGTGGAGTGCGTGCGTTGTTCAACCCGTTCAAGCAGAGCCAGTCGCGGAAGCCGTTCCTGTCGCCGCTCGGCCGGCGCAGGGCGCTGCCGGCGGTCGCCGCCCCGCTCGCCGTCACCGCGGTCGGCGGCATCGCGCTCGTCGTCGCCTTCGGCGCGCTGTTCGGCGGCCTCGCCGACCGCGCCGGGCAGCCGCCCGCGTCCGGGCC
>QEVK01000020.1 GCA_003577315.1 Hyphomicrobiales bacterium | reverse complement strand
GGCGCGCCCTGCCCTGCCCGGCAAGGACGAGCGCGCGCAGGACGAAGGCGGCGGCGCCGGAAGCCGCGAGCGCGGCCGGGCGCAGCCACTCGCCGAGGCCGAGCAGCGGCGAGGTGCCGCCGACGGCGAGCGCGGCCTTCGCCCCGGCCAGCGCCAGCGCCAGGCAGGCGGCGAGCACGAACGCCTCGGCGAGCGCGGCGCGCAGCGCCTCGCCGCGCCCGCCCGGCGCCGGCGCGTAGAGCTCGACCCGCATGGCGAGCGGCCCGTCGGCGACGAGCGGAAAGCCGAGGCAGGCGACCAGCAGCAGCAGCCACGTCGCCGCCTCCTCGGCCCCGAGATAGCCGCTGGAAAGCGCGTAGCGCTGGAGCGTGGTGGCGAAGACCAGCGCCAGCGCCAGCGCCAGCACGATGCCGCAGGCGGCATGAAGCGCGCGCTCAAGCCCCCTGGCCAGCCCCCCGGCCAGCCGCGACGCGACCGTTGCCGCCGCCGCGCCCATCAGGCCGGCCACCAGCGGTGGAAGTGGTGGACCGGGCCGCTGCCCCTGCCGATGGAAAGGCCGGCCCCGGCGGCGAGTGCAGCGTGGAGGTAGTCCTTGGCCTCGCGCACCGCCGCGCGCAGCAAAAGCCCGCGCGCCAGCCCGGCGGCGACGGCCGCCGACAGCGTGCAGCCGGTGCCATGGGTGTTGCCGGTGGCGAGGCGCGGGGCGGCGAGGCGCAGCGTCTCGACGCCGTCGAAGAAGATGTCGACGCTGGCGTCGCCGTCGCCGTGGCCGCCCTTGACCAGCGCCGCGCCCGCGCCGGCGGCGACGAGGGCGTGCGCCTGCGCCGCCATCGCCGCCTCGTCGGCCGCGACCGGCGTGCCGGTCAGCAGCGCGGCCTCCGGCAGGTTGGGCGTGGCGAGCAGGCAAAGCGGCAGCAGCCGCGCCTTGAGCGCGCCGATGGCGTCCGCCTTAAGCAGCCGGTCGCCGGAGGTGGCGACCATGACGGGATCGAGCACCGGGCGCAGGCCGTGGCGGGCAAGCCGGTCGGCGACGGCCTCGATGGTCTCGACGCGCGAGACCATGCCTACCTTGACCGCGCCGACGGCCATGTCGGTGCAGACGGCGTCGATCTGGGCGGCGATGACGGCGGGCGAGACGTCCTCGACGGCGGTCACGCCCAGCGTGTTCTGGGCGGTGACGGCGGTGACGGCGCTGGTGCCGAACACGCCGAGCGCCGAGAAGGTCTTCAGGTCCGCCTGGATGCCGGCGCCGCCGCCGCTGTCGGAGCCGGCGACGGTGAGCGCGATCGCCGTCATGGCCGCACCCGCCCCAGCGCGGCGTCGACCGCCCCGCGCAGCGCCCGCGTGGCGGCGGCGACGTCCGGCGCGCGGAAGATGGCGGAGATGACGGCGACGCCGGAGGCGCCGCGCAGCACCGCCGCGCCGGCCCGCGCGGCGTCGATGCCGGCGATGGCCCCGACCGGCAGGCCCGGCCGCGCCGCCGCGATGCGGGCGCGAAGCGCGGCGAAGCCGTCGAGCCCGAGCGGGGCGTCGGGGTTCTGCTTCGACAGCGTGGCGAACACGCCGCCGATGCAGGCATAGTCGACGGGCGCGGCGATGGCCGCTTCGGCGTCGGCCCCGTTCTTGACGGTGAGGCCGATGATCGCCGCCGGCCCGAGCAGGCGGCGCGCGGCGGCCGGCTCCATGTCGTCGCGGCCCAGATGCACGCCGTCGGCGCCCGCCGCGAGCGCGACGTCGACGCGGTCGTTGACGAGAAGGGGCACGCCGGTGCCGGCGAGCGCGGCGCGGATCGCCGCCGCCTGCGCGACCATGGCGCGGGTGGAGGCGTCCTTGTCGCGGTACTGGACGACGGTGGCGCCGTTGCGGGCGGCGAGCGCCGCCAGCGCGGCGAGGTCGCCGGCGTCGCGCAGGCTGCTGTCGACGATGGCGTTGAGGCGGTAGTCAACTCTGTTCATGGCGGACCCTTGCGTGGCGGAGGAGATCGTCGGGGCGAAGGCCGGCGAGCGCGTCGAGGAGGGCGGGCTCGAAGCTGCCCGGCCCGCGCGCGTGCGGCGCGGCGAGCCCGGCCGCCACGCCGATGGCCAGCATGGCGGAAGCGGCGGCGGCGAAGGGTTCGGGCTCGACGGCGAGGAAGGCGGCGACCGCCGCCCCCGACAGGCAGCCGGTGCCCGTCACCGCCGCCGTCCACGGGTGGCCGTTCTCGACGATGAGCGCCGCGCCGGCGAGCGCGATCCGGTCGATCTCGCCGGTCCTGACCGAGACGACGCCGTCGGGCACGGCGAGCAGGTCGTGCTCGGCGGCGTTGGCGCGCAGCACGGCGGGCCGGCGGGCCAGCAGTTCCCGCGCGAAGGCGGCGCGCGGCGGCGAGTAGTCGCAATGGGCCGGGTCGAGCGCCCAGGGCAGGCCGCGCGCGGCCGCCGCGTCGAGCGCCAGCGAAACGGCCGCGCGGCGGGCGGCGTCGAGCGTGCCGAGATTGACGGCGAGCGCATCGGCCCGGGCCACGAAGCCGGCGATCTCGTCCTGCGACACGGTCATGGACGGGATCGCGCCCAGCGCCGACAGCCCGTCGGCCACCAGCTTCTGCGCCACCGTGTTCATCACCGCGTGGACGCGCGGGCGGCCGGCGCGCAGGCGCTCGAGCGCGGCGGCGGCGCGCCGCGGCACCTCGGCCGTGGAGAGGGGCAGCGCGCTCATTGCAGCTCCACCGCGATGTCGGCCACGGCGGGCGCCTTCCCGATCAACCCGGCCTCGGCGAGGAAGGCGCCGAAGCGGGCGTAGCGCGCGCGGTCGAGGGCGAAGGGCCGCTTGGCGAAGCGCGGCAGCGTGTCGGCCCACGCCTGGCGGTTGAGCGCGTCGTCGAGGTCGGGATAGGCGCGCACGAACAGCTCCCAGCTTTCCTGCGGGTGGTTGGTGAGATGGATGGCGCCCTGCTCCACGGCGGCGAGGAAGCGCTTCAGCCGGTCGTCGCCGGCAAGCTCGGGCCTCGTCACGAAGATCAGCTCGTCATAGGCCGGCACGCCGTGCTCCTCGGGGAAGAAGGCGCGGCCCTCGGCCCCTTCGAGCCGCATCTGGGTCAGCTCGAAATTGCGGAAGCCGCCGATGGTGGCGTCGACCTTGCCGCCGAGCAGCGACGGCGTCAGCGCGAAGTTGACGTTGACGAGCGTCACGCTCTCCGGGTCGACGCCGGCATTCGCCAGCATGCGGCCGAGCATGGCGTCCTCGAAGCCGGACACGGAAAAGCCCACCGTCCTGCCGGCGAGGTCGGCGATGGCGCGCACCGGCCCGTCGGCCAGCACGGTCAGCGTGTTGAGCGGCGTCTCGACCAGCGTGCCGAAGCGCACCAGCGGCACGCCGGCGGCATGGTCGAGATAGAGGTTCGGCTGGTAGTGGATGCCGATCTCGGCCTGGCCGGAGGCGACGGCGCGCGGCACGATGGAGGGGTCGGCCGGCGGCACCAGCTCGACCGCGAGCCCCGCCTTCTCGAACAGGCCGAGCTCGCGCGCCACCACCAGCGGCGCGTGGTCGGGATTGACGAACCATTCGAGCAGGACGGTCAGCCTGTCCTGCGCCCTTGCGGGCGAGGCGGCCGCGAGCGCGGCGAGCATGGCGAAAAAGAGGATGCGGATCACGGTTCTCTCCGTTGTCGGTGAAGGGCAGGGCTCATCGCTCGCGCGCCCAGGGCGCGAGGCGGGGGGCGAGGCGGTCGACCGCCGCGCGAAGCGAGAGCGCCAGCACGGCCAGGATGGCCATGGCGGCGAAGACGGTGTCGGTCTGCATGCGCGCGTTGGCCTGCACCATGACGAAGCCGAGCCCGGCCGAGGCGCCGACCCACTCGCCGATGACGGCGCCGAGCGGCGCCAGTGGGGCGGCGACGCGCAGGCCCGAGACCAGCGACGGCAGGGCCAGCGGCAGGCGGATGTCGACCAGCGTGCGCCAGTGCGAGGCGCGGGCGAGCTGCGCCGCCTCGACCAGGTCGCGGTCGGTGCGCCGGAGGCCGTCGGCGAAGGCGGAGGCGACGGGGAAGAAGATGATGAGCGTGGTCATCGCCACCTTGGAGGCCATGCCGAAGCCGAACCACAGCACCAGGACCGGCGCGGCGACGAACACCGGCAGCGCCTGCGCGACGAGCACCAGCGGCCACACCAGCGCGCCGAGCCGCGGCAGCGCCGCCAGCCCGAAGGCGACGGCGACGCCGACGCCCGCGCCGGCGGCGAAGCCGGCCGCGATCTCGGACAGCGTCACCAGCGTGTGGTGGGCCAGGTATTGCGGCTGGCGCCAGGCGGCGGCCAGCACCTCGGCCGGGGCCGGCAGCACGTAGCGCGGCGGCGCAAGCACGAGCACCAGCGCCTGCCATGCCGCCACCGGCACGGCGAGCGCGACCGCTGCGCGCGAGAGGGCGGCCATCGGCGCGCGCCTAGAAACAGGATGCCGGCGGCAGGGGGTGCGAAGGATGCGGCATGGCGATCTCCCGACGTGTCGATCACGGAGATCCAGGCGAAGCGGGGAAGCGAGCAGGAGTGCCGGTGGCGGCCCTTGTTCCGTTCCTACGCCGGCATGACCCGGATCAGGTTCAAGGGTCCGGCTCACCGCCGTCTCAGCGCCGCTTGGCGCACCCCTCGGAATGACGCGATCTATGCAGCTTGCGACCGCGCAGTCAAGCCGTCCGCGACGGCGCGGCGGCAAGGCAGCGGCGAGGCGACGGCGGCGGCGGTGTCATCGGCCTGCCACCGGCCTGCCACCGGCCGATGCTGAACGGGCCGCATGACGACGCAGACGACGCCCGATCCGCCCCCGCCGCCTTCCATGCGCCGGGCCGCGGCAGGCGGCGCCGGTCAGACCGCCCTGCGGCCGGAGACGGGGGGCCGGGCCTCGGCGGCCGGGGCGAGGCACACGCAGTCGCGGCCGGCGCGCTTGGCGCGGTAGAGCGCGGCGTCGGCGCGGCGCATCAGCGCCTCCAGCCCCTCGCCGTCCTGCCGCTCGGCGATGCCGAAGCTGGCCGTCACCCACGCGCCCGGCGGCAGGGCCTCGACGCCGCCGCCCGCGGGCAGCGCGCGCACGGCCTCGGCGAACAGCCTGGCCGCGCCGGGATCGGCCAGCGGCAAAAGCACGGCGAACTCCTCGCCGCCGATGCGCCCGGCCAGCGCCCGCGGCCCCATGGCGCAGCGCAGCCGCTCGGCGAAGGCGGCGATGACGGCGTCGCCGGCGGCGTGGCCGTGATTGTCGTTGATGGCCTTGAAGTGGTCGAGGTCGGCCAGCACCAGCGTCACCGGCACCCCGGCGGCCGCGCACTCCCCGATCAGCGCCGCGCCGCGCTGCTCGAAGCCGCGCCGGTTGAGCAGCCGCGACAGCGGGTCGGTCTGCGATTCGGCCTGAAGCTCGTGGATGGTGTCGAGCGCCACCGCCGTCAGCACGGTCAGCGCGATCAGCAGCGAGAAGACGATGGTGGCGAGGCTGGTCGCCAGCCAGTAGGGCGAGGTGATGTCGACCTGCTGGCCGGCGGCGCCGCCGAACAGCGCCACCAGCGGCGGGCGCACGAAGAACTCGAGCGCGCGCACGCCCGTCATCAGCATCACCAGCCGGTCGACCACCGTCTGGCGCGCGGCCAGCCGCAGCCGCAGCGTCGTGACCACGCACATGGCGCCCAGCCCGAAATTGACCGCTAACACGCGGGCGGCGAAATCGGGCCGCACCCACAGGAACCAGCCCGTCACCGCCATGGCGAGGCCGATGCAGGAAAGAAGCTGCGCCACCGGCACGGCCAGGCCCTGCCTTGCCAGAAGCGCGCTGGCGAACAGGTAGAGCGCGCCGAAGAACAGCAGGTTCGACAGGAAGCGCGACGCCTCGTAGCCGAGGCCGAAATCGAAGGATTGCAGCGAGAAGCCGGCGGCGACGGCGAGATAGCACAGGACGAGCCGCGCCACGTAGCGGTTGCCGCGCCGGAACATCCACAACGCGAAGAACGCCGCCGCAAGGACCATCGACAGCAGCGGATTGAGCAGGGAGATGAATACGAGCTGGCTCAAGACGTCGTGTCCGCGTGTCCTTCGGGGGCGGCCACGATAGCGCGACGGAGCAAACGACAGGTTAAGCCCCGGACATCGATGCCGGGGCGCAAATCCGGGGCCTCAGCCCTTGTCCGGCGCCAGCCGCCGCAGCGCGGCGCGGGCGGCGGCGTCGAGGCCGTAGCCCACGACCCCGATGGCGACGACGGTGGCCATCAGCTCGGGATAGGCGAGGCGGTCGCGCGTATCGAGCACGAAATAGCCGAGGCCGGCCTGCACGCCCAGCATCTCGCACGGCACCAGCACGATCCAGCTTATGCCGATGGCCAGGCGCAGGCCGGTCAGCACGTGGCCGAGCACGCCGGGCACGATCACCCGCAGCAGCGTCTCGCCGCCGGTGGCGGCAAGGCTGCGGGCGAGCAGGAGCCAGTGCGGGTCGAGCTGGCGCACGCCGGCGGCGGTGTTGAGCAGGATCGGCCACACCGCCGCGAAGGCGAGCAGGAAATAGATCGGCGCGTCGCCGATGCCGAACACCATCACCGCGATCGGCATCCACGACAGCGGCGAGACCATGCGCAGGAACTGGAAGGCGGGCGTGGTGGCGGCCTCGGCCCGCCGCGAGGCGCCGACGAGCAGCCCGACCGGCACGCCGACGGCGAGCGCGAGCGCGAGCCCGACCAGCACCCGCTTGAGGCTGACGAGGACGTGGAGCGAAAGATCGGAGCCGGCGAGCAGGCCGAACAGGGCGGGAAACGCGGCGGCCGGCGAGAAGCGCCGGGCAAAGCCGCCCTCGGCCGCGAAGGGCCCGGTGCCCGCCCACCACAGCGCAAGCAGCACGGCAAGGCCCGTCAGGCCGAGCCCGGCATGGACGAGCCGCCGGCGAAGGGCGGCCGCCCAGGCCGCCCGCGCCGCGCCCGTACCGGCGCCCATGCCGGCGTCGATGACCGCGCGCGGCGCGGCGCGGCCGGCCGGTTGCGCCACCGCGCTCATGCCTGGAGCAGCTCGGTGCGGGTGAAGGAATCGGCCAGGCCGAAGGCCGGCAGGCCGCCGATCCCGGCCAGCGCCTTCTTCACGAAGCTGTCGTCGACGAGGTCGCGCGCGGCGAAGGCCGGGTCGAGCGCATCGAGGAAGCCGCGGTCGCCCTCGACCAGCGTCTGCCTGAGCAGCCGCACCAGCTCCTCCGTGTAGGACGGGAACGGATAGGGCTGGAAGTCGATGCGCCGGTCGCGCCATTCGGGGTGGCGGATCGCGCCGGAGGCGACGTATCGCGCGACGTCGCCCTCGTCGGGCGCAAGCACGCGGCTCAGGATCTCGACGCTGTGGGGCGTGTACTTCTGCGGGTCGGCGGACGACAGCAGCGAGGCCGTCTCGGCGCGGTTGTCGCGGGTCCACAACTGCGCCTTGACCATGGCGTTGACCACCTTCTGCGACCATTCGGGGCGGCCGGTCAGGTCCTTTTCGTGCATGAAGACGAGGCAGCAGGCATGGTCCTTCCACACGTCGCCGGTGAAGCGCAGCACCTTGCCGACCTTGTTGACCTCGGCGGCGGCGTTGAACGGCTCGGCGACGATGTAGCCGGCGATCTGCCCGGCGGCCAGCGCCGGCACCATGTCCGGCGGCGCCATGATGACGAGGTTGACCTCGTCGGGCGCGGGCGCGTCGGTGCGCGTCACCGGCTTCAGCCCGTTCTCGCGCAGCAGCTTTTGCAGCACGACGTTGTGGATCGAGTACCAGAACGGGATCGCCACCGTGCGGCCGCCCAGCGCGGCGACCGAGTTGATGTCCTCGGCGACGGTGAGCCCCGAGCCGCTGGTGTGGTTCCACGCCACCACCTTGGCCGGCGTGGCGGCGCCGTAGCGCGCCCACACCGTCATCGGCGACAGGAGGTGGACGACGTTGACCTGGCCGGCGAGGAAGGCCTCCACGATCTGCGACCAGCCGCGGAACAGCACCGGCTTCTCCGCCTTCAGCCCCTCGGCCTCGAAGAAGCCCTTGCCGTGGGCGACGAGCAGCGGCGTGGCGTCGGTGATGGGCAGGTAGCCGACGCGCACCGGCTCGTCGGGCTCGCTGGCGCGGGCCCTTGCCGCGTCGAGGAAGGGCAGCGCGCCGGAGACCGTCAGCAGCGCCGACAGCCGCACGATGTCGCGACGGGAGAAAAGCAGGTCTTCGGTGGGCATGGGGGGCATCCCGTGTTCGGGTTCGTGATACGGATTCAGGAGCGGCGCACCGCGTTGCGGAGCGTGGAGACGATGTCGATGCGGATGCGGCCGAGCTCGGCCACGAAGTCCTCGCGCGGGCGCGGCAGGTCGATCGCCCATTCGCCGATGGACGCGGCCGGCGCGCCGCCCAGGAGCACCACGCGGTCGGAGACGGCGAGCGCCTCGTCGATGTCGTGGGTGACGAGCACGGCGGCGGTGGCGTAGTCGGCCACGACCTTGACGAGCAGCCGCTGCATGCCGGCGCGCGTCACCTCGTCGAGCGCGCCGAACGGCTCGTCGAGCAGCAGCACCTGCGGCTGGCGGGCGAGGCAGCGGGCGAGCGCGGCGCGCTGCGCCATGCCGCCCGACAGCGCCGCCGGCCGCAGGCCGCGCGCATGGTCGAGCCCGACCTCGGCGATGGCCGCGTCGACGCGGCGGCGCCGCTCCTGCGGGGAAAGCCGCGGCTGGCGCCTGAAGTCGAGCCCGAAGGCGACGTTGGCCTCGAGGTCGAGCCAGGGCAGCAGGCCGGGATTCTGGAAGGCGACGGCCAGGCGCGGATGGACGCCCGACAGCGCCGCCCCCGCCACCTCGAGCGAGCCGGCGTCGGGCGGCTGAAGCCCGGCCAGCACGCGCAGCAGGCTCGACTTGCCGACGCCGCTCGGCCCCAGCACGCTGACGATCTCGCCGGGCGCGAGGTCGAGGCTGAAGCCGGCCAGCACCGGCCGCGCGGCGCCGGCATGGCGCAGCGCGACGCCGCGCGCCCGCAGGACGACGGCCGGCGAGGACGCGGGCGCGGCGAGGGCGGCGGCGCTCATGCCGCGCTCTTGCGCTCGTCGAGCAGGGCGGTCCTGAGCTGGACGAGGCTCGGCGTGATCAGCGGGATGAAGGCGGCCTCGCGCCAGCGGCGGGCGAAGTCGCGGCCCGGCCCGGCGAGATAGGCGCGGCCGCCGGCGGCCTGCAACTCGAGCGAGATCGCCTCGGCGACGATGTCGGCCAGCTCGATGCGCAGCCGGAACAGCGAGGCGGCGTCGGCCTCGAACAGGCGCGAGCGCAGGCCGGCGTGAAGCCGCGCCTCGGCGCGGTCGAGCCGCTGGCGGGTGGAAAGCAGCGGCTCGCCGAGCACGCCGCGGCCGGAGCCGGCGGCCTGGCCCGCCTCGGCCAGCGCCCGGCGCGCCAGCCCGAGCGACAGCCCGCATTGCAGGCCCACGAAGCCCGGCCGCACGCGCGGCAGCCACGCGGCCGCGTCGTCGGCGAGGATGCGCTCGGCCCCGACGCGCACGCCCGCGATGGCCACGGCGGCGGTGTCGGTGGAGCGCATGCCCATCAGCGCAAGGTCGGGCGAGCGCGCGAGGCCGTCGTCGTCATGCGCCAGCGAGACGATGAAGGCCGGGCCGCCCTCGGCGCGGTCGACCGCCGCCGCGACGTGGAAGCCGGCCGGGCGCAGGTTGGTCACCCACGGCATCCTGCCGTCGAGCGTGAACGCCTCGCCGTCGCGGGCGGCCACGATCTGCAACGGCTCCAGCCCGGCGAGGAACTTCATGGCGTTGGACAGCGCCGACGCGCCCGCCAGCCGGCCGGAAAGCAGCGCCGGCAGGAGACGCTCGCCGAGCGCGCGGTTGTCGCTCTGCAACAGGTACTCGACATAGGTGCGCTGGCCCCACAGCACGAAGGCGGCGGCGAGCGAGACCTCGGCCACGGCCGAGACCGCCGCCACGGCGTCGACCACGTCGCCGCCCGCGCCGCCGGCCGGCACGGGCACGCCGGCGCCGACCAGCCCGGCCGCCGCAAGGCGCGGCACCAGCCCGGAGGCGGGCTCGGCGCCGCTGTCGAGGCCGTCGGCGACGCCGGCCAGCCAGCCGGAGAAGCCCTCGGGAAGCAGGGGCGCGGGGGCGCCGTGCGTCGTCGTCATCCTCCCCTCCCCCGTCACTCGGCCGCGACCGGCAGGGGAGCGGGCTCCCAGCGATACGGCTCCAGCTCGCGGTTGAGCGGCGGCTGGCCGAGATTGTTGGCGAAGTTGCACAAGGTGGCGAGGCTGACGCCCAGCACCACCTCCAGCGCGGCGCGGTCGTCGAAGCCGGCGGCCCGGAAGGCGGCGAGCGCGGCGTCCGGCACCGCGCCGCGCGAGGCGATGACGGCCTCGGTGAAGCGGGCGACCGCGTCGAGGCGGGCGTCCGGCACCGGCGCCTTCGCCCGCAGCGCGGCGACCACCTCGTCGGCAAGGCCGGCCTTCTTCCGCGCAACCGCGGTGTGGCCGGCGACGCAGAAGCCGCAGCCATGGACGGCGGCGGCGGTGATCTGCACCGCCTCGCGCTCCGCCAGGGGCAGCGAGGCGCGGGCGTTGATCGCCGATACCGTCTGGTAGGTCTCGAGCGCGACCGGCGCGTTGGCCAGCACGCGCAACAGGTTGGGCAGGAAGCCGTTGGCCTTCTCGGCCGCGGCGAGCCGTTCCCTCGCCTCCTCGGGCGCGTCCTCGCCGGTGCGCAGCGTCAGCCTGGACATGATGTCTCCTCGCTCGTCGTGAAAAGTTCAGGTTGCGGGAGGCTAGCACCGGCGGCCGCCGAGCCCGGCGCGCGGCCGTCACAAAATCGCGCGCCGGGGCGGAATAGATTTCCGCCGCGGCCGGCCGCTGACGCAACGGCATTCGCCAAGGGGCGACGAAGGGGCCGCGGCAAAGGGGATGCGGCGGGTGGGTTCAGGCGTGAAGGAAGGGCTCAGCCGCCGCCGTCGCGGGAGGCCCCGCGCAGGCATTGCCGGCGCCAGTCGGTGGGCGTGGTGCCGAAGGCGGCCTTGAACAGCCGCGAGAAATGGGCCTGGTCGGAAAAGCCGTATTCGTAGGCGATCTCGGCGATGGTCAGCGCGCGCGAGGAGGCGATGGCGTCACGCGCGGCGACCAGCCGCTCGTCGCGGATGAACTGCGAGACGGTGCGGTCGGTGCGGGCGAACAGCTCGTGCAGGTAGCGCTTGGAGATGTTGCAGGCGTCGGCCACCATCTGCGGGTCGAGCGCGGGGTTGGACAGGTTGCGCCGCACGACGTGCTCGGCCCGGCGCAGATGCGCGGCGCGCACGGCGCTGCGGCTGCCCTCGTCCTGGTCCAGGCCGCTGTCGAGGGCGAGCGCCAGGATCTCGACCACCTGGCGGCCGAGCACCGTGGCGGCCTGCGCGTCGGCCAGGCGCAGGTCCTGCAACTGCGCCATCAGCCCGGCGAACAGCGCCGCCACCCCCTCGCCCGTCTCCACCACCTGGGCGCAGAAGCGGTCGGGGTCGCGGATCTTCTCGGCCAGCGCCCGCTTGGGCACCTTGAGCACGTCGAGCTCGTTGGCCGCGCTGTAGGAGAAGCGGTAGGGCTCGTCGCCGCGCTCGAGGATGAAGCCGCCGGGGTTGCAGCGCACGTCGCGGCCGATCTGGTAGAACTGCACGGCGCTGCGGCGCGGGATGGTGATGAGGTATTCCTCCTCCTGCGCGCCGCAGATGTGGTTGGGGCGGCGCTCGTATTGCAGGGGCTCGGTGGCCAGCCGCGACAGCGACACCTGGCCGAGCTGGCGCCGGCTGACCTGGCCGACGAAGACGGCCGGCTCGCGGAAGGTGAGCTGGAGCGGGAAATAGGTTTCCGCGATCACGCGGTTCCAGTGCGCGGCGCGCCACGCCGGCTGGATCTGGGCCGTGCTGTGCGAAACGACGTCCATGCGCTCCCTCCCAAAAGCGCGGGCCCGAAGGCGCGGAGCAGAATCGCTAACAATTCGGCCACCGGCAATCAAGGATATTTCGCAAGCCCCGCGCGCGGCGACACGACGTTGCGCGCATATGCAAACAGGAGCGCGCTCCCGTTCAAGATCGCCGCCCCGGTTTCGTGACAGCCTCGAAAACACAATCGAGAAGCCGGAGAACGGCCCGGATGCACGGGAGGAAAGACGCCGCGCCAGCGGCCTCGTCGTCCGCGACCGCTCTCCCCCGAGGAGGAGGAGGCCACAGGCCATGACGAAACGCAAGGTGGACCCGATCACGCTGTCGGTGGTGCGCGGCGTGCTGGAGACGACGCAGCGCGAGATGACGCTGACGCTGGAGCAGACGGCGCGCAGCTCCGTCTTCAACCTCGCCCACGACTATTCGACGGCGCTGTTCAACCACACGCCGGAGATGATCCTCCAGGGCCAGGACATCCCGATCCATCTCGGCTCGCTGATCCCGGCGATGAAGTCGGTGGCGGCGTTCTTCGAGGGCGACATCCACGACGGCGACCTGATCCTGCACAACGACCCCGCCTATGGCGGCTCGCACATCATCGACACCTGCATGTACATGCCGGTGTTCTACGAGGGCGAGCTGGCGTTCTGGACCGTGTGCAAGGGCCACCTGACCGACATCGGCGGCCCGGTGCCGGCCGGCTACAACCCCAACGCCACCGAGATCTACGCCGAGGGCCTGCGCATCCCGCCGGTCAAGCTGTGGGACAGGGGCAAGCCGCGCCACGACGTCATGAACCTGCTCCTGACCAACATGCGCGCGCGCCGCGACCAGGAGGGCGACTTCAACGCCCTGATCGGCGCCTGCCAGGTCGGCGCGCGCAACCTGAAGAAGCTGATGGACAAGTACGGCAGGCGCGTGGTGCAGGACTGCATCGCCGAGCTGCTCGACATGGCCGAGGCGCACATGCGCAAGCTGATCTCGCAGGTGCCGGACGGCACCTATACCGGCACCGCCATCCTCGAGGACGCCGGCCACGGCTTCGGCGATTTCGAGATCACCGCGACGGTGACGATCGAGGGCGACGGCTGCCACATCGCCATCTCCTCGCCGCCGCAGGTGCCCTATTTCATCAACAGCTACGAGGGCAACAGCCATTCGGGCGTCTATCTCGGCCTGATGATGTTCGCGCAGCTCCCGCCGCCCTACAACGAGGGGCTCTACCGCTGCGTGACCACCGACATGGGGCCGAAGGGCACGCTGTGCAACGCCAAGTCGCCGGCGCCGCACATGAACTGCACGACGACGCCGATGGAGACGCTGACGGACGCGGTGCGGCTCGCCTTCGAGCAGGCCGCGCCGGCCAAGGTCTCGGCGAGCTGGGGCCACGCCAACGGCTGCAACATCGCCGGCTGGGACAAGCGCCACGACGAGGAATACGTCACCATGGTGCTGGCCTCGATCATCTCCGGCGCGGGCGCGACGGCGAGCCAGGACGGCTGGCACGCCTGCGGCCCGGAATGCTGCTTCGGCGCGCTGACCTCCGGCGACATCGAGATGCTGGAGCATTCCTACCCCATCATCATCCACCGCTACGCGCTGATGGAGGATTCCGGCGGCGCGGGGAAGAACCGCGGCGGCTCCGGCACCTGCTGGGAGGTCGAGCCGCTCGACGCGCCGATGACGCTCATCACCTTCGGCGAGGGCCGCCGCATCCCGGCCATGGGCGCGGCCGGCGCGAGATCGGCGCTGGTGCCGCCCAAGGTCGGCCGCCTCGAGGTGACCCGCAACGGCGAGACCGCGATCATCACCGAGAACGTCATCGAGACGATCATGCCCGGCGAGCGCGCCGCCAACAAGAACCCCGGCGGCGGCGGCTACGGCAACCCGTTCGAGCGCGACGTGGCAAGGGTGGTCGAGGACGTCAGGAACGGCCTCGTCAGCCTGGAGGGCGCGCGGCTCGACTACGGCGTCGTCATCGCCGACCGCGACAGCCTGACCGTGGACGCGGAGGCGACGGCGCGCCTGCGCGCCGCCTGAGCCGCACCCCACCTTGATCCGACCCCGAGGACCGGGGGGCGCACGCCCTCCGCGCGGCCTCGCGCACCCGAAAGGACCCGTCATGCACAACCAGTATCGTCTCGGCATCGACGCCGGCGGCACCTTCACCGACTTCATCCTGGCCGACCGCGCCGGCGACGTGCGCATCTTCAAGGCGCTGTCGACGCCGCAGGACC
This sequence comes from Hyphomicrobiales bacterium, assembly GCA_003577315.1. Classification (GTDB taxonomy): domain Bacteria; phylum Pseudomonadota; class Alphaproteobacteria; order Rhizobiales; family Rhizobiaceae; genus Aerobium. The sequence goes on along the minus strand of QEVK01000020.1, from coordinate 48,416 downwards.
CGACGCTCGCCATCCGCGCCGGACTGGCGCTGATCGAGGAGGAGACCGGGATTTCCGCCCGCGAGATCGTCTCCAACGCCGACCTTTGCATCAACGGCACCACGGTCGGCCTCAACGCGCTGATCACCCACACCGGGGCGAAGACCGGCCTGATCGCCACGCGCGGCCACGAGGACAGTATCGAGATCCGCCTCGGCCACAAGGAGGACGGCTACCGCTACGACCCCGAATATCCGCCGGCGACCATGCTGGTGCCGCGCTACCTGCGCCGGGGCGTGGCCGAGCGCGTGCTGTCGAACGGCGCCGTCCACACCCCGCTCGACGAGGAGGACGTGCGCGCGTCCTGCCGCCACTTCCTGCGCGAGGGGGTGGAATCGGTCGCCGTCAGCTTCGTGTGGTCGGTGCTGCACCCCGAGCACGAGCTGCGCGCCGCCGAGATCGTGCGCGAGATGATGCCGGACGTCAGGCTGACGGTCGGCTGCCAGCTCTACCCGCAGGTGCGCGAGTACACCCGCACCTCCACGGCCGTCGTCAACGCCTATCTGGCGCCGATCCTGCAACGCTATGTCGAGGCGGTGGACGGCCATTTCCGCGCGCTCGGCGCCCGCCATCCGGTGCGCTACTTCCAGTCGAACGGCGGGCTGGCGCTGGGCCGCACGGTCAGCGACCAGTCGGTCTACGCCATCAACTCCGGCCCGGCCTCGGCGCCGCGCGCCGCGCTGTGGCTCGGCGAGCCGTGGGAGATGAGGAACATCATCACCGTCGACATGGGCGGCACCTCCTTCGACATCACGCTGACGCGCGACGGCCGCGCCAACGTGTCCAAGAACATCGACTTCCTGCGCTACCGCATCGGCATCCCGATGATCCAGGTCGAGACGCTGGGGGCCGGCGGCGGCTCTATCGGCTGGATCGACTCCATGGGGCTGATGCAGATGGGGCCGCAATCGGCCGGCTCGGAGCCCGGCCCGGCCTGCTACGGCCAGGGCGGCGACAGGCCGACCACCACCGACGCCAACCTCGTGCTCGGCTACCTCAACCCCGAGGGGCTGGTCGGCGGCCGGCTGCCGCTCGACATCGGCAAGGCGCGCGCCGCCATCAGGACGCATCTCGCCGAGCCGCTCGGCATCAGCGTCGAGCGCGCCGCCTACGGCATGTTCACCATCGTCAACAACAACATGGTCAACGGCATCCGCCGCGTCTCGGTCGAGCGCGGCTACGACCCGCGCGACTTCGTGCTCAACTGCGCCGGCGGCGCCACCGGCGCGCACATCACGGCGCTGGCGCGCGAGATGGGCATCCGCACCGTGCTGGTGTCGAAGCTGGCGTCTGGCCTGTGCGCCTTCGGCCAGATCATCTCGGACGTGAAGTACAACTACATGGCCCCCGCGCCGGTCAGGCTCGAGGGCGCGGAAGCGGCGGCGACGCTCGACCGGCTGTTCAAGGGGCTGGAGGCGCGCGGCCGCGACGACCTCGCCGACGACGGCTTCGCCGAGGAGGCGATCTCCATCCGCCGCGCGCTCGACATGCGCTATGTCGGCCAGGTCCACGAATGCACCGTCGACGTCGAGCCGTTCGAGGTGACGGAGGCGGCGCTGGAGCGGCTGAAGGCCGCCTTCCACGCCCGCCACGAGGAGCTCTACACCTATTGCGAGCCGCAGAGCGCGGTCGAGGTGGTGAACGTGGAGAGCGCCATCACCGGCGCGGTCGACAAGCCCGGCCGCATGGTGATCGCCCCCGGGCGCGGCGCCCATTCGGCGCTGAAGGGCACGCGCGAGATGATCTTCTCCGCAGAGGGGCTGACGCACGAGACGCCGGTCTACGACGGCGCGCTGCTGGGCGCGGGCGACCGCATCACCGGCCCGGCCGTGATCCAGGAGGTGACGACGACCATCGTCATCGAGCCGGGGTGGCTGGCCGAGCTCGACGCCTCCGGCGTCTACGTGCTGACCATGGCGGCTTCGGCCGGCGCCGCCGCCGCGGCCGAAGCCGTGGCCGAGGACGCCTGAGATGGCGCTGGCGCTGGAACGGGCGGGGGTCGCCTTCGGCGGCTTCCGGGCGCTGCACGAGATCGACCTCACGGTCGAGCCGGGGCAGGTGGTGGGGCTGATCGGCCCCAACGGCGCCGGCAAGACCACCTGCGTCAACGTGCTGACCGGCTTCCAGCGCCCGACCTGCGGCCGGGTGAGCCTCGACGGCCGCGACGTCTCGCGCCTGTCGGCGCACGCCCTGCGCCGCGCCGGCGTGGCGCGCACCTTCCAGGCCGGGCGGCTGTTTGCCGGCCTCGACGTGCTCGACAACCTCGCCTGCACCGGCGTCGGGCTCGGCCTGCGCCGGGCGGCGGCGGAGCAGGAGGCCGAGGAACTGCTCGCCTGGATGGGCATTTCCGACCTGCAAAGCCGGCCCGCCGCCGGCCTGCCCTATACCGACGAGCGCCGCGTCGCCATCGCCCGCGCCCTGATGGGCCGGCCGTCCTACCTGCTGCTCGACGAGCCGGCCGCCGGCATGTCGGAGAAGGAGGCGGCCGACCTCGCCGCCCTGATCCGCCGCATCGCCGCCGAGCGCGGCGCCGGCTGCCTGCTGATCGAGCACAATGTCGGGCTGGTGCTGTCGGTGTGCGCCCATGTCGTCGTGCTCGACGGCGGCCGCGTGATCGAGGCCGGCGGGCGCGCCGCCATCCTCGGCTCGAAGGCCGTGCGCGAAGCCTATCTCGGCGCGCATGCGGAGGCGGCGTGATGGCCAAGCTCGGCGTGTTCGACCTTGCGGTGCGCTACGGCAAGCTGCTGGCGGTGAAGGACGTCTCCTTCGCCGTCGCCGAGGGCGAGCGGCTGTTCGTCTCCGGCCCCAACGGCGCGGGCAAGTCCTCGCTGCTGGGCGCGATCTGCGGCGCGGTGCGCGCCGCCCACGGCCGCGTCGAGATGGACGGCGACATCCTTTCCGGCCGCGCGCCGGAGGACATCGCCCGGCGCGGCCTGTCGATGGTGCCGGAGGGGCGGCGCATCTTCGCCGGCCTGACCGTCCGCGAGAACCTCATGATCGGCACCGGCCAGCGCCGCGACCGCGCCGCGGTGGCCGACGACCTCGAGACCGTCTACAACGCCTTCCCCATCCTGCGCGAGCGCGCCCACGCCAATGCCGGGGCGCTGTCGGGCGGCCAGCAGCAGATGCTCGCCATCTCGCGCGCGCTGATGACCAATCCCAAGCTGATGCTGGTGGACGAGCCCTCGCTCGGCCTCGCGCCCAAGGTGGTGGACGAGGTCTACGAGCGGCTGTGCGCGTTGCAGGCGCTGCGCGGGCTGACGCTGGTGATCGTCGAGCAGTCCTCGACGCGGGCCGCCCGCGTCGGCGGCCGCATGCTGCTGATGCGCGGCGGCAAGGTGGTCGCCGACGGCGACGCCGCCGCCTTCGCCGCCGGCGACCTCCTGGCCGAAGCCTATTTCGGAGACCCGTCATGAGCCTCCAGCTCGTTTTCGACGCGCTGTCGCTGGGCGGCATCTACGCCATCGCCGCGCTCGGCATCGCGCTGATCTTCGGCGTCATGAACCTCGTCAACTTCGCCCACGGCCAGTTCATCGCCTGCTCGGTGTTCGCGCTGATCCTGCCCTCGGCCGACGCGGTGGCGACGATGGGGCTGGGCGCGCTGCCGGCGCCGCTGCTGATCGCCGCCATCCTCGCCTTCGGCGCGGGGCTGGCGGTGGCGGCCGAGGCGCTGGTGTTCCGGCCGCTGCGCAACGCCTCGCCGGTGGCGCTGATGGTGGCGAGCTTCGCGCTCGGCATCCTGCTCCAGAACATCCTGCTCGTCGCCTATGGCGGACGGCCCAAGGCGGTGAGCCTGTGGCCGCAGCTCGGCTCGCCGGTGCAGGTGCTGTCGGCGCAGGTGCCGCTGCTCCAGCTCCTCGTCATCGGCGCGGTGGCTCTGATCCTGGCCGGGCTGGCGCTGATGCTGAAGCGCGCGCGCGTCGGCCTGGAGATGCGCGCGGCGGCCGAGGATTTCGACATGGCGCGCATGCTGGGCGTGCGGGCCAACGGCGTCATCTCCGGGGCCTTCGCCCTGTCGGGGGCGCTGGCCGCCGTGGTCGCGCTCGTCCTCGTCACCCAGACCGGGGTGGCGGACGTGCGCATGGGCGGGCAGATCATGCTCGTCGCCTTCATCGCCACCGTGGTCGGCGGCATGGGCAGCCTTGCCGGCGCGGTGGCGGCGGGGCTGGCGCTGGGCGCGGCCTCGGCGCTGCTTCAGGCGTTCCTGCCGGTCGAGGCGCGGCCGTTCCGCGACGCCTTCCTCTACGGCCTCGTCATCCTTGTCCTGTTGTTCCGGCCGCAGGGGCTGTTCGCCTCCGTCGGCGCCAAACCGAGGGTCTGAGCCCGATGTCCGCCTCCCGCACGACCCGGCATCAGGTCCGCCGCCGCATGGCGGCGACCACGCCGCTGCTGCTTGCGCTGCTGCTCCTCGCCTTCGTGGTCGCGATCACCGCCTTCGGCGATCGCGCCAGCGCGCGCATGGCCTCCGAGACGCTGATCCGCGTCACGCTGGTGGCCGGCTTCTGGATCTTCGCCGGCAATTCCGGCGTCATCAGCTTCGGCCACGCCGCCTTCGCCTGCGTCGGCGCCTATGTCTCGGCCTGGACGACGCTGGCGCCGGCGATGAAGGCGACGCTCCTGCCCGGCCTGCCGGCGATGCTGGCCGACGCGCGCTGGCACGTGCTGCCGGCCTCGCTGGTGGCGGGGCTGGCGGCGGCGGCGCTGGCGCTGGTCACCGGCGCGGCGATCCTGCGGCTGTCGGGCATCGCCGCCTCCATCGCCACCTTCGCGTTCCTGGCCATGGTCAACACCATCTGGGCCAACTGGACGCCGGTGACCGGCGGCACCTCCTCCGTCGTCGGGCTGGAGCGCTACGTCACGCCGTGGGTCGGGCTGGGCTGGGCGGTGGCGACGCTCGCGGCCGCCAGCCTCTACGCGGCGTCGGCCTCCGGCCTTGCGCTGCGCGCCAGCCGCGAGGACGAGGTCGCGGCCTCGGCCTCCGGCATCGACCGCTACCGCCACCGGCTCGCCGCCTACACCATCTCGGCCTTCTTCTGCGGCGCGGGCGGGGCGCTGATGGGCCACTTCATCGGCGTCATCAACCCCGACGCCTTCTATCTCAACCTCACCTTCCTGATGCTGGCCATGCTGGTGGTCGGCGGCATCGGCTCGCTGTCGGGCGCCGTCGTCGGCGTGCTCGCCGTCTCGCTCGCCGTCGAGGTGCTGGTGCGCATGGAAAAGGGCGTCAGCCTCGGCGGCCTCACCTTCGCGCTGCCGCCCGGCTCGCAGGAGATCCTCATCGCCGCGGCGATGATCCTCGTCCTCGTCTTCCGTCCCGCGGGCCTGCTTGCCGGCCGCGAGATCACGCTCCCCGCCCGCTGGGTCACCGGGCGCGGGGCGGCCAACGACTGACCCGTTCCAGAGGAGACACAAAAATGAAACCCGCCATCTGCGTGCTGGCCCTGCTGGCGCTTTCCGCCCCGGCGCAGGCCAAGGACATCACCATCGGCTTCGCCATCGCCAAGTCGGGCTGGATGGAGGCCTACGACACGCCGGCCGCCACCGCCGCGAAAATCCGCATCGACGAGATCAACGCCGCCGGCGGCCTGCTCGGCAGAAAGATCGCCGTCGTGGAGGCCGACACCCGCACCGACCGCGCCGGCGCGGCCAAGGCCGGGCTCGACCTGCTCGACCAGGGCGCGCAGATGATGATCGTGTCGTGCGACTACGATTTCGGCGCGCCGGCGGCGCTGGTCGCCGAGGGCGAGGCGATGATCAGCTTCTTCCTGTGCGCCGAGGACGTGAAGGCCGGCATCCAGGGCGTGGGGCCGCTCAGCTTCTCGTCGTCCGTGCTCGCCCCGGTGCAGGGCGCGACCATGGCCGAATGGGCCCATGCCAGGCGCGAGGCGCGCGCCGCTTACGTGCTGGAGGACACCTTCATCGAGTACAACAAGGGCATCTGCACCGGCTTCGAGTGGATGTTCCCGCAACTCGAGGGCGCGGCCATCGTCGGCCGCGACAGCTTCAAGAACGACGACGCCTCCATCGCCGCGCAGATCACCCGCATCAAGTCGCTCGGCGACGAGCCGGACGTCATCATGCTGTGCTCGGTGATGCCGGGCGCGGCGGCCGCCGTGCGCCAGATCCGCGCCGCCGGCATCGACTCGCTGATCCTCAACGGCTCGGCCGTCGACGGCTCCTACTGGCTCGACGCCACGCCCGGCCTGTCCGACTTCGTGCTGCCGGTGCAGGGCTCGATCCACGGCGACGACCCGCGCGCCGAGGTCGAGGCGTTCAACCGCGCCTACGAGGCCAAGACCGGGGCGCGCCCGGCCAGCCAGTACGCCTATCCCGGCTACGTGCTGATCGACCTGTGGGCCAAGGCGGTGGAGCGCGCCGGCACCGTCGAGGGCGCGGCGGTGACGGCGGAGCTGGAGAAGATGAGCGACGAGCCGACCGCGTTCGGCCCGCGCAGCTTCTCCTCCGAGCTGCACCACCAGAACACGGCGCTGATGCAGATCGTCGAGATCAGCGACGGCAAGCCGGCGCGCATCGACGAGTGGCGCATCTCGCAGCCTGTGCCGCTCGACGTGCTGATGGGCAAGTAGGGCAACGGCGCCGCCCGGCATCGCGGGCGGCGCCCCCGCCGCACACCACCGCAACCCGATCCACCCCGGAGCCTGCCATGACCGCCACCGGCGCCCTTTCCGCCCGCAAGTCCGCCGCCGTCGCGCGCGGCGTCGCCACCCGCGGCATCTATGCCGTGCGCGCCGAGAACGCCGAATTGTGGGACGTGGAGGGCAAGCGCTACATCGACCTCGCCGCCGGCATCGCCGTCAACAACACCGGCCACCGCCACCCGAAGATCATGGAGGCCGTGGCCAGGCAGGCGCAGGACTTCACCCACACCTGCTTCCACGTCGCGCCGTTCGAGTCCTATATCGGGCTGGCCGAGCGGCTGAACGCGCTGACCCCCGGCGACTTCGAGAAGAGGACCATGCTGGCCACCACCGGCGCCGAGGCGGTGGAGAACGCGGTCAAGATGGCGCGCGCCCATACCGGCCGCTCCGGCGTCGTCGCCTTTTCCGGCGCCTTCCACGGCCGCACGCTGCTGGGCATGGCGCTGACCGGCAAGGTCGCGCCCTACAAGAAGGGCTTCGGCGCCATGCCGCCGGAGATCGTCCACGCGCCCTTCCCCAACGCCTTCCACGGCGTGACGGAGGAGGACGCGCTGGCGCATCTGGAGCGGCTGTTCGCCTCCTCGCTCGACCCCGAGCGGGTCGCCGCCATCATCATCGAGCCGGTGCAGGGCGAAGGCGGCTTCACCGTCGCGCCGTTCGGCTTCCTGCGGGCGCTGCGCGAGATCTGCGACCGCCACGGCATCGTCTTCATCGCCGACGAGGTGCAGGCCGGCATGGCGCGCACCGGCCGCATGTTCGGCGTCGACCATGCCGGGGTGGCGCCCGACCTCGTGACCATGGCCAAGGGGCTGGCCGGCGGCTTCCCGCTGTCGGCGGTGACCGGCCGGGCCGCGATCGTCGACGCGCCCGGCCCCGGCGGCGTCGGTGGCACCTATGCCGGCAACCCGCTGGCGGTGGCGGCCTCGCACGCCGTGCTCGACGTCATCGAGGAGGAGGGGCTGTGCGAGCGCGCCGGACGGATCGGCGAGACGATCCGCGCCCGGCTGACGGCGATCGCGGCGCGGCAGGGCATGGAGCGCATCGGCGAGGTGCGCGGCCTCGGCGCCATGAACGCCTTCGAGCTGGTGAGGGACCGGCAAAGCCGCGCCCCGGACCCGGCGCTGGCCACGGCCATCGTCGCCGAGGCCGAGGCGCGCGGCCTGATCCTGCTTTCCTGCGGCACGCGCTACAACGTCATCCGGCTCCTGCCGCCGCTGACCATTCCCATGGAGCAGCTCGACGAGGCGCTCGACATCATCGAGGCCTCGATAGAGGCGGCGGCGCAGAAGACGGCCTGAGGCGTCCTTCCGTCCGGCGGTCGCCTCACCGGCCCTCGAAGGCGGCCTTGCGCTTGCCGAGGAAGGCGGAGACGCCCTCGCGGAAATCGGCCGTGCGCGTGCAGGCGAGGAAGGCGGCGCGCTCGGCCTCGAGCTGGTCGGCGAGCGGCGTGGCGAAGGCGGCGTCCGCCAGCCGGCGGAAATGGCCGAAGGCGCGCGTCGGGCCGGCCGCGACCCTGGCGGCGAGCTCGTCCACCGCCGCGTCGAGCCCGTCCCGCGGCGCCACGACATTGACGATGCCGGCGTCCCTGGCCTCGGCGGCGTCGAGCTGGCGGCCGAGCAGCATCATCTCGGCGGCGAGCGCGGCGCCCACCTTGCGCGGCAGCAGCCAGGTGCCGCCGCAATCGGGCGAGACACCGAGCCGGTCGTAGGCGACGACGAATCTCGCGCCCTCCTCGGCCACCACCAGGTCGGCGGCGAGCGCCAGCGACAGGCCGGCCCCGGCCGCGGCCCCCCTGACCGCCGCGATCACCGGCGCGTCCTGCGCGCGCAGGCGCAGCAGCGCCGGGTGCATGGCGTCGAGGATGGCGTCGACCACCCCGGCCGAGGTGGAGGGGTCGGCCCCGAAGGCGGCGACGTCGCCGCCGGCGACGAAGGCGCGGCCGGAGGCGGCGACGACGATGGCGCGCACGCCGTCGCGGCCGGCGACGTCCTCGACCGCCGCGGCGAAGGCGCGCGCCATGGCGACGTCGACGGCGTTGAGCACCTGCGGCCGGTTGAGCACGATGCGGGCGATGCCGGAGGCGGCGTCGTGCCCGACGATGACGGTGTCTTCCATGGGGTCCTCCCGCCCGTTCAGGCCGCCGAATAGAGGCCGGCGATCTCGGCCGCGTATTTCTTCTGGATGTTGGCGCGCCGCACCTTCATCGTCGCCGTCACCTCGTCGTCGTCGTGGTCCAGCTCCTTGGTGAGCAGGTGGAAGCGGCGGATGTGCGAGACCTGCGCGAGCTGGCCGTTGGCCTCGGCGATCTCGGCCTCGATCAGGTCGCGCACGGCCGGGTTCTCGGCGAGGTTGCGGAAGTTGGTGTAGGCAATGCGGTTCTCCTCGGCCCACTTGCCGACCGTCTCGTAGTCGATCTGGATCAGCGCCGAGACGTATTTCCTCGCCTCGCCGATGACGATGCACTCCTTGACGTAGGGGCTGCCCTTGACCGTGTTCTCGATCTCGGACGGGCTCAGGTTCTTGCCGCCGGCGGTGATCATGATGTCCTTGAGCCGGTCGACGATGCGGTACTGGCCGTTCTCCAGCGTCACCACGTCGCCGGTGTGCAGCCAGCCGTCGCGGATCGCGGCCGCCGTCGCCTCGTCGTTCTTGTAGTAGCCGCTGAACACGGTCGGCCCGCGCAGCAGCAGCTCGCCGTCCTCGCCGATCCTGGCCTCGACATTGACGACCGGGCCGCCGACGCAGCCCGGCTCCAGCCGCGCCGGCGTCTGGCCGAGCGCGATGCCGCTGGTCTCGGTGGCGCCGTAGACCTCGACCAGCGGCACGCCGATGGTGCGGAAGAAGCGCACGATGCGCGGCGAGATCGGCGCCGCCCCGGTCATGGCGACGCGGGCGCGGCGCAGGCCGACATAGTTCTGGAGCGCGCGGAAGACGAGGAGATAGGCCACAGCGTAGCGCAGCCTCTGGCCGAGCGAGCGCTCGCGGCGCGGCGTCTCGGCGAAGGGCTCGCAGGCGGCACAGGCCCATTCGAACAGGCGACGCCGCAGGCCGCCGGTCTCCAGCATGCGGATGTGGATGGAGGAGTGCAGCTTCTCCCAGATGCGCGGCACGCCGAGGAACATCGACGGCGCCACCTCGCGCAGGTCCTCCTGCACGGTGCGGATCGATTCGCCGAAATTGATCTGCGAGCCGAGATAGACCGGGGCCATCAGCGTCGTCATCTGCTCGGCGACGTGGCACAGCGGCAGGTAGGACAGGTGCGTGGCGTCGCGGTCGAGCGACAGCTTCTCGACCACGGCGACGGCCTGGGCGCGGATGTTGGCGTAGGTCAGCATCGCGCCCTTGGGCTTGCCGGTCGAGCCGGAGGTGTAGATCATCAGCGCCGTGTCCTCGAGGCGCTGGCGCGCCAGCGCCTCGTCGACGAGGCCGGGGTTCTGCGCGCGATGCGCCGCGCCGGCCTCCTCCAGCGCCGCGAAGGAGACGACGAGGTCGGCCGGGTAGCGGCGCATGCCCTTGACCTCGACCACGACGATGCGCCGGAGCCTGGGCAGCCGGTCGCGGACCTCGACGACCTTGTCGACCTGCTCCTGGTCCTCGCACACGATCACCTCGGCGTCGGCGTGCTCCAGCACGTAGGCGACCTCGGCCGCCGGGCTGGTCGGGTAGACGCCGATGGTGACGGCCCCGACGAGGCCGGCGCCGAGCTGGGCCAGCACCCATTCGACGCGGTTCTCCGACAGGACCGCGACGTGGCTTCCCGCGTCGAGGCCGAGCGCGCGGTAGCCGTGGCCGACATTGGCGGCGCGCTCGTAATAGTCCTTCCACGACACCGGGTTCCAGATGCCGAAATCCTTCTGGCGCACGGCGGTGCGTTGCGGGGTGAGCCGGGCGTGCTCGCGCAGCATCTGCGGCAGCGTCAGCTCGGGAAAGGAGGGCGCGGTCATCGGATACCTCAGGAAAGCCAGCGCTTGCGGCGCTTGTAGTGCTTGACGTCGCGGTAGCTCCTGGCGCCCTCGCCGCCGCTCATGCCGAGATAGAACTCGCGCACGTCCTGGTCGTTGACGAGGCGCTCGGTCGGGCCGTCGAGCACGATCTTGCCCGTCTCCATGATGTAGCCGTAATGGGCGACGGCGAAGGCCACCGCCGCGTTCTGCTCGACCAGCAGCATGGACACGCCGGTCTCGCGGTTGATGCGGGCGATGATGCCGAAGATCTCCTCGACCAGGATCGGCGACAGGCCGAGCGAGGGCTCGTCGAGCAGGATGAGCTTGGGCTGGGCGATCAGCGCGCGGCCGATGGCCAGCATCTGCTGCTCGCCGCCGGAAAGGTAGCCGGCGCGGGCCGTGCGCCGCTCGAACAGGCGCGGGAAATAGCCGTAGACGAGATCGAAGGAGGTCGGCTTCACGCCACGGCCCGACAGCGCGAAGGTCGCTGCCGTCAGGTTCTCCTCCACGGTCAGGTCCTCGAAGATGCGCCGGCCTTCCATGACGTGGAACAGGCCGCGCCGCACCAGCCCGTGCGGCGTGTCGGCGGAAACGGGCCTGCCGTCGAAGGCGATCGAGCCGGCCGTGACCGCCCCGTCCTCCAGCGACAGCAGGCTCGAGATCGCCTTGAGCGTGGTCGACTTGCCCGCGCCGTTCGAGCCGAGCAGCGTGACGACCTTGCCGCGCTCCACGGCAAGCGAGAGGCCGCGGAGCACCTGGATCGTCTTGTTGTAGACGACCTCTATGTTCTCGACGGAAAGGATGGTGTCCGCGGCCACGTTCGCTACTCCTTGAGGCTGATCCAGTCGGAGACCGGCTTCATCTGCTTGGCCGCGGCGTCGTACTGGTAGATGCGGCCCACCGGCACGGTGTTGCCGGGGATGGAGATCGGCACGCCGACGATGCCGCCGGTGTCGAAGTCCTCGATGGAGTTGAGCGCCGCCTTCATGTTCTGCGAGGTCAGCTCCTTGCCGGCGTCGAGCGTGCGCCTGGCCGCCTCGCCCATCAGCATGGCGGTGAGGAAGCCCTGCATGTAGCCGGTGGTCTGGTAGGTGGGGCGCATCTCGCGGATGCGCTTGAGCATCGGCGCCTCCTCCTCGTCGTAATAGTAGCGGTAGGGCATGACGCCCATGAAGCCGTCCGCCACCTCGCCGACGCTGTCCCAGATCGAGGAATCCATCGACCAGAACGTGCCCATGAACTTCGTCTCCAGCCCGAGCTGCTTGGCCTGGGTCATGAATTCCGGCAGCGGGGCGAGGATGTAGCCGTGGAAGATGGCGTAGTCGGGCCGCGCGCGGCGCAGCTTCAGCACCTCGGTGGAGACGTCGACGGCGCCGGGCGGGGTGATGATCTGCTCGACCACCTCGAGGCCCAGCTCCTTCGCGCGCGCCGTCGAGGATTCGATCGGGTCGCGGCCGAACTCGGTGTCGGAGTTGACGAAGACCAGCTTCGCCCCCGGCTTCTCCCTGGCGATGTATTCGAGCAGGATCGAGAACATCTCGGTGTAGTCCGGCCCGGCGATGAACTGGCTGGCGAAGTTCTGCGGGTCGTTGATCTCGGTGGCGAAGGACGCGCCCGCCATCAGGATGTCGCCGCGGCGCTGAAGCTCCGGGTTGATGGTGCGCGAGAACGCGGTCGAGTCGCCGTAATAGAGGTGGATGTTCCGGTTCTGGCTGGTCAGCTTGTTGAACACCGCCACCGACTGGTCGACCTGGTAGCCGGTGTCCTCGTAGGCCAGCCGCACCTTGCGGCCGGCGATGCCGCCGTCCTCGTTGAGGATCTTGAGATAGTCCTGGATGCCGGCCTCGATGGCGACGCCGGCGAAGCCGAACACGCCGGTCAGCGGCAGCGAGCCGCCCATGACGATCTCGCCGTCGTCCTGCGCGAAGGCGGGCGCGGCGGCGACCAGCGCCGATGAGGCCGCAAGCGCCAGGAAGGTTCTCTTTGTCATGCCCAACATGTCAGCTCCTCCACGGGTTGGGGTTATTTGCGGAATGGCCAGAGATGGAAGAAACGCCGGACCCTCTGGACGATCTCGGCGAGGCCCTGGGGCTCGAACACCAGGAACAGGATGATGAGCGCGCCGAACACCACGGTGCGCACCGGCGAAAGCAGCGTGCCGGCGTTGTCGACGTAAGGCGAGATCGCCTCGACGCCGAAGCGCAGCACCTCGGGCACCAGCGTCATGAAGGTGGCGCCGATGATGCCGCCCAGGATCGAGCCCATGCCGCCGACGATGACGGCGGCGAGGTAGAAGATCGATTCGACGATGGTGAAGCTCTCCGGCCCGACGGCGCGGAAGAAATAGGCCCACATGCCGCCGGCCACGCCCGCGTAGAAGGACGAGACGGCGAAGGACAAAAGCTTGTAGCGCAGGAGCGGGATGCCCAGCACCTCGGCCGAGATGTCGCGGTCGCGGATGGCGATGAAGGCGCGCCCGATGCGGGTGCGGAACAGGTTCGCCGCGCCCAGCACCATCAGCGCCGCGATGGGCACGAGCACGAAGTAGAGCTGGAAATAGGTGGTGAGCGGCGTGCCGAAAAGACTGGCGGGCGCGACGTTCATGCCGCGCGAGCCGCCCGTCACCGACGTCCAGTTGAGGAACACGAATTGCAGGATGATCGAGGCGCCGATGGTGGCGATGGCGAGATAGAGGCCCTTGACCCTGAGGCTCGGCAGGCCGACGAGGATGCCGACCGCCGCCGCCATCAGCCCGCCCGCGAACAGGTTGACGAGGAAGGGTGCGCCGACATTGCGGTCGAGCCAGGCGACCGTGTAGGCGCCGACCGCCATGAACGCGCCCTGGCCGAGGCTGACGAGGCCGGTATAGCCGGTCAGGATGTTCAGCCCCGTGGCGCTGGCGACGTTGATGGCCACGAGGCAGGCGAGATAGAGCCAGTAGTTGTTGAGCGCGAAGGGCGCGGCGGCGAGGCCGGCGGCGAGCACGGCCGTCCACGCCCACTGGGTGCGGGTGCGGATGAGCGCCTCGTCGGCGAGATAGGTTTCGTTGGCGGTGGCGATGCGCATGTCAGAGCCGCTCGATCTCTTTGGTGCCGAACAGGCCGTAGGGCCGGATCATCAGCATGAGGATGAGGATGCCGAAGGTGAAGACGAGCTTGTACTCGCCGCCGAGATAGGTGCCGGTCCACGCCTCGACGAGGCCGATGGCCAGCCCCGCCACCAGCGCGCCGGCGACCGAATCGAGCCCGCCGACGATGACGACGACCAGCGCCGACAGGCCGAAGGCGCCCATGGTGGGCGCGATGCCGCCGATGGAGCCGAGCAGCACGCCCGCGCCCGCCGCCGTGCCGCAGCCGATGGTCCAGGCGAGCGAGAAGACGCCCGGCACGTTGATGCCGCAGGAATAGGCGGCCGCCTGGTCGGTGGCGGTGGCCCGGAGCGCGACGCCGCCGCGCCAGAAGCGGAACAGGGCGAGGAAGACGGCGATGACGAGGCCGGCGACGGCGAAGCTGATGGCGATCTTGCGCGAGACATAGGCCTCGCCGATGAAGACCGGGGCCGTGCCCATGAAGTCGGGCAGCGTGCGCGGGTCGGTGCCCCAGACGAGCTCGACGATGCCGACCAGCACCGAGCCGAGGCCGACCGTGACCATGAACACCGAGATCGGGCTTTCGCCCAGCATGCGGCGGATGATGCCGCGCTCGACGACGGCGCCGATCAACGCGCCGCCGGCGATGGCCGCCGGGATGGCCAGCCACGGCGACAGGCCCCAGCCGGCGGCGAAGGCGAGGAAGAAGTAGCCGCCCATCATCAGGATCTCGCCGACGGCGAGGTTGATGACGCGGGTGGCCTTGTAGATCAGCACGAAGGCGAGCGCGGTGAGCGACAGCAGCGCGCCGGAGCCGAGCCCGGCGAGCGAGACCTCGACGAAGAACAGGAGATCGCTCATGCCGTTCCCCCCGTGGCCCTTCCCCCCATGGCCGCGCCCCCCGTGGCCGCGCCCGCGTCGGCTTCCGCCGCCAGCCGCTTCATCAGCGCGGCGGGGTCGCCGCTGCCGAGATAGGCGGCCACCACCTGCGGGTCGGCCTGCACCTCGTGCGGCAGGCCGCGGGCGATGACCTGGCCGAAATTGAGCACCACGACATGGTCGGAGATGTCCATGACCATGCCCATGTCGTGCTCGACCATCAGGATGGTGGTGCCCCATTCCTCCTTCACGTCGAGGATGAAGCGGGCCATGTCCTCGGTCTCCTCGCGGTTCATGCCGGCGACCGGCTCGTCGAGCAAAAGGATGCGCGGGCGCATGGCGAGCGCGCGGGCGAGTTCCACGCGCTTCTGCAGCCCGTAGGACAGCGCCGCGACCGGCATGTGGCGGATGTGGTTGATCTCGAGGAAGTCGATGATGTCGCGCTCGACCTCGGCGCGCAGCTCGACCTCCTCGCGCGCGGCCGGCCCGAAGAAGGCGAGCGCCTGGAGGAGGTTGGTCCTCATGTGGGCGTGGCGGCCGAGCTTGATGTTGTCGAGCACGGTCATGCCGCGGAACAGCGCGATGTTCTGGAAGGTGCGGGCGAAGCCCATCCTGGCGCGCGCGGGCGGGTGGACGCGGGTGACGTCCTCGCCGTCGAAGCGCACGGCGCCGCGCTGCGGCTTGTAGAAGCCGGAGATGCAGTTGAACATCGAGGTCTTGCCGGCGCCGTTCGGCCCGATCAGGGCCGTGATCGAGCCGGGCTCGACGGAGAAGGTGACGTCGTTGATGGCCCTGAGGCCGCCGAACGACAGCGACAGGCCCTCGACGTCGAGGCGCGCCGGCTTCATCGCGTCCGGCATGGCACCGCGCCTCCCGCCGTGAAGATCCGCACCGTTGTCGTCATCGTCCTCCCCCGTTCGGTTCGCCGCCCCTGCCCGGCGGCCTGCGCGCTATCGGAACAGCCGCGCGATCATCCCCTGGTCGAACGCCCGCTCGACCGGCTCGTCGATGCTGCGGCCCGTGCGCTCGAAACCCTTCTTCCAGTCGGTCACGTGCCTGGCCATCCACAGCCGCGCCCGGTCGAGGTCGCGCTCGCGGATGGAATCGATCAGCTGTCCGTGGGCCTCGACCATGCGGCGGCCGCCCTGCGCGACCTTGCGGCAGATCATCTCCGAGGTCGGGAAGAACAGCAGCGCCGCCGGCTCGCGCGCCAGCTCCAGCACGCGGTTGTGCGAGGCGCGCGCGATCAGCGCGTGGAACTTCGTGTCGAGGTCGGCGAGCGCGACCGGGTCGTCCACCGCCGCCTCGGCGCGGGCGTGGTTGTCCTCCAGCGCGGCGATGTCGCCGTCGTCGGCCTTGGCGACCGCGCCCTCTATGGCGCCCAGCTCCAGCACCATCGCCGTCTCGTAGAGCTCGCGGAAGGTGACCTCGCTCATGACGAGCGCCCGGCTCATGCGGCTCGACAGGTTGCGGTAGTGGGGGGTGCAGACGAACAGCTTGCGCGCGGCCTCGCGGCGCACCAGACCGCTCTGCTCCAGCACGCGGATGCCCTCGCGCACGGTCGAGCGGTTGACGCCGAACTGGCGCACCAGCTCGGCCTCGGTGCCGATCTCGTCGCCGGGCTTGAGCCGGCCGGACGTGATCTCGCGCTCGATCGCCTCGGCCACCATCTCGTAGGCGGCCGCGACCCTGATCGGCTCGAACCGATTGGGTTCGCCGTCGGACATCCTCCCCCAACGCCTCCCGCGTTACTTTGCCCGTTTGTCGGACAAAGTAACGGGATTGCCCGGCGAGTCAAGCCCGCCCCGCGGCGCGCCCGAAGGCGGGCATGGCCGCCGGCGTCGGGGATCTTCCCGGGAAGGAAGCAGGCCGGCCTTGCGCGCCCGCGACGGCGAGGGATCACAGCTCCATCTGCCGCGCGGCGAGGTCCTTCAGCACCTCGTCGGCACCGCCGCCGATGGACAGCACCTTGGTCTCGCGGAACACCCGCTCCGACACCGTGCCCAGCATGTAGCCCATGCCGCCGAGGATCTGCACCGCCTCGCCCGCGACGTGCGCCACCGCGTCGGTGGCGGTGATCTTGGCCATCGCCGTTCTCGCCACGTGCACGGCCAGCGGGTCGGCCGCGGCCATGCGGCGGCAGACGACGTCGTAGAGCAGCGTGCGCGCGGCATCGATGCGCATGGCCATGTCGACCAGCTTGTGGCGGATGACCTGGTTCTCGATCAGCGCCCGGCCGAAGGCGCGGCGCTGGCGCGCCCAGTCGCGCGCCTCGACGAAGCAGGCCTCGGCCGCGCCCACCGCCTGCGCGGCGATGGCCAGCCGCTCGTCGTTGAAGTTGAGCATGGCGGCCTGGAAGCCCTCGTGCTCCTTGCCGAGCAGGTTGTGCGCGGGCACGCGCACGCCGCGGAAGGTCAGGTGCGCGGTGTCGGAGGCGTGCCAGCCCATCTTGCGCAGCTCGACGCGCTCCAGCCCCGGCGACGCGCCGTCGACGGCGAGGAGCGAGATGCCCCGCGCCCCGCGCGAATCCGGGTCGGTGCGCGCGGCGACGGTGAAGACGTCGGCCTGCATGCCCGAGGTGATGAAGGTCTTCTCGCCGTCGAGCACGTAGACGTCGCCCTCGCGCCGCGCCGAGCAGCGCAGCGCCGCCACGTCCGAGCCGCCGCCGGGCTCGGTGACGGCCAGCGCGGCGATCTTCTCGCCGGCGATGACCGGCTTCGCATAGGCTTCCAGCACCTCGCGCCCGCCGAAGCGCACGATGGGCGGCAGGCCGATCATGTAGGAGCCGAGCGAGGCCGCGACGCCGCCGGAGCCGGCGCGCGCGATCTCCTCGGCGGCGAGGATCTGCATCAGGAAGTCGCCGCCCGCGCCGCCGAGCTCCGGCGGGGACGTCAGCCCCTGCAGGCCGATCGCCGCCGCCTTGCGGTAGAGCGCGCGCGGCAGCCGCCGCGACGCCTCCCAGGCGTCGATGTTGGGCGCGATCTCGCGCGCGACGAAGGCGCGCACGCTCTCGCGCAGGGCGACGTGCTCCCCGGTGAGCAGGCCGGGCCCGGCGCCGCGTTCGAACAGTCCTTCAGCCATCGCGGCGGGTCCTTGTGGTGGGGCGGCCGCGCGGCGTCTCAAGCGTCGGGATCATGCCGCCTCGCGCCTCTCCTTCATTCGCCGCCTCTCGACCGATGGCGGCAGGCCCCGACCCTATGCGGCGGCGCGCCGCCGTTCTTGTGGAAAGTCGCTGGCGGAAAGTTGCTGGCGGAAAGCCGGCGGCGGATCGTAGCCAGAAGGCGCAAGCGCGGCGCGGCGGCGGCGGCTAGGGTCGGGGCGGATCGAGGGGCCGCGCGACCGGCGCGGCGGTTCGGAGCGAGGCATGACAGGCACAGGCACGGCAGGCGGGGACAGGACGGTCCGCATCGGGGGCGCGTCCGGCTTCTGGGGCGACAGCATGGTGGCCGCGCCGCAGCTCGTCGAGCGCGGAAAGGTCGACTACCTCGTCTTCGACTATCTCGCCGAGACGACGATGGCGATCCTGGCCGGCGCGCGGCGCAGGAAGCCGGAGATGGGCTACGCCACCGATTTCGTCGACATCGCCATGAAGGCGGTGCTGCCGCAGGTCGTGCGGCGCGGCATCAGGGTCGTGTCCAACGCCGGCGGCATCAACCCGCAGGGCTGCGCGGCCGCGCTCGCCGCGCTCGCCGCCTCGATGGGCCTGTCGCCGCGCATCGCCGTCGTCGCCGGCGACGACGTGTCGGCGCTGATGCCGGGGCTGCGCGAGGCCGGTGCGGCCGACATGTTCACCGGCGAGCCGCTGCCCGAGCGGATATTGAGCGCCAGCGCCTATCTCGGCGCGCTGCCGATCGCCCGCGCGCTGGCCGAGGGCGCCGACATCGTCGTCACCGGCCGCTGCGTCGACAGCGCGACGACGCTGGGCGCCCTGATCCACGAATTCGGCTGGGCGGCCGACGACCACGACCGCCTCGCCGCCGGCAGCCTCGCCGGCCACATCGTCGAATGCGGCTGCCAGGCGACCGGCGGCCTGCACACCGACTGGCGGGACGTGCCCGACTGGCCGGACATCGGCTATCCCGTGCTCGAATGCGCCGCCGACGGCGGCTTCACCGTCACCAAGCCGGACGGCACCGGCGGCGCGGTGATCCGGGCGGGCGTGGCCGAGCAGATGCTCTACGAGATCGGCGACCCGGCCGCCTACCTCCTGCCGGACGTGAGCTGCGACTTCTCCGACGTGACGATCGAGCAGGAGGGGCCGGACCGGGTGCGCGTGGCGGGCGCGCGCGGCTATGCGCCGCCGGCCACCTACAAGGTCTCGGCCACCATGCTCGACGGCTTCCGCTGCGCCGGCTCGATGGCGATCGTCGGCAT
This sequence comes from Hyphomicrobiales bacterium, assembly GCA_003577315.1. Taxonomy (GTDB): domain Bacteria; phylum Pseudomonadota; class Alphaproteobacteria; order Rhizobiales; family Rhizobiaceae; genus Aerobium. Next base: position 29,433 of record QEVK01000020.1, on the reverse strand, counting down.
CGACGCCGCCGCCAAGGCGCGCAGGACCGGCGAGGCCGTGCTGGCGCGCACCCGCGCCATCCTGAAGCATCTCGGCATGCCGGACTATACGCGCACGGCCATCGAGATCTTCGGCGCGGAGGGCCTTTACGGGCCGCACGCGCGCACGGCCGCCTCGCGCGAGGCGATGGTGCGCATCGTCGCCGACCATGCGATGCGCGAGGCGCTGGAGATCTTCGCCCGCGAGATCGCGCCGTCCGGCACCTCGTGGGCGCCGGGCACCACCGGCCCGGCCGCCGGCCGGCCCTCGCCCTCGCCGCTGATCAGGCCGTTCTCCTTCCTGCTCGGCAAGGAGGCGGTGCCGGTGCGCGTGCTGATCGACGGGCGCGAGATCGCCGTCGACATCCCCGTCGGGGGCGCGGCCGGGGACGCGACGGGCGGCAGGCGCGCGCCCGTCGCCCCGCCCGCGCCGTGGGCGCGGCCGGCGGAGGAGCATGTCGAGCTGCCGCTGGTCCGTCTCGCCGTCGCGCGCAGCGGCGACAAGGGCAACCTCGCCAACATCGGCGTCGTGGCCCGCCGGCCGGAGCTTCTGCCGCTGATCTGGGCGCAGGTGACGCCGCAGGTCGTGGCCGCCTATTTCGCCCATCTCGCCGGCGGCCCGGTCGAGCGCTTCCACCTGCCCGGCATCGCCGGCATCAACTACCTGATCCACGACGCGCTGGCCGGCGGCGGCCCGGCCTCGCCGCGCATGGACCCGCTGGGCAAGGGCATGGCGCAGATGCTGCTCGACCTGCCGGTCGAGGTGCCGCGCTCGCTGGCGGCGGGCCTGTGAACCAGCCTGCGAGGGGCGGCGGCCGGCCATGGCCGCCAGCGCCTTCGCACAAGATTCGCCTTGCCCGGCTTCCTAGTTTGCCTTCCCATGAAGGCGCCGGGCCGCACGCCTCCTTGCGGGGCGGCGGCAGCGACAGCAGGAACGACTATCCATGGCCGTGATCGAATCCACCGTCCCGATCGGCAGCGACAGCTTCAGGGCCAACCGCGACGGAATGCTGGCGCTGATCGAGCGCGTGAACATGCTGCGCCGGCGCACCGAGGCGAGGTCTTCGGCCTCGCGCGAGCGCTTCGAGAAGCGCCGGCAGCTTCTGCCGCGCGAGCGGCTGTCGCTGCTCACCGATCCGGGCGCGCCCTTCCTGGAGCTGTGCGCGCTGGCCGGCTTCGGCCTCGACACGCCCGACCCCGACCGCAGCGTGCCGGGCGGCGGCGTCGTCGCCGGCATCGGCTTCGTCAGCGGCGCGCGCTGCATGGTGATCGCCTCCGATTCCGGCATCGACGCCGGGGCGTTGCAGCCGATGGGGCTTCAGAAGATCCTGCGCATGCAGGAGCTGGCGCTGGAGAACAAGCTGCCCTACGTGCAGCTCGTCGAGAGCGCCGGCGCCAACCTGATGACCTATCGCGTCGCCGAGTTCATCCATGGCGGCTCCTCGTTCCGCAACCTCGCCCGCATGTCGGCGGCCGGCCTGCCGGTGATCACCGTCACCCACGGTTCCTCGACGGCCGGCGGCGCCTACCAGACCGGGCTTTCCGACTACATCGTGCTGGTGCGCGGCCGCTCGCGCGCCTTCCTCGCCGGGCCGCCGCTGCTCAAGGCCGCGACCGGCGAGGAGGCGAGCGAGGAGGAGCTGGGCGGGGCCGAGATGCACGCCTCGATCTCCGGCCTCGGCGACTACCTCGCCGAGGACGACCGCGACGGCGTGCGCATCGCCCGCGAGATCGTCGCCCGGCTCGGCTGGGACAAGGACGTGCCGCGCGAGACGCCGCGCCCCTTCGCGCCGCCGCGCCACGACGCCGAGGAGCTGCTGGGCATCATGCCGATGGACCACAAGCGGCCGGTGGACATGCGCCAGGTGATCGCGCGCATCGCCGACGGCTCCGACTTCCTCGAATTTTCCGAGAACTACGGCAGCGCCACCGTGTGCGGCCATTTCGCCATCGAGGGCTGGCCGGTCGGCGTCATCACCAACAACGGCCCGATCGACGGCGCCGGCGCGTCGAAGGCCACCCACTTCATCCAGGCGTGCTGCCAGTCGCGGACGCCGATCCTCTACCTCAACAACACCACCGGCTTCATGGTCGGCCGCGAGGCCGAGCAGGGCGGCATCATCAAGCACGGCTCGAAGATGATCCAGGCCGTGACCAACGCCTGCGTGCCGCAGGTCACGCTCTATTGCGGCGCCTCCTTCGGCGCCGGCAATTACGGCATGTGCGGGCGCGGCTTTGCCCCGCGCTTCTGCTTTTCCTGGCCCAACGCCAGGACGGCGGTGATGGGCGGCGAGCAGGCGGCCGAGACCATGCGCATCGTCACCGAGGCCGGCATGCGCCGCAAGGGCGAGGTCGACCACGACAGGCTCGACGCGATGAAGGCCCGCATCGTCGAGCATTTCGAGAGCCAGATGGACGTCTTCACCACCAGCGCCCAGCTTCTCGACGACGGCGTCATCGACCCGCGCGACACCCGCGCCGTGCTCGCGGCCGCGCTTTCCATCTGCCGCGAGGCGGAACGGCGGCAGCCGCAGAAGATGCAGTTTTCCGTCGCGCGGCCGTGACGACGATACGGGGGGAGGACACGATGCAACTGACGCAGGACCACGAACGGATCCGCGACACGGTCCGCCGCTGGGCGAACGAGAAGATCAACCCCCATGTCGAGCGATGGGAGGAGGAGGAGATCTTCCCGGCCCACGAGGTGTTCGGCCAGCTCGGCGAGCTGGGGCTGCTCGGCCTCGACAAGCCGGTGGAAAACGGCGGGCTCGGCCTCGACTATTCCTATGCCGCCGTGCTCGCCGAGGCGCTTTCGGCCATCGACTGCGGCGGCATCCCGATGGCCATCGGCGTGCAGACCGACATGGCGACGCCGGCGCTCGCCCGCCACGGCAGCGCCGGCCTGCGCGCCGAGTTCCTGGCGCCGGCGATCTCGGGCGAGTATGTCGGCTGCCTCGGCGTGTCGGAGGTCGGCAGCGGCTCCGACGTCGCCTCGATCCGCACCACGGCGCGCAAGGACGGCGACGACTACGTCATCGACGGCGGCAAGATGTGGACGACCAGCGGCACGCAGGCCGATTTCTGCTGCGTGCTGGCCAACACCTCAGACGGCGCGCCGCACCGCAACAAGTCGCTGATCGTGGTGCCGATGAAGGCCAGGGGCGTCGGCGTGGCGAGGAAGATCAGGAAGATCGGCATGAACGCCTCCGACACCGCGCAGATCTTCTTCGACGGCGTGCGCGTGCCGCAGCGCCACCGCATCGGCGAGGAGAACATGGGCTTCGTCTACCAGATGGAGCAGTTCCAGCACGAGCGGCTGTGGGGGGCGCTGAATGTCGGGGCCACCGCCCAGCGCGCCATCGACATGACCGTCGACTACACCCGCCAGCGCAGGGCGTTCGGCCGCCCGATCCTCGACAACCAGTGGGTCCACTACCGGCTCGCCGAGATGCAGACCGAGGTGGCCGCGCTTCGGGCGCTGTCGTGGGAGGGCGTGGCGGCGATCGTGCGCGGCGAGGACGCCACCCGCATCGCCACCATGGCCAAGCTCAAGGCCGGCCGCGTCATCCGCGAGGTCGCCGACGGCTGCCTCCAGTTCTGGGGCGGCATGGGCTACGTGATGGAAAGCCCGATCTCGCGCATCTTCCGCGACGGGCGGCTGACCTCGATCGGCGGCGGCGCCGACGAGGTGATGATGCAGATCCTGTCCAAGTACATGGGCATCTACCCGAAATCGAGCTGAAGGCGGCGCCGACCGACGATGAGCAAGGCAACCCCCTTTTCCAGGCTGCTGGTCGCCAATCGCGGCGAGATCGCGCTGCGCGTCATGCGCTCGGCGCGCGGCCTCGGCTATCGCACGGTCGCGGTCTATTCCACGGCCGACGCGGACGCCGCCCATGTCGCGGCCGCCGACCGGGCCGTGTGCATCGGCGAGCCGCTGCCGGCGCAGTCCTATCTGCGCATCGAGGCGATCATGGCGGCCGCGCGCGCCACCGGCGCCGACGCCATCCACCCCGGCTACGGCTTCCTCGCCGAGAACGCGGACTTCGCCGCCGCCTGCCGCGAGGCGGGCATCGTCTTCGTCGGCCCCTCGCCGGAGGCGATCCGCGCCATGGGCGACAAGGCCGGCGCCAAGCGGCTGATGGAGCGGGCCGGCGTGCCGTGCATCCCCGGCTACCAGGGCGAGGACCAGAGCCCGCAGCGGCTGGCCGCCGAGGCCGACAGGATCGGCTATCCGCTGATGATCAAGGCCAGCGCCGGCGGCGGCGGGCGCGGCATGAGGCTGGTGGAGGACCCGCGGGATTTCGCCGGCCTGCTGCGCGCCGCGCAATCGGAGGCGTTGAACGCCTTCGGCGACGCCGCCGTCATCCTCGAGCGCGCCGTTGCCGAGCCGCGCCATGTCGAGATCCAGGTCTTCGCCGACCGCCACGGCAATGTCGTGCATCTGGGCGAGCGCGACTGCTCGGTGCAGCGCCGCCACCAGAAGCTGATCGAGGAGGCGCCGTCGCCGGCCGTCGACGCCGGGCTGCGGGCCCGCATGGGCGAGACCGCGGCGGCGGCGGCGCGGGCCATCGGCTACGAGGGGGCGGGCACGCTCGAATTCCTGCTCGACGGCGACGGCCGCTTCCGGTTCATGGAGATGAACACGCGGCTTCAGGTCGAGCATCCGGTGACCGAGATGGTCACCGGCCTCGACCTGGTGGAGTGGCAGTTGCGGGTGGCGGCGGGCGAGGCGCTGCCGCTGCGCCAGGAGGAGATCGGCTTTGCCGGCCACGCCATCGAGGCGCGGCTGTGCGCCGAGGACGCGGCCAGGGGCTTCATGCCGCAAAGCGGCGTCATGGCCGGCTGGCGGGTGCCCGAAGGCATCCGCGTCGAGCACGCGCTGCGGCCGGGCGCGGCGATCCCGCCCCATTACGATTCGATGATCGCCAAGGTGATCGCCCACGGCGCGACGCGCGAGGAGGCGCGGCGCAAGCTGCGCGCCGGCCTCGACGACATCGTGGCGCTGGGCGTCGTCACCAACCAGGATTTCCTCGGACGCTGCCTGTCGCACCCCGTCTTCGCCGAAGGCCGGGCGACCACCTCCTTCATCGCCCGCCACGAGGCGGCGCTGCTTGCCGGCGCGGAGGACGCGCGCCGCCGCGCCGCGCCGGTGTGCGCCTGGCTCATGCACCAGACCGCCGCCGACCCCGGTCACCGCGCCGCGCCCCAGCTCGCGCACGCGCTTCCGGTGCGCCTCGACTTCCTGCTCGACGGCGAGCCGGTCGCGGCGCGCGTCGCCCAGACTGGACCGCGCCGCTTTACGGTCGAGATCGACGGCGAGACGCACGAGATCGAGGGCGTCGGGATTTCCGGGCAAGGGGCGCGCTACGTCGTCGACGGCGTGATGGAGACGGCCGCCTTCCTGCGCGACGGCGCGGCGCTCGCCATGCGCTGCGGCGGCCATGTCCACCGCGCCGAGGACCTGACGCGCGCCCCGGCCGCGCGCGAGGGCGGCGCGGGCGGCGACGGCAAGGTGCGCGCTGCGCTCAACGGCCGCGTCGTCGCGCTGTCGGTCGAGGCGGGCGAGACGGTCGCACCCGGCCGGCCGCTGGTGACGCTGGAGGCGATGAAGATGGAGCACGTCCACATGTCCACCCTGGCCGGCACGGTGACGGCGATCCACGTCGCGCTCGGCGGCCAGGTGGCGGCGGGCCAGATCGTGATCGAGATCGAACCGCAGGCAGCGGAGGGCGGAAGGCCATGAGCGGAAGGAGCATGAGCGGAGGGGCGGAGGTTCTCCACGAGGCGCGCGGCGCGGCGTTCTGGATCACCATCAACCGGCCGGACAGGCGCAACGCCATCAACCGGGCCGTGGTCGAGGGCATCCGCGCCGGGCTGGCGCGGGCGCATGAAGACCCCGGCATCCGCGCCGTGGTGCTGACCGGGGCCGGCGACAAGGCGTTCTGCGCCGGCGGCGACCTCGCCCCGGGCGAGGGCTTCGTCTTCGACCACGCCAGGCCGAACGCCGCCTATGCCGACCTCCTGCGCGAGGCGCGGAACGCGACGCTGCCGACCATCGCGCGCATCAACGGCGCCTGCCTCGCCGGCGGCATGGGGCTGGCCGCGATGACCGACATCGCCATCGCCGCCGACCATGCCGTGTTCGGGCTGCCGGAGGTCGGGATCGGCGTCTTCCCGATGCAGGTCATGAGCGTGCTGCAAGCCATCGTGCCGCGCCGCACCCTGCGCGAATGGGCGATCACCGGCGAGACGGTGTCGGCGCGGCAGGCGCTGGAGGCCGGCCTCCTCAACCATGTGGTGCCGGCCGCCGGGCTCGACGCCCGCATCGCGGAGCTGACCGGGCGCATCGCCGGGAACTCGCCGACCGCGATCCGCCACGGCAAATACGCCATGCGCGCCATGGAGGCGATGTCGTTCGACCAGGCCATCGCCTATACAGAGAGCCAGATCGCGCTGCTCGCGCTGACCGAGGACGCCAGGGAGGGCATGGCCGCCTTCAACGAGAAGCGCAAGCCGGTGTGGACCGGCCGCTGACGGCGGCCCGACCCTGGTTCCCTGGGAGGAGAATCGATGGACACGAGCGAGGAAAGGCTGCCGAGCCGGATGCTGATCGGCCGCGACCGGCTGTTCTACAGCGGACTGCTCGGCAACGCCATGAAGACGCGGCGCCTGGGCGCCATCGCCGTCTATGTCGCCCCCGACAGCCACCTGGAGGTCAGGACCGGCGGCGGCGCCTGGCAGACGCGCCGCATCGTCGCCGTGCCCGCCTACACGCCGCACCAGCTCCGCACGCCGAGCGGCACCATCGCCACCGTGTGCATCGAGCCCGAATCGATCGACGCCCGCGCGGCCGCGGAGTTCGTCGCCCACGTCAATGACGGGCCGCAGGACGCGCGGCTGGTCCGCCGCGTGCTCGCCGCCCGCCGCGAGGTGACGGCGAGCCGCGACGCCGGAGGCTTCTCCACCGCCCAGTTCGACCTCTGTTTCCTGCGCCGCACGCTCAAGCCGCGCGCCATCGACGGGCGCGTGCGCCACGTCCTCGACCTGCTCGTCGACGAGCTGCCGGAGAACGCGATCCCGGCCGCGGCCTGCGCCGCCGCGGTCGGCCTGTCGACCTCGCGCTTCCTGCACCTGTTCAAGGAAAGCACCGGCATCCCCTTCCGCTCGCAGCGCATGTGGAGGCGGGCGCGACGCTTCATGGACCGCGCCAATGGCGAGGACAGCCTGACCGACGTGGCGCTCGACCTCGGCTATCCCGATTCCAGCCATTTCAGCCATTCGATCCGCGCCTCCTACGGCCTCAAGCCGCGCTCGATCCGCGAGGGCTCGCGCGGCATGCGGGTCTGTCTGGGCGAGAACTACGTGCCGGCGGGCGACCATGCCTGAGACCGGCCGCGCCGGCGGCCGGGGCCGGCGACGGCCCGCCGGAATGCCCCCACCGGAGCGCCCGTCGGAGCGCCCTACGCGGCGGCCTTCTCCTGCGCCGCCTTTGCGGCGAGGAAGCCCGGCCGCTGCGCCAGCCGGCGGAACCACGCCAGCGTGCCGGGCGGCAGGTCGGCCTCCATGCCGAGGCGCAGCGCCAGCATGATCGCGTAGCCCACCGAGATGTCGGCCATGGTGAAGGTGGCGCCCGCCAGATGGTCGCGCCCGTCGGCAAGCGCGGCCTCGGCCAGCCGCAGCCTGCCGAGGAACCAGCGCCTGTAGTCGTCGGCCACGGCCGGCTGCCGCCGCTCCTGCGGCTCCAGCAGCGCGTAGCGCAGCACGATGGTCTGCGGGAAGGTCAGCGTCGCCTCGCCGTGGTGCAGCCAGTTGAGATAGGCGCCGTAGTCGGGATGGCCGGGGGCAAGCGTCAGCCGCCCGCCGGCATGGACCATGGCGAGATAGTGGACGATGGCGGCCGACTCGGTCATGCGCGTCTTCCCGTCGACCAGCAGCGGCACGGTGCCGAGCGGGTTGTGGTCGAGATAGGATTTCTCGAACGCGCGCGGCGGGAACGGCAACAGCTTCAGCTCGTAGGGCAGCCCCAGCTCCTCCAGCGCCCACAGGACGCGGAAGGAGCGGGCGTCGGCACAGTGCCACAGGGTGAGTGCGCTCATCTCGGATGCCTTTCCCGCAATCGCCGGCCGGCCGGCCGCGCCCGCGCGACAGGCGCAAGCGAGGCTGGCTTGCCCGCGCCGGCGGCGCCCGTCTTGCGTCGACAGGCTGCGCCCGTCAATCGTGCAATCATGCGCCCTGCCCGCCGGCTTCCTCGCCGGTGAGCCGCTTGCGCCAGTCCTCGACGCGGCCGTTCTCCAGCCGCCGCGCCGCCAGGCGCCGCCAGTTCTCCGGCAGGGCGGAGAGCGCGGCCATGGCGGCGAGCTCGTCGCGGTTGAGCATGTCGCCATAGAGCGTGGCCAGCAGCCGCGTCAGCGGCCAGTCGGGCAGCGGCCTGTCGATGAGCACCAGCGCGTCGCCGGGCGCGGCCACGCCTTCCTCGACCACGCGATAGTACCAGCCGGTGCGGCCGCTCTCCTGCACGCGCCGGGCCATGTCGGGGCGGCCGAAGCGCAGGTTGAGCCGGAAGCAGGGCTGGCGCCCCTGCGACACGGCCAGCGTGGCGCTGCCCAGGCGGAAGACGTCGCCCAGCGCCACGGTCGCCTCGCTCAGCCCGGAGGTCGACACGTTCTCGCCGAAGGCGCCGGGGCGCTCCAGAAGCGGATGCGGGCCGATCGCCTCGCGCCAGCGGGCATAGTGCTCGAACGGATAGTGGTGGACCGCCTTGTCCGGCCCGCCATGGTTCCTGCGGTCGCCCTGCGCGTCGCCGTCCAGCCCCTCGCGGGCGATGCGCAGCGGCCGCGCCACCGCGCGCTTGTCGATGCCGCTCGGCACGCCCTTGTCGCCCAGCGGGGCGATGCCGCCGACGAGCAGGGCCGAAACGGTCGCGGGTGCGGGCGGGGTCATCGTCTCTCCTTCCGGGGCGGCCCCGCCGGCATCGCAGGGCGGACGGGACGCCACGCCTTAGGCCATGGCGGGCCGCGCATCATGGTGCAGACGCAAAAAGCCGCTGGGGCAGAACGGGACGCCACGCCACGCCCGCCGGCCTATTTGCGCTTCATCGCGGCCGCGAGCGCGGCGGCCAGCGCGCCCTGCCCGCCGCCGTCCCTTCCGCCGCGGTCGCGGCCGTGCCTGCCCGCGCCGGGGCCGGGCCTGCCCTGCCCGCGCCCCTCCTGTCCCCGCTCTTCCTGCCCGCGCCCTTCCTGCCGGGCCGCCGCTGCGCCGTCCTTGCGCATGGAAAGGCCGATGCGGTTGCGTTTCACGTCCACCTCCAGCACGCGGACCTTGACCACGTCGCCGGCCTTGACCACCTCGTGCGCGTCCCTGACGAAGCGGTCGGCGAGCTGCGAGACGTGGACCAGCCCGTCCTGATGCACGCCGATGTCGACGAAGGCGCCGAAGGCGGCGACGTTGGTGACGGTGCCTTCCAGCACCATGCCGGGCTTCAGGTCCCTGATGTCGTCGACCCCTTCCGCAAAGGTCGCGGTGCGGAAGGCCGGACGCGGGTCGCGGCCCGGCTTCTCCAGCTCGGCGATGATGTCGCGCACCGTCGGCAGGCCGAAGCGGGCGTCGGCGAAGACGCGCGGGTCGAGCGCCTTGAGCGCGGCGGCGTCGCCCATCAGCGCGCGCACGTCGCGGCCGCAGGCGGAAACGATCCGGCGCGCCACGCCATAGGCTTCGGGGTGGACGGCGGACGCATCGAGCGGCTCGTCGCCGTCGCGAATCCGCAGGAAGCCGGCCGCCTGCTCGAAGGTGCGCTGGCCGAGCCGCGCCACGTCGAGAAGCTGTTTCCTGCTCCTGAACGGGCCGTTGGCGTCGCGATGGGCGACGATGGCCTCGGCCAGCGACGCGCCCAGCCCCGACACGCGGGCGAGCAACGGCGCCGAGGCGGTGTTGAGATCGACGCCGACGGCGTTGACCGCGTCCTCGACCACGGCGTCGAGCGCGCGCGCCAGCCGGTGCTGGTCGACGTCGTGCTGGTACTGGCCGACGCCGATCGACTTCGGCTCGATCTTGACCAGCTCGGCGAGCGGATCCTGCAGGCGCCGGGCGATGGAGACGGCGCCGCGCAGCGACACGTCGAGGCCAGGGAACTCGGCGGCGGCCGTCTCGGAGGCCGAATAGACCGAGGCGCCCGCCTCCGAGACGATGACCTTGAGCGGCTTCGGGCCGGATTCGTCGTTCGGCATGTCCGCGAGCATGTCGGCCACCAGCCTTTCGGTCTCGCGGCTGCCGGTGCCGTTGCCGATGGCGACCAGCTCGACGCGGTGCCTGGCGATCAGCGCCGCGAGCGCGGCCTGCGCGCCGCGCGCGTCGTTCCGCGGCGGGAAGGGATAGACGGTCTGGGTCTCGACGAGCTTGCCGGTGCCGTCGACCACCGCGACCTTGACGCCGGTGCGGATGCCGGGGTCGAGCCCCATGGTCGGGCGCGAGCCGGCCGGCGCGGCCAGAAGCAGGTCCTTCAGGTTGCGGGCGAACACCTCGATCGCCTCCTCGTCGGCGCGCTCGCGCAGGTCGCGCATCAGGTCGAGCGACAGGTGCAGCGAAAGCTTGACCCGCCACGTCCAGCCGGCGACCTCCATCAGCCAGCGGTCGCCGGGCAGCGTGCCGCCGATGGCGCAGGCGGCGGCGATCATCGCCACCACGGGCTTCACCGGCGAGGCGTCGTCGGCATCGACCTCCAGCTCCAGCGCCAGCACGTCCTCGTTGCGGCCGCGCAGCATGGCGAGCGCGCGGTGGCTGGGCACGCTTGCCCAGCGCTCGGCGTGGTCGAAATAGTCGGAGAACTTCGCGCCCGCCTCCTCCTTGCCCTCGAGCACGCGGGCGCGCAGCACGGCGCGCTCCTTCATGTGGGCGCGCAGCCGGCCGACCAGCTCGGCGTTCTCGGCGATGCGCTCGGCGAGGATGTCGCGCGCGCCTTCGAGCGCGGCCTTCACATCGGGCACCTCCTCCGTGACGTAGGCGGCGGCGAGCTCCGCCGGCACGGCGGCGCGGTCGGCGAGGATGGCCTCGGCCAGCGGCGCGAGCCCGCGCTCGATGGCGATCTGCGCCCTGGTGCGGCGCTTCGGCTTGTAGGGAAGATAGATGTCCTCCAGCTCCGCCTTGGTCGGCGCGGCGGCGATGGCCGCCTCCAGCTCTGGCGTCAGCTTGCCCTGCTCGCGGATCGAGGACAGGATGGTGTCGCGCCGCGCCTCCAGCTCGCGCAGGTAGGAAAGCCGCTCGGCGAGCAGGCGAAGCTGGGTGTCGTCCAGCCCGCCGGTCACCTCCTTGCGGTAGCGGGCGATGAACGGCACGGTCGAGCCTTCGTCGAGAAGCCCGATGGCGGCCTGCGCCTGCTGCGGCCTGGCGCCGATCTCCTCGGCGATGCGGGTGGCGAGTTGAAGAACTGTCGCGGCCATGTCCGTTCCGGAATCGTTGCGGGTGCGCGACCATAGTCGCCGCCGCGGCGGGCGCGAACCCCGAACCGCCTCGCGGCCGCGGTTTTCTACAGCCTCAGCGCAAAGCGGATGCCGTCATAGATGGCGGCGTGGATGTTGCGCGAGGCCACCGCGTCGCCGATGCGCAGCAGCGTGAAGGCGCCGTCGGGCCGGCGCGCGGGGAACGGATCGCCGCCCGCCACCAGCGCCTCGTAGTCGATTGCGCCGAGGTTCTTCGACAGGGGCTTGAGCGCGAAATAGAGCGCGTCCAGCGGCGCGGTGCCGTGCTCGACCACCACCTGGTCGACGCGGCGCTCCTCGCGCCAGCCGCGCGCGAAGTCGGAGGCGAGCGTGACGGAAAGCGCGTTGCCGTCGCGATGCACGGCCCTGACGCGCGTGTTGATGGTGACGCGCACGCCCTTCTCGTGGAAGGCCGCCATATAGGGCACGTGGTTCATGCCGCCCATTTCCGGCGCGAAGAAGCGCTCGGGCGAGACCAGCTCCAGCCGCGCGCCGGCATTGGCGATCGTCTCGGCCGCGCTCATGCCCTGGTGCCCGCCATTGTCGTCGTAGAGCAGCACGTCTCCCGCCGGCCTGACCGCGCCCGACAGGATGTCCCAGCTCGACACGACGAGGTCGGCGCCGGCTTCGAGCGGCGGGGGCTGCGGCAGGCCGCCGGTGGCCACGATCACCGCGTCGGGAAAGAGCGCGGCGACGTCCCCGGCCTCGGCCCAGACGCCGTAGCGGACGTCGACGCCGAGCCGCTCCAGCTCGGCCAGCCGCCAGTCGACGATGCCGATCAGCTCGCGGCGGCGCGGGTTGCGCGCGGCGAGCCGGATTTGGCCGCCGGCCTGGCCCGCCGCCTCCAGCACGGTGACGGCATGGCCGCGCTCGGCCGCCACCCGCGCCGCTTCCAGCCCCGCCGGGCCGGCGCCGACGACGACGACCTTGCGCAAGGGTCCGTCCGTGCGGGAGATGACGTGCGGGATCGTCGCCTCGCGCCCGGTCGCGGCGTTGTGGATGCACAGCGCCTCGCCGCCCTCGTAGATGCGGTCGAGGCAGTAGGTGGCGCCGACGCAGGGGCGGATGCGGTGCTCCTCGCCGGCCATCACCTTGGCGACGATGTGCGGGTCGGCGATGTGCGGCCGCGTCATGCCGACCATGTCGAGCTTGCCGCTGGCGATGGCGTGGCGGGCGGTGGCCACGTCGGCGATGCGCGCGGCGTGGAACACGGGAAAGCCGGTCGCCGCCCGCACCTCGCCGGCGAAGTCGAGATGCGGGGCCGAGCGCATGCCGGAGATCGGGATGACGCGGGTCAGCGCCGCGTCGGTCTCGATGGTGCCGCGGATGATGTTGAGGAAATCGACCTTGCCCGAGCGCGCCAGACGCCGCGCGATCTCCACCCCTTCCTCCCTGGACAGGCCGGTCGCCATGTCCTCGTCGGCCACCATGCGGATGCCGACGACGAAATCCTCGCCTACCGCTTTCCGCACCGCGTCGAGGACGCGAAAGGTGAAGCGCAGCCGGTCGTCGAGCCCGCCATTGTACTCGTCGTCGCGGCGGTTGGTGGCCGGCGACCAGAACGAATCCATCAGATGGCCGTAGGCCTCGAGCTCGATGCCGTCGAGGCCGGCCGCCTGCATGCGCTGGGCGGCGGCGGCGTAGTCGGCGACGACGCGGCCGATGTCCCAGTCCTCGGCGGCCTTGGGGAAGGCGCGGTGCGCCGGCTCGCGCACGCCCGACGGCGCCAGCACCGGCAGCCAGTCGGCCCTGTTCCAGCCCGTGCGGCGGCCCAGATGCGTGAGCTGGATCATCACCTTGCAGTCGTGCTCGTGGCAGGCGTCGGCAAGCTCGGCGAGCCACGGCACGATCTCGTCGCGAAAGGCGTGCAGGTTGCCGAAGGCGGGCGGGCTGTCGCGCGACACCACGGCCGAGCCCGCCGTCATGGTCAGCGCCATGCCGCCCTTCGCCTTTTCCGCGTGGTAGAGCCGGTAGCGCTCCTTCGGCATGCCGTCTTCGGAATAGGCCGGCTCGTGGCTGGTCGACATGACGCGGTTCTTCAGCGTCAGGTGCCTGAGCCGGTAGGGTCGAAGCAGCGGGTCGCCGCCGGTCGTCGCCGTCATGCCCTTTTCCCCGGTCTCAGTACCACGCATCCTCCACCGCCGCCTTGCGGCGCGCCATGAAGTCGCGAAGCGCCTCGTCCACCGCCTCGTCGAGCGGCGGGGCCTCGTATTCGGCCAGCGCCTGCTTCCAGCGCCGGTTGGCGCGGGCGGCGGCGTCCTCGCCGCCCGCCGCCTGCCATTTCTCGAAGGATTCGGTGTCGGCGACCTGCGAATCCCAGAAGGCGGTCTCGTAATTGGCCATGGTGTGGGCGCAGCCGAAGAAATGGCGGCCGGGCCCGACCTCGGCGAAGGCGTCGAGGGCGAGCTGGTTGTCGTCGATCCTGACCCCGTCGAGATAGGTGTGCAGCGCGCCGCAGAAATCGGCGTCCATGACGAACTTCTCGTAGGACATGGAAAGCAGCCCGTCGAGGAAGCCGGCCGAATGCAGGATGAAGTTGGCCCCGCAATGCACGGCCGCCAGCATCGACATCGTGCCCTCGTTCATCGCCTGGGCGTCGGGCAGCTTGGAGGTGGTGAAGTTGCCCGAGCACCGGAGCGGCAGGCTCAGCCGGCGGGCGAGCTGGCCCACCACCATCGAGCCGATGGCCGGCTCGGGCGTGCCGAAGGTCGGCGCGCCCGAGCGCAGCGACATCGACGACAGGAAGTTGCCGAAGATCACCGGCGCGCCGGGGCGCTCGAGCTGGGCGAGCGCGCAGCCGGCCATGGTCTCGGCCAGCGACTGGGCGATGGCGCCGGCATTCGTCACCGGCCCCATGGCGCCGCCGAGGATGAACGGCACCACCACCGCCGCCTGGTTGGCCCGCGCATAGGCGCGCAGCGCCAGCGTCATCGTGCCGTCCCACACCAGCGGCGAGTTGACGTTGACATTGCCGAGGATGACGCAGTTCTCCTCGCAGAACGCCTCGCCGAAGACGATGCGCGCCATGGCGATGGAATCCTCGGCGCGGCTTTCCGCCGTCACCGAGCCCATGAAGGCGCGGTCGGAATATCTGATGTGGCTGTAGACCATGTCGAGGTGGCGCTTGTTGACCGGCACGTCGACCGGCTCGCAGATCGTGCCGCCGGAATGGTGCAGCCACGGCGAGGACTGCGCCAGCTTCACGAAGTTCTCGAAGTCCTCGATGGTGCCGTAGCGGCGGCCGCGGTCGAGGTCCATGACGAAGGGCGAGCCGTAGGCCGGCGAGAACACCACCGCATTGCCGCCGATCTCGACCGAGCGCGCCGGGTTGCGCGCATGCTGGGTAAAGCGCGCCGGCGCGGTCTTGAGGATGTCGCGCAGCAGGCCCTTGCCGAAGCGCACCAGAACGCCGTCCACCCTGGCGCCCGCCCGCTTCCAGTGGTCGAGCGCCACCGGGTCGTCGCGGAACTCGATGCCGATCTCCTCCAGGATGCGGTCGGCCGCCGCCTCGATGCGGGCGAGGCTTTCCTCCGACAAGACGTCGTAGGGCGGGATGTTGCGCACGATATAGGGCCGGCCGAGCCCCTGCGCGGGATGCGCGCGCTGCTCGCGCCGCGCGGCGCGCCCGCCGCGCTCGCGGCGGCGGGCGGCGCTGCCTTCGCTTGCCGCGACGACATCCATGGCGTGCCCCTTTCCCGTTTGCGACGGCGATGGTCGGCAAAAGCCGCTGCGCATGAGCATCCGTTATGCGATACTGGCGTCAACGGCACTTTTTCACACGTTACGCATGAGGCAGGCTCATGTCTGGATTCCGCCGGCAGCTTCCGTCGATGACCTCGCTGGTCGTGTTCGAGGCCGCGGCCAGGCAGGCGAGCTTCACCCGGGCGGCCTCGGAGCTGGGCATCACCCAGGCGGCGGTGAGCCGCCAGGTGCAGGCGCTGGAGGCGACGCTGGGCTTTGCGCTGTTCCGCCGGCTGCACCGCTCCATCGAGCTGACCGAGCGCGGCCACGCGCTGTCGAAGTCGATGTCGGAGGCGCTCGGCATCATCGCCCGCACGGTGCAGGAGATCGCCGACGAGACCGGGCCGGGCGAGCTGGTCATCGCCGCCTCGGTCGCCTTCTCGCATTTCTGGCTGCTGCCGAAGATCTTCGACTTCCGCCGCGCCAACCCCGAGGTCAGGCTCAAGATCGTCACCCAGGACAACGCCGTGAACCTGGCGCGCGAGGACATCGACGTCGCCATCCGCTACGGCGAGGGCCGCTGGCCGGACGGCAAGGCCATCGCCCTGTTCAACGACGACGTCTTCCCCGTGTGCAGCCCCGGCTATCTCGAGCGCCACGGCTCGCCCGACTGCGTCGCCGACCTCGCCCGCCACAACCTGATCGCCAGCGACTCGCAGGACCCGTCCTGGACCGGCTGGGAGCGGTGGCTCTCCGCCTTCGGCCACAGCGGCGCGGCGCGCAACGTCACGCTCAGCTGCAACTTCTACACCGACGCCATCCATGCCGCCATGCGCGGCGAGGGCATCGCGCTCGGCTGGGACCGGCTGGTGCGCGACCTGATCCGCTCCAACCAGCTCGTGCGCGTGTCGGCGGAATCGCTGCGCACCCGCGAGGCCTACTACGTGGTGCTGAAGCGCGACCACGCCGCCAGGCCGCAGGTCGAGGCCTTCCTGCGCTGGATCCGCGCCGAGACCGGCGAGCTGCCGCCGATCCGGCGGCGTTCCGACAGCCGGGCCGACGCACGGGCCGACAGCCGGGCCGGGGCGGTCGCGCCCCGGGTCCGGCCCGGCGTCGCCGCGGGGTCGTCCGCCGCGCCTGGCATTACCTGAAGTCATGCGCCGCATTCGCGGCGGTGCAGTTTACAAGCCGGCTCGCTGCTTGAAATCATGACTTCCCAGAAAGGGTGCCGGCGCAGGACGAGGGTGGAGGAAGCATGCGCAACGCCGCGAAAGCCGCGCTCGGGACGGCCGGGCCGCCCGCGGCCCGGCGGGTCCGCCCCGCCGCGCCCCCTTTCCCCGCGCCCCGTCTTGCCGCCCCCCGTCCTCCCGTCGGGGGCTTTTCCTGATGCACGGCGCGCCGGCAGCCCGCAGCGCCGGTGACGGCCCCGGGGCCAGGCGGATCGAGGTGCGCGGCCTGTCGAAGACGTTCGGGGCGGGTTCGGCCGAGGCGCTGGCGCTTGCCCGCGCCGGCGCCACCAAGGCCGAGATCCTGGAGCGCACCGGCGCGGTGCTGGCCGTCAACGACGTCTCGTTCTCGGTCGACGCCGGCGAGATCTTCGTGGTCATGGGCCTGTCCGGCTCGGGCAAGTCGACGCTGGTGCGCTGCCTCAACCGATTGCAGGAGCCGACGCAGGGCGCGATCGAGATCGACGGCGAGGACATCGTCGCCGCCTCGCAGGAGCGGCTGCGGGCGCTCAGGCTGGAGAAGATCACCATGGTCTTCCAGCATTTCGCTCTCCTGCCGCACCGCACCGTGGCCGAGAACGTCGAATACGGGCTGAAGATGCGCGGGCTGGCGAAGCCCGAGCGCCGCGCCAGGGCGCTGAAGACGCTGGCCGGCGTCGGCCTCGCCGACTGGGCCGACCGCTACCCGTCCGACCTTTCCGGCGGCATGCAGCAGCGCGTGGGCCTTGCCCGGGCGCTGGCGCTCGACCCCGAGATCCTGTTGATGGACGAGCCGTTCTCGGCGCTCGACCCGCTGATCAGGCGCGACATGCAGGCCGAGCTGGTCGAGTTGCAGCGCCACTACCGCACCACCATCATCTTCATCACCCACGACCTGAACGAGGCGCTGACGCTGGGCAGCCGCGTGGCGGTGATGAAGGACGGCCGCTTCGCCCAGGTCGGCCGGCCGGCCGACATCGTGCTCGACCCGGCCGACGACTATGTCGCGGCCTTCACCCGCGACATCGACCGCGGCCGCGTGCTGCCGCTGCGCGCGGCGATCCGCCAGCCGGCCGACGCCGCCGCGATCGCGGCGCTGATGGCGGAGGGCGCGGAGGCGGTCGACGGCGGCCGCCTGCTGCACGAGGTCTTCGCCACCGTCGGCGCGTCGCGGCCGGTCGTGGTGCTGGACGCCGCCGGCCGGCCCGAGGGCGTGGTCCGGGCCGCCGACGTGACGGCCGCGCTCTGCGCCGCGCCGCAACGGGAAAGGGCATGACGATGGCATTCGAGACGCTGACCGACGCGCTGCGGCCCTCCTACTGGGGCACCCTGCCGCTCGACGCCTGGATCCAGTCGGCGGTGCGCGACTGGCTCGTGCCGACGCTGCGGCCCTTCTTCCGCGCGCTGCAATGGCCGATCGCGCGGGTGCTCGACGGCTTGCAGGGCCTGCTTCTGGCGGTGCCCTTCGCCGTCATCGTGGCGCTGGCCGTGGCGGCGGCGTGGCGCTGGGGCGGGCGCGGGGTGGCGCTGTTCACGCTCGTCTCGCTGGTGCTGCTCGACTGGATCGGCATCTGGCGCGAGACCATGGTGACGTTGGCCATGATCGTCACGGCGGTGGTGTTCTGCATCGTCGTCGGCATCCCGCTCGGCATCGCGGCGGCGCGCAGCGACCGCACCGCGGCGCTGATCCGCCCGGTGCTCGACGTGATGCAGACCATCCCCTCCTTCGTCTATCTGGTGCCCATCGTCATGCTGTTCGGCGTCGGCATGGTGCCGGCGGTGATCGCCACCATCATCTTCGCGCTGCCGCCGCTGGTGCGGCTGACCGACCTGGGCATCCGCCAGGTGCAGGGCGAGCTGGTCGAGGCCGGCCACGCCTTCGGCTCGACGCGCCGGCAGATCCTGTGGGAGATCCAGCTTCCGCTGGCCCTGCGCACCATCATGACCGGCGTCAACCAGACGCTGATGCTGGCGCTGTCCATGGCGGTGATCGGCGCGCTGATCGGCGCCGGCGGGCTGGGGCTGACCGTCTATACCGGCCTCGGCCGGCTCGACATCGGCTATGCCGGCATCGGCGGCCTCGGCATCGTGCTGATGGCGATCATCCTCGACCGGGTGACGCAGGCGCTGGGCAACGCCGACCCGGCGGCAAGGCGGCGCAGCCCCTCGCGCCGCAGAAAGGACGCGGCGGCCGAACCCCTCTCGCAGGCATGAATGCAAGGGCATGAACGACGACGCAGGGCCGCGCGCGGCGCGGCGACAAAAGGGAGAACGGAAATGGCTGTTGGCAGATCGATGACGGGCGCGGGCCTCGCCCTGGCGGCGCTGATGCTTTGCGCCGCGCCGCTTCACGCGCAGTCCCTGCCCGGGGAAGGCAAGACCGTGAAGCTCGGCCAGCCGACCTGGGACACCGAATGGTTCCAGGCGCAGATCTACAAGAAGGCGATGGAGGCGCTGGGCTACACGGTCGAGGGCCCGATGGCGCTCGACAACCCGCCCTTCTACCAGGCGCTGGCGCAGGGCGACATGGACTTCTGGGCGAGCGGCTGGTTCCCGCTCCACAACACCTATCTGGAGGACATCAAGGACAAGGCCAGCACCGTCGGCTACGTCGCCAGGGGCGGCGCGCTTCAGGGCTACCTGATCGACAGGAAGACGGCCGAGGCCAGCGGCGTCAGATATGTCGAGGACTTCAGGAAGCCCGAAGTGGCGAAGCTGTTCGACGACAATGGCGACGGCAAGGCCGACCTCGTCGCCTGCCCGCCCGGCTGGGGCTGCGAGCTGACCATCACCCACCAGATGCAGGCCTACGGGCTCAACGACACCGTCCAGCAGATCCAGGCGGCCTATTCGGCCTCGATGGCCGACGCCATCAGCCGCTACGAGCAGGGCAAGCCGATCTTCTTCTACACCTGGACGCCGAACTGGACCGTGGGCCTGCTCAAGCCCGGCGAGGACGTGGTGTGGCTCCAGGTCCAGGAGGCGAACCTGCCGGCCGACCAGAAGGAGATGGAGGCGCACACCGCCATCCCCGGCGTCAAGGGCTGCGCCGACGATCCCTGCCAGATGGGCTGGCCGGCCAACGACATCCAGGTCGTGGCCAACAACGCCTTCCTCGACGCCAACCCGGCGGCGCGGAAGCTGTTCGAGGAGATGAGCATCCCGCTCGAGGACATCTTCGCCCAGAACGCGCAGATGTATAAGGGCGAGAGCAAGCCCGCCGACCTCGAGCGCCAGGCCGACGAGTGGATCAGGGCCAACCAGGCGACGTTCGACGGCTGGATCGAGGCCGCGAAGGCGGCCGCCGACTGAGCCGGACCACTGAGCCGGACATTGGGCCGGACCGGGGCGGGCGGCGACGGACGGCCGGCGCGAAACCGGCCGTCCTTTCCTTGCGCCGCCTACGCGCCGCCGCCGATCCCGCCGAGGAACCGCGACCAGATGCGCCGCCCGAGCGCGTCGAAGCGGATCGCGGCGTCGATGAAGCCGCGGCGGCCGGCCTCGTCGGCCAGCGGAGCCGGCAGCATCGGGTCGAAGACGATGCGGCGGATGGCGTCGTCGCCGAGGACGAAGCTCTCGCGCGCGGCGGCGGCGAGCGGCAGCGCATCGGCCCCGGCCGCCCAGGCATCGAGGCGCCGGGCGCCCTGCCGGTAGGCGTCGGCCAGGCCCTCGGCCCGCCACAGCGCCATCGCCCGCGCCTGCCGCGCGGGGTCGAGGCCGTCGGCGCGGAACACGGCCGCTTCCGGCTCGAGGCCGAGGCCGGCAAGCCGCTCGCGCACCGTCGCCACCCCGCCGACGAAATTGTCCGGCCGCACGAAAAGGCCGTTGTCCAGCTCGCGCATGCCCAGCATCGACAGCGCCCGGCTCCTGGCGCGCAGGACCTTGCGGTCGCTGCGCGGCAGCCCGCCGGTCGCCGCCGCCACCCAGCCCCCGCCCCACGGCACCAGCCGCGCCTCGGCCTCGCGCCAGCCGGCGATGGCCGCCGCGATGGCGCGGCCCTGCGGGCCGAGCCGGTAGACGCCGCGCTCCGCGGCCTCGACCAGCCGCGCCCGCGACAGGCGCGCCAGCGTCACGCGCGCGCTGTTTTCCGAGATGCCGAACAGGGCGCAGGCGGCGATCGCCTCGGCGGCGCCGAGCGCCCCGCCCCCGGCCACGCCGAGCAGGTTGAGGACGACGCGCCTGGCGTTGGGCGTCTCGATATTACATAAATTGACGATTTCAGGCATATTGTGTAATTATCACGGAGAAGCCCCGAGGTCGAGGAAAAGCCGATGTCCCTTACCAGCCGGTTCGTGACCCACGAAGTGGAAAACCAGCCCGTGCCGCTGCGCGACTACAATGTGTGGGAGACCGACACGGCGCTGCGCGAGGCGGTGGCGCGCGAGGGCGCCGACTGGGCCGGCGAGCATCTGGCCGAATACGGCGCGCTGGCCGGCGGCCGGCTGGTCGATGCCGGCTTCCAGGCCAACGAGAACCGGCCGAAGCTGCGCGCCTTCGACCGCTACGGCCGGCGCATCGACGAGGTCGAGTTCCACCCCGCCTATCACGAGCTGATGGCCGAGGCGATGAAGTACGGCATGAACGGCTTCGCCTGGCGCAACGCCAACCGCGCCGGCGCGCACGTGGCGCGCGCGGCCGTCATGTATGTCGGCTCGCAGGCAGACGCCGGCGTCGGCTGCCCGATGTCGATGACCCATGCGGCCATCCCCGCGCTGCGCCACAACCCGGCGCTGGCCGACAAGTGGGTCCCGAAGCTGATCTCCACCGAATACGACCCGCGCAGCGTGCCGATGGAACAGAAGAAGGGCTGCACCATCGGCATGGGCATGACCGAGAAGCAGGGCGGCTCGGACGTGCGCGCCAACACCACGCGCGCGATCCGGCAGGCCGACGGCAGCTACGAGCTCGTCGGCCACAAATGGTTCTTCTCCGCCCCGATGTGCGACGCGCATCTGGTGCTGGCGCAGGCGCAGGGCGGCCTTTCCTGCTTCCTCGTGCCGCGCTTCCGCCCCGACGGCAGCCGCAACGCCGTCGAGATCCAGCGGCTGAAGGACAAGCTCGGCGACTGGTCGAACGCCTCCTCCGAGGTCGAGTTCCAGGGCGCGTTCGGCGAGCTGGTCGGCGAGGAGGGCCGCGGTGTTGCCACCATCATCGAGATGGTGGCGCTGACCCGGCTCGACTGCATGACGGGCTCGGCCTCGCAGATGCGCCAGGCGCTGGTGCAGGCGCTGCACCACGCCGGGCAGCGCATGGCCTTCGGCAAGCTCCTGATCGACCAGCCGCTGATGCGCAACGTGCTGGCCGACCTTGCGCTCGAAAGCGAGGCGGCGATCGCGCTGACCCTGCGCGTGGCGCGCGCCATCGACGGCGCCTCGCGCGACGCGCACGAGGCCGCGCTCGCCCGCATCGCCACGGCCATCGGCAAGTACTGGATCTGCAAGCGCACGCCGCCCTTCGTCAACGAGGCGCAGGAATGCCTCGGCGGCATCGGCTATGTCGAGGAGACGATGATGCCGCGCCTCTACCGCCAGGCGCCGCTCAACTCGATCTGGGAGGGAAGCGGCAACATCCAGTGCCTCGACGTGCTGCGCGCGCTGGCCAGGGAGCCGGAGACGCGCGAGGCGCTGTTTGCCGAGCTCGCCGCGGCCGGGGGCCGCGACCGGCACTACGACGCCGCGCTCGCGCGGCTGCCTTGCCTGCTCGAGGACGCCGCCACGCTGGAATATCGCAGCCGCGCCGTCGTCGAGCGCACGGCGCTTCTGCTTCAGGCCGCGGTGCTGCTGCGCGCCGGGCAGGAGGAGATCGCCGCCGCCTTCTGCCGCTCGCGGCTCGCCGGCGAGCACGGGCTGGCCTTCGGCACGCTCGGCCCCGACGCGCCGGTGGCGCTGCTGATCGGGCGCGCCATGGCGACGGCCGCCTGAGGCGGCCCCTCCGCCGCGCCGAATGTCGATGCGGCCGGCCCTGCGGCCCTACAGGATGTCGGAGGCGATCCTCGCGGCGATGGGCATGGCGCTCGTCGCCGCCGGCGAGGGCGCGTTGAGGACGGCGGTGACGCCGCCCGCCGTCTCGATCAGGAAGTCGTCGACCAGCGTGCCGTCGCGCCGCAGCGCCTGCGCCCGGTTGGCGCTGCGGTAGACGGCAAGGTCCGCCAGCCCGATCCGCGGGCAGTAGCGGCGCACGCTCTCCAGATAGATGCGCCTCGACAGCGACCCCTTCAACTCCTTCCAGGTCGCCTTCGGGTGCCGGGCCAGCATGCGCCACAGGCCGGGATAGGCGAGCGCGTCGAGCGCATCGCGCGGGTCGATGCTGAAGCGGCCGTATTTCTCGCGCGCCAGCGCCAGCACCGCGTTGGGGCCGACGGTGATGGTGCCGTCGATCATCGGCGTCAGGTGGACGCCGAGGAAGGGCAGGCTCGGGTCCGGCACCGGATAGATCATGTGGCGCACGACGGCGTTGAGCGCCGGCGGCAGCACGAAATACTCGCCCCGGAACGGAACGATGCGCACGCCGGGGTCGATGCCGAGCAGCCGCGCCACCCGGTCGGAGGCGAGCCCGCTGCACGCGACGATGCGCCCCGCCTCCACCTGCCGGCCGCCGACATCGGCGACATAGGCGCCGCCGCGCCCGGCGACCGCGCGCAGCGGGGCCTCGAACATCACCGCGCCGCCGGCATTCTCGACGTCGGCGAGCAGCGCCCTGGTCACGCCGGCATAGTCGACGATGGCGGTGGAGGGGATGCGCAGCGCCGCCCGGCCGGCGACCGCCGGCTCCAGCCGCCGCATCGCGGCGCCGTCGACGGCGACGGCGGCGACGCCGTTTTCGGCGGCGCGCCGGCAGAGCGCCTCCAGGCGCGGCAGCTCCTCCTCCCCGGTCGCCACGATCAGCTTGCCGCGCTCGTCGTAGCCGATGTTGCGCGCCGTGCAGAACGCCCTCGTCAGCTCCGCTCCCTCGCGGCAGAAGCGCGCCTTGAGGCTGCCGGGCGTGTAGTAGACGCCGGAATGGACGACGCCGGAGTTGCGGCCGGTCTGGTGGAAGGCCGGCCGCGCCTCCTTCTCGACCACCAGCACGCGGCTGCCCGGCCTGCGGCGCGCGATCTCGGCGGCGAGCGCCGCGCCGACGATGCCCGCGCCGACGATCAGGAAGTCACAGATCCGCATCGCCGCCTCCGCCCGCCTTGCCGCCTTGCCACCGTCGCATCCCTGTCAGCCCCCTTGCCGGCCCGCTTGCCGCGACCGGCGCGAACCCCTTTCCCGCCTCCGCCGGCGGGATCGGCCGGATGCGGATTTCGGGCGGGAAGGGGCGCGCTGTCAATCCGGGGAGGCGGTTCCGCATGTGGACGAACGGATCGACCGGCCCGACGCCTGGTCCCCGGCCCGCCGCCGCGATTGACATTCCTCGCGGCAGGTGGTTAGCGTCTTTCCCGGAGTTGGTTCCGATCAGGATGAAAAGGGAACACGGTCAGCCTTGCGGCTGAAACCGGGCTGCCCCCGCAACTGTGACCGCCGAGCCTCCTTCCACGATGCCACTGGCCGCTTGCGGCCGGGAAGGCGGGGGGAGGCGATGACGCGGAAGTCAGGAGACCTGCCAGCTCCCGTCACCCATGCCGGGCCACGGGGATCTGGTCAGGCGCGGTCGTCCGTAGCGGTGACACGGAAGTCGTGTTGCCGCGCGCCGGACCGGCCGCAGGGTGGATTCCCGTATCCCCGCCTGCCCCGCCCGGACCGCGGTTCTGGATGAACCATCGGGGCGAGGCTTCGCCCCCGCATCGGGGACGATATGAGAAAGACCATTCTTGCAGCGGGCGCGTGCGCGCTCGCCTTCACCGCTGGCGCGCAGGCCCAGCACCTGCCCGGCGAAACCGTGCTCGACACCATCACCGTGACCACGCCGCTCAGGCGCGCCTCGTCGCTGGAGCGCACCACCTCCTCGGTGACGGTGATCGGCGAGGAGGAAATCCGGCGCTCCGCCGCCGTCGACCTGCCGTCGCTGCTGAAGGCCCACACCGGCGTGTCGGTCTCGCTCAACGGCGGCATCGGCGCCTCCGGCGGCGCGGCGATCCGCGGCACCAGGCCGTCGCAGACGCTGGTGCTCGTCAACGGCATGCGCATCGGCGCGGCCACCAACGGCTCCGTGTCGCTGTTCAACATCCCGCTCGGCGCGATCGAGCGGATCGAGGTGGCCAAGGGCGCGCACTCCGCCCAGTACGGCGCCGACGCCATCGGCGGCATCGTCAACATCATCACCAAGGGCGGCGGCGCCTGCGCCGACGGCGCCGCCGCCTGCACCACGCTCACCGCCGGCGTCACGCACCCCTGGGGCGGCACGGTCTCGGCCGACACGGCGGGGCGGACCGGCGACGGCCTCGACTACGCCTTCGGCGGCAGCTTCTTCGGCACGCGCGGCTACGACTTCACGCGGCCGGCGCTCGCCGCCCACGAGCCGGACGACGACGGCTTCGCCCGCGGCTCGTTCCACTACTCCCTGTCGAAGGAGCACGACTGGGGCCGCCTCTATTCCGACGGCCTCGTCTCGCGCGCGCGCACCCAGTACGACAACAGGCCGCGCAGCGCCGACCGCGTCGGCCTGAACGAGACCGAGACCGACACGATGGCCGGCAAGGTCGGCGTCAGGCTCGACCACTCGCCGGACTGGAACACGACGCTGGAGGCCAGCGCCGGCGCCGACAAGGCCGCCAACTTCCGCGACGGCGTCGCCGCGCGCGACGTGTTCGGCACCACGCGCTACGGCCTGCTGGCGCTGACGCAGAAGTCGTTCGCCACCGGCGGGGCCGACCATGTCGCGAGCGCCGGCGTCGAGGCGTACCGCGAAAAGATCGACGTCACCGGCACCTACACGGTCAAGCAGCGCGACCTCCTCGCCGCCTTCGCCCAGTACTCGCTGGACTACGGGGGCCTGACCGTCGATGCCGGCCTGCGCCACGACTACAACGAGCAGTTCGGCGACGCCACCACCTACAATGTCGGGGCGAGCTACGCGCTCGCGCCGGGGCTGAGCGTGCGCGCCTCGCACGGCACCGGCTTCCGCGCCCCCAGCTTCAACGACCTCTACTTCCAGCAGTCGTTCGGCGTCGGCAATCCCGACCTGGAGCCGGAGCTGTCGCGCTCGTGGGAGGTCGGGCTCAACTGGCGCCCCACCGCGCGCACCAGCCTCGACATGGCGGTCTACCGCAGCGTCGTCGAGAACCAGATCGCCTGGAACACAAGCCTGTTCCCGATGCGGCCGTTCAACCTCCAGCGCGTCACGGTGACGGGCTTCGAGGCCACCCTCGACCACCGCTTCGACGAGCGCTGGGGCGTGCGGGCCTCGCTCGACCTGCGCCGGCCGATCAGCGCGGAGACCGGCGTCTTCGTCGAGCTCCAGGACCGCTTCAAGGCCTCCGTCGAGGTCGATTTCCAGGCCACGGAGAAGCTCTATCTCAAGGCCGGCGTGTTCCATGTCGGCAGCCGCTTCGCCGACGCCAGGAACACGCGGCAGATGCCGGCCTACACCACGGTCGACCTCACCGCGATCTACCGCCTCGACGCGCAGTCCGAATTGAAGCTGTCGGTGGAAAACCTGTTCGACGAGCGCTATGAGCGCATACCCAACTACAACGCGATGGGCCGGACCGTGAACGCAACCTTCTCGCGGACCTTCTGATGGGACGTCGCCGCGCGACAGGAGCGGGGCTGCGCCTGGCGCTGCTCGCGGCGGCGGGCCCGCTCGCCGCCGCCCCGGCACTGGCCGGGCCGACGCCGGGGCGCGTCGTGTCGATGAACGTTTGCACCGACCAGCTCGCCATGCTGATCGCCGGCCCGGGCCAGCTCCACGCCGTCTCGATGCTGGCGCGCGACCCCAACTCCTCGGTGATGGCGAAGGAGGCGCAGGGCTTCGCCGTCAACCATGCGCTGGCCGAGGAGATCTTTCTGATGGAGCCCGACCTGGTGCTCGCCGGCACCTTCTCGTCGCGGGCGACGGTCGGCCTCCTGCGCCGGCTCGGCATCCATGTCGAGGAGTTCGCCCCGGCGCGCTCGTTCGACGACATCCGCGACAACATCGTGCGCATCGGCGCGCTGCTCGACCGGCAGGAGCGCGCCGGCGAGCTGGTCGCCGAGCTCGACGCCGGGCTTGCCGCGCTGAGCGCCGCGCCCGCCTCCGGCCGCTCGATCGCGCTCTACGACGCCAACAGCTACACCACCGGCACCGGCACGCTGGCCAACGAGATCTTCCGCGCCGCCGGGCTGACCAACATCGCCGAGGGGCTGGGCATCGCCGGCTCGACCCGCCTGCCGCTGGAGCTTTTGATCGCCGCGCGGCCCGACATGATCGCCACCAGCTTCCGCGAGTACCGCGCGCCGGCGCTGGCGCAGGAGAACTTCGTCCACCCCGCCTTCACGGCGCTGGAGGCGCGCGCGCAGAACGTCTCCGTGCCGGTGCCGAACATGATCTGCGGCGCGCCGTTCACGCTGGAGGCCGCCTTCGTGCTGCAACGCGCGGCGGCGCGGGGCGGGGAGCGGCCATGAGCGGGGATGCGCGCTACGCGCTTCTGATTACGCTGCTTTGCGCGGCGACGCTGACGCTGTTTTCGCTGTCGCTGACGGTGGGCCCGGCCGGCATCGCCTTCGCCGACAGCATCATGGCGCTGTTTTCCGACAAGGCCGACGGCGTCGCGCTGACCATGCAGGAGATCAGGCTGCCGCGCGCCCTGCTCGGCCTGATGATCGGCGCCACGCTCGGCCTGTCGGGCGCGGTGCTTCAGGGCTATCTGCGCAACCCGCTGGCCGAGCCCGGCCTGCTCGGCATCAGCGCCACGGCCTCGCTCGGCGCGGTGCTGTCGATCTATACCGGCCTTGCCGCCGCCTTCGCGCTGGCGCTGCCGCTGGCAGCACTCGCCGGCGCGGTCGTCGCCGTCGTCGTGGTGCAGGCCATGGCCGGCGCGCGCGGCAATTCGCTGCTCATCATCCTCGCCGGCATCGCGGTGTCGAGCTTCGCGGGCGCGATGACCTCGCTGGCGCTGAACCTGTCGCCCAACCCGTTCGCGGCGCTGGAGATCATGTTCTGGATGCTCGGCTCGCTGACCGACCGCTCCATGACCCATGTGTGGCTGGCCGC
Organism: Hyphomicrobiales bacterium; assembly: GCA_003577315.1. GTDB lineage: Bacteria > Pseudomonadota > Alphaproteobacteria > Rhizobiales > Rhizobiaceae > Aerobium. The sequence continues at coordinate 1,943 of QEVK01000020.1, read as the reverse complement.
GCCCTTCATGCTCGCCGGCTGGGCGATGCTGGGCGCGCTCGGCCGGCCGCTCGACGCGCTGACGCTGGGCTCGGAGACGGCGGCCAGCATGGGCGTCGACCTGAAGCGCGTCCAGTTCCTCGCCGTGTTCGGCACGGCCGCCAGCGTCGGCGCCGCCACGGCCGTGGCCGGCGCCATCGGCTTCGTCGGGCTGGTGGTGCCGCACATATTGCGGCCGCTGGTGGGGGCGAAACCGTCGCGGCTGCTTCTGGCCAGCGCGCTCGGCGGCGCCTGCGTGGTGCTCGCCGCCGACGTGGCCGTACGGCTGATCGCGCCCGGCCGCGACCTGAAGCTCGGCGTGCTGACGGCCATCGTCGGCGCGCCGTTCTTCCTGTGGCTGGTGTTCCGCGCCCGGCGGAGGCTGACATGACGCTCCTTTGCGCCAGCGGCCTCAACGTCAGCCTCGGGGCGAAGCCGGTGCTGCGCGGCCTCGACCTTTCCGTCGCCGCCGGCGAGTTCGTCGGGCTGATCGGCCCCAACGGCGCCGGCAAGTCGACGCTGCTGCGCGCCGTGCTCGGCCTGCTGCCCTTCACCGGCTCGATCCTGCTCGACGGCGACGACACCGCCGCGATGAAGGCGCGGCGGCGGGCGCTCAAGGTCGCCTATCTGGCGCAGGAGCGCGAGATCGCCTGGGCGGTGCCGGTCGAGACGGTGGTGGCGCTGGGGCGCGCGCCGCACCGGCCGGGCTTCGCCGCGCCGACCGAGGCCGACCGCGCCATCGTCGACGAGGCGATGCGGCGCATGGATGTGACGAGCTTCCGCCACCGCATCGCCACCGAGCTGTCGGGCGGCGAGAAGGCGCGCGTGCTCGCCGCCCGCGCGCTGGCCCAGGACACGCCGCTGCTGCTCGCCGACGAGCCGACGGCCGGCCTCGACCCCTCGCACCAGATCGCGCTGATGCGGCTGTTCGGCGAGCTCGCCGCGTCGGGACGCGGCGTCGTCGCCTCGCTGCACGACCTCGGGCTCGCCGCGCGCTGGTGCTCGCGCCTCGTGCTCCTCGACAATGGCAGGATCGTCGCCGACGGCCGGCCCGGCGAGGTGCTGACGCCGCAGACGCTGCGCGCCGTCTACGGCGTGGAAGCCTTCTTCGGCGAGGCCGGCGGCGCGCCGGTCGTGCATCCGCTCGACCTTTCCGGCCCGGCCGGCGGGTGATGCCCGCCATGTCGATCCCGCTCGCGCTGCTGGCGCTGCTGGCCGAAGCCGCGTTCGGCTATCCCGACCGGCTCTGGCGCGCCATCGGCCATCCGGTGACGTGGATCGGCAGGCTGATCGCCGCCCTCGACGCCGCGCTCAACGATCCCGCGCGTTCGGCCGCGCGGCGCAGGGTCGGCGGCGCGCTGGCGCTCGCCATCGTCGTCGCCGTGGCCGGCGGCGCGGCATGGGCCGCCCACCAGGCGATCGAGGCGATGCTGGGCGCCGGCGCGGGGCTCGCCGTCGCGGCCCTCCTCGCCTCATCGCTCCTCGCCCAGCGCAGCCTGGGCAGCCATGTCGGCGCGGTGGCGCGGGCGCTGGAGACGCGGGGACTGGCGGCGGGCCGCGAGGCGGTGTCGCGCATCGTCGGCCGCGACCCGGAGGCGCTGGACGAGGCCGCCGTCGCCCGCGCCGCCATCGAGAGCCTGGCGGAGAACTTTTCCGACGGCGTCGTCGCGCCCGCCCTGTGGCTGGCCGTGGCCGGGCTGCCGGGCGCCGCCGCCTACAAGGCCATCAACACCGCCGACAGCATGATCGGCCACCGCACGCCGCGCCATCGCGATTTCGGCCGGGCGGCGGCGCGGCTGGACGATCTCGTCAACCTGCCGGCCTCGCGGCTGACGGCGCTGCTGGTCGCGGCCGCCTGCCCGCTGGTGCGCGGCGCCTCGGCGCGCGGCGCGTGGCGGGCGGTGCGGCGCGACGCGCGGCGCCAC
>QEVK01000019.1 GCA_003577315.1 Hyphomicrobiales bacterium | reverse complement strand
ATGCGCCACCACCTTCTCGACCTCGTCGTCGGAGACGAAGGGGCCGTGGACGCGCTGGATGCGGCCGCCGCCGGCCATGTAGAGCATGTCGCCCATGCCCAGAAGCTGCTCGGCGCCCTGCTCGCCCAGGATGGTGCGGCTGTCGATCTTCGACGTCACCTGGAAGGAGATGCGGGTCGGGAAGTTGGCCTTGATGGTGCCGGTGATGACGTCGACGGACGGGCGCTGCGTGGCCATGATGACGTGGATGCCGGCGGCGCGCGCCATCTGCGCCAGCCGCTGCACCGCGCCCTCGATGTCCTTGCCGGCCACCATCATCAGGTCGGCCATCTCGTCGATGATGACGACGATGTAGGGCATCGGCTCGAGGTCGAGATGCTCGGTCTCGTAGATCGCCTCGCCGGTCTCGCGGTCGAAGCCGGTCTGCACGGTGCGGGTGATCTGCTCGCCCTTCTTCTGCGCCTGGCCGACGCGCTGGTTGAAGCCGTCGATGTTGCGCACGCCCACCTTCGACATCTTGCGGTAGCGGTCCTCCATCTCGCGCACGGTCCATTTGAGCGCGACCACCGCCTTCTTCGGGTCGGTGACGACGGGGGTGAGCAGATGCGGGATGCCGTCATAGACCGACAGCTCCAGCATCTTGGGGTCGATCATGATCAGGCGGCACTCCTGCGGCGTCATGCGGTAGAGGATCGACAGGATCATGGTGTTGATCGCCACCGACTTGCCGGAGCCGGTGGTGCCGGCCACCAGCAGGTGCGGGAACTTGGCGATGTCGGCGATGACGGCCTCGCCGTTGATGGTCTTGCCGAGCGCCAGCGCGAGCCTGGCCTTGGCCTGCTCGAAATCGCGGCTGGCGAGCAGCTCGCGCAGATAGACCGTCTCGCGCCGGCTGTTGGGCAGCTCGATGCCGATGGCGTTGCGGCCGGGCACCACCGCGACGCGGCAGGCGATGGCGCTCATCGAGCGGGCGATGTCGTCGGCCAGCCCGATGACGCGCGACGACTTGATGCCGGGCGCGGGCTCCAGCTCGTAGAGCGTGACCACCGGGCCGGGCCGCACGTGGATGATCTCGCCCTTGACGCCGAAATCCTCCAGCACGCCTTCCAGCAGCCGCGCGTTCTGCTCCAGCGCCTCCTGCGACAGCGAGGGATCGCGCACGACGTTCCTCGCCTCCGACAGGAAGTGCAGCGACGGCAGCTCGAATGCGGCCGGGCCGATCAGCGAGCGCTGCGCCTCGCGCTGCACGCGCGCGCCCTCCTGCGGCCTCGGCGCGGGCGCCTCGACGCGGGTGGCGGCGTCGGAGCGGAAGTGGCGCACCTGCGCCCCCGCCGGGCGCTCGGACATCGGGCGCGCGGGCGTCGGACGGATGACGACGTCGTCCTCGTCGCCGTCGAGATCCTCGTCGAACGGGGCGCGCTCCGCCTCGAAGGGCGGCTCGTCGTCCAGGCGCGGCGCGGCGTCGCCGAAGCCCGGCTCGATGCGCCCGCCCGCCCGGCCGCCCATCCGGCCGCCGGCGCGTCCATCGGCGCGCGCGGTGATGCGCGGCGCCGGGAAATCGTCGTCCTCGTCGTCCCATTCGCCGGCCCACCTGTCGGCATCGCGGCGCGGCATGGCCGCGAGCCGGCGGCGCGCGAAGGCCTGCGCCGACAGCCACCAGTGCGCGGCGGCGCCGAAGGCGGCGACCACGAAGCCGGCGCGGTCGTCGCCCTCGTCCTCGGCGTCGAGGTCGTCCTCCCCGGCCGGGCGGGCCGGCCCGCGCCGGGGCGAGGCCGCGGCGGTCGCGGCGGCGGCCGAGCGGCCGAGGACGGTCGAGGCGAAGGCGAGCAGCCACAGCGCCGGGCCGGCGAGCACGGCGGCGGTGAGGATGGCGGCCGCGCCCGTGGGATAGCCGCCGGCGAGCCACGAGGGCAAGGCGAGCGCCATGTCGCCGATCACGCCGCCGAGGCCGGAGGGAAGCGGCCAGGTCGGCGGCGCCGCGATGCAGCCGATCATGCCGGCGCCGAGCGCGGCGGCGCCCGCCCAGGCGGCGGCGCGCGCCGGCACGCGGTCGATGCCCCGCGCCGTGACCAGCCGCAGCGCCCAGGCCACCGCCGGCACCAGCGCCACCACCGCGCCGAGGCCGAGGAACTGCATCAGTATGTCGGCCGCCACCGCGCCCGGATAGCCCATGGCGTTGGTGACGACATTGTCGGTGGCATGGCTGAAGGAGGGGTCGGCGACATTCCACGTCGCGAGGCTGGCGAGGCAGAAGGCCGTGGCCGCGAGCACGGCGAGTCCTGCGGCGCGCGTCACCTGCCGCTGCACGAAGCCGCGCAGGCCGTAGCCGGTTTCGCCGATCGCCAGTTGCGCTGTCGCGCTCGAACGCATGTGAACACCCCGTCAGCGTTGCCCGCGCGCCGGACCCTCGGGGGAGGCCGGCGCGCCTTTCTCGCGGCGAAGATTACGGAGGCGATGGTTAAGGCGGCATTAACCATGGGGGTTTTGAACGCCTTGCCGTGCAAGGCCTTGCGGGCGACGCGCGTTACGGCGCGTCACCGCGGGTGTTGTCTCCGGCGTCGACGTCGTGCGCTGCCGGCGCGGACAGGTGCCGGGCATCGCGTCTCGGCTCGACGCCCCGCCACCGGCCGGCGATCGTCGTCCGCCGCGCGAGCCTCACGAGATCGGCGCGCCCATATAAAGCTCCATGTCCCAAACCGGACTGGAGACGGGCTCGTCCAGCTCGGGCGCGATGGTCTCCAGGCGATGGGTGAACGGCGGCTGTGCTTGCCCGCCGCAGCTTCGGATCGCCTCGTAGACCTGCTCGGGAGTGTTGCCGACGTACTGGGTCGTGCCGCCGATCTGGAAAGCCGAGCGAACCTGCGCCGAAAGATTGGGGCTGCTCACGAACACCGGGCCTGCCGCCCTGGCTCCGTCGAACCAGACAGGCTGACCTCCCGGCTGCGTCAGGCTGATGAAGGTCTTGACCGTGGCCCTGACCGCGCCGGCAATCGCTTCGGGAGGGTCGTTGTAAAAGCGGTGCAGCAGCCCATCGACCCGCGCGGCGCCCGGTTCGCCCATGCCGGGAACCGTTTGGCGGATACGAACAACAAGTCTTGGATCGACCGCAACTTTCACCCCGTCCGATCGCGTCAGTTCGATTGTCATATCCCGCCTCCCTTTATTCGCCGAGTACAGCGCCCGAACGCTTCCTGCCGGACAGGCGCCGACGATGCTGTTTTGCACGTCCAAGCTTAATACGCCCTCGCCTGCAAGAGTAGACATTCTTAGTATTCAACGGAATTTCAGCTATAATAAATTGCCATAAAATTGCGGGAGGGAGAAATGACGCGCGTTATCTCTGTTGAATCTGTTAAAATTCAATGGGTTGGGATGTCGACCAGTTACCCTGTGATAACATCTTTCGGAACCGTGAACTCACTTGGATGGTCTCGTCCGTCCCTGGAGCCGTTTAAGTATATCGCGCCGCCGCAGGACGGCGTGCAGGATTTCGATTTTGTTGCCGTTCCGCCTGACGGCCCTGTCGGCGACGCGATGATGCCGATCCTGGCGCACAGGCTGATCGGCATGCCGGTCGACAATTACTGGGGGTCGGGACGGCCGCTAAAAGGCGTGCGCATCCACGCGGCCACCAACGCGGTGGAGACGCCGATCGGCGACGTGGCGAGGCTTGTCCGCAGCGGCGACGATGATCCGTATCCGCTGGCGCAGGCTCTCGCGGCGATGGGGGACGACAATATCGTTCCGCGGGGGTTCGACCTGCTGCCCGATGCGAACGTCGAGGACCTGAGGAAGCAACTGATCGGACGAAAGGTGAGGGCGTACCACACCGGCGATGTCCTGACGATGGATCACATGCCCGAGCGCGTGAATATCGAGCTGAACCGCAACACTTGCCGGGTCGTGTCTGTCTGGATGGGATAGAGCAGCGTGCATCCCGGCGGATGCGCAATGTCGTCCATCCTTTTGCTTGCGCATCGGATTTATCCGGAAAGTGCAGCTCCGCCCCGTTCCAGCCTGTTCCGGGGCGAGGCACGGCGCGGGCGGCGGTGGTGCCCGCGCATCCGCGCCCGGCGCCGGCGTGAAGGGCGACGGCGCGAAAAAAAGGAGCGCCTGCCGCCACCACGAGACGGCAAGGCGCTCCGGGGCCGCTCCTCAGGGCCGAGCGGCCAGTCTCTCCCGCCTACCGGATCCGCGGCAACTGCTCGAACTGGTGGTAGGGCGGCGGCGACGACAGCGTCCATTCCAGCGTGGTCGCGCCCTCGCCCCACGGGTTGGCGGTCGCCGGACGCTTGCGCGCGAAGGCTTCGGCCACCGCGATCAGGAACACCACGAGGCCCAGGGTGGAGATGTAGGAGCCGATCGAGGAGACGTAGTTCCAGCCGGCATAGGCGTCGGGGTAGTCGGCATAGCGGCGCGGCATGCCGGCGAGCCCCAGGAAGTGCTGCGGGAAGAAGACGAGGTTGACGCCGACGAAGGTCAGCCAGAAGTGCAGCCTGCCCAGCGTCTCGCTCATCATGTAGCCGCTCATCTTCGGGAACCAGTAGTAGAAGGCGGCGAAGATGGCGAAGGCGGCGCCCAGCGACAGCACGTAGTGGAAATGGGCGATGACGTAGTAGGTGTCGTGCAGCACGCGGTCGATGCCGGGATTGGCCAGGACCACGCCGGTGACGCCGCCGATGGTGAACAGCAGCACGAAGCCGGTGGCCCACAGCATCGGCACCTTGAACTCGATCGAGCCGCCCCACATCGTCGCCAGCCACGAGAACACCTTGATGCCGGTCGGCACCGCGATGACCATGGAGGCGAAGGCGAAATAGCGCTGGCTGTCGACCGACATGCCGACCGTGAACATGTGGTGCGCCCACACCACGAAGCCGATGACGCCGATGGCGACCATGGCGTAGGCCATGCCGAGATAGCCGAAGATCGGCTTCTTCGCGAAGGTCGAGATCACGTGGCTGACGATGCCGAAGCCCGGCAGGATCATGATGTAGACCTCGGGGTGGCCGAAGAACCAGAACAGGTGCTGGTAGAGGATCGGGTCGCCGCCGCCCTCGGGCGCGAAGAAGGTGGTGTCGAAGTTGCGGTCGGTGAGCAGCATGGTGATGGCGCCCGCCAGCACCGGCAGCGCGATCAACAGCATGAAGCCCGTCACCAGCATCGACCAGGCGAACAGCGGCATCTTGTGCAGGCTCATGCCGGGGGCGCGCATGTTGAAGATGGTGGTGATGAAGTTGATGGCGCCGAGGATCGAGGAGGCGCCCGACAGGTGGATCGACAGGATGACGAAATCGACCGCAGGGCCGGACTGGCCGACATGGGAATAGGGCGGATAGAGCGTCCAGCCGCCGCCATGGCCGGTGGAGCCCGGCGCGCCCGGCACGAACAGCGAGATCAGGAACAGGACGAACGAGACGACCAGCAGCCAGAACGAGATGTTGTTCATGCGCGGGAAGGCCATGTCCGGCGCGCCGATCATGATCGGCACGAACCAGTTGCCGAAGCCGCCGATCAGCGCCGGCATGATGACGAAGAAGATCATCACCAGCCCATGCCCGCTGACGAAGACGTTGAAGGTCTCGGGGGAGGCGAAGATCTGCATCCCCGGCTCCTGCAGCTCCATGCGGATGCCGACCGACAGCGCCGTGCCGAGGATGCCGGCCAGGATCGAGAAGCCGAGATAGAGCGTGCCGATGTCCTTGTGGTTGGTCGAGCACAGCCAGCGCATCAGGAAGGCCGGCTTGTGGTGCGCGTCGTGGGCGGTGGTGTCGGCCATGTCTGCCTCCTGTCGGGCCTTCAGGCGTCGGTGACGACCGCGGAGAGCGCGATGTCGTGCGGTTGCGGGTAGATGGTGGCGATGCGCGCCGTCTCGTAGCCGACGCCGAGCGCCAGCGGCCGCCGCGTCATCGCGGCGAGCGTCCGGTCGTAGAAGCCGCCGCCATAGCCCAGCCGGTAGTTGGCGGCGTCGAAGCCGACGACCGGGGCGACGACGATGTCGGGCTCGACCGCGGGCCCGCGCGACGGCACCAGGATGTTCCAGACGCCGCGCTCCAGCGGGTCGCCCGGCGCCCAGATGCGGAATTCGAGCGGCCAGCCCTTGCGGATGACGACGGGCAGCGCGATGCGGCCGCCGCGCTCGATCACCCGGATCGTCCAGTTGCGCAGGTCGGGCTCGCCGCGGAACGGCCAGTAGGCGGAGACGATGCGGCCCGAGACGCGGCCGATGGCGCGGTCGAGGCCAGCGGCGATGCGCTCGGCGCGTCCGGCGCGCTCCTGCGCGCTCATGGCCAGCCGCGCGTCGATCAGGCGCTGGCGCTCGGCCTTGCGCCAGCGCGCCACGTCGCCCCAGGCGCCGGTGCGCTCCGGCTTCGGCTGGAAGTCGGGCGACAGCTCGTGCATGAAGCAGGGCGGCGAGGCGTATTCGCCGATGGCGGGGGACGCCTCGTTGTCGCGATCCATCGGCAATGCCTCCTCTCTCCACGCTCCGGCCGAAGATGGCGAATGGTGGGGCGCTTGAAGACGGAAGACAAACGGAATTAAATGCTGGATAGATGCAAGAATTTTGCACTGTCGGCGGAGCCCCCATGGACATCGACCGCGCGCGGACCTTCCTCGAAATCGTGCATTGCGGCTCGTTCCTGCGCGCGGCCGACCGGCTGCACGTGACGCAGACCACGGTGTCGGCGCGCATCCGCACGCTGGAGGAGGAGCTCGGCCGCCAGCTCTTCGTGCGCAACCGCAACGGCGCCCAGCTCACACCGGCGGGGCGCGAGTTCGAGCGCTTCGCGCAGTCCTTCGTGCAGGTGTGGGAGCGCGCGCGCCACCAGCTCGCGCTGCCGGCCGGCCGCACCGGCGCGGTGGCGCTGGGCGGCGAGCTGAGCCTGTGGAACCCGCTGCTGCTCGACTGGCTGGTCTACATGCGCAAGGCGCGGCCGCAGATCGCCGTCCACGCCCATGTCGGCGTTCCCGACCAGCTTCTCGAACAGTTGCGCACCGGCGTGCTCGACATCGCCGTGCTCTACGCGCCCAAGCTGCTGCCCGGCTTCCGGGTCGAGCTTCTGCAGGAGGAGCAGCTCGTGCTGGTGCGCACGCCGGCGGCCGGCGGCGAGGCGGCCTCGGGCCTCGACTACGTCTATGTCGACTGGGGGCCGCTGTTCGCGGTCCAGCACGGGGCGGGCTCGCCGGCCTTCGGCGAGCCGGGCGTGCTGGTCGGCCTCGGGCCGCTGGGGCTGTCCTACATCCTGCGCGCCGGCGGCATGGGCTACTTCCGCAAGGGGGCGGTGACGCCGCATGTCGAGGCGGGCGAGCTCGAGCTGGTCGAGGGCGCGCCCGAGTTCACCTATCCGGCCTACGCCGTCTATGCCGAGGCGGGGGAGAACCGGCCCGAGATGCAGGACGCGCTCGCCGGGCTGAAGCGGGCGGTCGGCTGAGCCCGGACCGGCGACGCGGGCCGGGGTTGCGATTTGCGCATGCGCAGCCGCGACCTGGATATGCTATGGAACGGAGCGTGACGGGCCGGCGGCGGGGCGACGGACGTTGCAAGGAGAAGACCCATGAACGCCACGCGGCTGGCCGCGATCATCCTGCTTTCGCTCGTCGCGGGATGCACCACGATGACGGCCGAGGAGCAGAGGCGGGCCGACGAGGAGACCTGCCGCTCCTACGGCTTCACCCGCAAGAACGACGCCTTCGCCGAGTGCCTCCAGCGCATCGACCTCGACCGGCGCGCCGCGCGCCGCGCCGCCTTCCAGCGCGACGCCTGGATCTACGCGCCGCCGCCGCGCGTGATCGTGGTCGACCGGCGGTCCTGAGCGGCCCGCCGGCCGGGCGGGCCTTCGTGTGCTCTATCCTTTTGTTTCCATAGATCGCTTTGCCGTTTCCGCGAAACGGCGAAACGATCTAGCCGCGGCCGGCGAGGAAGTCGCGCAGCACCACCGCGTTGTTGTGCTGCGTGTCGTGCGCGGCATAGAGCAGCGTCGCCGCCTTGCCGCCGATCGCCGTGCGCAGCGCCTCGACCTCGTCCGCGTTGGCGCGCAATTCCTCGACATAGCGCCGCGAGAACTCCGCCCATTTCTGCGGATCGTGGCCGAACCAGCGCCGCAAGGCGTCGCTCGGCGCGATCGCCTTCGCCCAGTGGTCGATATGCGCCTTGTCCCTGGCGAGGCCGCGCGGCCACAGCCGGTCGACGAGGATGCGCTGCCCGTCCGTGCCGGCGGGCGCGTCGTAGGCGCGCTTGATGTGCAGCTTGTCCGTCATGTCGCCTCCTCCCTCACAACGTCCGAACGGCCGGCCGGTTGCCGGCGCGGCGGCGAAAGGGCCGCGCCGGCAACCGTTCCCTTGGCGAACGCCGTCAGCCGACGCTGACGTCGACGTCGACATTGCCCCGCGTGGCGTGGGAGTAGGGGCAGATGTTCTCGTGGGCCCGGTTGGCGAGCTCGAGGGCCCGCGCGTCGTCGACGCCGTCGAGATGGGCCTTGATGTCGACCTTCAGCCCGAAGCCGCCGGCCGAGCGCGGGCCGATGCCGACGCGCGCCGTCACGCTGGTGTCGGGGCCGAGCGCCACGCCCGCCTCGCGCGCCACCAGCCGCACCGCGCCCTCGAAGCAGGCGGCATAGCCGGCCGCGAACAGGATCTCCGGGTTGGCGAAGTTGCCGCCCGGGCCGCCCATCTGCGTGGGCAGGGCGAGTTTCATGTCGACGCTGCCGTCGGCGCTGCGCACATGGCCCTCGCGTCCGCCCCTGGCCGTCGCTTCCGCCGTGTAGATGATCTTGGTCGTCATGTCCTTCTCCTTGCTGCGACGGAGCCGGGAACGGCCCCGCCTGGGGGATGGGCCGGGCGCGGATCACTCCCCGCCGGGGGCCTTGCTGAAATATCGGTCGAACTTGCCCGGCACGCCATCCCAATCCCTGGCGTCGGCCGGCGGTTCCTTCTTTTCGATGATGTTCGGCCACGCGGAAGCATATTTCAGGTTGAGCGCCTGCCATTCCGGCGTGGCCGAGGGGTCGGTGTCGGGAAAGATGGCGCCGGCCGGGCATTCCGGCTCGCACACGCCGCAATCGATGCACTCGTCGGGATGGATGACGAGCATGTTCTCGCCCTCGTAGAAGCAGTCGACCGGGCAGACCTCGACGCAATCCATGTACTTGCACTTGATGCAGTTGTCCGTCACCACATAGGCCATTGCCGGGTCTCCGCGCGCCGCGCATCGCTTCCATCTATAAGGTGGATTTCCAATATATCTTATTTGGCCACCCGTCACCCCGCAAGGGCGAAAAGCCGCCGGGACGTTGCGCCACCGGCGACAGGCGGCGCGCGCGCAGCCGGCCGCCGCGGCCATGCGTCGCAGGATCGGCAGCTTTTGCATCCCTTCCCGCGGCCGGGATGCGCTCGCCGGCCGCGCCGTCGCCGGCACGGAACCCGGCGCGCGGCGCGGTATTTGCCGGTTCCCGATTAACATCTATTGACAATCTATCTTTTTGGATGGAAGTTTGCGCCCGTCGCATCGCACGGCCGGCTTCGCCCGCCGGCGCCCGCGACCGCACCGGCCCCGCACCGGCCAATGGCCGCCCCGATGGCGGCAACCGCGACGACAGGAGAGACGCCACCATGACCCAGACCGCAACCGCTTCCGCCGCCCGGGAGATCGACGTCCGCAGCCTCGTTCCCATGCAGCGGCACGCCACGATCTTCGACCTTGTGGGACGGCTGGAACCGGGCGAATCCTTCGTCCTCGTCAACGATCACGACCCCAAGCCGCTCTACTACCAGCTCGAGGCCGAGCATCCGAACACCTTCTCCTGGACCTATCTGGAGCGGGGCCCGGAAGCCTGGCGCGTCGAGATCGGCCGCATCGCCAACGCCGCCGCCTGAGCGCCGGCCGCCGGCAGTCCGGCATCCAGTGGAGGCAGAACCGGCATGGACCCCGCCACGACCTCGAGGCTCGACGAGCAGATCACGCAGGCTCTGCACCTCGTGATCGACCCGGAGCTCGGCTACAACATCGTCGACCTCGGCCTCGTCTACGAGGTTACGGCGGAGGATGGCGGCGTCGTCACCATCGTCATGACGACGACCACCAAGGGCTGCCCGGCGACCAACTATCTGAAGGAAGGCGCGCGCGACGCCGCCTGGGGCGTGCCGGGGGTCGAGTTCGTCGACGTCCGGCTCACCTACGAGCCGCCGTGGACGCCGGAGATGATGAGCGACGCCGCCAAGGAGCATCTCGGCATGAGCGACGGGGGCGGCTGGTGAGCGTCGCCGACATGAAGGATGCCCCCGCCGCGCCGCCGCCGGCCGCGCCGGGGCAGCCGGTTCCGCTCGGCGACATCCTGGCGCGCAGCCTGGAGGCGCTGGTCGCCGCCGGCCGCATCGACGCCGCGTGCAGCCTCGCCGGGCTCGCCTGCGCCGCGACGCGGCACACCGACATGCGCCAGTGGAAGCGCTTCAACGCCCTTCTGCACCGCTGGAGCGCGAAGGCCCCGGAGCCCGGCCGGCCGCTGGCGGCGGCGAAATGACCGGAAGCGCGCCCGCCGACGACGGGAACGATCACAGGGAGAAAGCGACCATGACCGATCAACGCAACGACACGCCGGCTTCCCGGCCCGCCGGCGAGGGAGGCGACGCAAGCACGCTGCTGCCGATGCTCGTCGGCGGCCTGGTGCTGATCATGGTCGGCATGGTGGCGGTCGCGCTCATCGTGTAGCGCGGCCCTCGCGGCCGTTCCCGCAATTCCCTTCCGCCCCTTGCCTGCGAGGGGCCGGATGTCGCGCGCCCGTTTCCGGCCTGCCGGCGTCCCGACCGGCCGGTCCCGCGGCGTCCGTCGCCGGGACGGCAGCCGCCGCGCCTTCCGCCCCTCCCCCCGGCCGCGCTGCGACAGAAAATACCGGCCGGACCCACTTGATTTGAAAGTGGAGTTTTCTTATCCACTATTCGACACGGTGCAAGGAACCGGCCAGCCAGGCGCCTTCGCCAGCCCGCCGCGACAGACGGCGCACCCGGCGCCAAAGGGGTGCGCCGGCGGCCGCTGCACGTGTCGAAGGGGCATCGAGGGGACAGCGATGACGGCGGAAGGCCTTGTGCCGCACTATGCCCGCGTGGGGGCGGACCCCGTCCGCGACGCCTTCGCCGCGCGCCGGGCGGTGATGCCCTGGCGCAGCCGGCGGCCGCTTCCGGCCGGGGAGGTCGAGGCGACCTGGGCGCGCCTTCTCGCCGACCGCCGCGCCGCCGGCCCGCGCCTCGCCTATGTCCACGTCCCCTTCTGCGCCAACCATTGCCTGTTCTGCGGCTTCTATCGCAACGCCTACACGCCGCAGGCCGCGACCGCCTACACCGACCTCGTCATCGCCGAGATCGAGCGGGAGGCGGACGCGCCCGCCGTCGCCGCGCAGCCGGTCGAGGCGGTCTATCTCGGCGGCGGCACGCCGAGCGCGCTGTCGGCGGCCGAGCTTTCGCGCCTCGTCGCCGCCATCCGCCGCTCGCTGCCGCTCGCGCCCGGTTGCGAGATCACCATCGAGGGACGCATCATTCATTTCGACGCCGAGAAGGTCGACGCCTGCCTGGAGGCCGGCGCCAACCGCATCTCCATCGGCGTGCAGAGCTTCGACACCGCCGTGCGCCGCCGACAGGGCCGCCGCGCCGGCAAGGAGGAGGCGATCGCCTTCATCGAGGCGCTGCGCGACCGCGACCGCGCGGCGGTGGTCATCGACCTCCTGTTCGGCCTGCCGGGCCAGACGGAGGCGGTGTGGCGCGAGGACCTGGCGATCGCCGCCGACATCGCGCCCGACGGGGTCGACCTCTACGGCCTCAACCTCATCCCCGGCACGCCGCTGCACCGCGCGGCGGCGGCGGGAAAATTCCCCGACGCGCCGACGCTGGCCGACCTCGGCGGCATGTACCGCGCCGGCTCCGACTTCCTCGCCGGGCGGGGCTGGCGGCAGATCAGCAACAGCCACTGGGGGCGCACCCCGCGCGAGCGCAACGTCTACAACCTGCGCATCAAGGAGGGGGCGGAGTGCCTCGCCTACGGCTCGGGCGGCGGCGGGCTCATCGGCGGCCACAGCTATGCCGTCGCGCCGGATCTCCAGACCTATGCCGACGGCGTGCGCGCCGGCCGCAAGCCCATCGAGGGCATGCGCGTGTCCGACACGCTCCAGCCGCTGCGCAACGCCGTCACCGCCGGCATCGAGGTGGGCGCGCTCGACGTCGGCGCGCTGGCCGCGCTGGCGCCGGGCGCCGACGTGGCGGGCGCGCTCGCGCCGCTGCTGCGCCAGTGGCAGTCGGCGGGGCTGGTCGCGCTCGACGGCGACGTGGTGAGGCTCACCACGGCCGGCCGCTTCTGGTATTCCAACCTGGTCTTCGCCTTCGACGCGATCCTGTGCGCGGGCGCCGCCGCCCCGGACGCGCCGCGCGCCCGGCCCGACCTTCCTTCCGATCCACGCAAGACGAGAGAGCTTTCATGAGCACGCAAGCCGCAACCGCCGACCTCGACGCCGTCCGCCGCGAGCTCGCCGAGAACCCCGGCGGGGTCCTCGAATCCACGGCCGCCCAGCAAGGCCTGCCGTTGCAGACGGTGGTGGAATGCCTGCCGCAGGAGATGTGGGCGCGCGTGCCGGGCGACCTGTTCGTCGAGGTGATGGAGGACCTGACCTCGTGGGGCGACGTCACCGTCATCGCCCACACCAGGGACATCATCCTCGAGGTCGAGGGCCCGGTGCCGCCCGGCAAGCTCGGCCACGGCTTCTACAACCTGCACGGCGACAGCCCGATCGGCGGCCACCTGCGCGCCGGCAACTGCAAGGCGATCGTCTTCCTGCGCCGGCCGTTCATGGGCAAGGAATCGGTGTCGGTGCAGTTCTTCAACGAGGAGGGCGGCTCGATGTTCAAGGTCTTCGTCGGCCGCGACGAGAACCGCGCGCTGAAGCCCGACCAGGTCGAGCGCTTCGAGCGGCTCAAGGCGCGGCTGACCAGCAAGGCGGAAGCGGCCTGACATGGCTCCCACGGTGATCTTCGGCGCGAGAAGCGGCGTCGGCTTCCACCTCGCGCGGCTTTTGCGGCAGGCGCGCGTGCCGGTGATCGCCATGCTGCGGCCCGGCGCCGACGCCGCCGCGCTGGAGGCGCTCGGCGTGCGCATCACCCGCGGCGACGCATTCTCGCGCCGGGACGTCGACGCGACGCTCGCTCTCGCCGGCGAAGGCGAGTTCGACGTCGTCTCCACCGTCGGCGGCCGCGGCGAGGACGGCCGCTTCGCCGACGAGGACGGCAACGTCAACATCGCCGACGCCGCGGCGGCGCGCGGCGTCGGCCGCTTCGTGCTCGTCACCTCGATCGGCTGCGGCGACATGGCGCCCCACCGCTCCGGGCGCGCCATCGCCGCCTTCGGGGCCTCCGTCGACGCCAAGACGCGGGCCGAGAACCATGCGAGGCGGGTCATCCGCTCCGCCACCTTCATCCGGCCGGGCGGCCTGCGCTCCGAGCCGGCCACCGGCCGCGGCATCCTGTCGGACGACCCGCGGATCCACGGCTTCATCCACCGCGAGGACGTCGCCGACCTCGTCGCCCGCGTCCTGCGCGACCCGGCCACGGAAGGCCGCGCCTTCGCCGCCGTCGACGCCGACCAGGCGCATTGCGTCAACGCCATCGAGCCGTTTCCCCTGGCCAGATGACGAAATCGAGAAGCGAAAGGGACATGGCATGAAGCTCGGCTTCCTGATGATCATCCTCACTCTGGTCGAGAACGGCCAGCTCTCGGCCGCCTTCGTCAACACCGCGACGCTGGAGGAGTGCGAGCAGCGCGCCGCGGTGGTGCGCGGCATCCTCGCGAAGGGCGAATACCCCATCGAGCAGATGGTCTGCCGCGCCGCCGAGGTCGAGTTCGAGCCGTTCGCCCACGGCATGGAGCAGTTCGCCGAAAAGCAGACCTATCTGGTCTCGTTCGACGACAGGACGGCGACGGTGGAGGCGGTCGCATCCTGCGAGGCAGCAAAGGCGAAGGCGGGGCGGTTCTGCGCCACCTCGACGCAGAAGATCGTCGCCGAAAGCGAGTGACGCGCCGCGACGCGGCAGGAAACTTCAGTCTGGAGAGTTGGGATCATGAACGACAGAACCATTCTCGTCAGCCAGAAGGGACGTTCCCCTTCAAGCCAGACAGTCCTCAAGGCGGCCGCGGCCGCTCTGCTCATATCGTCCGTGGGCGCCGCCATCGACGCCGCCCACGCCCCGGCCCACGCCCAGGACGGCGCGACCTTCCTCGACACCATCGCCGTGGTCGGCACCCGCACCGAGACCCCGGTGCAGGACAACCCGGCCTCGGTGTCGGTGGTCGACGCCGCGCAGATGGAAAGGAGGGCGCCCGAGAGCATCGCCGAGATGCTGCGCGACGTGCCCGGCGTGCAGGTGGTGGACGCCTCCGCCCCCGGCATGAAGCGGCTGTCCATCCGCGGCGAGTCCTCGCGCCGCGTCACCATCCTGGTCGACGGCCAGGAGATCACCGACCACTCGACCTACGGCACGCCGCTGCTGATCGACCCGTCCAACGTCGAGCGCATCGAGGTGGTGCGCGGCCCGGCCTCGGTGCTGCACGGCGCCAAGGCCATCGGCGGCGTCATCAACATCGTCACCAAGCGCGGCGCCGGCAAGCCGATCCAGGCCGAGCTCGGCGGCAGCTACTATTCCGGCACCGACGGCTGGCAGGGCTGGGCCGCGGTTTCCGGCACGGTCGGCAATCTCGACTACCGCTTATCCGGCAGCCTCGACGACCACGGCGACCGCCGGGTGCCGGAAGGCCGCTACAGCGCGACCGGCCGCCTCGACGGCACATCGTTCAACAACGACAACCTCTCGGCGCATCTGGGCTACACCTTCGGCGAGGCGAACAACCACTACATCGCGCTCAAGGCCGAGCAGCACCGGCTGTCGACGGAAAGCTGGACCAATCCCGACTATCTCGACGCCACCGTCACCCACTTCAACATCGACCTGCCCAAGCGCGACCTGCGCAAGGTCGGCCTCTACTACGACGGAACCGACATCAGCGACGTCGTGCGCAAGGTCCATGTCGACGCCTACTACCAGACCGTCGACCGCCTGTTCATGAACGAGGTGACGACGCGCGTGCCGCCCACGCCGCCGATGATTCCTCTGGGCGGCAACATCGCGGTCAGGTCGACCTCCGACGACCGCAACGTCAACTACGGCGGCACGGCCCAGCTGGACCTGCAATTCCACCCCGATCACTACACCATCGTCGGGCTGCACTACCTCGCCGACGAGCTGGCCACGACCAAGCTCAGCGAGCGGCGATCCAACATCGTCATCGCCCCCAGCCAGGACGCCAGGACGGTCGACGACGCCTCGATCCACACCGTCTCGGCCTTCGCGCAGAACGAGTGGTCGTTCGCCGACGACTTCAAGCTCACCACCGGCGTGCGCTACTACCATACGCAGATCTCGCACGACCGATCGTTGTCCGGACGGGCCCAGCCGCCCGGCGGGGTCGTTCCGGTCAACCCCGTCGCCACCAGTCCCGACAGCAGCGAAGGCCGCCTGGTCACCTCGGCGGGCCTGACCTATACCGGCATCGAGAACACGACGCTCAGGGCGCTCTATTCGGAAGGCTACATCACGCCGACGCTGCTCCAGCTCTATACCGACACCACCGCCGGCAGCGGGACGACGACCCTCGGCAACCCCTTCCTGAAGTCCGAGACCTCGCGCAACGTCGAGATCGGCGCCCGCTACAATGCCGGCGATCTGGTCCTCGACGCGGCCGCCTTCTACACAACGGCGAAGAACTACATCACCAGGACCCCTTGCACCGCGCAACTCGGCTGCTCCGCGGCGGACGTGCGGGCCGGCAACCACATCAACGTCAACGCCGACGCGGCCACCACCTACGGCCTCGAGCTGGCCGCCGAATACACCGTGCCCGGCACCGCGTTCACGCCCTACGCCACCGGCACATGGATGCGCCGCAAGCTGGAGCTTACCGAGACCTTCGGCAGGTGGGCGACCTACGACACCAACACGCCGTCGCTTTCGGGCCGGTTCGGCGTGCGCTGGGAAGGCGAGGTCGCCAACCACGACGCATGGGCCGATCTTTACGTGCGCGCCGCCACCGGCGTCGACCGGACGACATGGGTGGCGCGCCGCGCGCCGCTGGTGAGCGGGTTCGAGACCGAATCCCTGCCCGGCTGGGCCACGCTCAACTTCGCCTTCGGCGGCTCGTTCGGCGGCGAGGACGACGACCGCTTCCGCTACGCCGTCTCCTTCAACAACATCCTCGACAAGGAATACCGCTCCTCGTTCGAGGAGATCCCCGGCGTCGGCCGCAGCGTCGAGGTCTCCCTGCGCATGAAGTTCTGACCGACTTCGACCCCCCATCCGACCGCGAGCGGCCCGCCATTTTCCCGGATGGCGGGCCGTTTCCTTTCGCGCCTGCGACATAGTGGCCGCAAGGCGCCTGCTTGCGCGACCGCAAGGACGAAAGGCGCGCCGAGGGCGAAATATCGGCGAAAGCCTGCCTCCCCTGGCGCACGCACGGTCTGGAGAACCGGGATCATGAGCACAAGACGAGCCGCCCGCCGCGACGTCCCCGCCATCGCCCTGCCGGCGCTTCTGGCCTCCTCGGCCACGCTCGCCCTGCTGGCGACCGGGGCTGCCCGGGCTCAGGAAGACGGCGGCGTCACCTTCCTCGACACCATCGCCGTGGTCGGCACCCGCACCGAAACCTCCGTGCAGGACAACCCCGCCTCGGTGACGGTGGTCGGCAAGGAGGAGATCGCGCGCAAGTCCGCCGACGGCATCGCCGAGCTGCTGCGCGACGTGCCCGGCGTGGAAGTGGTGGACTCTTCCGCCCCCGGCATGAAGCGGCTGTCCATCCGCGGCGAATCCTCGCGCCGCGTCACGGTGCTGATCGACGGGCAGGAGGTCACCGACCACAGCGACTACGGCACGCCGATCCTGATCGACCCGTCCAACGTCGAGCGCATCGAGGTGGTGCGCGGCCCGGCCTCGGTGCTGCACGGCGCCAAGGCCATCGGCGGCGTCATCAACATCATCACCAGGCGCGGCGCCGGCAAGCCGGTCGAGGCCGAGATGGGCGGCACATACTATTCCGGCACCGCGGGCTGGCAGGGCTGGGCGGCCGTCTCCGGCACGCTCGACAATTTCGACTACCGCTTCGCCGGCAGCCTCGACGACCACGGCGACCGCCGGGTGCCGGAAGGCCGCTACAGCGCGACCGGCCGCCTCGACGGCACGGCGTTCTCCAACGACAACCTCTCGGCGCATCTGGGCTACGCCTTCGGCGAGGCGAACAACCACTACATCGCGCTCAAGGCCACGCAGCACCGCATGGCGGCGCAGAGCTGGACCGACCCGGCCACGCTCAGGCCGCCCGTCACCGACTTCCGCATCGACCTGCCGCAGCGCGACCTGCGCAAGGTCGGCCTCTACTACGACGGCACCGACATCAGCGACGTCGTGCGCAAGGTCCATCTCGACGCCTACTACCAGACCGTCGACCGCCTGTTCACCAACGAGGTGACGATGGGCGCCATACGGCAGAAGACGGTTTCGCAGGACGTCAACACCAACCGGGGCGGCACGGCGCAGGTGGACCTGCAATTCCACCCCGACCACTACACCATCGTCGGGCTGTACTATCTCGCCGACGACCTCGACGCCAGCAAGGCCACGACCACCACGCCGCCCGGCCGCACCCCGGTGCCGACCACCGACGACGCCTCGATCCGCACCGTCTCGGCCTTCGCCCAGAACGAATGGTCCTTCGCCGAGGATTTCAGGCTGACGGCGGGCACGCGCTACTATCACACCCGCACCGACCTCGCCCACACCAGCGACCCCAGCCGGCAAGGATATGCCGGGCGCAGCGACGGCCGCTTCGTCGCCTCCGCCGGGCTGACCTATGCCGGCATCGACAACACGACGCTGCGCGCGCTCTATTCGGAAGGCTACATCACGCCGACGCTGTTCCAGCTCTTCACCGATTCGACGGCGCGCGACCGCATCATCTACGGCAATCCGGCACTCAAGCCGGAGACCTCGCGCAATGTCGAGATCGGCGCGCGCTACGACGCCGGCGGGCTCGCGCTCGACGCCGCCGCCTTCTACAGCGAGGCGCAGGACTACGTCACGAGGCTGTCGTGCGCGGCCGCCAGCGCCACCTGCCCCGGCCACGGCAACCCAAGCCAGACCAGGTTCATCTACGCCAACGCCGACCGGGCCAGGACCTACGGCCTCGAGCTCGCGGCCGAATATACGATCCCCGGCACGCGGTTCACGCCCTACGTCACCGGCGCGTGGATGCGGCGCGAACTGGAGTTCGACGCCTTCTCGACCTATCACAGCGACACGCCGGCGCTTTCCGGCCGGCTCGGCCTGCGCTGGGAGGGCGAGGTGGCGGGCCACGACGCATGGGCCGACCTCTACCTGCGCGCGGCGAGCGGGGTCTCGCTCATGGAGGAAGGCGAGCCACTGCGGCGGCTGCCCGGCTGGGGCACGCTCAACTTCGCCTTCGGCGGCGCGTTCGGCGACGACGGGTTCCGCTACTCCGTCGCCGTCACCAACATCCTCGACAAGGAGTACCGCTCGTCCTTCGACGAGGTGCCCGGCACCGGCCGCAGCGTCGAGGTCTCGCTGCGCATGCGGTTCTGACGCGCGGCCGGCGGGCTGGCTCAGGCGCCCGGCACGGCGCACACCGTCGAGCGGGTGAGGAAGCGCCTCTCGCGGCCGTTGTCGAGCGAGAACATGCCGCCTCTGCCCGGCACCACGTCGATGACGAGGTTCGTGTGCTTCCACGCCTCGTACTGGGATTCGCTGATATAGACCGGCGTGTCGCCGATCAGCCCCAGAAGCACGTCGCGGTCGCCGACGATGAAGTCGCCGCGCGGGTAGCACATCGGCGAGGAGCCGTCGCAGCAGCCGCCCGACTGGTGGATCAGCACCGGCCCGTGGTCGGCGATGATCTCGTCGAGCAGCCGCACCGCCTCGGGCGTGGCCGAGACCTTGTCCAGCGACACCTTTTCCTGGTTCATGGCGAGAACCTCCCTTGCCTGAAGATATAGGGCGGCGCGGCCGCGCGGGCCACGCCGCCCCGGCCCGGGAGGATCAGAAGAAGCCGAGCTTCTTCGGGCTGTAGGAGACCAGCATGTTCTTGGTCTGCTGGTAGTGGTCGAGCATCATCCTGTGGTTCTCGCGGCCGATGCCCGACTGCTTGTAGCCGCCGAAGGCGGCGTGCGCCGGATAGGCGTGGTAGCAGTTGGTCCACACCCGGCCGGCCTGGATGGCGCGGCCGAAGCGGTAGGCGCGGTTGCCGTCGCGCGTCCACACGCCGGCGCCCAGCCCGTAGAGCGTGTCGTTGGCGATGGCGAGCGCCTCCTCGTCGTCCTTGAAGGTGGTGACGGAGACGACCGGGCCGAAGATCTCCTCCTGGAAGATGCGCATCCTGTTGTGGCCCTTGAACACGGTCGGCTTGACGTAGTAGCCGCCGGCAAGGTCGCCGGGCAGCATGTTGCGCTCGCCGCCGGTCAGCACCTCGGCCCCCTCCTGCTTGCCGATGTCGAGATAGGACAGGATCTTCTCGAGCTGCTCGGAGGACGCCTGCGCGCCGATCATGGTCGCCGGGTCGAGCGGGTCGCCCTGGACGATGGCCTCGACGCGCGCAATCGCCTTTTCCATGAAGCGGTCGTAGATCTTCTCGTGGATCAGCGCCCGGCTCGGGCAGGTGCAGACCTCGCCCTGGTTGAGCGCGAACATGACGAAGCCCTCGATCGCCTTGTCGAGGAAGTCGTCGTCCTCGGCCGCCACGTCCGCGAAGAAGATGTTGGGGCTCTTGCCGCCCAGCTCCAGCGTCACGGGAATGATGTTCTGGCTGGCATACTGCATGATCAGCCGGCCGGTCGTGGTCTCGCCGGTGAACGCGATCTTGGCGATGCGGTTCGACGAGGCGAGCGGCTTGCCGGCCTCCAGCCCGAAGCCGTTGACGATGTTGAGCACGCCGGGCGGCAGGAGGTCGCCGATCAGGTCGGCGAGCAGCATGATCGAGGCCGGCGTCTGCTCGGCCGGCTTCAGCACCACGCAATTGCCGGCCGCGAGCGCGGGCGCCAGCTTCCACGTCGCCATCAGCAGCGGGAAGTTCCACGGGATGATCTGGCCCACGACGCCCAGCGGCTCATGGAAATGATAGGCGACGGTGTCGTGGTCGACCTCCGAGATACCGCCTTCCTGCGCCCGGATCGCGCCGGCGAAATAGCGGAAGTGATCGACAGCGAGCGGAAGGTCCGCGGCGGTCGTCTCGCGGATCGGCTTGCCGTTGTCCCAGGTCTCGGCCAGCGCCAGCAGATCGAGGTTTTCCTCGATGCGGTCGGCGATGCGGTTGAGGATCAGCGCCCGCTCGGCCGGGCTCGTCCTGCCCCATGCGTCCTTGGCCTTGTGGGCGGCGTCGAGCGCGACCTCGACGTCTGCCGCCTCGGAGCGGGCGATCTCGCACAGGACGCGCCCGTTCACCGGCGAGGTGTTCTCGAAATACCTGCCGGACTTGGGCGCGACCCAGCCGCCGCCGACGAAGTTGTCGTAGCGCTTGGCGAAAGGCACCTTGGCGGTGCGGGAAAATTCGACCTTGTTCATGGTTTCCTCCACTTCCTCCTCGTTTTCCCTTGAGCGCGATCTCGCCCGAAAACCGGCTTCCCGCCTTTCGGGATCGCGCCCGGAACCGCGGCTGCGCGGGGCAGCGCGGGATAGGCAGGATTGTCGCCCGGGACGATGGCGGCGTCATGTCACGCGCGCGCGCCGCAAGCGCGATCTGTCGCAGGAATGAGACAGTCGGCCGTCCGTTCAGTGCGCGCGGCGGATGCCGAGGCGCGCCAGCTTGCGGTGAAGCGTGGCGCGCGAGACGCCGAGCGCCTCCGCGGCCGCCGAGACGTTGCCCTGCGCGCGGGCGAGCGCGCGTTGCAGCACGGCGCGCTCGGCGCCGGCGAAACCCCCGCCCCCGAAACTCTCGCCCGACGCCCCGCCGAGCAGGTCGGTCGCCGGCAGCGGCCGGGAGAAGCTGTCGCCCGTCAGGCCGAGCGCCAGCCGCGCCGAGCGCGTCGCGCCGACGACGAGGTCGTCGCCGTCGACGGCGATGAGGGCGGCGGGCGAATTGTCCGGCGTCGGCGCCAGCACCACGCGGGCATGCGGAAAGGCGAGGCGGAAATTCTCCGCCTCGATGCGGCGCACCGCATCCCCCACCGCCATCTGGATCAGGTGGACGAAGCCTTCCGTCAGGTCGGCGCGGCAGGACGACACGTCGAGCGCGGCGGCGAGGTCGCCCTCATGGTCGTGGATCGGCGCCGTGGTGCACGACAGCGCCGTGTTGCGCGAGAAGAAGTGCTGGTCGCGATGGATGGTCAGCGCCCGGCCCTCGACGAGGCAGGTGCCGATGCCGTTGGTGCCCTCGCTCTCCTCGCTCCAGACGGTGCCGGTCCACAGCCCCCAGTCGCGGAAGGTGCGGTCGTCGCCGGCAGCACCCCGCCGCTCCACCGGCACGCCGTCGCGGTCGGCCAGAAGCACGCAGCAGCCGACGCCGCCGACGGCGAGATAGAGCCGGTCGAGGCTCGCCTGCGCCGCGCGGATCAGCCGCTCGATGCGCTGGCGCGCGAGGCCGAGCTCGCCTTCGCTCAGCCGCCGGGGCGGCGTGCGTTCGGCCGGGTCGAGACGGTGCAGCGCCGCCGAGCGCCGCCACGACGCCACCAGCGCCGAGCGCGCCGCCTCGTCGGTTGCGATCGCGGCATGCACCCTGTCGGCATGTCCGACTGCCGCCGTAGCGCTCATTCGCTCCTCCCGGAATGCGCGACGTCCACCTGCGGGGGTTGTTGCGGCCGCCCTCGCCTCCTCCCGGCGTTGCGGCACGAAATCATTCTACCCTTCCGGGGGGTGCGGTCAATCTCCGGCGCTCGCGGCGGGCGGCGGCCTCAGCGCCGCAGGCAGAACTGGATCTCCACGCGGTTGGTCGCGGCCTCCGGCCCGTTCCAGGCGTGATAGACCTCCCGGCTTTCGCCCGACAAGGCGCGGCCCGACGCCTCGACCTCCCGGATGAGCGGCGCGTAGCCCTCGGAAAACAGGGTGCTCAACGCGCCCTCATGCTCGCGGCTCGCCACCGTGACCGGCGGCAGGCGGCCAAGCGCGACCGCGCCGCGATAGTCCTGCGGCCTGACCACGGGACGGCAGATTTCCCAGTCGAAGGCGGTCGAGGCGTCGCCCGGCAGCCCCCGGGAGATGAAAAGCCACGGCCCGGCGGCCTCCATCCCCGCCTCCTCGATCTGCCGCTCGATCAGGGGGGAGAGCTCTGCCGTCGCCGGCGCGATGTCGGGAATGCGCAGCCGGCGGCGCACCGCCAGCACCCACATCGCGGGAATGTCCTTTATCTGCATCGGTGCCTCGTTCCGCTATCCCGCGGCTCCTTACACGAACGCGCCGACACGCGGGAGGGCGTTGCCGCGATGTCCACAAACCGCCTCCTCTAGATCCCCCCGCCGGCGGCGAGGCGCGGCACGGCCGCGACCAGCGCGCGCGCCGTTGGCGAGCGCGGCTCGGCCACGACCTGCCGCGCCAGGCCTTCCTCGACGATCCGCCCGCCGTCCATGACGGCGATGCGATGCGAGACCGCGCGCACCACGGCGAGGTCGTGCGAGATGAACAGGCAGGCGATGCCGCGCTCGCGCTGGAGCGAGACGAGAAGGTCGAGGATGCGGCCGCGCACCGTCACGTCGAGCGCCGACACCGCCTCGTCGAGCACGATCATCTCGGGCCGCGTGGCGAGCGCACGGGCGATCGCCACGCGCTGGCGCTGGCCGCCGGAGACGGCGTGGACCGGCCGGCCGGCGAGCCCGGCCGAAAGCCCGACCCGCTCGAGCAGCGCTGCCACCGCCGCCGGCCGCTCGCGGCGCGGCACCAGGCGATGGATGCGCAGCGGGTCGCCGACCGCGTCGGCGACGGTGGCGCGCGGGTTGAAGGCGGAAAGCGGGTCCTGGAACACCATCTGGATGCGCGGGCGCATGCGCCTGAGCCGCTCGCCCTTCAGCGCGGAAAGCTCGGCGCCGGCGAAGTCGATGCGGCCTTCGTCCGGCTCGGTGAGCCGCAGCAGCACCCGCGCCAGCGTCGACTTGCCGCAGCCGGACGGCCCGACGAGGCCGAGCGTCTCGCCCGGCGCGACCGACAGCGACACGCCGTCCAGCGCCACGGCGCGGCGGCCTCCCGCCACGAAGGTCTTCGACAGGCCGTGCGCGGCCAGAAGCGGCGCGCTCATGGCGCGGCCCGCGCCACCAGCGGCGGCGTGTCGAGGCCGATATGGCCGGAAATCAGCCGCGCCGTCTGCGACGCCCGCGGCGCCGACAGCACAGCGGCCGCCGGTCCCTCCTCCGCCAGCCGCCCGCCGTCGAGCACGGCGATGCGGTCGGCGAAGCCGGAGGCGAGCGCGATGTCGTGGGTGACGAAGACGAGCGTCATGCCGTCCTCGCGCACCAGCGCGTCGAGCAGCGACACGATCCTCGCCTGCACGATGGTGTCGAGCGCGCTGGTCGGCTCGTCGGCGATCAGCAGCCGGGGTCGCGCCGCGATCGCCGCGGCGATGGCCACGCGCTGACGCTGGCCGCCGGAAAGCTGGTGCGGGAAGGCGCGCATCGCCGCCTCCGGGTCGGGCAGGCGCACGCGCCGGAACAGGGCGCGGGCATGGGCGGCGGCGTCCCGCCGCGAAAGGCCAAGATGAACCCGCGCCACCTCGGCCACCTGCGCGCCGACGCGCAGCACCGGGTTGAGGCTCGCGCCCGCATCCTGGAACACGAAGCCGATGTCGCGGCCGGCAAGCGGCGCGCGCCCGAGGCCCGGCCATGCAAGGCGACCCTCGACGCTCGCGTCGTCGGGCAAAAGCCCGGCCAGCGCCAGCGCCAGCGTCGACTTGCCCGAGCCGCTTTCGCCGATGACGGCGAGCCGCGTCCCGGCGGCGATGGCGAGGTCGATGCCGGAAAGGGCCGGCCGCGCCGCGCCCGCATGGGCGACCGACAGGCCGCTGAGCGCGACGGCGAGGCCGCTCATGCCCGCGCCCTCCGCGTCGCCAGCGCCTCGGCCAGCCCCTCGGACAGGAGGTGGACGCCGAGCACGGTGACGACGAGGCCGAGGCCGGGCACGATGGACAGGTGCGGCGCCGAGCGCAGCATGGTGCGGCCCTCGGCGATCATCGAGCCCCAGGTGATGAGGTTGGGGTCGCCGAGGCCGAGGAAGGACAGCGCCGCCTCGACCAGCACCGCATTGGCGACGATGACGGAACTGAGCGCCAGCACCGGCGGCAGCGCGTTGGGCAGCACCTCGCGCAGCGCGATCTCGGTCGCGCGCATGCCGGCGACGCGCGCGGCCGCCACATAGTCGCGGCCGCGGATCGACAGCACCTCGGCGCGGGCCAGCCGCGCCGGCCCGGTCCAGGCCCCGAGCGCGATGGCCGCGACCACCACCGGCAGCGAGCCGCCGGCGACGGACACGAAGGCGAGCGCGAGCAGGAAGCCCGGCACGGTCTGGAACGCCTCGGTCAGCCGCATCAGCGCCTCGTCGGCGAGCCCGCCGGAAAAGCCGGCAATGGTGCCGACCAGCGCGCCGAAGGCGACGGCGACGAAGGCGGCCGCCAGCCCCACCATGAGCGAGGCGCGCGCGCCGTGGACGAGGCCGGCGAGCACGTCGCGGCCGAGCCGGTCGGTGCCGAGCGGAAAGGCGGCGTCGCTGAAGGGCGGCGCCAGCGCCGGGCCGGCGATGGCCAGCGGGTCGGCGGGAAAGAGGAAGGGCGCCGCGAGCGCGGCCGCCACCGGCAGCGCCAGAAGGACGAGCCCGGCCGCGCCCTCGGGCGTGCGGGCGAGCCGCGCAAGCACGCTCACGCCCGCGCCTCCCCATCCTCGACGCGCGGGTCGAGGGCCGCATAGGCGAGGTCGACGGCAAGGTTGACCGCCACGACCATGACGGCGCTGACGAGGATGATGCCGCAAAGCAGCGGCGCGTCGCGCGCCGCCACCGCCTCGTGCGCCAGCCGGCCGAAGCCGGGAATGGCGAACACGCTCTCGATGACGACGCTGCCGCCCAGCATCGAGGCGGCCTGGAGCCCCAGCATGGTGACGAGCGGCAAAAGCGCGTTGCGCGCGATGTGGCGCACCGCGATGCGGAAGCGCCCGAGGCCCCGCGCCCGCGCGGCCAGCGCATAGTCCTGCCGCCAGGCTTCGGCCATGCCGGCGCGCATCATGCGCAGGAACAGCGCCAGATAGATCAGCGACAGCGAGGCGACCGGCAGCGCCAGGTGCCGGGCGATGTCGAGCGCGCGGGCGAGGCCGGCCTTGCCCGACGCCACCGTCTCGATGCCGGCGGTGGGAAACCAGCGCAGCCTGACCGAGAACACCACGATCAGCACCAGCCCGAGCCAGAAGCCCGGCACCGCATAGACGGCGAGCGAGCCGGCGGAAAGCAGCCGGTCGGCAAGGCTGCCCGGGCGCGCGCCGGCGACGACGCCGAGCGCGGAGCCGAGCAGGAAGGACAGCGCCGTCGCCGCCCCCATCAGCCACAGCGTCGCCGGCAGGCGCTCGGCGACGAGGTCGCGCACCGGCCGGTCGAAGGCGAGCGACCAGCCGAGGTCGAGCCGCGCCAGCGCGGAAAGGTAGAGCCACAGCCGCGAGGAGAGCGAGCCGTCGAGGCCCCATTGCTCGCGCAAGGCCGCGACGAAGGCCGGATCGCCGCCGCCGATCGACAGCAGATAGGCGTCGGCCGCGTCGCCGGGCGCCGCCTCGAGCAGCAGGAAGGCGCCGGCCGCGACGATCAGCAGCACGGGAACGGCGGTCAGGGCTCGACGCCTCACAAGGCGGAAGGCACGGTTCATGCGCGGCTGCGGGCAAGCGACGGATTGTGCCAGCCTATCACGATTCCAGCGCCGTATCCGCCCAGTTCGACACCGCCCAGCGCGGGTTGCTGGAGACGTTCGCGACCCTGTCGCTCGCCACCGTGACGAAGCCCCATTCCGCGACGTTGATCAGCGGCAGGTCCTGCGCCACCAGTTGCTGGAGCCGGCGGTAGAGCGCGGTGCGGGCGGCCGTGTCGACGGTCTCGGCGGCCTCGTCTATCAGCGCGTCGATCCCCGCATTCTCGTAGCCGCCCTGGTTGGAGAACGGCACGCCGGCCGGCGTCCCGCTGCGCACGAGGATGGTTGTCGAGATCGCCGGGTCGCCACGGAACACGGTCGGCGCCACCGCAAGGTCGAAATCGTGGTCGGCATAGACCGCCTTCTGGTGCGCGGCGGCGTCGTTGTTGACCACCACGGCCTCGATGCCTATTGCCGCCAGCGCCTGGCGCAGATAGTCGCCGAACTGCCGCGTCTCGGTGAAGTAGGGCGCCGGCAGCAGCCGGAGCGAGAAGCGCACGCCGTCCTGCCCGCGCTTGTAGCCGGCCCGGTCCAGCAGCGCGTTGGCGCGCTCGACGTCGAACGGATAGGCCGGCACGTCGGCCTCGTGGAACTCCGGCGCGTTCTTCGGCACGATGCCGGTCGAGGCCTGCGCGTGGCCGAGGAAGATGGTGCGCACCACGAAGTCGCGGTCGATGGCGTGCGCGATGGCCCGCCGCACGGCAAGGTCGGCAAGCTCCTTGCGGCGATGGTTGATCTCGACGCAGAGCTGGTAGGTCAGCGCCTCGTAGCCCCTGGTGTGGACGGCGATGCCCTCGACCTTCGCGATGCGGTCGAGGTCGGCGAGCGGCACCTGGCTGAAGGCGGCGAGGTGGATCTCGCCCGCCTCCAGCGCGCCGGCCGCCGCCGCCCGGTCTGGCAGCACGCGAAAGACGATCTGGTCGAGCTTCGGCTCCCCCTCGCCCCAATAGTCGGGGTTGCGCTCCAGAAGATAATATTCGCCCGGCCTGTGCTCGGCGAAGCGGAACGGCCCTGTGCCCATCGGCCGGTTGTTGAGCGGGCTTGCCGCGATGTCGGCCTCGTTCTCGAACACGTGCTTCGCCACCACGCTGGAGACGACCGGCAGCGCGTTGCGGATCAGCTGGAACGGCGTCGGCCTGGAGAAGCGGAAAATCGCGGTGTGGTCGTCGGGCGTGTCGACGGCCTCGAGATTGGCGAAGACGAGGCGGCCGAGATTCTGCAACGGCTTCCACACCTTCAGCGCCGAGAAGGCGACGTCGGCCGATGTGAAGGGCTTGCCGTCGTGCCACGTCACGCCCTGCCGCAGCCGGAAGGTGGCGGAAAGCCCGTCGGCCGAGCCTTCCCACGCCACGGCGAGGCGGGGCGCGAGCCCGTCCCTGCCGTCATAGGACGCTTCGGCCAGCGGCTCGATCACCTTGGAGGCGACGAAAAAGACGCCGTTGGAAGCGACGATGGCCGGGTTCAGGTTGCGCGGCTCCGAATCGGCGGCGACGACCAGGCGTCCGCCGTTGGCGAAAAGCCGCGCCGGCAGGGCGAGCGGGGCGAGAAGGAGCGCGGTTCCGCGAAGGACCGTGCGGCGACAAAATCGAAGCGGGATCATCCTGTGCTCCCCATCTGGGCTCCCCATGCGCGCATGAAGGAAGGATCGAGCATGGACCCGCCGCCGGCGCGGGGCTAGGTCCAGCGCGAATATCCGGCAAGGGCAGCGGCGTTCAGCGTTTCGCGGGCGTCTGCGGCTCGTCCTCGTCGTCGAGCAGCACGCGCTCGGCCGCGCCGTCGAGGTCCTCGTACTGGCCGCTCCTGAGCGCCCACAGGAAGGCGAGGAGCGCCAGCGCGCCGAGGAACAGCGCCACCGGGATCAGGTAGATGAGCATGCTCATCGCCGGACCCTTCCCAATCGCAGGGCATTGGCGATGACGATGATCGAGGAGGTCGACATGGCCACCGCCGCGATCAGCGGCGTGACGTAGCCGAGGATGGCGACCGGCACGGCGAAGACGTTGTAGACGATGGCGAGCGCCACGTTCTGGCGCACCAGCCGGCCGGCGCGCCGCGACACGTCGAGCGCCACCGGCACCGCCGAGAGGCTGTCGCGCAGGAACACGAAATCGGCGGCGTTGCGGCCGATGTCGGCGGCGGTGGCCGGCGCCATCGACACATGCGCGGCGCCGAGCGCGGGCGCGTCGTTCAGCCCGTCGCCGACCATCAGCACCTTGCGGCCCTGGCGCGCCAGCGCCTCGATGCGCGCCACCTTGTCCGCCGGCATCAGCCCGGCCTCGACATGGGCGATGGAGAGCCGGTCGGCGACGCGGCGGCAGGCGCGTGCGGTGTCGCCCGACAGCATCTCGACCGGGCCGAGCCGGTCCTCGAGCTCGGCGAGCGCCTCGCGCGCGTCGGGGCGGATGGCGTCGTCGAACTCGAGGCGCGCCAGCACCGCGCCGTCGCGCGAAAGCACCGTGCCCTCGTCCGCAACCTCGCCGGAGGCCCCGTCCCCGCGCGCCCATTCCGCGCGGCCGAGCCGCCACAGGCTGCCTTCGGCGCGGCCCTCGACGCCGAAGCCGGGCCTTTCCGCCACCGCCTCGAAGACGGGGCCCTTGCCCTCGTCGTAGACGGCGACGGCCTGCGACAGCGGATGGCGCGAATTGGCGGCGAGCGCGGCCGCCGCCGCCAGCGCCTCCGGCGCGATCTGCTGGAGGTTCTGCAAGCGCGGGTGGCCGAGCGTCAGCGTGCCGGTCTTGTCGAACACGGCGACGTCGGCCTCGGCCAGCCGCTCCATGGCGCCGCCGTCGCGCACCATGATGCCGTGCTCGAACAGCCGGCGCGCCGCCACCACCTGCACGATGGGCACGGCAAGGCCGAGCGCGCAGGGGCAGGTGATGATGAGGACGGCAATCGCCACGGTGACGGCGCGGTGCCAGTCGCCGCCGGTCGCGGCCATCCAGCCGAGGAAGGTCGCGAGCGCCGTCAGGTGAACCACCGGCGCGTAGGCCGCCGAGACGCGGTCGGCGATGCGGCGATAGCGCGCGCGCCCGCCCTCGGCCGCCTCCATCATGCGCAGCATCTCGGCCAGGAACGAATCCTCGGCGCGCGCGGTGGCGGCAAGCGTCAGCGGCCCGGTCAGGTTGAGCGTGCCGGCCTGGATGGCGTCGCCCTCGGCCACCTTCTGCGGCGCGCTCTCGCCGCTCACCAGCGAGCGGTCGATGTCGGAGAGGCCGGCCTCGACCACGGCGTCGACCGGGATGCGCTCGCCGGCGGCGACGAGGAGGCGCATGCCCGGCTCGATCTCGGAAAGCGCCAGATAGTCGCGGGCGCCGCCCGCGCCGATCACCAGCGCGCCGCGCGGGGCGAGCCGCGCCAGCCCCTTGACCGCCGTGCGCGCCCGCTCGCGCATGACGTGGTCGAGCGAGCGCCCGATCAAGAGGAAGAACAGCAGCGTCACCGAGGCGTCGAAATAGGCGTGCGGCCCGCTGTGGATCGTCTCGTAGAGGCTCAACGCATAGGCCATGGTGATGCCGATGGCGATCGGCACGTCCATGTTCATGCGCCCGTGCTTCAGCGCGCCCCAGGCCGAGCGGTAGTAGATGCGCCCGGCGAAGAACATCGCCGGCAGCGCGATCAGCGCCGAGACCCAGTGGAAGAGGTCGCGCGTCGCGCCCTCCGCGCCCGACCACACCGAGACCGACAGAAGCATGATGTTGCCGGCGGCGAAGCCCGACACCGCGACGGCCACGAGCAGCTCGGAAAGCGTGCGGTCCTTCTCGCCCTCCGGCTCGTCGAAGACGGTGGGCGCGTAGCCCAGCCGCGCCAGCGTCGCGACGATGGGCGGCAGCGCCTCTCCGCGCCAGCGCACGGTGACGCGCCGCGTCGACAGGTTGACCCGCGCCGCCTCGACGCCGTCGAGCCGGCCGAGGCCGGCCTCGATGCTCCGGATGCAGGCGCCGCAATGCACGGCCGGAACCGACAGCTCGGTCTGGAACACGCCGTCGCCGAGATTGCGGGCCGAGAAGCGGACCTCGTCGTCGGACGGCAGCGACTGGACGCCGCCCGCGAAGCCGTCGGCTCCGGGCGCGCAGCAGCTCATCGCGCCGTCCCTCCGCGAAGCTGGACGCGCCTCGTCTCGCGCCAGGGATGGTCGAGCCCGGCCCCGGCGTCGGCCGCGACGTCGGCGTGGACCTCGACGATCCACGCCCCGTCCTCGACCGCGAGCGCGGCCTCAAGCGCGTCGCCCTGCGGCGCGAGCGCCACCGTGGCGTCGTCGGCGTCGCCCACCGGCCGGCGCAGCGTCGCCGTGCCGCCGGTCAGGCGCACGGGGCGGCCCTCCTTGTCGGCGAGCGAGAAGCGCAGCACGCCGTCGCCGAGCGAAAGCGCCGGCGTGAAGCCGAGCATGGCCTGCCGGCGGCCCTCCTCGGCCTTGGCGTTGAACTGCTGGCTGGCGACATAGGTGTTCTGCACCACCAGCCCCGCCCAGCTCGTGCGCGCCAGCACCGCCATGGTCAGGTTGACGGCGATGATGACGCCGAAGAAGGCGAGCATGATGGCCAGCATGTGCCTGCCGGTGAATTCGCGGCCCGTTGCGGAACGATCGCTCATCCTCGTCACTCCGGCGCATCGAAGTTGGCGGTATAGGCGGCATTCTCGCCGTTTTCGGCGTCCTCGACAAGGAAGCGGAAGGTCTGCACCCGCCCGTCGACCAGCTCGCGCGGCTGGCGCACGTAGATCTTCAGCGTCTTCAGCCGGTCGGGGTCGAGCGCGACGTCGACGGCCGCGCCCTCGGCCCGGTCGATGCCGACCACGCTCATCGCGCCGCCCGGCAGCCCGTCGATGGAGACGGTGACCTCGCGCGGCTCGGGGATCTTGTTGAGCAGCTTGACCGTGTAGCCGTTGCGGATCGAGCCGTCCGACAGCACGACGAATTGCGGGTTGCGGTCGTGCAGGACGTTGACCTCGAGCCGGTCGCGCACCATCAACGCATAGACGAGCGCCACGCCGATCAGCGCCCAGCCGGCGAAATAGATGAAGACGCGCGGCTGGAAGATGCGCGACAGATGGAAGGGCACGATGCCGTCGGCCAGCCCGCCTCCCGGCTTGTGGACCAGGGAGGGGTCGATGGCGTGCGCGCCGCCGCCGGTGGCGATGGCCATGTTGGTGTTGTAGTCGGCAAGCGTGGCGTAGGAGATCAGCCCGCGGGCGCGGCCGAGCTTGTCCATCACCGCGTCGCAGGCGTCGATGCACAGCGCGCAGGTGATGCATTCGAGCTGCTGGCCGTCGCGGATGTCGATGCCCATCGGGCACACGACGACGCAGGCGTTGCAGTCGACGCAGTCGCCGGCGACCTTGCCGGCGGCAAGCGCCTTCTTGGCGCCGCGCGTGCGCGGCTCGCCGCGCCAGTCGTTGTAGGTGACGGTCAGCGAGTTCTCGTCGAGCATGGCCGCCTGGATGCGCGGCCACGGGCACATGTAGGTGCAGACCTGCTCGCGCATCAGCCCGCCGAAGGTGTAGGTGGTGGCGGTGAGCAGCGCCACCGTCATGTAGGCGACGGGCGCGGCCTCGCCGGTGACGAGGTCGGAAAGCAGCGTGGGCGCGTCGGCGAAGTAGAAGATCCACGCGCCGCCGGTGGCGACGGCGATGGCGATCCAGATGGCGTGCTTGACCGTCCTGAGCGCAATCTTGCGCGCCCCCCACGGCGCGGCGTCGAGCTTCATGCGCGCGTTGCGGTCGCCCTCGACCGCGCGCTCGATCACGAGGAACAGGTCGACCCACACCGTCTGCGGGCAGGTGTAGCCGCACCAGGCCCGCCCCACCGTCGACGTCAGCAGGAACAGGCCGAGTCCGGCCATGACGAGCAGGCCCGCGACGATGAAGAACTCCTGCGGCCAGATCTCGATGAAGAAGAAGTAGAAGCGGCGGTTGGCGAGGTCGACCAGCACGGCCTGGTCGGGGGCGTGCGGCCCGCGGTCGAAGCGCAGCCACGGCGTCAGGTAGTAGATGCCGAGCGTGACGATCATGACCAGCCACTTGAAGCGGCGGAACTGGCCGGACGCGCGCTTGGGGAAGATCTTCTTGCGCGCGGCGTAGAGCGGCTGGCGTATCTTGGCCGAGTTGACGGCCTCGGCGTCGTGCCGCTCAACCTCGA
Organism: Hyphomicrobiales bacterium; assembly: GCA_003577315.1. GTDB lineage: Bacteria > Pseudomonadota > Alphaproteobacteria > Rhizobiales > Rhizobiaceae > Aerobium. The sequence goes on along the minus strand of QEVK01000019.1, from coordinate 142,551 downwards.
TCGACGTGGTCGTCATGGCATTCTCCTGCGGAGCGGGGCAGTCCGCCTCGATGCAGTTGCCCCCGATCTCCTCCGCCGACCTTGATTCATATCAAGACGGGCTCCCGGCCGGAAGGTGCGAAGGCCGGCGCGGCCAAAACGCCGCACCGGCCTCCCCCCTCGCCTTGCCCCCGTCTTGCGCCGGCCTCGCGGCCGGGGCGCGCGATGCCGCTATCGGGCCATCGGGCCGCTACTGGCCGCCGCCCAGCGAATGGACGTAGACGGCCAGCTCCTTGACCGTGGTCTCGCCCAGCCGCGCCTGCCAGGCCGGCATGACGCCGTGCTTGGGCGTGCGGATCTGCGCCGCGATCTCGCCGACGTCCGAGCCGTAGAGCCAGATCGCGTCGGTCAGGTCCGGCGCGCCGAGCGACGGCTCGCCCTTGCCCGTCTCGCCGTGGCAGGAGGCGCAGTTGTCGGCGTAGATGTCGGCGCCCGTCCCGGCGGGATCGCCGCCTTCCGACAAGGACTTCACATAGGCCGCCACCGTCGCGACCTCTTCGCGATCGAGGATGTCGGCGAAGGCCGTCATCTCCGAATAGCGCGTCTCGTCGTCGCCGGAGAAGCGCACGCCGTGGGCGATGGTGGCGCGGATGTCCTCGGCCGTGCCGCCCCACAGCCACTCGTCGTCGTTGAGGTTGGGGTAGCCGGGCGAGCCCGCCGCGCCCGAGCCGTGGCACTGCACGCAGTTGACCCGGAAGGCGGCCGCGCCCGCCGAGGTGGCGAACTGGCGCAGCGTGTCGTCGGCCAGGATCTCCTCGACCGGAAGCTCGGCGACGCGCGCGGCGTACTCGGCCCTCGTCGCCTCGGCCGCCGACAATTCGGTGCGAAGCTCGCCGCGGCTCGACCAGGCGAGCACGCCCGAGGTCGCCGAGGAGATCAGCGGCCAGGCCGGATAGGCGATCGTATAGGCGAGCGCCCACGCGATGGTGGCGTAGAAGGTCCACAGCCACCAGCGCGGCATGGGGTTGTCCAGCTCGCGGATGCCGTCCCACTCGTGGCCGGTGGTGACGACGCCGCTTACCTCGTCGATGTGTTTGTCGCTCATCTCAGTCGTCCTTGAGGGGAATGCGGGCGGCCTCGTCGGCCTTTCTGCGGCTGCCGGGGCGGAAGGTGAAGATCACCACGCCGATGAAGAAGATCGTCATGGCGGCGAGCGCCCAGGAGTCGGCGAACTGGCGCAGCGCGGTGTAGGTTTCCATCGCGCCCTCCTCAGCGGTAGCCGGCGGCTTCGTCGTAGGTCGAGAAGTCGACCAGCGTGCCGAGCATCTGCAGATAGGCCACCAGCGCGTCCATCTCGGTCAGCGCCGCGGGGTTGCCGTCGAAGTCGCCGAGCTTGGCCTTGGGGTAGCGCGCCTCGACGCCGGAGGTGTCGGCGTTGGGGTCGGCCTGGGCCTTCAGGTCGGCTTCCGCGTTCTCGATCATCTCGTCGCTGTAGGGCACGCCGACGCGCGTGTTGGCCACGAGATGGGTGGAGAAGTCCTTCACCGCCAGCGGCTTGTCCTTGAGGAAGGCATAGCTCGGCATCACCGATTCCGGCACCACGGAGCGCGGATCGATCAGGTGCTGGACGTGCCACTCGTTGGAGTAGCGGTCGCCGACGCGGGCGAGGTCCGGCCCCGTGCGCTTCGAGCCCCACTGGAAGGGATGGTCGTACATCGATTCCGCGGCGAGGCTGTAGTGGCCGTAGCGCTCGACCTCGTCGCGGAAGGGCCGGATCATCTGCGAATGGCAGGTGTAGCAGCCCTCGCGGATGTAGATGTTGCGCCCGGCCAGCTCCAGCGGCGAGTAGGGCCGCATGCCCTCCACCTTCTCGATCGTGTTCTCCAGGTAGAACAGCGGCACGATCTCGACGATGCCGCCGATGGTGACGACGAACAGCGAGCCGGCGAACAGGAGCGTGGCGTTGCGCTCGATGACCTTGTGCTTGTCGATGATTGCCATTTTCGGGCTCCTATTCGGCGGGCTGGATGGCGGGCTTCGCGGCGACGCCGCCGATCGGCTCCTCCTCGCGCTGGCGGCCGAGGATGGTCATGGTCAGGTTGTAGGCCATCACCAGCGCGCCGGCGAGGAACAGGGCGCCGCCCGCCGCGCGGGCCACGTAGTAGGGGCGTCGTACTCGCGCCACATCAGGCCCTGCATGATGCCCGACACCCACATCACCGCCGCGTAGACGACGATGCCGAGCATGGCGAGCCAGAAGTGCCAGGAGACCAGCCTGAGCGAATAGAGGCGCTGGCGGCCCCACAGCTTGGGCACCATGTAGTAGAGCGCGGCGAAGGTGATGAGGCCGTTCCAGCCCAGCGCGCCGGAATGGACGTGGCCGATGGTCCAGTCGGTGTAGTGGCTGAGCGAGTTGACCGCCTTGATCGACATCATCGGCCCCTCGAAGGTGGCCATGCCGTAGAAGGCGATCGCCGCCACCATCATGCGGATGACCGGATCGGTGCGCACCTTGTCCCAGGCGCCCGACAGCGTCATCAGGCCGTTGATCATGCCGCCCCAGGAGGGCATCCACAGCATGACCGAGAACACCATGCCGAGCGTCTGCGCCCAGTCGGGCAGCGCGGTATAGTGCAGGTGGTGGGGGCCGGCCCAGATGTAGAGGAAGATCAGCGCCCAGAAGTGGATGATCGACAGCCGGTAGGAATAGACCGGCCGCTCGGCCTGCTTGGGCACGAAGTAGTACATCATGCCGAGGAAGCCGGCGGTGAGGAAGAAGCCGACCGCGTTGTGGCCGTACCACCACTGCGTCAGCGCGTCCTGCACGCCCGAGAAGGCCGAGTAGCTCTTGACCCCGACGATGGAGACCGGGATCGCCAGGTTGTTGACCACGTGCAGCATCGCGATGGTCACGATGAAGGACAGGTAGAACCAGTTGGCGACGTAGATGTGCGGTTCCTTGCGCTTGAGGATCGTGCCGAGGAACACCGCCAGATAGGCGACCCACACGACGGTGAGCCACAGGTCGACATACCATTCGGGCTCGGCGTATTCGCGGCTCTGGGTGATGCCGAGCAGGTAGCCGGTCGCCGCCATGACGATGAAGAGCTGGTAGCCCCAGAACACGAACCAGGCGAGGTTGCCGCCGAACAGCCGCGCGCGGCTCGTGCGCTGCACCACGTAGAAGGAGGTGGCGATCAGCGCGTTGCCGCCGAAGGCGAAGATGACGGCCGAGGTGTGCAGCGGCCGCATGCGCCCGAAGGTGAACCACGGCTCGAGGTTGAGCTGCGGGAAGGCGAGCTGAAGTGCCACCACGACGCCGATCAGGAAGCCGACCACGCCCCAGAACATGGTGGCGATGGCGCCGTAGCGGATCGGCTCGTCCATGTAGGCAGACGGGTCGGCCGGCGCCGCCGGCGCGAAGCTGGTGCGGCGCATCAGGATCACGGCGAACGCCGCGAGCGTGAACAACAGCACCCACATATGCTGTCGGAACAGGTCGTCCGCCGCGAACGCCACGCCCATCAGCGCGACGAAGGCGAACACCCCGATGCCGAATATCTCTGCTGCAAATTTCATTGTCCCGTCCCCTGGTCGGCGGCGTTGCGGCTCGGAAGAAAACCGCGCGCGAGGCCGGGCCGGTTTTCCCCGATGAAAGCCTTTCCTCCGGCGGGCGTCTTCGCGCCTTGACCTGGATCAAGGTTTTTCCGCCAAAGGTTTGTCATTGTGACGCAATAACAAGAATGATCGCGGAGGCTTCGGGTGACGGCGGGCAAGGAAAGCGGCGGCCTGCTTTGCGACACGCCCGGCATCTGCCCGGTGGCCACCGCCTGCCTGCCGGGCCGCAGCGTGCCGTGCCTCGACATGGGCCGCGCGCACGACGAGAAGCTGCGGCTGTGCGACGAGCTGGAGAGGATCGCCGACGGCCTGCCGCGCAAGGTCGACCGGCATCTGTGCCTGACCATCGCCGCGCGGATCGTGCCGCTGCTCAAGGAAAGCCACGCCTACGAGGAGGAGCACGTCTTCCCCGCCTTCGCCGCCGCCGCGACGCCGCCCTCGGTGGGCGACGCCTCGATCCGCCGGCTGAAGGCCGAGCACATCGAGGACGAATGCGCCGCCCAGGACCTCGCCGACGTGCTGTTCGCCATCGGCCACGGCTCGCCCATCGACAACCCGGAGGCGCTCGGCTTCATGCTGCGCGCCTTCTTCGAGGCCATGCGCCGCCACATCGCCTTCGAGCGCGAGCACGTCATGCCGGTCCTGGCGCGCGACATACCCGGCTGAGCCGGCGGTGTCTTCGCGGCGGGAGCGGGCGGAACGGAGCGGGCGGAAGGGGGCCGGCCGGCACGGCCGCGCGGCTGCGCCCGCTCAGCTTCCCGAGCGCGCCTCCAGCCGCGACAGGCTCGGCACCGTGACCTGGCGGTTGTTCTCGATGGCGATGATGCCGTCGGCGCGCAGCCGCGTGAACTGGCGGCTCACCGTCTCGATGGTCAGGCCGAGGAAGTCGGCGATGTCGGCGCGCGTCAGCGGCAGCTCGAACTCGGCCTTGTCGCGGTCGGGCCGGGCGGAGGGATCGATGTTCTTCGCGATCAGCAGCAGGAAGCTCGCCACCTTCTCCGCCGCCGTCTTGCGGCCGAGCGTGACCATCCACTCGCGCGCCTCGTCGAGCTCCTTGAGCGTCTGCTGCAGCAGGCGGTGCTCCAGCCCCGGCTGCTCCTTCATCATCCGCTCGATGGCGCCGCGCGGGAAGGAGCACAGCGACACCTTGGTCGCCGCCTCGGCGTTGAGCTTGCTCTCGACCTTGAACGGGCTGCCGAGGAAGTCGGGCGCGAAGCGCAGGCCGACGATCTGCTGGCGGCCGTCCGACAGCGTCTTGGTCAGCTTGACCACGCCGGAAAGCACGTTGGAGTAGCGCTCGATGCTCTCCTCCTCGCCCACCAGCTCCTCGCCCTCGCCGGCGCGATGCCTGTGGGACGAGCGCGCCAGCGCGATGAGCTGCGCGGCGTCGAGCGCGGCGCAGATGCCGCGGTGGCGGGCCTCGCACGAGGCGCACAAAGCGGGAATGTCTTCGGTCTGGATGTCGTTGCGCACGATCGCCCTCTCAGGGAACGGCCCGCCTCTCCTAGCACCTCAGGTGCCCCGCGTCCCGCGTCAGATTGTCTGTCCCCGAAGGTTACTTGACAAAAGTCAAGGACGCCATCCCCCCGAGGCGCGACAAGGTGCCCCTGATACGGTGCCCGCGATATGGCGCCCGTGACACGAGGAGCCCGCCCATGCAGGCCGACACCGCCCCCCGCTACACCAGCTACCCCACCGCGCCGCACTTCCACCCCGGCATCGACGCCGCCGTCGTGGAGGAATGGATCGCCGCCATCCCGCAGGACGAGCGGCTGTCGCTCTACATCCACGTGCCGTTCTGCGACCGGCTGTGCTGGTTCTGCGCCTGCCACACCAAGCAGACCCGGCTCTACAAGCCCGTCGCCACCTTCCTCGGATATCTCCACGAGGAGATCCGCACGGTGGCGGAGAAGGTCGGCGGCCGCGCCAGGGTGGCGGCGCTGCATTTCGGCGGCGGCTCGCCCACGCTGGTGGCGCCCGACGACATGCGCGCCCTGATGGCGGCGCTCCGGCGTCGTTTCACCTTCCTGCCCGACGCCTCGATCTCGGTCGAGATCGATCCCAACGACATGGACGAGGGCCGGCTCGACGCGCTGGCCGACATCGGCATGACGCGCGCCAGCCTCGGCATCCAGGATTTCGACGAGACGGTGCAGAAGGCGATCAACCGCGACCAGACCTTCGAGGACACGAAGGCGGTGATCGACGGCCTGCGCGCGCGCGGCGTGGCCTCCGTCAATCTCGACGTCCTCTACGGCCTGCCGCACCAGACGCAGCGAAGCGTCGTCGCCACGGTCGAGAAGGTGCTGTCGCTCAGGCCCGAGCGCATCGCGCTGTTCGGCTACGCCCACGTGCCGTGGTTCAAGAAGCACCAGACCATGATCGACGAGGCGGCGCTTCCGGGCGCCGACGAGCGGCTGGCGCAGTCGCTGGCCGCCGCCGGCGTGATCCGCCGCGCCGGCTACGACGCCATCGGCCTCGACCATTTCGCCCTGCCCGGCGACTCGCTGGCGCGGGCGGCCGCGACCGGCGGGCTCAAGCGCAACTTCCAGGGCTACACCGACGACGGCTGCGAGACGCTGATCGGCCTCGGGCCGTCCTCGGTCAGCCGCTACCGCCAGGGTTACGCCCAGAACGTCACCGCCACCGGCGAATACGAGCGGCGCGTCGGCGAGGGCAGGCTGGCGACGGCGCGCGGCATCGCGCTCTCCGACGACGACCGCCTGCGCGCCTGGGTGATCGAGCGGCTGATGTGCGACTTCTCCTTCTGCGCCCGCGAGGCGGCCGAGCGCTTCGGCCAGGCGGCGACGCCGGTGCTGGCGGAGGCCGCGCTGATGGCCGAGGAGAAGCCCGAGCCGTCGCTGATCCGCGAGGGCGACCGCTTCACGGTGCCGGAAGCCAGGCGGCCGCTGGTGCGGCTGGTGGCCGCGCGCTTCGACGGCTATCTCGCCAGGGGCACGGCGCGGCACTCGGCGGCGGTGTAGGCCGCCGGTCGCGCGCCCGGCTCAGCGCTTGCGCACGAATTCCGTGCGCAGCACGAGGCCCCTGATCGCCTCGTGGCGGCAGTCGATCTCCTGCGGATTGTCGGTGAGGCGGATCGAGCGGATGACCGTGCCCTGCTTCAGCGTCTGCCCCGCGCCCTTGACCTTCAGGTCCTTGACGAGGACGACGGAATCGCCGTCGGCGAGCGGGTTGCCGCTGGCGTCGCGCACCTCGACGCGCCCGGCGGCGGCGCGCGCTGCCAGTTGCGAGGCCGGCAGCCACTCGCCGGTCGCCTCGTCGTATACGTAGTCGTCGTCCGCCATCGCGTTTCCCGCCGTCGTTGCGCGCCTCGCGGCGCAAGGTTCCGCCGCGGTCCCTATACCAGGCGTCCCCGAACCGCAAATCGCCGCCGGCCGGCCGCCATTGCTTGACTCGATTTGCCGTCTCCTGTATCGGGGGCGCAAATCCGGCGTGGGCTCCCCGCGCCGGTCGTTCTTTGCGTGCGATGGTCCTTGCATGCGCTCGATTGCAGGAACGCGACCCGAAACCGACTGACAAGAAGACGGCCCGACCGCCAGCGGTCACCACAGAGGCCGGACCGAACAGCGAAAGGCAAGACATGTTCGCAGTCATCAAGACCGGCGGTAAGCAGTACCGCGTCGCCGCCGACGACGTTCTCAAGATCGAGAAGGTTGCCGGCGAAGTCGGCGACATCGTCACCCTCGACTCCGTGCTGGCCTTCGGCCAGGGCGACGACGTGACCGTCGGCGCTCCCTTCGTGGAAGGCGCCACGGTCGCCGTCGAGGTTCTGGAGCAGGGCAAGGCCAAGACCGTCATCGCCTTCAAGAAGCGCCGCCGCCAGAATTCGCGCCGCAAGCGCGGCCATCGCCAGCTGCTGACCACGGTGCGCGTCTCCGAGATCCTGACCGGCGGCGCCAAGCCGTCGAAGAAGGCCGCGCCGAAGAAGGCCGAGGCCAAGGAAGCCGGCGCCGAAGCGGCCGCCGAGTAAGATACGGAACTGAAGGAGAAATCCCATGGCACACAAGAAAGCTGGCGGTTCCTCGCGTAACGGTCGCGATTCGGAGTCCAAGCGCCTCGGCGTGAAGAAGTTCGGCGGCGAGGCCGTGCTCGCCGGCAACATCATCGTGCGTCAACGCGGCACCAAGTGGCATCCGGGCACCAATGTCGGCATGGGCAAGGACCATACCCTTTTCGCCCTCGAGGCCGGCGCCGTGTCGTTCGCCCGCAAAGCCAACGGCCGAACCTACGTATCGGTCGACCCGATTACCGACGCAGCGGAATAGCCGGAACCGCGACACCAAACACCGGCGCCCCATCTCGGGAGCCGGTGTCCGGACAGTCCGGAAAAGGATCAGGGGAGATGGGCCGCCATCTCCCCTTTTTCGTTTCTGGAGGACACGACCATGGTTGCCGAGTGGGATGAGGACGAGGACGAAAGTCCCAGGATCGACTGCCCCGTGCTGGTGACGGAGCGGCTGGTGCTGCGCCCGCCGCACGAGGACGACATCCCCGAGCTGGCGGAGCTGGCCGACAACCGCCGCATCGCCGAGATGCTTGCCCGCATGCCGCACCCCTATGGCGAGCGCGAGGCCCGCGCCTTCGTCGAGGGCGCGCGCCAGGGCGCGGCGGCGGGCTGCATCCATGCGGTGACGCTGGCCGAGAGCGGCGCCTTCATCGGCTGCGCCGGGCTGCACGCGCGGCAGGGCGGGCTGGAGCTGGGCTACTGGATCGGCGAGCCCTACTGGGGCCGCGGCTACGCGACCGAGACCGCGCACACGCTGGTCGACCTCGCCTTCCGCGCCAGCGCGATCGAGCGGCTCCACGTCTCGTGCCGGGTGGTCAACGCCGCCTCGCGCCGGGTGATCCACAAGTGCGGCTTCCAGTATGCCGGCCAGGGCATGCTGGAATCGCTCGCCGCCGGGCGCGTGCCGGTGGAGCGCTACGCGCTCGACCGCCGCACCTGGGCGAGCCTCAGGAGCTGGGGGCCGGCGTGACCTGCCCCAGCTCCAGCCACACCGGCTTGTGGTCGGAGCCGTTGGCGGCCACGTCCACGCGCACGGACCTGACCTTCGGGGCGAGCAGCGGATGCACGAAGCAGTAGTCGAGACGCTTGTGGCGCGCCGCATCGGCCGGGTCGTCGAGGTTGACGCAGGTCGGCCGCGCGTCGCCGCAGGGCAGCAGCCCCGCGTCCACCGCGTGGCGCGCGACGAGCGGCGTGCCGAACTCGTGGTCGGGCGTGCCGGCGACCGCATGGTATTCCGGCGAGCCGGGCAGCATGTTGAAGTCGCCCATCAGGACGTAGGCCTCCGGCACCGGCGGCTCGGGAAAGCCCATCTCGGAAATGCCGGTCACCGCGCCGCCTTCCAGCGCATGGCCGAGCACCCGCTCCATCAGGAAGGCGATCTGGGAGAGGCGCTCGTCCGGCCCGCGATGGTCGAGATGGACCGAATAGAACCGCACCGGGCCGAAGGGCGTGCCGATCATCGCCTCCAGCGCGCCGCGCTGGAGGTTGACGCGGTCGTAGCTGCGCGTGCGCGGCAAAAGCAGGTTGCGCGAGGTCAGGATCGGCGTGCGCGACAGGATCATGTTGCCGAACTCGAGGCGCACGTCGACGGCCTTGCCGTCCCGGATATGGCTGCCGACGTCGGCCTCCAGGTTCGGCCCGTAGGCGGCGAAGTATTCGGGCAGCATGGCGCGGATGTCGGCGACGAGGTCGCGGCCCTCGTTCATCGGGCTGTTGCGGGTCACCTCCTGCAAGGCGATCACGTCGGCGCCGCGCACGGCCTCCACGACGCGGCCCAGATCGAACCTCGCGTCGTCACCGAAGCCGAACTGGATGTTGTAGCTGACGCATTTCATGCCGTTTCGTCTCCGCCTCGCCGTTTTCGCAGGTGATTCCGCCCCGCGCATGCGCTAGATGAGGCGCTTCAAGACCAGATGGAACGCCGTACTGTCAATCCGATGAAGTTTCTCGATCAGGCCAAGGTCTATATCCGCTCCGGCGACGGGGGCGCGGGCGCGCTGTCGTTCCGCCGCGAGAAGTTCATCGAGTTCGGCGGGCCGGACGGCGGCGACGGCGGCCGCGGCGGCGACGTCTGGGCCGAGGTGGTCGACGGGCTGAACACGCTGATCGACTACCGCTACCAGCAGCATTTCCGCGCCAGGACCGGCATGCACGGCATGGGCCGCAACCGCACCGGCGCCAAGGGCGCCGACGTGGTGCTGAAAGTGCCGGCCGGCACCCAGATCTTCGAGGAGGACAACGAGACGCTGATCTGCGACCTGACCGAGGTCGGCCAGCGCTTCCTGCTCGCCAGGGGCGGAAACGGCGGCTTCGGCAACCAGCATTTCAAGACCTCGACCAACCAGGCGCCGCGCCGCGCCAATCCCGGCCTGCCGGGCGAGGAGCGCACCGTCTGGCTGCGGCTCAAGCTCATCGCCGACGCCGGCCTCGTCGGCCTGCCCAATGCCGGCAAGTCGACCTTCCTCGCCGCGGTGACGGCGGCGAAGCCCAAGATCGCCGACTACCCCTTCACCACGCTGCATCCCGGCCTCGGCGTCGCGCGCGTCGACGGCCGCGAATTCGTCGTCGCCGACATTCCCGGCCTGATCGAGGGCGCGCATGAGGGCGTCGGCATCGGTGATCGCTTCCTCGGCCATGTCGAGAGGACCCGCGTGCTGCTCCACCTCGTCTCGGCGCAGGAGGAAAGCCCGGGCAAGGCCTACAGGACGGTGCGGCGCGAGCTCGAGGCCTACGGCCACGGCCTCGCCGGCAAGCCGGAGATCGTGGCGCTTTCGCAGGCCGACACGCTCGATGCCGATGCCCGGAAGAAGAAGCTCGCCTCCCTGAGGCGCGCGGCCGGGCGGCCGCCGATCCTGCTTTCGGCCGTTTCCGGCGAGGGCGTCGAGGAAGCGCTGCGCGCGCTGATGACGGTCGTGGAGGAGGCGCGGGCGGCCGAGGCGCCCGTCGAGGACACACGGTGGGTGAAATGACGGCGCGATCGCTCGGGAACCATCGCCGCATCACGGTCAAGATCGGCTCGGCGCTGCTGGTCGACCGCAGGACCGGGCTGAAGCGCGACTGGCTCGCCTCGCTGGTCGAGGACATCGCCGGCCTCGCCCGGGCCGGTGCCGACGTGCTCGTCGTCTCCTCGGGCGCGGTGGCGCTCGGCCGCACCGTCCTCGGCCTCACCGCCCGCTCGCTGCGGCTGGAGGAAAGCCAGGCCGCCGCCGCCGTCGGGCAGATCGCGCTGGCCGGCGCCTGGGCGCAGGAGCTTTCGGCGCGCGGGCTGAAATCCGGCCAGGTGCTGGTGACGCTGGGCGACACCGAGGAGCGCCGCCGCTACCTCAACGCGCGTGCCACCATCTCGACGCTGTTGAAGATGAAGGCGGTGCCGGTCATCAACGAGAACGACACGGTCGCCACCTCCGAGATCCGCTACGGCGACAACGACCGGCTCGCCGCCCGCGTCGCCACGATGATGGGCGCCGACCTTCTGGTGCTTTTGTCCGACGTCGACGGGCTCTACACCGCGCCGCCGGCGCTCGACCCGCGCGCGCAGTTCATCCCCCATGTCGAGCGCATCACGCCGCAGATCGAGGCGATGGCCGGGGCGGCGGCCTCCGAGCTGTCGCGCGGCGGCATGAAGACCAAGCTCGACGCCGGCAAGATCGCCACCATGGCCGGAACCGCGATGGTGATCACCGCCGGCACGCGCATGAACCCGCTTTCCGCCATCGACCGCGGCGAGCGCGCCACCTGGTTCGCGGCGAGCCCGACGCCGGTGCGCGGCTACAAGACCTGGATCGCCGGCAACCTCGAGCCCGCGGGCCGCATCAGCGTCGATGCCGGCGCCGTGCGGGCGCTGGCCACCGGCAAGTCGCTGCTGCCGGCCGGCGTCACCTTCGTCTCCGGCCGCTTCGCGCGCGGCGACACCGTCGCCATCCTCGACCCCGACGGCCGCGAGATCGCGCGCGGCCTCGTTGCCTACGATGCGGCCGACGCGGTGAGGATCGCCGGGCTGAAGACGGCCGAGATCGAGGCCGCGCTCGGCCACGAGGCGCGCGCGGCCATGGTGCATCGCGACGACATGGTGATGTCGCGCGCGCTGGAAGCGGAGGCCATCCATGACGAAGCATGATGCGGGGATGCACGAGGACGTGGCCGGCCTGATGGCGAGGATCGGCGCGGACGCGCGCGCCGCCGCCCGCCCCCTGGCGCTGGCCACGGCCGAGCGCAAGCACGCCGCGCTGGTCGCCATGGCCGAGGCGGTGCGCCGCAACCGCGACGAAATCCTCGCCGCCAACGCGCTCGACCTCGACAACGGCGACAGGGCCGGCCTTTCGCCGGCGATGATGGACCGCCTCAGGCTTACGGCGGAGCGCCTGCGCGGCATCGAGGACGGCATCCGCGCCATCGCCGCGCTGAAGGACCCGGTCGGCGAGGTCATCGCCCGCTGGCGGCAGCCCAACGGGCTGGAGATCGAGCGCGTGAGGACGCCGCTCGGCGTCGTCGGCGTCATCTACGAGAGCCGGCCCAACGTCACCGCCGATGCCGGGGCGCTGTGCCTCAAGGCCGGCAACGCGGTGATCCTGCGCGGCGGCTCCGATTCCCTCCATTCCTCGGCCGCCATCCATGCCTGCATGGTCGAGGGGCTGAAGGCGGCCGGCCTGCCGGAGACGGCGATCCAGCTCGTGCCCACGGCCGACCGCGCCGCCGTCGGCGAGATGCTGAAGGGGCTTTCCGGCGCCATCGACGTCATCGTGCCGCGCGGCGGCAGGAGCCTGGTCGAGCGCGTGCAACGGGAAGCGCGCGTGCCGGTGTTCGCGCATCTGGAGGGCATCTGCCACCTCTATGTCGACAAGTCGGCCGACCTGGGCATGGCGGTGGCGCTGGCGGTCAACGCCAAGATGCGGCGGACCGGCATCTGCGGCGCGGCCGAGACGCTGCTGGTCGACCGCGCGGCGGCCGCGACCCATCTCGTGCCGATCCTCGACGCGCTGGCGAAGGCCGGCTGCGAGATCAGGGCGAGCGAGGAGGTGCGGACGCTGTTCCCGGCCGCCAGGCCGGCCGAAGAGGCCGACTGGCGCACCGAATATCTCGACGCCATCATCTCGGCGAAGCTGGTCGAGGGCGTCGGCGGCGCCATCGACCACATCGAGAGCTATTCCTCGCACCACACCGAGGCGATCGTGGCCGAGGACGCGGCCGCCGTCGCCCGCTTCTTCGACGAGATCGATTCGGCGATCCTGATGCACAACGCCTCGACGCAGTTCGCCGACGGCGGCGAGTTCGGCATGGGCGCGGAGATTGGCATCGCCACGGGGCGCATGCACGCGCGCGGGCCGGTGGGCGTCGAGCAGCTCACCTCGTTCAAGTACCGCGTCCACGGCAGCGGCCAGGTGCGGCCCTAGGTGGCGGACGCCGTCGCGCCCCGCCACCTGCGCATGCCGCGCGTCGAGAAGCGCATGCAGGTCGGCCTGTTCGGCGGCTCGTTCAACCCGCCCCATGCCGGCCACGCCCTGGTGGCCGAGATCGCGCTGCGCGCGCTCGCCCTCGACCAGCTGTGGTGGATGGTCACGCCCGGAAACCCGCTCAAGGACGGGCGCGCGCTCGCCCCGCTCGGCGAACGCATCGCGCGGTCGGAGCGGGTCGCCGAAGACCCGCGCATCAAGGTCACCGCCTTCGAGGCCGCCTTCCGCGTGCGCTACACCGCCGATACGCTCGACCTCGTTCGCGCCCGCAACCCCGGCGTCGACTTCGTCTGGATCATGGGCGCCGACAACCTCGCCCAGTTCCACCGCTGGCAGCGCTGGCGCCACATCGCGCTGACCATGCCCATCGCCGTCGTCGACCGGCCGGGCTCGACGCTCGCCTTCGTCTCCTCGGTCTTCGCCAAGACCTTCGACCACGCCCGCATCGACGAGCGCGGCGCGGCAAGGCTTGCCCGCATGCGCCCGCCGGCCTGGACCTTCATCCACGGCCCGCGCTCGTCGCTGTCCTCGACGGCGCTGCGCGACGCCGCGAAGGCGCAGGGCGGCGCCTCCGGCCCGCGCCGGCCGCCTGTCTTGAAACCTTGATGCGACTCTGCCTATCTATTGGCTGTCACGCGCAAGGGTGCGCGCGGCGGGCTTGTTCTGCGGGAAAGGAAAGACACTGGGAACAGCAATACGGAAGAAGGCGGACGTCCAGCCTTCGCCGGCCGGGATCAGCGGCGGTGCCGATGCGTCCCGCGCCCTCGACATCGTCCTTGCCAGTCTCGACGACTCCAAGGCCGAGAACATCGTCTCCATCGACATCCAGGGCAAATCGAGCCTCGGCGACCACATGGTGATCGCCTCGGGGCGCTCGAACCGCCATGTCTCGGCCGTGGCCGACCATCTGATCTCGGCGCTGAAGGATGCCGGCCTCGGCTTTCCCCGCGTCGAGGGGCTCGCCGCGGCGGACTGGGTGCTGATCGATGCCGGCGACGTCATCGTCCACGTGTTCCGCCCCGAAGTCCGGGAGTTCTACAATCTTGAGAAGATGTGGCAGGCTCCCGATCTCGACGAGGCCACCGTCCACTGATCCGGCGGCTGCCTGACGGGCGGAGGCGGGGATGCGTCTGAGCGTTCATGCCGTGGGCCGGATGAAGGCCGGCCCCGAGCGGGAGCTTGCCGAACGCTATTTCGGCCGCTTCGCCAGGGCCGGCCCGGCAATCGGGCTGGAATTTTCCGGCGTCGCCGAGATCGCCGAAAGCCGCGCCCGCGACACCGACGCGCGCCGGCGCGAGGAGGCCGCCGCCCTTGCCGCCCACCGCGGCGACGCCGCGCTCTTCCTGCTCGACGAGCGCGGGAAGAACCCCTCCTCCGAGGACCTCGCCGCGCGCATCGCGCGCCTGCGCGACGGCGGCCGCCGGCATCTCGTCTTCGCCATCGGCGGGCCGGACGGCCACGACGCCGCGTCGCGCGAGGCGGCCGATCTCGTCGTCTCCTTCGGGGCGCAGACCTGGCCGCACCAGCTCGTGCGCGTCATGCTGGCCGAGCAGCTCTACCGCGCCGCCACCATCCTGTCGGGCCACCCCTATCACCGCAGCTGATGCGCCGCATTGCGCGCGCCGCCGGCCCATGGTTGATGGTTCGTTAACGAAGCGCTCCTAACTTCGGCCTTCCGATTGAAGCACGGATCATGGCGACCACGGCAAAGCGCATCCTCCTCGTCTCGGCCTGGGCCGCGCTGGCGCTCGGGCTCGCCGCGCCGTGCGCGGGCGCGCAGACGGCGGCCGAGCTGGAGGCGAGGCGCACGCACAGCGAGACGGAGCGCCGGCGCATCCTCGATGCCCTGACGGTTTCGGAGGAGCGTGCCGCCGGGATCGCCGCCGAGATCGCCGCCATCCGCAAGGACAGCGCCTCGCTGTCGGCGGCACTGGTGCAGGCGGCCAAGACCGAGCGCAAGCTGAGCCTCGAGATCGCCGCCATCTCCGGCAGGCTCGACGCGCTCGGCCTCCAGCAGGACGGCCTGCGCGCCTCGCTCGCCGAGCGGCGCGGCGTGCTGGCCGAGGTGCTGGGCGCGCTCCAGCGCATGGGGCTGAACCCGCCGCCGGCCATCCTGGTGCGGCCGGAGGACGCGCTGTCGTCGGTCAGGAGCGCCATCCTGCTCGCCGCCGTGGTGCCGGAGCTGCGCGGCGAGACCGAGGTGCTGATCGCCGACCTCACCGAATTGCGGCGCGTCGCCGCCGCAATCGAGGCCGAGCGCGGGCGGCTGGCCGCGACCGTGACGGAGCAGGCCGAGGAGCAGCGCCGCCTATCACTTCTTGTTGAAGAGAAGCGCCGGCTCCAGGAGAAATCCGAGGCGATGCTGGCGCAGGAGCGGGCCCGCGCCGCCGAGCTGGCGAGCGAGGCGAGCTCGCTCGGCGAGCTGATCGAGGCGCTGGAGGGCGAGATCGAGATCGCCGCCCGCCGCGCCGCCGAGCAGGAAGCCGCGGCCGACGAGGCCGCGCGCGGCGCGCGCACGCCCTTCACCGGCGCCGCGCTGCCGTTCTCGGCCATGAAGGGCCGCGTCGGCCTGCCGGTGGCGGGGCGCATCGAGCGCCGCTTCGGCGAGGCCGACGGCAGCGGCGGAATCCTGCAGGGAGACATGCTTGCGACACATTCGGCGGCAATCGTGACAGCGCCTGTGGACGGCTCGATCCTCTATGCCGGACCGTTCCGCTCCTATGGCCAACTCTTGATCCTCAACGCCGGCGAGGGCTATCATGTGGTGCTGGCGGGAATGGGTCGAATCGGCGTTTCCCCGGGCCAGGCGGTGCTGGCGGGAGAGCCGGTCGGCCTGATGGGGGAAGCCAGGGTCGCCAGCGCCGTTGCCTTTTCCGGAGCGGGCGCCGGGCCGGAGCTCTATGTCGAGTTCCGCAAGGAAGGAAAACCCGTCGATCCTGCCCCATGGTGGGCGGAGCGCACTACTGGAAGGACGGAAAATGATTCGTAGGTCATTGTCGCTTCTGCTGGCCGGCGCGGTCATTGGCGCATCCGCCATGAGCCTCGTGCATGGCGCGGGCGGCGCCGCGGCCAATGCCGCCGGTTCGGAGACCTATCGCCAGCTCGCCATCTTCGGCGACATCTTCGAGCGCGTGCGCGCCCAGTACGTCACGCCGCCGGAGGAGAAGAAGCTGGTGGAGAGCGCCATCAACGGCATGCTTTCCTCGCTCGACCCGCATTCCTCCTACCTGAACCCCGAGGCGGCCAAGGACATGCGGGTGCAGACCCGCGGCGAGTTCGGCGGCCTCGGCATCGAGGTGACGATGGAGAACGAGCTGGTCAAGGTGATCGCGCCCATCGAGGGCACGCCGGCCGAGCGCGCGGGCGTGCTCGCCGGCGACCTGATCGCCGAGATCGACGGCGAGGAGGTGCGCGGCCTCACGCTCTCCGAGGCGGTCGACAAGATGCGCGGCGCGGTCAACACGCCGATCGAGCTGACCATCCTGCGCGAGGGCGCGGCCGAGCCGATCAAGCTGACCATCGTGCGCGACATCATCAAGGTCCGGGCCGTGCGCCACCGCGTCGAGCAGGATGTCGGCTACATCAAGATCAACTCCTTCACGGAGAAGACCTTCGACGACCTCCAGACGGCGATCGACGACATCAAGCGCCAGATCCCGCAGGACAAGCTCAAGGGCTACGTGCTCGACCTGCGCCTCAATCCCGGCGGCCTGCTCGACCAGGCGGTCAGCGTCAGCGACACCTTCCTCGAGCGCGGCGAGATCGTCTCGACGCGCGGCCGCGACCCGAAGAACATCACCCGCTTCGACGCCCGCTCCGGCGACCGCATCGACGGCAAGCCGATGATCGTCCTCGTCAACGGCGGCTCGGCCAGCGCCTCCGAGATCGTGGCCGGCGCGCTGCAGGACCACCGCCGCGCCACGGTGCTCGGCACCCAGTCCTTCGGCAAGGGCTCGGTGCAGACCATCATCCCGCTGGCGGAAAGCGGCGCGCTCAGGCTGACCACGGCGCTCTACTACACGCCGGCCGGCACCTCGATCCAGGGCAAGGGCATCACGCCCGACATCAAGGTCGAGCAACCGCTGCCGGAGGACCTGCTCGGCCGCGACGTCTCGCGCGGCGAGTCCGAGCTGAAGGGCCACATCCGCGGCACCCAGGAGGACGACGCCGGCTCGGGCTCGGCCGCCTATGTGCCGCCCGACCCCAAGGACGACGTGCAGTTGAACTACGCCTTCGACCTGCTGCGCGGCGTCCGCGCCGATCCCGCCTTCCCGCCGAGCCCGGACAAGGCGGCGCTGAACCGCTGACCTTCACCGCTCCCGCCCACCCCGGCGGGAGCGCCTCCTCGTGCCGGCCGGCCAGCGTCGCGCGGTTGCCGGGCGCCACCTTGCAAGAATGCGGTTCCCGCCCGTGAAGAAGCCCCTTCCCGAGAAGGACATCGACAGACCGCTCGGCCTCGACGGCCGGCGGCAGGACCGCCACGGCCCGCGCTTTCCGCTGCGCCGCGGCCAGCTCGCCATGATGCTGTGCGGGCTCGCCGTCGTCGGCGCGTCGGCCGCGATCGCGCTGCGCGAAAGCCCGTTCCGCACCCCGCCGCAGGTGGTCGTCTCCACGCCCGCGACCGCCACTGCCGCCGCCGAGGGCCCGCGCGAGGCGCCCGCCGCCTACCCGCCGCGCGACGGCGCAGGCGGCGGCGGGCCGTCGATCATCCGCGTCGAGCCGCCCGCGGATTCGCCTGCCGGAGCGGCCGCGGGCGGCGGCGTCATCGTCGTCCGCGATCCCTCGGCGCTGGGGCAGGATCTGCGCGTCGCCCACCTGCCCGACCGCGCCCTGATCGAGGACACCGGGATCGGCCCGCTGCCGATGCGCGCCGCCGACGGCAGACGGCCCTTCGACGTCTATGCCAGGCCCTGGTCGGGCACGCGCGGCGCCAAGGTGGCGATCGTCATCGGCGGCCTCGGCGTGTCGCAGACCGGCACGCAGGCCGCGCTCGCCACCCTGCCGCCGGAGGTGACGCTGGCCTTCGCCAGCGGCGGCAACAGCCTCGACCGCTGGATGCAGGCGGCGCGCCGCCAGGGCCACGAGATCGTCATGCAGGTGCCGCTCGAGCCGTTCGACTACCCGCAGGTCGATCCGGGTCGCAACACGCTGACCGTCGACGCCGCCCCCGCCGAGAACCGCGACCGGCTTCACTGGGCGCTGTCGCGCATCACCAACTACACCGGCGTGATGAACTATATGGGCGGCCGCTTCGTCACCGACGAGGCGGCGATGGCGCCGTTCTTCGCCGAGCTCGGCCAGCGCGGCCTGATGTATCTCGACGACGGCTCCTCGGCCAAGAGCCTGGCGCCGGAGATGGCGCTCAGGCAGCGCGTTCCCTATGCCGCCGCCGACCTCGCCATCGACGGCGAGCGCGACCGCGGCGCGATCCTGAAGCGCCTCGACGACGCCGAGCGCGCCGCCCGCGCCAGCGGCCAGGCCATCGCCATCGGCTCGGCCTTCGACGTCACCGTGGACGCGGTGGCGCGCTGGGTCGGCGAGGCGAAGCAGCGCGGCATCGAGATCGTGCCGGTCTCGGCGCTGGCGCGCGATCCCGAACGAGGCTGAGACGATGACGAAGACGAAGACAGGGGCGGTCGATCCGCGAACCCTGCCCTACCGCCCCTGCGTCGGCATCATGGTGCTGAACCGCGACGGGCTGGTGTGGGCCGGCCGGCGCATCGCGCTCACCGACAGCGAGATGGCCGGCGCCGAGCGGCTGTGGCAGATGCCGCAGGGCGGCATCGATCCCGGCGAGGAGCCGCTGCCGGCGGCCCGGCGCGAGCTCTACGAGGAGACCGGCATGCGCACGGTCCGGCTTCTGGCCGAGACGCCCGGCTGGATCGACTACGACCTGCCGGCAGACCTCGTCGGCATCGCGCTCCACGGCAGGTATCGCGGCCAGACGCAGAAATGGTTCGCCTTCCGCTTCGAGGGGCCGGAGAGCGAGATCGCCATCGACCCGCCGCCCGGAGGCCACGAGCCGGAGTTTGACGCCTGGGGCTGGAAGAGGATGACCGATCTGCCGGAGCTGATCGTGCCGTTCAAGCGCAAGGTCTACGAGGAGGTCGTCGCCGCCTTCCGCCATCTGGCGCCGTGAGCCGGCTCGTTTCCTGCGCCTCGCAAGGAACCGCCCTCATCCCTCGCCGGCGGCCGTCGCGCGGACTGGTTTTCGCCCGCCGGCCCCGGCGACCCCGCGATCCGTTCGCCCCGGCCCGAACGAAAAAGGCCGGCGTCACGCCGGCCTTGTCGTGTCTGGACGGGTGCCGGCCGCGCCCGGTCAGGCCGCCAGCGCGGCTTCCAGCGTCGTCAGATGGGCGAGATACTGCTCGGCCCGGGTGCGGGCGGCATCGTCCCTAGCGTCGGCGACGTCTTCCTTCGCGTCCTGGATGCGGCGCGAGAGGTCGGTCCGGTCGATGTCCTTGACCGCCACCGCCGATTCGGCGAGCAGCGTGCAGCCTTCCGGCAGGATGTCGGCGAAGCCGCCGAACACCACATAGCGCTCCTCGGCGCCGGACACCGGCCTGACGGTCACGACGCCGGGCTTGACCATGGTCATCACCGGGGCGTGCCTGGCCATCACCGTCATCTCGCCGTCGGCGCCGGGGATGATGACGGCGTCGACCTCTTCCGACACGAGCAGCCGCTCGGGCGAAACCAGTTCGAACTTGAAAGCTTCGGCCATGTCAATTTAGCGAATAGCGAATGGCGAATAGCGAATAGTATTTAGAACCACCCGCCAGAAGCCAATCTTCTATTCGCTACTCCCTATTCGCTATTCGCTTTCGTCAGGCCGCTTCCGCCGCCAGCTTCTGCGCCTTCTCGATGGCGTCCTCGATGGTGCCGACCATGTAGAAGGCGGCTTCCGGCAGGTGATCGTACTCGCCGGCGACGAGGCCCTTGAAGCCCTTGATGGTGTCGGCGAGGTCGACCAGCTTGCCCGGCGAGCCGGTGAACACCTCGGCCACGAAGAAGGGCTGCGACAGGAAGCGCTCGATCTTGCGGGCGCGGGCCACTGTCAGCTTGTCCTCTTCCGACAGCTCGTCCATGCCGAGGATGGCGATGATGTCCTGGAGCGCCTTGTAGCGCTGCAAGGTCTGCTGCACGTCGCGGGCGACCTGGTAGTGCTCCTCGCCGACGATCAGCGGGTCGAGCATGCGCGAGGTCGAGTCGAGCGGGTCCACCGCCGGATAGATGCCCTTCTCCGAGATCGCGCGCGACAGCACGGTCGTGGCGTCGAGGTGGGCGAAGGAGGTCGCCGGCGCCGGGTCGGTCAGGTCGTCGGCCGGCACGTAGATGGCCTGCACCGAGGTGATCGAGCCCTTGGTGGTGGTGGTGATGCGCTCCTGCAGCGCGCCCATGTCGGTGGCGAGCGTCGGCTGGTAGCCCACCGCCGAGGGGATGCGGCCGAGCAGCGCCGACACTTCCGAGCCCGCCTGGGTGAAGCGGAAGATGTTGTCGACGAAGAACAGCACGTCCTGCCCCTGGTCGCGGAAATATTCGGCGACGGTGAGGCCCGTCAGCGCGACGCGAGCACGCGCGCCGGGCGGCTCGTTCATCTGGCCGTAGACGAGTGCTGCCTTGGAGCCCTCGCCGCCGCCCTTCTTGTTGACGCCCGACTCGATGAACTCGTGATAGAGGTCGTTGCCCTCGCGGGTGCGCTCGCCGACGCCGGCGAACACGGAGTAGCCGCCATGGGCCTTGGCGACGTTGTTGATCAGCTCCTGGATCAGCACGGTCTTGCCGACGCCGGCGCCGCCGAACAGACCGATCTTGCCGCCCTTGGCGTAGGGGGCCAGAAGGTCGAGCACCTTGATGCCGGTGACGAGGATCTCGGCCTCGGTCGACTGCTCGACATATTCGGGCGCCGGCGCGTGGATCGGACGCTCCTCGACGCCCACGACCGGGCCTTCCTCGTCCACGGGCTCGCCGATGACGTTGACGATGCGGCCGAGCATCTGCGGGCCGACCGGCACCGAGATCGGCGAGCCGGTGTCGCGCACCTGCTGGCCGCGCACCAGGCCTTCCGTCGAGTCCATGGCGATGGTGCGCACGGTGTTCTCGCCCAGGTGCTGCGCGACCTCGAGAACGAGGCGGTTGCCCTGGTTGTCGGTCTCGAGCGCGTTCAGGATCGCCGGCAGGTGATCGTCGAACACGACGTCCACGACCGCGCCGATGACCTGGCGGACCCGGCCGACGGCGCCGCTCGCCGTGGAAGCGGCCTTGGGCGCCGCCGCCTTCCGGGCGGCCGGGGCCTTGGCGGCCGCCTTCGGCGCGGCTGCCTTTGCTGCCGCAGCCTTCGGCGCGGCTGCCGCCTTGGCGCTTTCCGCCGGGGCCTTCTTCGGGGTCGCTGCTTTCGCCATCGTCAATACCCTCTTCAATCGTCCTGTTGTCCGCGTGAAACCCGCGGCTAGAGCGCTTCCGCGCCCGAAATGATCTCGATCAGTTCCTTGGTGATCTGCGCCTGGCGCTGACGGTTGTAGGTGATCGACAACTTGTTGATCATGTCGCCCGCATTGCGCGTGGCGTTGTCCATCGCCGTCATCTTGGCGCCCATCTCGCCGGCCGCGTTCTCGAGCAGCGCCCGGAATATCTGCACGGCGATGTTGCGCGGGATCAGGTCCGACAGGATCTCGCCCGCCTCGGGCTCGTACTCGTAGACCGCACCGCCATTATCTTTCGCACCGCCCTCCGGCGCGGAGGCCGGGATGAGCTGCTGCGCGGTCGGCACCTGGCTGATGACCGACCTGAAGCGCGAGTAGAACAGCGTCGCCACGTCGAAGCCGCCGGCCTCGAACATGGCGATCACCTTGCGGGCGATGTTGTCGGCGTGGACGAAGCCGACCTGCTTGGCCTCGCGCAGCTCGATGCGCTCGACGATCCGGTCGGCGAAGTCGCGGCGCAGGATGTCGTAGCCCTTCTTGCCGACGGTGACGATCTTGACCGTCTTGCCCTCGGCGATCAGCCGGCGGGCATGCTCGCGCGCCAGCCGGGCGATCTGGCTGTTGAAGCCGCCGCACAGGCCGCGCTCGGCGGTGGCGACGATCAGGAGGTGGACGTCGTCCTTGCCCGTGCCAGTCATCAGCGGCGGGGCGTCCGCCGCCGAGACGGCGGAGCCGATATTGGCCATCACCGCGGCCATGCGCTCCGAATAGGGGCGCGCGGCCTCCGCAGCCTCCTGGGCACGGCGCAGCTTCGCCGCGGCGACCATCTGCATCGCCTTGGTGATCTTCTGCGTCGCCTTGACCGAGGCGATGCGGTTGCGAAGGTCTTTCAGTGAAGCCATGGCGGCTTGCCCTACTCCTGTCCCGCCTGCTTCAGGCGAAGTTCTTGGCGAAGGCGTCGATCTCGGCCTTGAGCCGGGCGCGAAGATCGTCCGACAGGGCCTTCTCCTTGCGGATGGCCTCGAGGATCTTGCCCTCCGAGCGCAGATGCGTGAGCAGGCCCTGCTCGAACTTCTGCACCTGGTTCAGCGCCAGGCTGTCGAGATAGCCGTTGACGCCGGCGAAGATGACGGCGACCTGCTCCTCGGTCTTCAGCGGCGAGAACTGCGGCTGCTTGAGCAGCTCCGTCAGGCGCGCGCCGCGGTTCAAGAGGCGCTGGGTCGAGGCGTCGAGGTCGGAGCCGAACTGCGCGAACGCCGCCATCTCGCGATACTGCGCCAGCTCGCCCTTGATCGAGCCCGCGACCTGCTTCATCGCCTTGACCTGGGCGGAGGAGCCGACGCGCGACACCGAAAGGCCGACGTTCACCGCCGGGCGGATGCCCTGGAAGAACAGGTTGGTCTCGAGGAAGATCTGGCCGTCGGTGATCGAGATCACGTTGGTCGGGATGTAGGCCGACACGTCGTTGGCCTGCGTCTCGATCACCGGCAGCGCCGTCAGCGAGCCGTTGCCGTTGTCGTCGTTGAGCTTGGCCGCGCGCTCCAGAAGGCGCGAATGCAGGTAGAAGACGTCGCCCGGATAGGCCTCGCGCCCCGGCGGGCGGCGCAGCAGCAGCGACATCTGGCGGTAGGCCACGGCCTGCTTGGAAAGGTCGTCATAGGCGATCAGCGCGTGCTTGCCGTTGTCGCGGAAGTACTCGCCCATCGCGCAGCCGGCGAACGGGGCCAGGAACTGCAGCGGCGCCGGGTCCGACGCGGTGGCGGCGATGACGATCGAATATTCGAGCGCGCCGCGCTCCTCCAGAACCTTGACGAACTGGGCGACGGTGGAGCGCTTCTGGCCGACGGCGACGTAGACGCAGTAGAGCTTGAGGCTCTCGTCGTCGCCCTCGTTGAGCGGCTTCTGGTTGAGGAAGGTGTCGAGGATGATCGCGGTCTTGCCGGTCTGGCGGTCGCCGATGACCAGCTCGCGCTGGCCGCGGCCGATCGGGATCAGCGCGTCGATGGCCTTCAAGCCCGTCGACATCGGCTCGTGCACCGACTTGCGCGGGATGATGCCGGGGGCCTTGACGTCGACGCGGCGGCGCTCGGCGGCCTTGATCGGGCCCTTGCCGTCGATCGGGTTGCCGAGAGCGTCGACGACGCGGCCGAGCAGGCCCGGACCCACCGGCACGTCGACGATGGCGCCGGTGCGCTTGACGGTGTCGCCTTCCTTGATGTCGCGGTCCGAGCCGAAGATCACGACGCCGACATTGTCGGCCTCCAGGTTCAGCGCCATGCCGCGGATGCCGCCGGGGAACTCGACCATCTCGCCGGCCTGGACGTTGTCGAGGCCGTAGACGCGGGCGATGCCGTCGCCGACGGACAGGACCTGGCCGACCTCGGAAACCTCGGCTTCCTGGCCGAAATTCTTGATCTGATCTTTAAGAATTGCGGAAATTTCCGCGGCGCGGATATCCATCAGCCGACCTCTTTCAGTGCGAGCTTGAGCGAAGCGAGTTTAGTCTTGAGCGACGTGTCGATCTGGCGCGAACCCATCCGCACCACGAGGCCGCCGAGAAGCGACGGGTCCACCGTCAGGGCGATCGCCACGTCCTTGCCGGCGACGGCCTTGAGCGCCGCCTTCAGTTCCGTCTGCTGCGCGGCGGTGAGCGCATGCGCGCAGACCACCTGCGCCTCGACCTCGCCGCGCGCCTCGGCGGCGATGCGGCGGAAGGCGCGGATGATGCCGGGGATGGCGAACAGGCGGCGGTTCCTGGCGACGACGCGCAGGAAGTTGCCGGTCAGGCCGCCGATCCCGGCCTTGTCGGCGACGGCCGAGATCGCCTTGAGCTGGTCCTCGGCCGAGAAGACCGGGCTTTCGATCAGCCGCTTCAGGTCGTCGGAGCCGGAAAGCAGCGCCTCGAAGCGGGAAAGGTCTTCCTCGACTTTGGCGACGGCCTTCGATTCGGCTGCAAGTTCGTAGAGCGAGCCCGCATAGCGTTCAGCCACTGCGGAGATGATCGAGCCAGACTGTGCCACGGACCGTCTTTTCTCTCTGCCTGACAGGCCGCAAGATTTGGGGCTGGAGCGTTTAACTCTGGCTAAATCTTTGACCTTGTTGATTTTCCCCCGACCGGAACGCTGGGTGAAACCCGCCCCCGGCCAAAAGTCGCTTGCCGTCTAGCACAGGCTTCCCCGACTCGCAACACGGCGAAGCGCAGGGATTTGCGGAGTTTTGCCGCAGAGGGCGAAAGGCTGCGGCGGCCGGACCCGCGCCCCGGCGCGGGATCAGGCCACGAAACCGAGCGCGAAGGCGAGCGCCAGCGCGCCGAGCACGCCCTCGATGGCCAGCCGGACCCAGTTGTAGGGGTTGTTACCGTCGTCGGACAGCATGGACACGAAGCGGCCGAAGGCGGCGAGCGCCCAGCACAGGCCGAGCGCCAGATAGATCAGCGGCTGGGCGAACAGGATCGCCGACAGGCCGACGCCGAGATGGAAACCGCCGAGCGTGGCGCGGACCTCGCCGACCGCCTCGGGATGGTCGGGGACGGCCTGCAGCCGCAGGGCGCGCATCGAGAGCCGCGGGGCGAGCAGCAAGACGAGCCCCCACAGCGCGGTGACCGCCGCGCTCGACCAGGCGAGCCACTCGCCCTGGCTGACCGGCCACGGAAAGGCGAGCTCCATGACATCCCCTCCAAACGAATCGGCGCGCAGATTAGCTTAAGCCAAACGCCGTGTCGCGGGCGCGCCTTCATTGCGCGGCGCGCCCGCGCCGGACCGGCCGCGCAAGCGTGAAAAGGCTTGCGGGAGGGGCGTCCGCGGGAAGCCGCCGCCGCGACCCTTCACACGAAGCTCTGCGGGTCGATGTCGACCTGCACGCGCACCGAGCCGCGCGGCGGCGGCCCAGCCTTGAGCAGCGCGCGCAGGAAGGTCTGGAGGCCGGAGCCGCGCTCGCCGTGGACCAGCAGGCGGAAGCGGTGGCGGCCGGCCACCAGCGCCAGCGGCGCCTCTGCCGGTCCCAGCACCAGGATGTCGGCGGCCTGCGGCGCGGCGCGGCGCAGCGCGCGGGCATGGCCTTCCGCCTCCGCGCGGCCCGCCGCGCTGACGATGATCGCCGCCAGCCGGCCGAAGGGCGGCAGCCTGGCGCGCTCGCGCGCCGCGATCTCCTGCTCGTAGAACGCCTCGGCGTCGCCGGAGACGATGGCGCGCATCACCGGGTGGTCGGGCTGGTAGGTCTGGATCAGGCCGAGGCTCTTCCTGCCGGTGCGGCCGGCCCGGCCGGTCACCTGCGAGAGCAGCTGGAAGGTGCGCTCGGCCGCGCGCGGATCGCCGTTGGCGAGCCCGATATCGGCGTCGACCACGCCCACCAGCGTCATGCTGGGGAAGTTGTGGCCCTTGGCGACGAGCTGGGTGCCGACCACGATGTCGGCCTCGCCGTCGGCGATGGCCTGAAGCTCCAGCCGCAGGCGCTTGACCCCGCCGGCAAGGTCCGAGGACAGCACGATCACCCGCGCGTCGGGGAAACGCGCCGCCACCTCCTCGGCGATGCGCTCCACGCCGGGGCCGCAGGCGACGAGGTGGTCGAGCGTGCCGCAGGCCGGGCAGGCCTCGGGCTTCGCCTCGCGATGGCCGCAATGGTGACACACGAGCTGGCCGCGGAAGCGATGCTCGACCAGCCAGCCCGAGCAGTCCGGGCACTGGAAGCGGTGGCCGCAGGCGCGGCACAAGGTCAGCGGCGCATAGCCGCGCCGGTTGAGGAAGAGCAGCGCCTGTTCCTTGCGGGCGACGGTCTTCTCCACCTCGCCCAAAAGGACGGGGGACAGAAAGCCGCCCCGCGCCGGCGGGTGCCGGCGCATGTCGACGGCGTGAAGGTCGGGCATGGCGGCCTCGGCATAGCGGGCCGGCAGCACGACGCGGCCGTAGCGGCCCTGCATCGCGTTGACGCGGGTCTCGACCGAGGGCGTGGCCGAGGCCAGCACCACGGGGAAGCCGCCGATGCGGCCGCGCACCACCGCCATGTCGCGGGCGTTGTAGAAGACGCGGTCCTCCTGCTTGTAGGCGGGGTCGTGCTCCTCGTCGACGGCGATCAGCCCCAGCTCGCGAAACGGCAGGAACAGCGCCGAGCGCGCGCCCGCCACCACCCGCACCCGGCCTTCCGCCACCTGCCGCCACACGCGCTCGCGCATCCTGGGCGACAGGTCGGAATGCCATTCGGCGGGCTTCGCCCCGAAGCGGTCCTGGAAGCGCTCGAGGAAGGCGGCGGTGAGCGCGATCTCCGGCACCAGCACCAGCACCTGCCGCCCGGCCTCCAGCGCCGCCGCCACCGCCTCGAGATAGACCTCGGTCTTGCCCGAGCCGGTGACGCCGTCGAGGAGCGTGACCGAGAAGCCGGCGCCGACCTTTTCGCGCAGCGTCCGCGCCGCCGCTTCCTGGTCCCGCGACAGCGAGGGCCGCGCATAGCCCGGGTCGGGCGCGGCCGCGACCGGCCGCGGCGGGATCGCAACCTTCTCGAACAGCCCCTGCGCGACGAGCCCGTCGACGACGGTCGACGACACGCCGGCCGCATGCGCCAGGCCCGAGCGCGTCCAGGCCATGCCGTCGCGCGCCAGCTCCAGCACCCTTTTGCGCGCGTCCGTCACGCGGTCCGGCGCGCCGCCGCAAAAGCGCAGGCCCTCCAGCATCGGCTCGGGGTCGAAGGCGGCCGGCGCGCGCAGGAACATGCGCGCCACCATGCCGGGGGCCGAGAGCGTCCAGCCCGCCACCCAGTCGACGAAGCGGCGCGCGTCCTCCCCGAGCGGCGGGCAGTCGAACACCTGGCTGACGGGCCTGAGCTTCCCCGGGTCCACCATGTCGGTCTCGCCGTCCCACACGATGCCGGCGACCTCGCGCGGTCCCAGCGGCACGCGCACGATCGTCCCGGCCCCGGCCGTCATGCCGTCGGGAAGGATGTAGGAATAGGGCCGCTCCGCCGGTGTGGGCACCAGCACCGGCACGACGCGCGGGCTTGCCGAATCTTCGTTCATCGGACGTGACCTTGCCTGCTTCCTGCGCTAGAGCAAGACGGAACGAACGAGGGCGCGCCGAGGGCCGCCCGATACACCGGACCCTAGAACCAGGGAAGAAAGCCATGAAGTTCTTCGTCGATAGCGCGGACGTCAAGGAGATCCGCGAGCTGTCGGAGCTCGGCCTCGTCGACGGCGTCACCACCAATCCCTCGCTGATCCTGAAGTCGGGCGGCAGCATCGCCGACGTCACCCGGGAAATCTGCTCGATCGTCGCCGGCCCGGTCTCGGCCGAGGTGGTGGCGACCGACTATGACGGCATGATGCGCGAGGCCGCCTTCCTCGGCGGGCTCGCCGACAATGTCTGCATCAAGGTGCCGATGACCTTCGACGGGCTGAAGGCCTGCCGGGCGCTGACGGCGCAGGGCAGGAAGGTCAACGTCACGCTGTGCTTCTCGGCCAACCAGGCGCTGCTGGCGGCCAAGGCGGGCGCGGCCTTCATCTCGCCCTTCATCGGCCGGGTCGACGACATCGGCCTCGACGGCATGGAGCTGATCGCCGAGATCAGGCAGATCTACGACAACTACGATTTCGGCACCGAGGTGCTCGCCGCCTCCGTGCGCACGGTCAACCACGTCAAGCAGGCCGCGCTGATCGGCGCCGACGTCGTCACCGTGCCGCCGGCGACGCTCAAGGCCCTCGTCAAGCACCCGCTGACCGACAAGGGGCTCGACGCCTTCCTCGCCGACTGGGCCAAGACCGGACAGAAGATCGCCTGAGCCGTACAGCCCTGCGGCCTGCCGCGCGGCAGGCCGTCCCGCGGCCGTCCTACCGCTCCAGCGCCTGCGCCACCACGAGGCGCAGCAGCTCGGCAAGCTCGCGCGCGGCGCGGTTTTCCGCGTCGCGGACGGCGCGCGCGGCCGCGAAATCCTGCGCCGGGATGTCGTAGGGCGCCTGCACGGCGCGGGTGCCGGCCGAAACCACCCGGCCGGTCGCGATCTCGGTCAGGGTGTAGGCGGTGCTGACCGACATGATGCCGGCGGTCGGCTCCAGGCTGACGCGGCCGGTGTTGACGGTGGCGGAGACCGATTCGGAGGCGGTCGTGGCAAGATCGAGCCGGTATGCCGGCTGCACCGGACGCCCCTGGCCGCCGCCGAGCAGGAAGATCAGATGGTTGCGCAGCTCCTGGCCGACGCGGTCGCCGGCGGGCGGGATGTCGACGGCGGCGTGCCGCGCGGCGCCCGCACCGCCGGGCGCGCCGGCCGGCGCGAGCTCGCCATAGAGGGGCCGCGCCGTGCAGCCGGCGGCCAGGCCGAGCGCCAGCGTCGCCGCCGCGGCGACGACCGCCCGGCGGGACAGGAGAACCGCGCCGGCGCGCACCGTGTCAGACGACGACATTGACGATCCTTTGCGGCACGACGATCACCTTTCGCGGCGGCTTCCCGTCGAGCGCGGCGCGCACGAAGTCGAGCGAGAGCGCGGCCGCCTCGACCGCAGATTGATCCGCGTTGCGCGCGATTGTCAAATCGCCGCGCTTCTTGCCGTTGATCTGCACCGGCAGCACGATCTCGTCGTCCACCACCAGCGCGGGATCGAAGCCCGGCCAGGGCTGATTCGCCACCAGCCCGCCGCCGCCGAGCGCGGCCCAGCATTCCTCGGCCAGGTGCGGCATCATCGGCGCGATCATCTTGACGAGCGATTCGAGGCCCTCGCGCAGCGCCGCCCTGCCGGCGGCGTCCGCGCCGGGGGCCGCCGCCACGGCCGGGGACAGCACGTTGACCAGCTCGTAGAGCCGCGCCAGCGCCTTGTTGAAGCCGAGCCGCTCGATCTCCTCGCCCACGGCCTTGATCGCCTTGTGCACGGCGCGCGACAGCGCGACGGCCTCGCCCTCGCGGGCGGGGCCTGCGGCGACGCCGGCGACGAGCGGCGCGCTTTCCGACACCAGCCGCCACACGCGCTGCACGAAGCGGTGCGCGCCCTCGACGCCGGCTTCCGTCCAGATGAAGTCGCGCTCGGGCGGCGAGTCCGACAGCATGAACCAGCGCGCGGTGTCGGCGCCGTAGGAGCCGATGATGTCGTCGGGGTCGACCACGTTCTTCTTCGACTTCGACATCTTCTCGATGGAGCCGATCTCGACCGGCGCGCCGTCCGCCGTCAGGCGCGCCTGGCGCCTGCCGTCGACCTCCTCGATCGTCACCTCGGCCGGCGTGACCCAGCCGGCCGGTCCCTTGTAGGTCTCGTGGACGACCATGCCCTGCGTGAACAGGCCCTCGAACGGCTCCTCGACCGTGCCGAGATGCCCGGTCGCCTTCATCGCGCGGGCGAAGAAGCGCGAGTAGAGCAGGTGCAGGATCGCATGCTCGATGCCGCCGATATACTGGTTGACCGGCAGCCACCCCGTCGGCCCGTCCACGTCCTTCAGCGTCGTCGGGGCCGTCTCGTTCCACGGGTCGGTGAAGCGGGCGAAGTACCAGGACGAATCGACGAAGGTGTCCATCGTGTCGGTGTCGCGCCGCGCGTCCCTGCCGCATTGCGGGCACGCGACATGCTTCCAGGTCGGGTGATGGTCGAGCGGGTTGCCCGGCCTGTCGAAGGAGACGTCGTCGGGCAGCAGCACCGGAAGCTGGTCCGCCGGCACCGGCACCGCGCCGCAGTCGTCGCAATGGATGACCGGGATCGGGCAGCCCCAGTAGCGCTGGCGCGAGATCAGCCAGTCGCGCAGGCGGAACTGCACCTTGCGCCTCGCCTGCGGCCGGCCGGAAAGGTCGGCCTTCTCCAGCCGGCTCGCCACCTCCTCGAAGGCCGCCTGCGGCCGCAGGCCGTCGAGGAAGCGCGAGTTTATGATCACGCCGTCGTCGGTGTACGCCTCCTCGCCGATGGCGAAGGTCGCGGCGTCGGCGCCGTCGGGCATCACCACCGGCACCACCGGCAGGCCGTACTTGCGGGCGAAGTCGAGGTCGCGCTGGTCGCCCGAGGGGCAGCCGAAGATCGCGCCCGTGCCGTAGTCCATCAGGACGAAGTTGGCGACGTAGACCGGCAGCGTCCAGCTTTCGTCGAAGGGGTGGACGACGCGGATGCCGGTGTCGAAGCCCTTCTTCTCGGCCGTCTCCAGCTCGGCGACAGAGGTGCCGGCGCGGCGCACCTCCTCCATGAAGGCGGCGAGCGCCGGATTGCCGGCCGCCGCCTTCCTCGCCAGCGGATGGTCGGCGGCGATGGCCATGAAGGAGGCGCCGAACAGCGTGTCGGGCCGGGTGGTGTAGACCTCGAGCTCGCTCTCGCCCTCCGGCGCGGTCGCCGGGTCGAGCTTCCAGCGGATCTGCAACCCTTCCGAACGGCCGATCCAGTTGGCCTGCATCAGCTTGACCTTGTCGGGCCAGCGATCCAGCGTTTCCAGCCCGTCGAGCAGGTCCTGCGCCCGCGAGGTGATCTTGAGGAACCACTGCGTCAGGTCGCGCTGCTCGACCGGAGCGCCGGAGCGCCAGCCGCGCCCGTCGATCACCTGCTCGTTGGCGAGCACGGTCATGTCGACCGGGTCCCAGTTGACCTTGGCCGCCTTGCGCTCGACCAGCCCGGCCTTCCAGAAGTCGAGGAACATCCTCTGCTGGTGGCGATAGTAGGAGGGATCGCAGGTGGCGAATTCGCGGTCCCAGTCGAGCGACAGGCCCATCGTCTTCAGCTGGCCCTTCATCGTGGCGATGTTGGCGTAGGTCCAGTCGCGCGGATTGACCCTGTTGTCGCGCGCCGCGTTCTCTGCCGGCAGGCCGAAGGCGTCCCAGCCCATCGGGTGCAGCACGTTGAAGCCGCTCGCGCGCTTGTAGCGGGCCACCACGTCGCCCATGGTGTAGTTGCGGACATGGCCCATATGGATGCGCCCGGACGGATAGGGGAACATCTCGAGCACGTAGTATTTCGGCCGCGGGTCGTCGTTGACGGTGGCGAACAGCTTCGCCTCGTCCCAGGCCTTCTGCCATTTCGGTTCGGATGCGCGGGGATCGTATCGTTCGGTTGCCATGACCGCTTTTTCACTTAAAGAACGGATGCGGAAATTCGCCGGCCGGACCTTCACCATGGTTTGCCGGGGGCGTCAACTCCGGAGGGTCAAATGACGGATGCGGTGTCGCGGCTGGCCGAGGTCAGGGCCAATATCGAACGGGCGCGGAAGGCGGCCGGCAGGCCAGCCGGCGCGGTGACGCTGGTGGCGGTGTCGAAGACCTTCGACGCCGACGCCGTGCGCCCGGTGATCGAGGCCGGCCAGCGCGTCTTCGGCGAGAACCGCGTGCAGGAGGCGGCGGCCAAGTGGCCGGCGCTGAAGGCCGGGTTTCCCGACATCGAATTGCGGCTGATCGGGCCGCTGCAATCCAACAAGGCGAGGGAGGCCGTCGCCCTGTTCGACGTGATCGAGACGGTCGACCGCGAGAAGATCGCCGCCGAGCTGGCGAAGGAGATTTCGAAGCAGGGCCGCGCCCCGCGCCTCTACGTGCAGGTCAACACCGGGCTCGAGCCGCAGAAGGCCGGCATCGACCCGCGCGAGGCCGCAAGCTTCGTCGCCCGCTGCCGCGAGGTCCACGGGCTTTCCATAGAGGGGCTGATGGCGATCCCGCCCGCGACCGAGAACCCCGGCCCGCATTTCGCCCTGCTTGCCGGGCTCGCCCGCGAGGCGGGCGTGGACAAGCTGTCGATGGGCATGTCGGGCGACTACGAGACCGCGATTGCCTTCGGCGCCAGCGGCGTGCGCGTCGGCTCCGCCATCTTCGGCAGCCGCTGAGCCGCCGGGCCGGCCGCGGAAACCCGCTCCCGCCCGTTAACGGATCAGCGCCAGCCGCTCGATGTTGCGCACGATGTCCTGGAACGCCTTCTTCAGCTCCTCGCCGGTCGCGGCGTCGTAGAAATGCTTGGTCAGCGGCGTGTCCGGCGAGGCGCAGTTCTTCAGCGTCGTCCGCGATGCCGCACTTTGGCTGGCGGGCAGGGCGAAGCCGATTGTGAAGACCTCGATGCCGTCGGCCTTCATGCGCGCGCACAGGTTCTTGGCATTGTTCTGGGCGTTCGTCGTCATGTTCGAGCTGGAGCCGGCATAGGCGCGGTTGTATTCGCCGTCGGTCATCAGGATCGCGATCTTGGCGAGCTTGTCGGGGTCGGGATCGGCCGGCCCCGCGCCGAGCCCGGCGGCGGTGATCGCGTTTCGCCAGTTCGGCGACAGCATGTAGTAGGTCCACTGCGTGGCGATGCTGCCGCCCGTGTTGCCATCGGCGACGAACGACGCGATCTCGTTCTTCAGCTTCGCCTCGTCGGTGGTCAGCGGCACGACGGCGGCGGCCGGGCACTTGGTCGTCGTTTCGTTGTCCAGACGCTCGTCGCGGTTGACCAGGGCCTTGTAGTATTTCTTGGTCTGGCTGTTCCAGCGCTCGGAATCCGGCGCATCGTCGGAAAGGTCGGCCGTACCGTTCTCCATCTTGCGCTCGGTGGCGCAGTTGTCCTTGCGCTTCGACGGGGGCGTCCAGCCGGTCGGCGGCAGGTTCGGCCCGTTCTTTTCCTCTATGAACACCGTCGCCTTGGCCAGCGCGCCGGCGTTGACGGAGGCGGCATAGGGCACGAGCGCGACGCGGATGCGGTCCGGGCTGTACTTGTTGCCCGACAGCAACGCCTCGACCGCGATGGTCGCCGCGTTCTTGAGATCGCCGATCTTGTCGGTCTTGCCCGACTTCCTCATCGACCCCGTGACGTCGAGCATCATCGCGACCTCGATCTTGCGGTCGGAATACATGGCCGCCGATTCGGTCCTCAGCACCTGCTTGTTGGAGGCCCCGAACAGCGGGAACACCATGTCGACCCGCACGCTCGCCTTCGCCATCACGGTCTTCCTGAACCTGTCGACGACGACCTCGTCGAGCTTGATGCGGTCGCCTTCGGAGAAAGCGCGCCGACCGTTGGCGACCAGGAACGCCTCGATCATCGGCTCGGCGTTCTCCGGCTTGATGACGCCGATGGAGATGTCGCGGGCCGTCGACGTGACGGCCGAGTCGAGCGCGGCGAGCAGGTTGGAGCGGGCGGTCGAGATCTGGGCGACGTTGAGCCCGTAGCCGACGCCGACCAGCAGCATCGGCGCCAGCACCGCCGTCATCATCGCGTAGTTGCCGCGCCGGTCGCGGCCGAATCGCCGCAAGGCCCGCTGGAATACCGACTTCGTCGCCATCGCCTGTCTCCATTCGCAACACGGTCGGGCCGACGACGAGGCACATGCGGATTGCGGGCCGGAATGCTGGCTCGCCGCGCCCTCGCTCGCGGTATCACCGAAATCGCGGCCCTTTTTCCTCCTTTATTGGTTGGGGAAAGATGAACGGGGCGCGGCCGGGACGCGGGATTTTGCCGGCTGCGGGCCGAAATGACGCAACAAGGTTAGCAGAAGGATACCCGCCGGCCGCCGTCATAGGGCCGCGCCATGCCGAGGCGCAGCATCGCCGCCGCCACGGGCCGGCCCCGCGCGTCGGCCACGTCCGCGAGCACGCGGCCGTA
This sequence comes from Hyphomicrobiales bacterium, assembly GCA_003577315.1. Taxonomy (GTDB): domain Bacteria; phylum Pseudomonadota; class Alphaproteobacteria; order Rhizobiales; family Rhizobiaceae; genus Aerobium. The sequence continues at coordinate 108,561 of QEVK01000019.1, read as the reverse complement.
ATATTTGGCGCCGCCGACGGCGCTGATGCTGACCGGCCCGTCGCCGACGAGCCGGGCGAGCGCCGAGCGCGCCCGGCGCGCCGCCGCCTTCTCGGCCGCGCAGCGGCTGCGCATCTCGGGCGCGTCGATGCCGCGGATGCGCACCGACACCGTGACGCTGTGGCCCGGCCACACCAGCGCCTCGGCCAGGAAGGTATCGCCGTCGATGACCCGCAGCACCCGCGCCTCGACGGGCCCCGGGAACAGCTCCGCCGTGGCCGCCGGCAGACAGGCTGCGGCAAGCAGGGCGAGGCCCGACAGGGATCGGTACGGAAACGGCATGAATAGGATAATAATCCTATATCCTGCCCGAGGCAAGACGGCGCGGACACCGGCGCCAGCGGCCGGCGCGCCTCAGAAGTCGCAGGCGATGCCCTTGATCTCCCAGTCGCCGTAGCGGGCGGGATCGTTGCCGCCGCGGCCGCCGATTTCCTTCGGCGCAGCCGCCTCACGGGCCGCCGCCTCGGCGCGGCGCGCCCTTGCCTCGTCGAGCGCGCGCCGCGCGGCCGGCGAAAGCGGGCGGCGCTGCTCTTGCTGCTTCGTGCCTGCGGGATCGGTCTCGGCGGCGCTCATCGGATTCTCCGGCGGGAAATGTTGAATTGGCGGCGATTGCTTCCCATCATATAGGCGTTTTGCGGCGGGATCGACCCGCCGCGCGGGCAAGCGAAACGGAGTCCCGGATGAACGTCATCCGCACGGCAATGCTCCTGGCGCTGATGACGGCGCTGTTCATGGGCGTGGGCTATCTGATCGGCGGGCAGAGCGGCATGCTCATCGCCTTCGCGATCGCGGCGGCCATGAACCTGTTCAGCTACTGGAACGGCGACAAGATGGTGCTGCGCATGCACCGCGCCGTCGAGGTCGACGAGCGCAGCGCGCCGGAGTTCTACGGCATCGTCAAGGCGCTGGCCGGGCGCGCCGGCCTGCCGATGCCGCGCGTCTACCTGATCGACACGCCGCAGCCCAACGCCTTCGCCACCGGCCGCAACCCCCGGAACGCGGCCGTGGCCGCCACCACCGGCCTGCTGCAACGGCTGAGCCGGGAGGAGGTGGCCGGCGTGATGGCGCACGAGCTCGCCCACGTCCAGAACCGCGACACGCTGACCATGACGATCACGGCGACGCTGGCCGGCGCCATCTCCATGCTCGGCAACTTCGCCTTCTTCATGGGCGGCAGCCGCGACAGCAACAACGGCAACCCGCTGGGCGTCATCGGCGTGCTGGTCGCCATCATCGTCGCGCCGCTGGCGGCGATGATCGTGCAGATGGCGATCAGCCGCACCCGCGAATACGCCGCCGACCGGCGCGGCGCCGAGATCTGCAACCAGCCGCTGTGGCTGGCCTCGGCGCTGGGCAAGATCGCGCGCTCGGCGCAGACGCTCCACAACCCGGACGCCGAGCGCAACCCGGCGACCGCGCATCTGTTCATCATCAACCCGCTGTCGGGCGAGCGGATGGACAATCTGTTCTCCACCCATCCCAACACGCAGAACCGCATCGCCGCGCTCGAGGCCATGGCGCACGAGTTCGGCGGCGGCGGTGGCGGCGGCTCCGCGCAGCGCGACTCCGACACGCAGACCCCCGACACGCAGGCCCCCGACGCGGAGGCTTCCGGCCCATGGGGCGACCGCGGGGGCGGGCGGCGGCCCGAAGCGCCCGCGCGGCCCAACACCAACCCGTGGGGCCGCAACCCGACCGGCCCGAGGAGCGGCCGCCGGTGACGCCCGGCCTTGCCGCGCGCAAGGCGGCGGCGAAGCTTCTGGCGGCCGTGGTCGATGCCCGCACCCCGCTCGACGGGCTGACCGACCACGACCACGGCCATCCGCAGTTCCGGGCGCTGGAGCCGCGCGACCGCGCGCTGGTGCGCGCCATCCTGACCACGGCGCTGCGCTTCCGCCGCACCATCCAGGCGCTGATCGACGCCAGGCTCCAGCGCCCGCTGCCGGCGAACGCGCATGCGCTGTCGCACATCCTGCACGTCGCGGCCGCGCAGATCCTGTTCCTCGACGTGCCCGACAGCGCCGCCGTCGACCTCGCCGTCACCCAGGCCAAGTCCGACCCGCGCACGCTGCGCTTTTCCGCGCTGGTCAACGGCGTGCTGCGCGAGGTCGCCCGGCGCAAGGAGCGCGCCCTGCCGGCCGCGCTGGCCCGGACCGGCGACGCGCCGGACTGGTTCGCGCAGCGCCTTCGCGCCGCCTATGGCGAGGACCGCGCGGCCGGGATCCTCGCCGCCCACCGGCTGGAGCCGCCGCTCGATCTCACCGTGAAATCCGACCCGCAGGGCTGGGCCGCCCGCCTCGGCGGCGTCGTGCTGCCCACCGGCGGCGTGCGCCTTGCGAGGCTCGAAGGCCCGCTGACCGCGCTGCCCGGCTTCGCCGAGGGCGAATGGTGGGTGCAGGACGCGGCCGCCTCGCTGCCGGCGCGGCTGTTCGGCGACGTTTCCGGCCTGCGCGTCGTCGATCTGTGCGCCGCGCCCGGCGGCAAGACCGCCCAGCTCGCCCATGCCGGCGCGGCCGTCACCGCGCTGGAGCTGTCGCCCAACCGCGCCAAGCGGCTGGCCGCCAATCTCGAGCGGCTGGACCTGAAGGCCGAGATCGTCCAGGGCGACCTGTTCGACTACCGGCCGGAGGCGCCCTTCGACGCCGTGTTGCTCGACGCGCCCTGCTCGTCCACCGGCACCGTGCGCCGCCATCCCGACGTGCCGTGGACCAAGGGTCCGCAGGACGTGGACAAGCTAGCCGCGCTCCAGGCGCGCATGCTCGCCCATGCCGCGATGCTGGCGAGGCCCGGCGGCCTGATCGTCTTCTCCAACTGCTCGCTCGACCCCGCCGAGGGCGAGGACCTTGTGCGCGATTTCCTCGCCGCCGCCCCGCAGGTGAAGGCGGAGCCGGTGCGGCCGGGCGAGTTCCCCTTCTGCGACCCGCTCCTGACCGCGGACGGCGCGCTGCGCACCACGCCGGCCGGCCTGAAGCTGGAAACGCCGGCGCTTTCGGGCCTCGACGGCTTCTTCGCCGCGCGGCTGAGACGGCTCTCCTGAGCCCCGCCGCCTTTTTGCGCTTTCGCACAATGTCTTGACTCGCCTAAGTTAATCCTGCCGTTGCGAGCCGGGGGGCGATTCGGAGGCAAGATCGAGTTGGGCTTTGAACGGTCCGGTTCACCTCAGCTTTGGGCGCTCGTCGCCTCGGCCGCGTGGCGAAGGCTGCGCGGGCGCCTGCGCCTGGGGCCGGTCTATCGCTGGCGCTTCACCGGCCGCACGCCCGAGCGGGTGCTGATCGCCCCGCCCGACCTGCGCCTCGCCGATCCGCAGATCGCCAACGAGATCTATCACTGCCGCTTTCCCTTCGCCGGCACGCTGGTCGACACGCAGGGCGCCTCGCCCTTCGAGATCGAGACGGCGAGCCGGCAATGGCTTTGCGCGCTCCACGGCTTCGGCTGGCTGCGCCACATGGCCGCGGCCGAGACCGATCTCGCCGCCGCCAACGCGCGCGCGCTCGTCGCCGACTGGATGGCGCTGCACGGCCGCCGCATCGGCGGGCTGGCGTGGGGCGCCGGCGTCACCGCGCGGCGCATCATCGCCTGGCTGCAGCATTCGGGCGTCGTCCTGCACGGCGCGGACTACGCCTTCTACCGCGTCTTCCTGAAATCGCTGGCGATCCAGATCCGCTATCTGCGCACGGTCGCGCCCGAGATGCCGGGCGACGAGGAGAAGCTGCGCGCGCGCATCGCGCTCGCCTTCGCCGCGCTGTCGCTGCCCGCGGCACCGGCGGCGCTGCGCAACGCCTCGCGCCAGCTCTCGGCCGAGCTCGACCGCCAGATCCTGCCCGACGGCGGCCACATCTCGCGCAATCCCGAGGCGGTGCTGGAGCTGCTGGCCGACCTTCTGCCGCTGCGCCACACCTATTCCAACCAGGCCGAGGCCCCGCCCGAGGCGCTGATCGGCGCGGTCGAGCGCATGCTGCCGGCGCTGCGCTTCTTCCGCCACCAGGACGGCACGCTCGCCCGCTTCAACGGCATGGGCGCGACCAGCCACGACCGCATCGCCGCCATCCTGCGCCACGACGACACCGCCGGGGCGCCGCTGCTGCACGCGCCGCATTCGGGCTACGAGCGGCTGGCGATGGGCGGCGTCACCGTCATCGCCGACGCCGGCCCGCCGCCGGCGGCCGAGGTCTCGCACCAGGCGCAGGCCGGCTGCCTGTCCTTCGAGCTGTCGTCGGGGCGCAGCCACTTCGTGGTCAATTGCGGCGTCGACACCTTCGGCGCGGAGGATTTCCGGCCGCTGTCGCGCTCGACCGCCGCCCATTCGACGGCGACGCTCAACGACACCTCCTCGGCCCGCTTCGCGCTCCCGCACGGCGTGAGCGCGCTGATCGGCACGCCGCTGGTCGACGGACCGCGGCAGGTCGCCTGCCGGCGGCTCGATTCGGCCGGCATCCAGGCCTTCGTCGCCCGCCACGACGGCTATGTCGCGCGCTTCGGCCTCTATCACGAGCGCGAGCTTTCCCTCTCCGCCAATGGCGAGGTGCTGGAAGGCATCGACCGCGTCTTCCGCAAGGGCGGCGAGATCGCGCACGCCAACGGCCGCGACAACGTCGCCGTGCGCTTCCATCTCCACCCCGACGTGGCGCTGTTTGAGAACAACCGCCACGGGCTGGTGCTGGCCGGCGCGGACGGCGAGCGCTGGGAGTTCTCCTGCGAGGAGATGGCGCCGCAGGTCGAGGACTCGCTGTTCTTCGCCGGCATCGGCGGTCCGCGCCGCAGCCGCCAGATCGTCTTTTCCTACCGGGCCTCCGAGCACCCGGAGATCCACTGGCGCTTCCTGCGCCTGTAGCCGGCCTCGCCGATGGCGGGCGACGGGCGTTTGCATCCGCGCCTTCCTGTGCTAGGCCGCGAAAAATTCCTTCCCCGCCGATCCCGCACGGAGCCTTGCGCCATGGCCGTCGCCTCGAAGAACATTCCCGCCCCCGACCTCGTCACGGCGCGCCGCGCGCTCCTGTCGGTCTCCGACAAGACCGGCCTGATCGAGCTTGCCCGCGCGCTGGCCGACGCCGGCGTCGAGCTGGTCTCGACCGGCGGCACGGCGAAGGCCATCGCCGCCGAAGGCATCGCGGTCAGGGACGTCTCCGACATCACCGGCTTCCCCGAGATCATGGACGGCCGCGTCAAGACGCTGCATCCGGCGGTGCATGGCGGCCTGCTCGCCATCCGCGACGATGCGGACCATGTCGCAGCGATGGATGCGCACGGCATCGGCGCCATCGACATCGCGGTCATCAACCTCTACCCGTTCGAGGCGGTGCGCGCCGCCGGCGGCGACTACGCTTCCGTGGTCGAGAACATCGACATCGGCGGCCCGGCCATGGTGCGCGCCTCGGCCAAGAACCACGCCTATGTCGCCGTCGTCACCGACCCGGCCGACTACGGCCGCCTGCTCGAGGCGCTGAAGGAGAACGGCGGCGCCACGCCCTACCGCTTCCGGCAGGAGCTGGCCGCGAAAGCCTACGCCCGCACCGCCGCCTACGACGCCGCCATCTCCGGCTGGTTCGCCGACGCCCTCGCCATGGAGGACCCGGCCTGGCGCGCCTTCGGCGGCAGGCTGGAGACGGTGATGCGCTACGGCGAGAACCCGCACCAGAAGGCGGGCTTCTACGTCAACGGCGACAGGCGGCCGGGCGTGGCCACCGCGCGCCAGCTCCAGGGCAAGCAGCTCTCCTACAACAACGTCAACGACACCGACGCCGCCTTCGAGCTGGTGGCCGAGTTCGACCCCGCCCGCACGGCGGCCGTCGCCATCATCAAGCACGCCAACCCGTGCGGCGTCGCCGAAGGGGCGTCGCTGAAGGACGCCTATCTCGCGGCGCTTCGCTGCGACCCGGTCTCGGCCTTCGGCGGCATCGTGGCGTTGAACCGCCTGCTCGACGCCGAGGCGGCCGAGGAGATCGTCAAGACCTTCACCGAGGTCATCATCGCGCCCGAGGCCTCGCCCGAGGCGGCGGCCATCGTTGCGGCGAAGAAGAACCTGCGCCTGCTCGTCACCGGCGGCCTGCCCGATCCGCGCGCCGCCGGCATGACCGTGAAGTCGGTCGCCGGCGGGCTGCTCGTCCAGTCACGCGACAACGCCGTGGTCGACGACCTCGACCTGAAGGTGGTGACGAAGCGCGCGCCGACGGAAACGGAGATGGCCGACCTCGCCTTCGCCTTCCGGGTGGCCAAGCACGTCAAGTCGAACGCCATCGTCTATGCGAGGGACCGCGCCACGGTCGGCATCGGCGCCGGCCAGATGAGCCGGGTCGATTCCTCGCGCATCGCCGCGCGCAAGGCGCTCGACGCGGCCGAGGCCGCCGGGCTGAAGGAGCCGCTGACCAGGGGCTCGGTGGTGGCGTCGGACGCCTTCTTCCCCTTCGCCGACGGGCTCATGGCGGCGGTCGAGGCCGGCGCCACCGCCGTCGTCCAGCCCGGCGGCTCGATGCGCGACGCAGACGTGATCGCGGCCGCCGACGACAACGGCATCGCCATGGTCTTCACCGGGGTGCGCCACTTCCGGCACTGAACGGACGACGGCGGCGAGCCGGCGCAGGCCTCAGCCGGCCGTCGCCGGCTCGTAGTAGCGGCTCTTCACCAGCGGCAGCAGCGCCAGCCCGATGGCGAACAGCACGATGATCGGGGTGACGCCGAGCCGCTGCGCGTCCTGCGCCGACAGGCCGAACGCCTCCGAGGCGAAGAAGGCGGTGGCGAAGGCGATCGACAGCGGGCCGATGAAGGTGGTGGCCTTGCCCGACAGCGCGTAGAGGCCGAACGCCTCCGTGACCTTGTCCCTGTCGACCTGGTCGACCAGCAGCGTGCGCGAGGCGGCCTGGATCGCCCCCCCGGCCGAGCCGATCAGCGCGCCGGCCGCGTAGAAGACGATGTCGGGCAGGCTGCTCGTCCCGCCCGCCGCCGCCACCGGCATGAACAGCACCTCGGTCTGGGTGGTGGAGATGACCAGTACGCAGCAGAAGATCAGGATCAGGATCGACCACGTCACCACGGTCTTGGGGCCGTAGCGCTGGTCGGCACGGCCGCCGAGCCACGCGCCCACCGCGCCGGTGATGTTGGCCAGGATGCCGAACACGCCGATCTGGATGATCGACCAGCCGAGCACGCCGGCGGCATAGATGCCGCCGAAGGCGTAGAGCGCGTTGAGCGCGTCGCGGTAGAACATCGACGACATCAGGTAGCTGAAATAGCTCTTCTCGCCCGGCAGGCGGCGCAGCGTCGCGCCGAGGCTGGCGAGCCCCCTGCCGATCGCGCCGCTGCGCGCGGCCTTGCGCGGCACGTCGGGCGTGAACAGGAACATCGGCAGCGCGAAGATCAGGAACCAGATCGCCGTCAGCGGCCCCGAGGCGCGGTCGCCCTCGCGCGAGAGGGGGTCGAGGCCGAGGATCGGCTCGAAGCCGAGCAGCGTGCGCCCGCTCTCCGGCGAGGCCGACATGAAGCCCAGCACCAGCACCAGCGAGATCAGCCCGCCGACATAGCCCAGCCCCCAGGCCGAGCCCGACAGGCGGCCGAGCTGCGAGCGCGGCACCAGGTCGGGCATCATCGCATTGTTGAAGACGGCGGCGAACTCCATGCCGAACACCGCGACGGCGATGGCGATGAGCACGAAGGTCAGGTCGCCCATGCCGGGCGTGGCGTACCACAGGCACCAGCAGCCGACGACGCCGATGACCGAGAACACGAGGACCCACGGCTTGCGCGGGCCGCTGGCGTCGGCGATGGCGCCGAGCACCGGCGAGGACAGCGCGATCAGGAGCCCGCCGACGCCGGTGGCGTAGCCCCACAGCTCCTGCCCGCGCGCCGCGTCGGGCGCCACGGCCGCCGCGAAATAGGGCGCGAAGACGAAGGTGATGACGAGCGTGTGGAAGGGCTGTTGCGCCCAGTCGAACAGCATCCATCCCCAGATGCCGCGCCGGGGGACCGGCACGTGTCTGTCATCGTCCATGGCCCGCCCTCTCTCCGTCACGGCGCAATGTGTCAGCTCAGGTCCGTCATCAGGCCCGACGCCACCGTCAGGCGCGAGACGGTCAGGTCGCCGCCCTCGGTCAGCGCCTGAAGCCGCTCGCGCGTGCGCGCCACGCGCGTGCCGCCCGCCTCCAGCCATGCTGCGACCGGATCGTCCGCCGCCGCATGGCCGGCGAGCGCGGCGACCGCGATGCCGCGCCGTGCCGCGCCGATGGTCTCCAGCGCCCGCGACAGCGCCAGCCCGTCATAGTAGTCGGTCGGCGAAAGGGCGCGCGCGGCCTCGCCGATGCGGCTGACGCGGAACGCCTCGGTGACGGCCATGAAGGCGCGCGCCGCCCTGACGAGGTCGCCGCCGGTCTCCGCCGCGATGCGGGCGATGTCGGGGATCGATTCGGCGACCCACAGGAAGGCGATCCTGCCCGCCAGCGCCTCGGGCGCGCCGAGGCCGACGAGCTCGCGCCGGCGTTCCTCGAGCCGCGCGGCGACGAAGGCGGGCAGCATGGCCGCGACGCTGCCCTCGAGCGCCCTGCGCGCCTCGCGCAGCGCGGCGATGCGGCCGCCGAGCGGGGCGGCGTTGTCGTCGTTCTTGAGCAGCCACGCGGTCGCCGCGTGCACCAGCCGCCCGACCGACTGGTAGAGCTCGAGCTGGGCGTCGCCGTCGATCCTGGCGTCGAGCGCGTCGATCTGCGCATAGAGCGCCGGCAGCTCGAAGCCGTCGCGCACGATCGCATAGGCCGCGACCGCCTCCGCCGCCGGATGGCCGGTCAGGTCCTGCATGCGGCTGATGAAGGACGGGCCGCCGCGGTTGACGGCGTCGTTGGCGAGCTGGGTGGCGACGATCTCGCGCCGCAGCCGGTGGCCCCTGATCTCGCCGGCGTACTTCTTCGCCATCTTCGCCGGGAAATAGGCGAAGAGGTCGGCCTCGAAATGCGGGTCGTCGGGCAGGCCGCTCTTCACGACGTCGTCGAACAGCGTCAGCTTGGCATAGGCGAGCAGCACGCCGAGCTCGGGCCGCGTCAGCGGCTCGCCGCGCGCCTGGCGCTCGGCCATGGCCGCGCTTCCCGGCAGCGCCTCGACGGCGCGGTCGAGCAGGCCGCGGCTCTCCAGCGCCTGCATGAAGCGCTCCTGGTGCGCGAGGTCGGCGAGCCCGCGCCGCCGCGCCAGCGACAGCGCCAGCGTCTGCTCGTAATTGTTGGCCAGCACCAGCGCCGCCACCTCGTCGGTCATGTCGGCGAGCAGCCTGTTGCGCGCCGGGCGCGTCAGCGTGGCCCTGCGCATCGCCGCCGCCAGCGCGATCTTGATGTTGACCTCGAGGTCGGACGAGTTGACGCCGCCGGAATTGTCGATGGCGTCGGAGTTGCAGCGGCCGCCGGCCAGGCCGTATTCGATGCGGCCGCGCTGGGTCATGCCGAGATTGGCGCCCTCGCCCACCACCCTGGCGCGGATCTCGCCGCCGGTGACGCGGATGGCGTCGTTGGCGCGGTCGCCGACGTCGGCGTTGGCCTCGCCCGAGCCGCGCACATAGGTGCCGATGCCGCCGAACCACAACAGGTCGACCGGCGCCCTGAGGATGGCGCTCATGATCTCGGCCGGCGACGCGGTCGCCTTCGACAGGCCGATGGCCGCCGCGGCCTGCGGCGTCAGCGTCACCGACTTGGCCGAGCGGGAGATCACCATGCCGCCGTCCGACAGCCTGGTGCGGTCGTAGTCCTGCCAGGAAAGCTGCGGGTTCTGGAACAGCCGCTCGCGCTCGGCGAAGGACGCGGCCTCGTCCGGCGCGGGGTCGATGAAGATGTCGCGATGGTCGAAGGCGGCGACGAGCCGGGTGAAGGGCGAGCGCAGCATGCCGTTGCCGAACACGTCGCCCGACATGTCGCCGACGCCGACCGCGGTGAAGGGCTCGTTCTGGATGTCGCGGTTCATCTCGCGGAAGTGGCGCTTGACCGCCTCCCACGCACCCCGCGCGGTGATCCCCATCTTCTTGTGGTCGTAGCCGGCCGAGCCGCCGGAGGCGAAGGCGTCGTCGAGCCAGAAGCCGTGGCGCTGGCTGATGCCGTTGGCCGTGTCGGAGAAGGTCGCGGTGCCCTTGTCGGCGGCGACGACGAAATAGGGATCGTCGCCGTCCTGCCGCACCACGCCCTGCGGCGGGACCACCGCGTCGCCGTCGAGGTTGTCGGTCACCGAAAGCAGGCTGGAGATGAAGTTGACATAGGCCGCGCGGCCGGCGGCGAACACCTCGGCGCGGCTGCCGCCCGCCGGAAGCAGCCGCGGGTAGAAGCAGCCCTTGGCGCCGACCGGCACGATGACCGCGTTCTTGACCTGCTGCGCCTTGACGAGGCCGAGCACCTCGGTGCGGTAGTCCTGCGCCCGGTCGGACCAGCGCAGGCCGCCGCGCGCCACCGGGCCGTAGCGCAGGTGAACGCCCTCGACCTCGGGGCCGTAGACGAAGATCTCGCGCCACGGCCGCGGCTCGGGCAGGCCGGTGACGGCGCGCGAATCGAGCTTGATCGCCAGCGAGCGCGGCTCGTCCGTCTCCGGCGCGTAGTAGTTGGTGCGCAGGCTCGATTCGATCAGGTTGCGGTAGCGCCGCACGATGGTGTCGTCGTCGAGGTTCGGCACCTCCTCCAGCGCGTCGTCGATGGCCGCGACGATGTGCCTGGCCGCCACGGCCCGGTCCTCGCGGTTTTCCGGATCGAACCGGACGGTGAACAGCGTGAACAGCGCCCGCGCGATGTCGGGATAGCGGTTGAGCGCGGCGGCGATGAAGTCCTGGCTCTGCGGGATGCCCGCCTGCTGGAGATAGCGGCCGTAGGCGCGCAGGAGCTGGATTTCTCGCGCGCGCAGGCCCGCGCTCTGCACCAGCGCGGCATAGGCGTCGTTGTCGGTCTCGCCGCGCCAGATCGACAGGAACACCTCCTCCAGCAGCGCGCCGCCGTCGGCGAGGTCGACCGTGCCGCCGAGGCCGTTGACGAGCTCCATGTCGTGGATGAACACGGAGGCCGCGCCGTCCTGGCCCGGAATTTCAAAGGTGCGCTCGCTGATGACGCGGAAGCCCATGTTCTCCAAGAGCGGCACCCGCCGCGACAGGCCGACCGGCTCGCCGTGATGGTAGATCTTGAGCGAGGCGTGGCTGTCGTCGTCGCCCTCGGCGCGGTAGAAGTCGATGGCGATCGGGTCGGCGGCCGACAGCGCCTCGATGCGGGCCGCGTCGGCGAGCGCCGTCTGCGGCGTGAACGAGTTGCGGTAGCTGTGCGGCAGCCGGTTGGCGATTGCCGCCAGCGCCGCCGGCGCGCCGGTATCGGAGGCGGCCTCGGCGAGCGTGTCCTCCCAGGTGCGCACGATGGCGCGGATGCCGGCCTCCAGCGCGGCCGCCTCCACCTTGGGCGTGCGGCCGCCCGAACGGCCGATGATGAAATGGACGCGCGCCAGCCCGCCTTCGGGAAAGCTCGGATAATAGGCCGACAGGCGGCCGTCGAACGCGGTCTTCAGGAAGGCGCCGATGCGCTCGCGCACGGCCGAATCGTAGCGGTCGCGCGGCACGAAGACGAGGATGGAGACGAAACGGTCGAACTGGTCGACCCGGAACAGCGCCCGCACGCGCGGCCGCTCGCCGAGCGCCAGGATCGCATCGGCATGCTTGCGCAGCGTCGGCACGCTGATCTGGAACAGCTCGTCGCGCGGGTAGGATTCCAGCACGTTCATCAGCGCCTTGCCGGAATGGTCGCTGGCGTCGAACCCGGACCTGGCGATCACCGCGGCCGCCTTGGAGCGCAGATAGGGGATGTTCATCACCGAGCTGGTGTAGGCGGTGGAGGTGAACAGGCCGACGATGCGCAATTCGCCCGCGAGCCTGCCCTTGGCGTCGAACACCTTGACCCCGACATAGTCGAGATAGGCGCGGCGGTGGACCACCGACTTGGCGTTGGCCTTGGTGACGATCAGCGGCTCGGGCCCGTGCAGGAAGGCGCGGATCTCCGGCGTGGTGGTGACGGCCTCGGTGCCGCGCCGCAGCACCAGCACGCCGGGGTCGGTCAGGATGCCGAGCCCCGCCTTCTTCGACACCTCGAGCATGCCGGTCTTCTCGCCGCCGACATATTTGAACTCGCGCATGCCGAGGAAGGTGAAGTTGTCGTCGCGCAGCCATTCGAGGAAGGCGATCCCCTCCGCCACCTCGTCCCGGTCGAGCGGCACGGCGGCGTAGCGGAAATCGTGGATGGCCTGGTCGAGGCGCGCCAGCATCGGCTTCCAGTCGCCGACGGCGGCGCGCACCTGCGACAGGATGTAGGCGAGCCGCTCCTTCAGCGCCTTCGCCGCCTCCTCGCCGAGCCGCCCGACATGGACGTGGATCAGGCTGACGCGCTCGACGCCGGGCTCGGCCTTGCCGGGCGCGGCCTCGCCGACGAAGGCGGCCGCGCCGCTCCTGTCGCGCGAGACCAGGATGACCGGATGCAGCACCAGAAGCGGCTCGCCGGCGCTGTCGGCGATCTCGCCCAGGATCGAATCGAACAGGAACGGCATGTTGTCGTTGACGACGGTGATCGCGCTGACCTGCCGGCCCTCGCGCTGGAGCGCCGCGTCGTCGTCGACGGCGATGACGCTCTCGCCGCGCCGGTGCCGCGACAGCGCGGCGGCGGCGAGGCCGGCGGCGCGCTCGAACACCGCCTCGTCATAGGCGGCCAGGTCCTCCGCCGGCGCGCGCAGCCGCAGGAACTCCGAAAGCCTGCCCCCCTGACCCGCATGTTTGTCGGCTTTCGGCGAAGTCCTGCCCGCTGGCATGGCGTTTTCCTGTCCCGTCTGTAATTGTTTGGTTTTATCGTAGCAGACAAAAGGCGTTTGGCGAGCGGTCGAGCGCACTGTGCCAACAAAGAATGACAGGGAGATAAAGCATGGAAACGCGCGTCACGGCGCTCGATCTGGAACCCTCCGGCGCGCTGTCGGAAGCCACGAAAGCCTACTTCGCCAAATGCGAGGAGAAGCTCGGCCTGGTGCCCAACGTGCTCGTCGCCTACGCCTTCGACGAGAAGAAGCTGCGCGCCTTCACCGACATGTACAACGAGCTGATGCTGGGCGATTCGGGCCTGTCCAAGCTGGAGCGCGAGATGATCGCGGTGGCGGTCTCCTCGGTCAACCACTGCTACTACTGCCTGACCGCCCACGGCGCGGCGGTGCGCCAGCTTTCCGGCGACCCGGTGCTGGGCGAGCAGATGGTGATGAACTACCGCGTCGCCGAGCTGACGGCGAAGCAGAAGGCGATGCTCGACTTCGCCGTCAAGCTGACCGAGCGGCCCGACACGGTCGAGGAGGCCGACCGGCAGGCGCTGCGCGACGCGGGCTTTGCCGACCGCGACATCTGGGACATCGCGGCGGCCGCCTCGTTCTACAACATGTCGAACCGCATGGCCGCCGCCGTCGACATGCGGCCGAACCCGCAATACCACGCCATGGCGCGCTGAAGCATCTTGCAGTCAAGTGGAATCACTTGACGTCGCACAAATGCGGCTGAAACGAACAGATGGAGCGGTGCCGCTCCAAAGCGCTCAGCGCGAGGTGAAGGCCAGCCGCAGGCCGAGCAGCGCGAAGGCGGCGGCGAAGCTGCGCCGCAGCCACGCCATGGCGACGCGGCTCGACAGCACGCGCCCGCGCACCTGCGCCGCCAGAAGCCCGTAGACGACGAAGACCGCGAAGGTCATCGCCATGAAGACGAGGCCGAGCCACACCATCGTCGCGGCGGGGCTCGCCGCGTCGAGCGGCACGAATTGCGGCAGGAAGGCGAGGAAGAAGATCGACAGCTTGGGGTTGAGGACGTTGAGCACGACGCCGCGCCGCACGATGGCGGCGTGCGACAGCCGCTCCTTCTGCGGCTCCGCGCTCAGGAGGCCCTTCTCCTTCAGCGTGCCCCACGCCATCCACAGAAGATAGGCGACGCCGGCGAACTTGACGGCCTGGAACAGCACCGCGCTGGTGTGCATCAGCGCGGCGAGGCCGAGGATGGCGGCCGCCATGTGCGGCACGATGCCGAGCGTGCAGCCGAAGGCGGCCGAGACGGAAGGTGCCGCGCCGCGCCCCAGCGCCACCGCCAGCGTGTAGACGACGCCGGTGCCGGGGGAGGCGACGACGACGAGCGCGGTGAGCAGGAATGCGGGGTCCATGGGCGGCTCCTGTGCGAGAAGCCCGCATCATCCCCGGCCGCGTCGGCCTGTCAATCCGGCTTCGCCCACACCGACGGAGACCGCGCCGTCACAGACAGCGGCCCCCGCGCAGGCCGGCGAGCGACATCGGCCGCAAGGCCGCAAGCCCGACCGGGCGTCGCGCCTCGTGGCGCGCCCTCGCGGAGGCCGGCGAGCGAAGCGAGCGCGCGGCCGTGAGCGAGAACTACGCCGCCCCGGCGGTGCGGCTCTTCTCGAAGCGCTTGCGCTCGTGGGTGTCGAGATAGAGCTTGCGCAGGCGGATCGACTTCGGCGTCACCTCGACCAGCTCGTCGTCCTGGATCCAGGCGAGCGCGCGCTCCAGCGTCATGCGGATCGGCGGGGTGAGCTTGACCGCCTCGTCCTTGCCGGCGGCGCGGATGTTGGTCAGCTTCTTGCCCTTGAGCACGTTGACCTCGAGGTCGTTGTCGCGGGAGTGGACGCCCACGATCATGCCGGCATAGACCTTGACGCCGGGGTCGATGACCATCGGGCCGCGATCCTCCAGGTTCCACAGCGCGTAGGCCACGGCCTCGCCCGGCTCGTTGGCGATCAGCACGCCGTTGATGCGGCCGCCGATCTCGCCCTTCCAGGGCTGGTACTCGTGGAACAGCCGGTTCATCACCGCCGTGCCGCGCGTGTCGGTGAGCAGCTCCGACTGGTAGCCGATCAGGCCGCGCGTCGGCGCGTAGAAGACGAGGCGCTGGCGGTTGCCGCCGGAGGGCCGCAGCTCGACCATCTCGGCCTTGCGCTCGCTCATCTTCTGGACGACGACGCCGGCATGCTCCTCGTCGACGTCGATGACGACCTCCTCGACCGGCTCCAGCAACTGGCCGGTGCCGTCCTTCTTCATGACGACGCGCGGCCGCGACACGGCAAGCTCGAAGCCCTCGCGGCGCATGGTCTCGATGAGGACGGCAAGCTGGAGCTCGCCGCGGCCGGAGACGTAGAAGGAGTCCTTCTCGGCCGATTCCTCGATCTTGAGCGCGACGTTGCCCTCGGCCTCGCGGAACAGGCGGTCGCGGATGACGCGGGACGTCACCTTGTCGCCTTCGGTGCCGGCGAGCGGCGAGTCGTTGACGAGGAAGGACATCGTCACCGTCGGCGGGTCGATCGGCTGGGCCGCGAGCGGCTCGGCGACCGCCGGGTCGCAGAATGTGTCGGCGACCGTGCCCCTGGACAGGCCGGCGATCGCCACGATGTCGCCGGCCTGCGCCTCCTCGATCGGCTGGCGCTCGATGCCGCGGAAGGCGAGGATCTTCGACACGCGGCCGGTCTCCAGCAGCGAGCCGTCGTGATGCAGCACCTTGACCGCCTGGTTGGGCTTCAGCGTGCCGGACTCGATGCGCCCGGTGATGATGCGGCCGAGGAAGGGGTTGGCCTCGAGAATGGTGCCGATCATGCGGAACGGCCCGTCGCCGACCCTCGGCTCCGGCACGTGGCGCAGCACGAGGTCGAACAGCGGCGCCAGCCCGCCCTCCTTCGGCCCCTCGGGGCTCTCGGCCATCCAGCCGTCGCGGCCCGAGCCGTAGAGGATCGGGAAGTCGAGCTGCTCGTCGGTGGCGTCGAGCGCGGCGAACAGGTCGAACACCTCGTTGATGACCTCGACGTGGCGCGCGTCGGGCCGGTCGATCTTGTTGATGGCGACGATGGGCTTCAGCCCCACCTTGAGCGCCTTGCCGACCACGAACTTGGTCTGCGGCATCGGGCCCTCGGCGGCGTCGACCAGCACGATGGCACCGTCGACCATGTTGAGGATGCGCTCGACCTCGCCGCCGAAATCGGCGTGACCCGGCGTGTCGACGATGTTGATGCGCGTGTCCTTCCACTCGACCGAGGTGGCCTTGGCGAGGATGGTGATGCCGCGCTCCTTCTCGATGTCGCCGGAATCCATGACGCGCTCGGCGACGCGCTGGTTGTCGCGGACCGAGCCGGACTGCTTGAGAAGCGCATCGACGAGCGTGGTCTTTCCATGGTCGACATGCGCGATGATCGCGATGTTTCGGAGCTTCATAGGCCTCTCGAGGGGGTCTCTGGGGTTCGGCCGCGCAACGGGGCGCCGGCACTTTCGGGAGGGGCCTCATACAGGTTTTTTCGCAATTGCGAAAGGGGTGCGCGCAATCAGCCTTGCCGCAGGTAGGCCGAAAGCCCCTCCGCGAGGTGATCGTAGACAAGCCGCACGCGCCGCGTGCCGCGCAGATCCTCGTGCATGGCCAGCCACATCTCGTAGCCGAAGCCGACCGCCCCGGGCAGCACCGGCACCAGGTCGGGATCGGCCGCGGCGAGCCCCGCCTGGCAGGCGCCGATGCCGAAGCCGGCCTTCACCGCCATCAGCTGCGCCACGTCGGAATCGCAGCGCAGGGAAAAATCCTCGCGCGAAAGCGCCCGGCCGCCCACGCGCGCGCCGCGCAGCACATCGGCGTCGCGGTCGACGCCGACGAGCGCATGGGCGTGCGAGAACAGCGCGTCCGCCGAGGCCGGCAGGCCGTGCGCGGCGACATAGCGGCGATGGGCGTAAAGGCCGATGCGCACCGTTCCGATCCGGCGCGCCGCCACCGCCTCCTGATGCGGCCGCACCATGCGCACGGCGATATCGGCCTCGCGGCGCAGGAGGTCCTCGTTGCGGTTGGACAGCGCCAGCTCTATCGCGATGGCCGGATGGCGCTCGCGGAAGGAGGCGAGCAGCGGCGGCAGGACGAAGGTGCCGACGATGTCGGAGGCGGCGAGCCGCACCGTGCCTTGCGCCTGCGCCGCCCCGCCCGAGGCCGCGCGCACCAGCGCCTCGGCGGCCGCGGCCATCGCCCGCGCGTGCGGCACCAGCGACAGCGCCAGGTCGGTGGGGTTCAACCCGCCGCGCGAACGGGTGAAGAGCGCGGCCCCGACCGAGCCCTCCAGCGCGCCGATGTGGCGGCCGACCGTCGGCTGGGTCAGGGACAGCGCGCGGGCCGCGCCCGACAGGCTTTTCTCCCGCACCACGGCGAGGAAGGTCCGCCACAAATCCCAGTCGCCCGTGCCGTTCATATATTTTCGTATAGCATCTGAAGAGTCTTCGTCAATTTTCTTGGCGGCCGGACAGCGCTATCTCCGGGACGAAGACCGAAAGGAGACAGCCATGACCGCCCTTCTCTGCCTCGCCGCCGCGCTCGCCGTCCTCGCCGCTGCTGCCGCCTTCGCCCTTGCCCCGCGCCGCGAGGTCGTCACCGAGGTCGCCATCGACGCGCCGCCCGCCGCCGTGTGGGCCGTGCTCGCCGACCCGGAAGGCCATGCCGGCTGGAACCCGTTCCTCGTCGCGATGCGCGGCGAGCTCGTCGAGGGCGCGCGGCTCGCCAACACGATGCGCCCGGCCGGCGGCGGCGAGATGACCTTCCGCCCGACCGTGCTCAAGGTCGTGCCCGGGCGCGAGCTGCGCTGGCTCGGCCGCCTCGTCCTGCCGCGCATCTTCGACGGCGAGCACTATTTCCTGCTGCGCGAGCACGAGGGCGGCACGCGCCTCGTCCATGGCGAGACATTTCGCGGCGTGGCGCTGTGGTTCCTCGACGTGACCCGCTTCCGCGCCGATTTCGAGGCCATGAACGCGGCGCTGAAGGCGCGCGTCGAGACGGCAGCCGGGGCGAAGCGTTGAAACAAAGTTAACGCTTGCCCGTTAAGGTCGGACAAAACGGCAGGAACCCCGACCGCCATGACCGCGCTTGCCCGCATGACGCTGCTCGCCGCAGCCCTCCTCGCCCTCCCGGCCGGAGCGGTGTCGTCGGCCGTGCCGCAGGCGGGCGCGGCGGCCGACGAGACGTACAGGCCGGGCATGGACGGGGTCGATCTCGTCGCCGTCACCGGGCCGAAGGGATCGGCCGGAGGCGGGCTGCCGGCCTGCGCCGACCCCGCTCGCAGGGGCGACCTGCGTCCCTGCTGAACGCGCGTCCCCGCTGAGCGGGCCGCCTCAGGCGAGCCCGCGCTTTGCCATCATCGCGTCGGGCGACGGCATCTTGCCGCGGAAGGCGCGGTAGAGCTCTTCCGGGTCCTTCGTGCCGCCGGCGGAATAGATGTGCGCGCGCAGCTTTTGCGCCGTCGCCGCGTCGAACACGTCGCCGGTCTCCTCGAAGGCCGAGAAGGCGTCGGCGTCGAGCACTTCCGACCACATGTAGGAATAGTAGCCGGCCGAGTAGCCGTCGCCGGAGAAGACGTGCAGGAAGTGCGGCGTGCGATGGCGCATGGCGATCTCCTTCGGCATGCCGAGCCGCTCCAGCGTCCCGGCCTCGAAGGCGAGCGGGTCCTGCGGCGCCTCGCGTTGCGAATGATAGGCCATGTCGACCAGCGCCGAGGCCGCGAACTCGACCGTGGCGAAGCCGGCGTCGAAGTTGCGCGCCTCGAGCATCTTGTCCACCAGCTCCGCCGGCATCGGCTGGCCGGTCTCATGGTGCAGGGCGTGCTTCTTCAGGATCTCCGGCACGGTCAGCCAGTGTTCGTAGAGCTGCGAGGGCAGCTCCACGAAGTCGCGGGAGACGGCGGTGCCGGACACCGACGGCCACCGCGCCTCCGACAGCATGCCGTGCAGCGCATGGCCGAACTCGTGGAACAGCGTGCGCGCCTCGTCCATGGAAAGCAGCGCCGGCCGGCCCCTGGGCGGCCGGGCGAAGTTCATGATGTTGTAGACGATGGGCGCAGCACCCGCGCCCAGCCGGTGCGCGCCTTGCAGCGAGCTCATCCACGCGCCCGAGCGCTTCGACGGCCGGCTGAAATAGTCGGCGAGGAAGGTGGCGCGGTGGGCGCCGTCGGCGTCCTTCACCTCGAAGACGCGCACCTCCTCGTGCCAGGCGGCGATGCCGGTCTTCTCCTCCTCGAAGGTGAGGCCGAACAGCCGGCCGGCGACGTCGAAGCAGGCGTCGATGATACGGTCGAGCTGGAGATAGGGCTTCAGCCCGGCCTCGTCGAAGGCGAATTTCTCGGCGCGCAGCTTCTCCTGCCAGTAGCGCCAGTCGGCGGCGGCGAGCGGCGCGTTGTCGCCGGCGGCGGCCGCCAGGCGCTGCAACGCCTGCCGGTCGACCTCGGCTTTCGCCCGCGCCTTCTCCCACACCGGCTCCAGCAGCGCCAGCACGGCCGCCGGCGACTTGGCCATGGTGTCGTCGAGCTTGAACGCGGCATAGCTGTCGTAGCCGAGCAGCCGCGCCTTCTGCGACCGCAGCGCCAGCGTCTCCCTCACCACCGGGCCGTTGTCGGTGTCGCCGCCGTTGCCGCCGCGCCCGGTGAAGGCCTCGAACGCCTTCAGCCTGAGGTCGCGGCGGGCCGAGAACGTCAGGAACGGTTCGACGATGGAGCGCGACAGCGTCACCGCATAGCGGCCCTGATACCCGCGCGAGGCGGCCGCCTCGACCATCGCGGCCTTGAGGAAGTCGGGCAGGCCGGCGAGATCGTCGCCCTCGTCGAGGTAGAGCGCCCAGGCGGCCTCGTCGGCGAGCACGTTCTGGCCGAACTGCGCGCCGAGCGAGGCGAGCCGCTCGTTGATGGCGGCAAGCCGGGTCTTCTCCTCTTCCCCCAGCTTCGCGCCGGCGCGGACGAAACGCTTCCACGTCTTCTCCAGCACCCGCGCCGTCTCGGCGTCGAGGCCGAGCGCCTCCCGCTCCCGATGGAGAGCGTCGATGCGCGAGAACAGCGCCGCGTTCATGTGGATGGCGGAGAAATGGCGCGCCATCTTCGGCGCGATGGCCCGCTCCAGCGCCTGGATGTCGGGGTTGGTGTGCGCGCCGGCCCGGCACCAGAAGATGGCGCAGACCCGGTCGAGCGCCTCGCCCGAAAGCTCCAGCGCCTCGAGCGTGTTCTCGATCGTCGCGGCCTCCGCATTGCCGGCGATGGCCGCGATCTCGGCCTGGTGGGCGGCGAGCGCGGCGTCGAAGACGGCCGGGAAATCGGCATCCGCGATCGCGGAGAAGTCGGGCAGGCCGAGCGGCCCGCTCCAGCGCGTCAGCGGATGGCGGGCAAGGTCTGGCGCGGGCATAAAAACCTCCGGGAAAGCGGGAAGGCGCGGCGGGGGGGCCGGCGGGCGCGAGCGGCCCGCGACGGATTTAGAGCATTTTGCAGTCAAGTGGAATCACTTGACGTCGCATGAATGCGGCTGAAACAAACGGATAGAGCGGCAGCCCGGACTTGTCCGGGCGTCCGCGCTCCAGGTGCCGCGCCGGCAAGGCGCAACCGCAGCGACGGGCCGGGAGCCGGCCTGCGCCGCGCGCAACCCCGCCATGCGCCGTCACAGGCCGTCATGCGCCCGCGATGTCTTGACGGCGGGCACGATCGGCCGTACGGAAAACATATAATAAGGCTTCCTTACAAAATGCCCGCCATATACAGCCCCGACACCGTCGGCTTCCTGATCGTCGACGTCGCCCGCCTGCTGCGGGCCGAGTTCGACCGCCGCACCGGCGGCGCCGGCCTCGGCCTCACCCCGGCCGAGGCGCGCACGCTCTCCCACGTCGCGCGCACCGGCCCGGTGCGCCAGTCCGTCCTTGCCGAGCGCATGGGCGTCGAGGCGATGACGCTGAGCGCCTGCCTCGACCGGCTGGAGGGCCACGGCCTGGTCCAGCGCGCGCCCGACCCTTCCGACCGCCGCGCCAAGCTGGTCGACATCACCGAGGCCGCGGGGCCGGCGCTGGACAGCATCTTCGCCGTCAGCGCCGAGATGCGGACCGACATGACCGCCGGCATCGACGGGGCCAAGGTCGAGGAATTCCGCCTGATGCTGATGACGATCCGCGCCAACCTCGTCGCCATGCGGCCCGACTGCGGCAAGGGGAGCGCCGCGCAATGAACGTCCAGCCCCCGCCGCCCGTCGCCGCCGCCTCGATGAGCGAGCGGCGCGTCGGCCTGATCGGCGCACTGCTGGTCGCGGCCGGCCCGATCTCGATGGCGCTGTTCACGCCGGCCATGCCGCAGATCGTCCACGACTTCGCCACCACCGAGGCGACGGTGAAGCTGACGCTGTCGCTCTATTTCGCCGGCTTCGCGCTGGCCCAGCTCGTCTGCGGCCCGCTGTCGGACGGTTTCGGGCGCAAGCCGGTCATCATGGCCTTCATGGGCATCTACCTCGCCGCCAGCGTCGGCGCGCTGGTCTCGCCGACCATCGAGGTGCTGATCGCCGCGCGCTTCGTGCAGGGCATCGGCGCCTCCGTCGGCGTGGCCATCGCCCGCGCCGTCGTGCGCGACCTCTATGTCGGCGAGCGCTCGGCGCGGATCATGAACCTGATCGGCCTGATCCTCGGCGTCGGCCCGGCCTTCGCCCCGACGCTGGGCGGCATCACCATGGAGCTGTTCGGCTGGCACGCGATCTTCGTGCTGATGGTGCTGTTCGGGCTGGCCATCATCCTGGTCTGCCACTACGCGCTGGCGGAGACCGTGGCGCGCGACCTGTCGCGCATCCGCCCGCGCGCGGTCGTCGCCTCCTACGGCCGGCTGCTGCGCAGCGGCTACTTCATGGCCTGCGGCCTCGTCATGAGCGGCGGCATCGGCGCCTTCTACACGCTCGCCGTCGTGCTGCCCTTCATCATGATGAACCGCATCGGCCTGTCGCCCACCGCCTTCGGCTTCAGCATGCTGATGCAGTCGGGCGCCTTCTTCGTCGGCTCGCTGACGGTGCGCCGGGCGATCGGCCGCTTCGGCGCCTACGGCCTGCTGCCGATCGGCATCGCCTTCATCGTCGCCGGCAGCCTCGGGCTGGCCGTGCTGCCGCGCCTGCACGAGCCCACCTTCATCACCGTGATGGGGCCGGTGGCGCTCTACGCCTACGGCGCGGCCTTCATCATGCCGGCCATGTCGACGGCCTCGCTCGCGCCCTTTCCGCACATGGCCGGCTCGGCCGCGGCGCTGGGCGGCTTCCTGCAGATGGGCGGCGGGCTGGCGGGCGGGCTGGTCGCCGGCCTGTTCGGCGACCCGGTGGCCGCCGTCTCCACCGTGGTGCCGGCCCTCGGCCTCGTCACCCTGGTCTCGTATCTGTGGTGGCGCACCATGCCCGAGCCGCCGATGGCCGGCGTGGTGCTGGCAAGGCGCGAGACGCCGCTGCAATGAGGAGGCGCATTTTGCCGCCGGGCGGCAAAATGCCCTAGCCGTCCACGTCGGGGCGGCGGAAGTCGCCGGTCGCCGGATCCATCACCCACAACTCGCCGGTCGAGATGTCGAACCAGGCGCCGTACAGCGTCAGCTTGCCCTTGGTCTCGAGCGCCGAGATGCAGGGGAAGCTGCGCAGATTGGCGATGGAGTAGCGGATCGAGATGCGCTCCAGCGCGGTCTGGCGCTCGCTGCGCGTCATCATGTCGTTGCCGGCGACGGCCTCCGCGGCGGGGGCGACGAGGCCCATCCACTTGCCGATGAAGTCGCCCGGCGAC
This sequence comes from Hyphomicrobiales bacterium, assembly GCA_003577315.1. Taxonomy (GTDB): domain Bacteria; phylum Pseudomonadota; class Alphaproteobacteria; order Rhizobiales; family Rhizobiaceae; genus Aerobium. Next base: position 85,973 of record QEVK01000019.1, on the reverse strand, counting down.
AGCGGCTGCGCCGCCGGGTCGAGCGCGGCGCGGATGCCGCCGCAGCGGCCATGGCCGAGCACGACGATGTGCTTGACCTTGAGGCTCTGCACCGCGAACTCCAGCGCGGCGGAGGTGGAGTGGTGGCGCCCGTCGGGCGCGTAGGGCGGCACGAGGTTGGCGACGTTGCGCACCACGAACAGTTCGCCCGGCCCGGCGTCGAAGATCGTCTCGGGCGCGGCGCGCGAGTCGCAGCAGGCGATGACCATGGATTCGGGGGTCTGGCCGTTGCGGGCCAGGCTGCGGTAACGCTCGCTCTCCGCCGAATAGCGGCCACCCATGAAGGCATGGTAGCCGGCAAGCAGTCGTTCTGGCAGATGGCTCATGGACATGGCGATAACGCCAAAGTGATGTCGGCGCAATAAACTTTAATGCGCCTGATAAAAAAGCGGCCTCCGGTTCGGCTGCTTCGCTCCGCCGGCCTCACGCGCGCCGCCCGCTGCCGGGCCCGTCGGCGGGGTGGAGGAGCCGGCGCGTCTGCACCATCGCCATCGGGTGGGTGAGGCTCTGCGTGTCGGTTTCCAGCATCAGCTCGTCGGCGCCGCGCTTGACCGCGCGCGCCAGCACCTCGAACACGGCCGCCGTCGCCGCCTGCAACGCCTTGCCCTCGCCCTGGCCGCCGAGCAGGCGGCCGAGGAACAGGGCCGAGATCAGGTCGCCGGTGCCGTGCGGCGCGTCCGGCACGGCGCGGTGCTCGGCCAGCACCGCCTCCCGGGCGGTGACGAGCAGGTTGCCGATCGAGCCCGCCATCAGCGCATGCGCCGAGGTGACGAGCATGGTCGGCGGTCCCAGCCGCAGCGCCGCGCGCGCCACCGCGCCGTTGTCGGCGAGCCTCTCGCCCGCCAGCCATTCCAGCTCGAAGCGGTTGGGCGTGGCGATGTCGGCGAGCGGCACGAGCAGGTCGCGGATGGCGGCCGCCGTCGCCTCCGGCACGTAGAGGCCGCCGGCGTCGCCGATCACCGGGTCGCACAGATAGCGGGCCTGACGGTTGCGCGCCCGGACCGCGCCGACCAGCCGCGCCACCGCCGCGGCCTGCTCCGGCGCGCCGAGATAGCCCGACAGCACCGCCCCGACCTCGCCGAGCCACGGCGCGTGCGCGAGATCGCCGAGCAGCGCCGAGAACTCGGCCGCCGGCGGCACGATCCGCGTCGCGCGCCCGTGGCCCGGATGCCAGGGCAGGATGACCGTCGGCACCGCCCAGACCGGCAGGCCGAGCGCCTCCAGCGCGAACACCGCGGCGCGGTTGCCGACGGTGCCGCGCGCGACATGGCTCGATATGACGATGACGGCCCGGCCGGCCGGCTCCTGTGCGCCCCCCATGCCGTCAGCCGCCATTTTTCGCCATGAAGTCGATCAGCCACCACACGACATAGACGAGCAGCGCCACGCCCAGCCAGCGGCCGATGCGCGTGCCCCACAGCTCGATCCGGTCGCCGCCCTCGGCGTCGCGTCCGGCCATATGGCCGGCGACGCGGTCCGCCGCGCGGCGCGCCATCGACGCCTCGCTCTCGGCGCCGACGCGGCCGATGATGCGGCGCGATTCGGCTTGCCTGTCTTCGTCCCGGCTCATCTCGCCTTTCCCGATCGGCGGCAAGATTAGACGCGAGCGCCCCTTGCGCACAAGCGCGACTGCGGCATGCCGGCCGTCGTTTTCTTGTGCCAGGAAAGGGGCTAAGCTCGCCACGACCTCAACAGACCGGGAATCGCCTCATGAACAGCCGGGCCGTCACCGCCCCCTCGCCGCGCCGCCGCGCCGGCATCCCCGTCAACCTCGTCGCCCTGGCGCTCCTGCTGCCGTTGCTGGGCGCCTGCGGCTTCAACACCATCCCCACCAACGAGGAGCGCGCCAAGGCCGCGTGGAGCGAGGTCCTGAACCAGTACCAGCGCCGCGCCGACCTGATTCCCAACCTGGTCGAGACGGTGAAGGGCTACGCCGCCCACGAGCGCGAGGTGCTGGAGGCCGTGGTCGAGGCGCGCGCCAGGGCGACGCAGACCCGGGTGCCGGCCGACCTGCTCCAGGATCCGGCCGCCTTCCAGGCGTTCCAGGAAAACCAGGCCGCGCTGACCGGCGCGCTGTCGCGCCTGCTCGCCGTGGTCGAGAACTATCCCGACCTGAAGGCCAACCAGAACTTCCTGGCCTTGCAGGCCCAGCTCGAAGGCACGGAGAACCGCATCGCGGTGGCCCGGCGCGACTACATCGAGGCGGTCAGGGTCTACAACACGTCGCTCAGGACCTTCCCGTCGATGATCTGGGCGTGGCTGTGGTTCACCGACAACGAGCCGTTCCAGAACTTCACCATCTCCGAAGACAGGATGGAGACGCCGAAGGTCGATTTCGGCAACCGCGGCTGACACAGCGGACGACGGCTTGGGCGCGAGGGCAAATACCGCAGGCGAAGCGCGGCGCACGGGGCGGGCGGGCGGCCTCGCGCGCCTTGTGCTTGCGCTCGTCCTGCTGGCGGCGGCGCTTCCCGCGCTTGCCCAGCCGCTGCCGGCGCTGACCGGCCGGGTGGTCGATTCCGCCGGCCTGATCGACGCCGCGAGCGAGCGAGCGCTGACGGACAGGCTCGCCGCCTTCGAGGCGAGGTCGTCCGACCAGATCGTCGTCGCCACCGTTCCCGATCTCGGCGGCGAGGCGATCGAGCCCTATGCCAACCGCCTGTTCCGCCACTGGAACCTCGGCCAGGCCGGCGAGAACAACGGCGTCCTGCTCCTGGTGTCGCGCGACGACCGCAGGATGCGCATCGAGGTCGGCTACGGGCTCGAGGGCACGCTGACCGACCTGCACGCGAAGCTCATCATCGAGAACACGATGGTGCCGGCCTTCCGCGCCGGCGACTTTGCCGGCGGCATCTCGGCGGCGGTCGACGACATCGTCATGGTGCTCGAAGGCGACGGCGCGGAGCTGGAGGTGCGGGCGCGCCGCAACCAGCCCTCCACCGGCCCGGACTGGATCGCGGTCGTCTTCATCGGTCTGTGGGTGTCGCTGTTCTTCGGCGCCTTCGGCTTCGCCATCCTCGCCCCGGTCTTCGGCCGCCGGCTGGGGCCGGGCCGCTACAGGTGGCTCGGCATCGAGATCGAGTATGGCGGCTCCGGCTCGTCCGGCCGCGCGCGCCCGGGCCGCTCCTCCTCCGGCGGCGGCTGGTCGTCATCCTCCTCCGGCGGCGGCTTTTCGGGCGGCGGGGGCTCGTCCGGCGGCGGCGGCGCCTCCGGAAGCTGGTAGGGGAGAGGGCGCATGAGGCAATCGCTGACGCCGCAGGACCACCGGGCGCTCGCCGACCGGATCAAGGCCGCCGAGGGCGCGACGCGCGGCGAGATCTATTGCGTGGTGGCGCGGCAGAGCGACAGCTACGTCTTTCCCGCCGCCTTCATGCTGGCGGCCGGCGTGCTCGCCGCCAGCCTCGCCGTCGCCTTCTGGCTCGACCGCAGCTGGCTCCTCCTCGGCCATCTCGGCTTCGTGCTGCATCAGGTCGTGGCGCTGGCGGCCGCCCTTGCGGTGCTGCGGCTCCTCCCCGGCCTCGCCATCCGGCTGACGCCGCGACGGCTGCGCTACCGCCGCGCCCACGACAACGCCGTGCGCCAGTTCCTCGCCCACAACGTGCATGCGACGGAGAAGCGCACCGGCATCCTGATATTCGTTTCGCTGGCGGAACGATATGCCACGGTCATCGCCGACGCCGGCATCGACGGCAAGGTGCCGCAGGCCGAATGGGACGCAATCGTCGCCCGCATCGTCGCGGCCGCCGCCGCCGGCCGGCTGACCGAGGGCCTCGCCGACGCCATCGACAAGGCGGGCGGCCTGCTGGCGCAACATTTCCCCGGCGGCGTCAGCAATCCCAACGAGCTCGACGACCACGTGGTCGAGATCTGACCGCCCCGCCGCCCGGCGCAAGCTGCCCCGACGAACCTGCTGTGAGAAACGCCCGCGGCTTCGCGCGGCGGCTTGCCGGCCGGGCCGCGTCGGGTCTATGGTTAACGAATTATGAATACGCTGACGATCGACATCAGACGGGCGGAGCCGCGCGACGCGGCGGCGATCGCCGGCGTGCATGCGCAGTCGTGGCAGGGCGCCTATGGCGGCATCATCCCGTTCCGGGCGCTCAACGCGATGATCGGCCGCCGCGGCACGGCCTGGTGGGCCGACGCCATCCGCCGCGCCGCCAGCGTGCTGGTGGTCGAGATGGGCGGCGAGGTGGTGGGCTACGCCACGCTCGGCCGCAACCGCGCCCGCGAGCTGCCGCAGCAAGGCGAGATCTACGAGCTCTACATCAAGCCCGAATATCAGGGCATCGGGCTCGGCAGCCGCCTGTTCTGCGCCGCGCGCGACAAGCTCGCCGCCCACGGGCTTTCCGGCCTCGTCGTCTGGGCGCTCGAGGACAACGTCAACGCCACGCATTTCTATGCCGGCGCCGGCGGCCGCGACGTCGCCGAGGGGGTCGAGGTGTTCGACGCGCGCGCCCTGCGCAAGGTCGCCTACGTCTGGGACTGAGGCCGCCCTCCCCGCCCCCGCCCTGCCACAGGCGCATTGCCATATCGGCACGGCCGGTATATCGGCGACCGGCAATGCCGCAAGGCTTCATGTCCCCCGCACCCCAGGAACGCACCCATGCGCATCGACGCCATCGCCATAGGCACGAACCCGCCGCACGACGTCAACGTCATCATCGAGGTGCCGGTCGGCGGCCAGCCGATCAAGTACGAGATGGACAAGGAGGCGGGCACGCTGGTCGTCGACCGCTTCCTCTACACGCCGATGCACTATCCCGGCAATTACGGCTTCGTGCCGCACACGCTGTCGGAGGACGGCGACCCGATCGACGTGCTCGTCTGCAACACGCGCCAGCTCGTGCCCGGCTGCGTCATCAACGTGCGCCCGATCGGCGTTCTGGTGATGGAGGACAATGCCGGCCGCGACGAGAAGGTGATCGCCGTGCCCTCGCCGCACCTGTCGCGCCGCTATGAGAACGTCCACGAACATTCCGACCTGCCGGAGATCACCCTCCAGCAGATCGAGCACTTCTTCGAGCACTACAAGGACCTGGAGCCCGGCAAGTGGGTCAAGATCGGCGACTGGCGCGGCGCGGGCGAGGCGCGGCGCATGATCGTCGAGGCGATAGAGCGCGCCAAGTCCGGCGCGAAGAAGGGCTAGGGCGCCAGGGCGAGGCCGGGCGAGGCGTCCCGCTCAGGCGGGCGTGCCGACCCTGTCGTGCGGCGCGGTTTCGCGCTCGGGCGACAGCGGCAGGGTGACGCGGAAGCAGGCGCCGCGCTCCAGCCCGCCGACGAGCTCCAGCCTGCCCTTCATGCGCGTCACGATCTCGCGGCTGATCGGCAGGCCGAGCCCGGCCCCGGCATAGGGCGCGCTCTCGCCGAGCCGGCCGCGATAGAACTTCTCGAAGATGCGCGGCCGCTCCTCCTCGGGGATGCCGATGCCGTTGTCGGCCACCTCGACGATGTAGTCGCCGCCCTCGACGCGCGAGCGTATCTCCACCTCCGGCGAGTCGGCGTCGTTGTACTTGATGGCGTTGGAGATGAGGTTGATGAGCACCTGGCCGAGCCGGTCGGGGTCGGCCAGCACCGGGGCGGACGCCGCGCGCGGCCCGGTGCGGATGGCGGTGCCGCTGCGCAGCGCCAGCGCGTCGCAGACGTGCAGCGCCTGGTCGAGCGACTCCTCGGCGTCGATCGGCCGGTTCTCCCACACGCGCTCGCCGCGCTCCAGCGCCGACAGGTCGAGGATCTCGTCGAGCAGCGAGGTCAGCCGCAGGCTCTCCTTGTGGATGGTGTTGACGAACTTGCGCCGCGATTCCTCGTCGAGGTCGGCCTCCGTCAGCAGGATCTCGGAGAAGGCGCGGATCGCCGTCATCGGCGTGCGCACCTCGTGGCTGACCTGGCTGAGGAACTCGTCCTTCTGCTGGTCGACGCGGCGCAGCTGCCGGTTGGCGACCTCCAGCTTCTCGGCGGTGGCGCGAAGCTGCGCCGAGGCGCGCTCCAGCGCCTGCGAGTGCTCGATGGCCTGCTGGGTCTCGTCGGCCATCTGCATGACCTCCTCCAGCGACACCGCGTCGCCCGACACCACCTTGGACAGCATGACATGGGCCGAGGCCGCGCCGACGGAGCCGGCGAGCTCCCGCTCCAGCCGGTGGATGAAGGCGGGGCTGGGCTCCAGGCTGGTCCACGGCATGCCGGTCTGCTTGGCCTCCTCGGAGAACAGGTCGACGGCGCGCTGGTGGCCGAGCACGCGGCGCGCGACGAGGAACAGGTCGTCGGCGGTGGCCGAGCCGCGCAGCGGGCCGGTGTCGCCCGGCGCGTTGCGGAGCACGTTGAGGAACACCGCCGCCTGCACGTGCTCCAGCGCAGACTGGCTGGAGATCAGCGAGCCGACGATCAGCACCGTGGTGTTGAGGAACAGGCTCCAGAACACGGCGTGCGCCAGCGGGTCGAGCCGTTCCAGCCCGAACAGCGCCTGCGGCCTGAGCCAGGCGACGCCGAACGGCCCCTCGGCCATGATGGCGGCGACCGCCGGCGAAGACGAGGCGAAGGAGGGCATGAAGCTCGACCACACCCAGACGAGGAAGCCGATCAGGATGGCCGCGATGGCCGCCTTGGCCGAGGCGTCGCGCCAGAACAGCGCGGCGAGGATGGCGGGCAGGAACTGGGCGACGCCGGTGAACGAGATCAGGCCGATGGGCGCCAGCGCGTCCGAGGCGCGGGTCAGGTAGAAATAGCTGAAGCCGAGCAGCAGGATCAGCACGATCGACAGCCGCCGCGCGTTGAGGATCAGCCGGCGCACGCCCTGGCCGTCGCCGATGCCCTCGTTGGCGGTCAGCCGCAGCATGATCGGCACCACGATGTGGTTGGAGACCATGATCGACAGCGCGATCGATTCCAGGATGATCATCGAGGTGGCCGAGGAGAAGCCGCCGATGAAGGCGAACAGCGCCAGCCCGTCGTGCCCGGCCGCCAGCGGCAGGGTCAGCGTGAACATGTCGGGGTTCGAGCCGGCCGGCATCACGGTCAGCCCGTGCAGCGCGATGGGCACGATGAACAGGCTCATCGCCAGCATGTAGGCGGGGAAGGCCCAGCTCGCCGTGCGCAGGTGGCTCTCGTCGGAATTCTCCACCACCGCGACCTGGAACTGGCGCGGCAGGCAGATGATGGCCGAGGCCGCGAGCAGCATCGAGGCCACCCAGCGGTCGCCGAAGGTCTCGGTGGCGTGGATGGAAAGCCCCGCCTCGGCCGCGCGCGTGTAGATCGCCTCGAAGCCGCCGCTGATGTAGAGCACCGACAGGCCGACCGCGATCAGCGCCGTCAGCTTGACCACGGCCTCGAGCGCAATCGCGGCGACCACGCCGTGGTGCTGCTCCTTGGCGTCGACGTTGCGGGTGCCGAACAGGATGGTGAAGACGGCCATGCCCGCGGCGACGCCGAAGGCCAGCCCCACCTCGTCCCAGCCCTCGAGGCTGCCGCGGCCGAACTCGGACGAGCCGGCGATGGCCTCGATCGACGAGGTCACGGCCTTGAGCTGGAGCGCGATATAGGGCGCGATGGCGATGACGGCGAGCACGGTGACGAGCACGGCGAGCCGGTTCGACTTGCCGAAGCGCGACGACAGCAGGTCGGCGATGGAGGTGATGCGCTGGTCGTGGCTGATGCGCACCAGCCGGCGCAGGATGAACCACCAGCCGACGAAGACCAGCGTCGGCCCGAGATAGATGGTGACGAATTCGAGCCCGTTGCGCGCCGCCGAGCCGACCGCGCCGTAGAAAGTCCAGCTCGTGCAGTAGACCGAGATCGACAGAGTGTAGACGAAGGGCGAGCGCAGGAAGCCGCCGTCGCGGTTGCGCGTGTGCCGGTCGCCGAGGAAGGCGACGAGGAACAGGAGCCCGACATAGGCCACGGCCGAGGCGATGACGAGGTCGGCGGTGAGCGTCATCGCCCGGCCTCCGGCTTGCGCTCCGGCGGCGGCCGGTCGTCGGGCAGCACGCGGCTGAACCAGCACGCGCCCGCCACCAGCGCCACCCACAGCGCGAAGACGTAGACCGTCTCGATCGGCACGCCCATGATCCGGATGTCGAGGCGGAACAGCAGCACCAGCGGCGGCAGGTAGGCGAGCGCGCCGAAGGCGGTGAGGAACAGCGCGGCGGCGACGAGCTTGCGGCGGGTCATGGCGTCACCGTCGCCGGGCCGGTCATTGCCGCTCGAGCGCCGCCGGCTTGCCGAGCAGGGCGCGCACCGCGTCGACGACGTCGGCATTGGCGTAGGGTTTGGTGACGAAGGAGTCGGCGCCCAGCTCCTCGGCGATCTGGCGGTCCTGCTGCTGGCCCTTGGCGGTGAGCACGAGCACGGGCAGCGCCCGCGTCGCCGCGTTGGCGCGGATCTGCTTCAGCACCTCGAAGCCCGAGCGCTTGGGCAGCATGATGTCGAGCACCAGCACGCGCGGCTCCTCGCGCCGCACGGCGCCTATCACCGCCTCGCCGTCGGTGACCGTGCGCACGCTCCAGCCTGCCCTGCCCAGGACGAACGTCAGAGCCTCGAGGATGCTCGGCTCGTCCTCGGCGATCAGGATATCGATAGCCAACCCTGCACCTCCACCCCCTTCCTCCAAAGGGGACCCGCTCCAGTTAACCGTAAGCGCGGCGTTTCGCCAAGCCCCCGGAGCGGAAGTGCCGGCGCCTCAGCTGCGCAGGACGCGGTAGATGGCGGGGATGACGAGCACGGTCAGCAGCGTCGAGGAGGCGAGCCCGAACAGGAGCGAGATCGCCAGGCCCTGGAAGATCGGGTCGGCGAGGATGACGGCGGCGCCGATCATGGCCGCGAGCGCGGTGAGCAGGATCGGCTTGAAGCGGATCGAGCCGGCCTCGATCAGGATCTCCGTCAGCGTCCGCCCCGCCGGATCGGTGTGGCGGATGAAGTCGACCAGCAGGATCGAGTTGCGCACGATGATGCCGGCGAGCGCGATGAAGCCGATCATCGCCGCCGAGGATGCCGATGAAGGTCAGCGGGATCGGCGTCAGGATGACCAGCGGCACCTTGAACGAGCCGAACTGGGCGACGACGAGGATGTAGATGCCCAGCAGCGCCACCATGAAGGCCGCGCCCATGTCGCGGAACGTCACCCACGTCACCTCCCACTCGCCGTCCCACAGAAGCGTCGGCGCGCGCTCGTCCTGCGGCTGGCCGTGGAGCGAGATCGCCGGCTTTTCGAGGCCGGTCCAGTCCTGCGCGTCGATGGCGGCCTGCACGGCGATCATGCCGTAGAGCGGGGCCTCGAACTCGCCGGCGAGCTCGGCCGTCACCATCTCGGCGGCGCGGCCGTTGCGGCGGAAGACCGGCAGCGAGGCCCGCTCCTCGGCCACGCGCACCACGTCGCCCAGCTCGACCACGCCGCGGTCGCCCGGCAGCACGTTGGCCGGGATCGGCGTCGTCAGGAAGCGCTCGTCGAGCCGGCGCTCGGACTTCGGCCGCTCGATGCGGATCGGGATCGGCGGGCGGCCCTCGCCGCGATGCGAGTAGCCCACCGTCATGCCGCCGTTGAGGACGGCGATGGTGTCGAGCACGTCGCCCTCCTCGACCCGGAAGAACTCGAGGTCGTCGGTCGAGACCGTCGCCCGCAGCCGGCGCGCGGCCGTGCCGTAGGAATTGTCGACGTCGACGATGTAGGGCACGGAGCGGAACGCGGCCTCCACCTTTCCGGCCACCGCGCGGCGGGTCTCGGCGTCGGGCCCGTAGATCTCGGCGAGCAGCGTCGCCATCACCGGCGGGCCGGGCGGCGGCTCGACCACCTTGAGCACCGTGCCCTGCGGCGTCGCGGCGGCCGCGATGCGCCGGCGGATGTCGAGCGCGATGTCGTGGCTGGCGCGCGACCGCTCGGCCTTCGGCTTCAGGTTGATCGCCACCTCGCCCATCTGCGGCTCGGTGCGGTGGAAGTAGTGGCGCACCAGCCCGTTGAAGTTGAAGGGCGCGGCGGCGCCCGCATGGGTCTGGACGGAGCGGACCTCGTCGAGCCCGAGCACGATGGCGGCTATCTGCTGCGCCACCGCGTCGGTCGCCTCGACCGGGGAGCCTTCCGGCAGGTCGATGGTGACGGCAAGCTCCGACTTGTTGTCGAAGGGAAGCAGCTTCACCGTCACGTCCTTGGTGTAGAACAGCGCCAGCGACCCCAGCGTCAGCGCGCCGACGGCGGCGAGGAAGCCCCAGCTCCGCGCCTTCGAGGCGAGGACCGGCCGCGCCGCCGCGACATAGATGCGCCCGAGCACGCCGCCATGGGCGTCGCCATGGCCGCCATGGGCGTGAACCGGCGCCTTGCCGGCGACCTTGAGCATCAGCCACGGCGTGACCATCACCGCGACGAAGAAGGAGAAGACCATCGCGGCGGAGGCGTTGGCGGGAATCGGGCTCATATAGGGCCCCATCATGCCCGACACGAACAGCATCGGCAGGAGTGCGGCCACGACGGTGAGGGTGGCCACGATGGTCGGGTTGCCGACCTCGGCCACCGCCTCGATCGCCGCCTGCCGGCGGTCGCGGCCGTCGCCCATGGCCCAGTGGCGGGCGATGTTCTCGATGACGACGATGGCGTCGTCGACCAGGATGCCGATGGAGAAGATCAGCGCGAACAGCGAGACGCGGTTCAGCGTGTAGCCCATCGCCCAGGAGGCGAACAGGGTGAGCAGGATGGTGACGGGGATGACCACGGCCATCACCACCGCCTCGCGGCGGCCGATGGTGAACCAGACCAGAAGGATGATCGAGACGGTGGCGAGGCCGAGATGGAACAGGAGCTCGTTGGCCTTCTCGTTGGCGGTCTCGCCGTAGTCGCGCGTCACCTCGACCGCGATCTCGTCCGGGATCAGCGAGCCCTTCAGCTCCCCGACGCGATGGAGGATGGTGTCGGCGACGGTGACGGCGTTGGAGCCGGCGCGCTTGGCCACCGCCAGCGTCACCGCCGGCACGCGACCCTGCTCGGCCGTCACCGTCGAGACCAGCGCCTCGCCGACATCGGCGGCGAACCCGACCGTGGCGACGTCGCGGACATAGACCGGGCGGCCGTCGCGCGAGGTGATGAGCAGGTTGCCGATGGCCGCGGGCGCGGCGAGCGTCTCGCCGGCCGCCAGCACGATCTGCTCGCCGCCGTCGCGCACGCGCGCCGTGGGGAAGGCGCGGTTGGCGCCCTGCACCTTGCCGGCGAGCTGCTGCAGCGTGACGCCGTAGAGCGCGAGCCTGGCCGGATCGGGCGCGATGCGGATCGTCTCGTCCACCGCCCCGACCAGATAGGAGATGCCGACATCCTCGATCTTGGCGATCTCGGCCTTCAGCTCCCGCGCCACCCGCGTCAGGTCGTTGGGGCCGATGCCGCCGGCCGCCTGCGGCCCGGGCGTCAGCGTCAGCGCCACGATGGCGACGTCGTCGATGCCGCGGCCGATGATCTGCGGCTCGGGGATGCCGACGGGGATGCGGTCCATGTTGGCGCGCAGCTTGTCGTGGACGCGCAGCACGGCGGTGTCGGCCGGGGTGCCGACGAGGAAGCGCGCCGTCACCAGCACCTGGTCGTCGGCGGTCTGGGAATAGACGTGCTCGACCCCGTCGATGCCCTTGACGATGATCTCCAGCGGCTCGGTGACGAGCTTGACGGCGTCCTGCGCCTTCAGCCCGTCGGCGCGCACGGCGATGTCGACCATCGGCACCGAGATCTGCGGCTCCTCCTCGCGCGGCAGCGCCGACAGCGCCACCAGGCCGAAGGCGAAGGCGGCGATGAGGAACAGCGGCGTCAGCGGCGAGGTGATGAAGGCGCGCGTGAGAGCGCCGGCGATGCCGAGGCCCTGGGGGCCGGAACCGTGGGACGAGGAGGACATTACGGCACGACGACGGTTTCGCCGGCGACGAGGCCGGTCAGGATTTCGACGAAGGCTGCGCCGTCGCGCAGGACGGTCTCGCCGGGAACCACGGCGCGCTCGACCTCTCCGGCATCGGTGGCGACGCGCACGAAATCGAGGCCGGAGCGGATGGAGATCGCGGCGCGCGGCACCAGCAGCGCCTCGCGGCTGCCGACCGGCACCTCGACCGGCACGCGGGCGTCGACGAAGGCGTGGTCGAGCCTGTCGACCTCGACGTCGGCGACGACGCGGCCGTTCTCGATCTGCGGATAGATCCTGGCGAGCCGGCCCTGCGTTTGCGCCCCGGCGGCGGCGATGCGGATCTGCGCGCCCTCCTTCAGGTCGCCGGCATGGCGCTCGGGAATGGCCAGCCGCAGGAAGAAGCCGCCGCCGCCGATGGTGGCGGCGGGCTCGCCGGCCATGATGACGGCGCCGCGCGTCACCGGCACGGTGAGCACGCGGCCGGAGGCCGGCGCCAGCACCGCGCCCTCCTCGCCCTGCTGGACGACGACCGAGCGCTGCGCCTCGGTAGCGGCGATCTGGTTCTGCGTCACCTCGACGTCGGTGCGAAGCTGCTCCAGCCGCTGGGCGGTGATGACGCCGCGCTCGACCAGCGAGGCGCCGCGGGAAAGCTCGGCCTCGGCCTTCTCGAGCTGGGCCTGGAGCGCCCTGAGCTGCGCGTCGAAGGCGGCGATCTGGAAGGCGATCTTGTCGTCGCGCACCACGGCGATGCGCTGGCCGGCCTCGACCGTATCGCCCTCGGAGACCAGCAGCTCGACGACGGTGCCGCCGATGCGGGCGCGGGCCGGCACGAGGTCGCGCGCCTCGACGCGGCCGTAGACGGCCTTCCATTCGGGCACGGTCTCAGGCGCCAGCACGAGGGTTTCGGCGGCAAGAGCCGGGGCGGCCGCCGCGAGCGCGGCGGCGAGGACAGCGATGCGCATGGCGGCTTTCTTTCGGGTCAGACGGAGCAGGCGGGCTTGAAGCCGAGGCGCTTCAACACGCCCGCCGCCGGGCAGAAGCCGGTGAAGGCCGACTGGAACATGTTGAAGCCGACGAACACGGTCAGCCACACGAAATACGGCGACACCCATACGGTCAGCGCCACGGAAACGAGCACCATGAAGCCGGCAAAGGCAAGGACGGAACGTTCGAGGGTCATCTGTATCTCCTGCAAAATGACTGTATATACCTATATACGAAGATACGTAGATAATTGCAAGACACCCCGCGCGTCTTTCCGCGCCGCATGCCCCTTGCAGCCGGAGCGGGCGGCGGGCGGGCTCTTTCCCCGGCCGCCGGCCCGCAGGGATAGGGCGCGCCGCGTCAGGCCGCGCCGGCCGGGCGCGGCCGCGCCGCCCGCCACAGCAGCGGCACCAGCACGAGAGCGACGATGGGAAAGATCATCCAGTTGACCGCCGCCCAGCCCGAGGCGTTGAGCAGCGAGCCCGAGAAGAACGAGGCGGCCGCGACCGTGCCGAACACCATGAAGTCGTTGGCGCCCTGCACCTTGCCCCGCTCCTGCGGCGTGTGGCAGTCGGTGATCATGGCGGTTGCGCCGATGAAGCCGAAGTTCCAGCCGACGCCGAGCAGGATCAGCGAGACGAAGAAATGCTCCAGGTCGAGGCCCGACAGCGCCACCGCGCCCGAGGCCGCGATCAGCACGAGGCCGAGCGCGGTGATCTTCTCCTTGCCGAAGCGGGCGATCAGGTTGCCGGTGAAGAAGCTCGGCGCGAACATGGCAAGCACGTGCCACTGGATGCCGAGGGCGGCCTCGCCGATGGTGAAGCCGCAGCCGACCATGGCCATGGGCGCCGCCGTCATGACGAAGCTCATCAGCCCGTAGGAGACGACGCCGGCGGCCACGGCGAGGATGAAGCGCGGCGTGCGCATGATCTCGGCCAGCGGCCTGCCGCCGCCCGGCTGCGCGGCCGCGGCCGGCGCGGCCGGCTTCGGCGCGCGCAACAGCATCAGCACCGGCAGCGCCAGGAGCGCCAGCGCCGCCTGGCTGAGGAAGCTGCCGGCGAACGGCGCGGCCGGCAGCGCGTCGCGCGTCCAGATGACGAGCTGCGGCCCGATGACGGCCGCCGCCAGCCCGCCGATCATCACCCAGGAGATCGCCTTGGCCTTGAGCGGCCCGGTGGCGGCGTCGGCCGCCGCGAAGCGGTAGCTCTGGACATAGGCGCCGTAGAAGCCGGCCATGAAGGTGCCGAGGCAGAAGACGACGAAGGCCGCGCCCACGATGCCGAGCGTGGCGACCAGGCCGGAGAAGACGCCGATGGTCGCGCCGATCAGGTAGCCGGTGCGCCGGCCCATGCGCCGCATCACCATCGCCGCCGGGACCGTGCCCAGCGCCAGGCCGAGATTGTAGAGGCTGACCGGCAGCGTCGCCAGCGCCGGCGTCGAGGACAGCGTCTGGCCGACGATGCCGCCGAGCGAGATGATGATCGGCGGGCTCGCCGCGCCGAGCGCCTGCGCCGCGGTCAGGACGAGGATGTTCCTCTTCGCCGTTTCGTCGGGGGCCGTTTCGTCGGGGGCCGTTTCGTTGCGGACTGTCGCCTCGGCGGTCATGTCTGTGCCTCATGATGGCCGGCGCGCGGCGCGGCCGGGATTTTTCTTCGGGGCTGGCTGGTTGGCGTGCGGGGGGACTGTCCGCCTCAGCACTGCGGCGAGCAATAGGCGCCGTAGAGCACCTCCATCACCGCGCGCGCCGGACCGCTTTCGATATGGTACCAGATCGTCTGCCCGTCGCGGCGGCCGGCGATGATGCGCTCGCGGCGCAACAGCGCCAGATGCTGCGAGACGGTCGAATCGCGGATGCCGAGGAACCCGGCGAGCTGGCCGACCGACTTCTCCCCCTCGATGAGCTGGCACAGGATCAGGAGCCGGTGCTGGTTGGACAGCGCCTTGAGAAGGTCGCTTGCCTCGTCGGCGGCTTCGCGCATGGCGTTCGGGTCGATCGTCATATCGATATTCATAGTTGCGTATCTACATTAGTTCGTATATACAGTCAATACGAAAGCGGCGGCGGCGCGAGGCCGCAAGCCCGGCCGACGCAGCGCGATGCCAGGGAGTATGATGGAAATGTCCGCAAGCCGCCAGATCGTCTGCCCGCATTGCGCGGGCATAAACCGGGTGCCCGCCGACAGGCCGGCCGAAGCCGCGCTGTGCGGCCGCTGCCGCGCGCCGCTGTTCTCGGGCAAGCCGGTCGACGCCGACTCGGCCATGCTCGACAAGCAGGTGAGGCAGGGCGACGTGCCGGTGCTGGTCGACGTCTGGGCGCCGTGGTGCGGCCCCTGCCGCATGATGGCGCCGGCCTTCGAGGCCGCGGCCGCCGAGCTGGAGCCGGCGGTGCGGCTCGTCAAGCTCAACACCGACGCCGAGCCGGAGATGGCGGCGCGCCTCGGCATACGCGGCATTCCCACGATGATCCTGTTTTCCGGCGGCCGCGAGGTGGCCCGCGTGTCCGGCGCCATGGCGGCGAGCCAGATCGCGGCATGGGCGCGCGGAAGGCTCGAAGCCGTGGCGTAAACGCAAAGACCATGATGGGGAGGAGAACCGCAATGAACAGACGCGAATTTCTCGCTGCCGGCGGCGGGGTGCTGCTTGCCGGCCTGCCGGCCGTGCTGCCGGCGACGCCGGCGGCCGCGCAGACGTCCGGCGCCCGCGCCCGCATCGTCATCGCCGGCGCCGGCGCTGCCGGCCTCGCCATGGCGGCGCGGCTGTCGCGCGGCATGCCCGGTGCGACGATCACGATCATCGACGCCAAGAAGGAGCATCATTTCCAGCCGGGCTTCACGCTGGTCGGCGCCGGCCTGTGGTCGCCCGCCCGCGTCACCGAGCGCAACGCCGACTACATGCCGCGCGGCGTCGACTGGGTCGAGGAGGCCGTGGCCGAGTTCGACCCCGACGCCAACGCCGTCGTCACCACCTCGGGCCGGCGCATCGACTACGACTTCCTGATCGTCGCCACCGGCCTGAAGCTCGACTACACGGCGATCGAGGGCATGGACGCCTCGCTGATCGGCAAGGAGGGCATCGCCTCGATCTATGCCGGGCCGAACGAGGCGGCCGCCTCGGCCGCAGCCATCGACCGTTTCCTCGAAACGGGGGGCACCGGCCTGTTCGGCCGCCCGGCCGGCGAGATGAAATGCGCCGGCGCGCCGCTGAAGATCACGTTCATCGCCGACGACAAGGCCCGCCGCCAGGGCCGCCGCGGCGCGGTCGAGCTGATCTACAACGCCCACGGCCCGGCCGTGTTCGCGGTGCCGCCGGTCAACGACAAGGTCAAGGAGATGTTCGCCGCGCGCGGCGTCGCCGTCAATTACGGCCACGTGCTGAAGGCGATCGACCCGGGCGCGAGGCGGGCGACCTACAGGACCGAGGCCGGCGACGTGACGCTCGATTACGACTTCATCCACGTCGTGCCGCCGATGCGCGCGCCAGACGCGGTGCGGCAGAGCCCGCTGCCGTGGCAGGAGGGCAACCTCGCCGCCGACGGCTGGGTCGAGGCCGACAAGCCGACGCTGCGCCATCCGCGCTATGCCAACGTCTTTTCCGTCGGCGACATCGCCGGCGTGCCGCGCGGCAAGACGGCGGCCTCCGTCAAGTGGCAGGTGCCGGTGGTGGCCGACAACCTGATCGCCGAGACCGCCGGCCGCACGCCTTCGGCCACGTTCAACGGCTACACCTCGTGCCCGATGGTCACCGGCTACGGCAAGGCGATGCTGATCGAGTTCGACTACGACGGTACGCTGATCCCCTCCTTCCCCTTCATCGACCCGCTGAAGGAGTTGTGGGTGTCGTGGCTGATCGAGGAAAAGGGCCTGCTGGGCGCCTATCGCGCCATGCTGCGCGGCCGTGCCTGAGGAGAAACCGTCATGAGCGACTTCAATCCCGTCACCCTTTTCTTCATCCTGTCCGAGGCCATGGGCGGCTTTCTGTGGCTGCTGCTGGCGGCCGGCCTTCTCCTGCTCGGCGGCGTCGTCTTCGGCGTGAGCCGCCTGCGCCGCGCCGGCCGGCCGGCGAAGCGGCCGCTGATGGCCGCCGCGATCATGGGCACCGTCGCCACGGCGGTCTTCACCCTGCTGATGCCGGCATGGACGCTGACCGACACCGGCGCCTTCGCCTCCGGCATCGACGTCGCCGTCGCCGTGCTTCTGGGGCTGGTCCCGGGCGTGCTGGTCGCCGCGGCGGTCTTCACCATGGCCTCGCTGCGCTGCGCGTCGCGCGGGCCGCGGGTGCAGGCGGCCTGAGGCCTGGCCTCACCCGGCGGCGGCGCGGTTTCCGCCCGCCAGCCGCCGGAACCAGCCCGAAAGCAGGAACGGCGTCAGGTACATCGGGATCTGGAAGCAGCCGATGAACAGCAGCAGCTCGTCGATGGTCGCCGCCGGCAGCACGCTCAGGAACAGCGCGGCGTTGCGGTTGCCGGCGACGATGCCCAGCGCCGGCGCGGCCGAGGGCAGCCGGCGCGCGGCGAGCGCGCTGGCCGCGAGCTGGATCGGCATGTTGAGCGCGAAGGCGGCGGCGAGCGCGGCGAGGAAGGCCGGCCGGTCGGAGACGACGGCCGGGCCGA
Organism: Hyphomicrobiales bacterium; assembly: GCA_003577315.1. GTDB lineage: Bacteria > Pseudomonadota > Alphaproteobacteria > Rhizobiales > Rhizobiaceae > Aerobium. Next base: position 68,489 of record QEVK01000019.1, on the reverse strand, counting down.
TCGCCGACATCAGCCCGATGACGACGAGGCCGAGCAGCAGCGCCGCGATCCCGTCCATGGCGAGACAGGAGCGCTCGTTCGCCCCGACGATGCCGAACCGGCGCAGGGCGACGGCCGCGCCGCCGGCGAGCGCGATCAGCGCCAGGAGCTCGAAGGCGGCGCGCACCACCGCCTGCGGGCTGCCGAAGGCGGGCATGACCATGAACACCGGCACCACCGTGACCGGCAGCAGCGCCGTGCCGATGACCAGCTGGCGCAGCGCCGGCGCCGGGTCGCCGCCGGCCATCAGCGTGATGTTGGGGCTGCCGGTGATCGGCGCTGCCGCCAGCACCAGCACGGCGCCGGTGGCGAGCGGATGGGCGAGCACGCCGAGCGCTGCCAGCAGCCCGGCGGCGGCGAGCGGCAGCGCGAGTTGCAGCACGAGGGCGAGCCCGGCCGCGCGGTGCAGGCCGCGCATGCCGGCCATGAGCCCGTCGGGGCCCAGCCGCAGCACGGCGAGGAACAGGAGCCCGACGATCAGCGGCGCGATCAGCGGCCGGAACAGCAGCGCCAGCCCCGGCGACGCCGCCCCGGCGACAAGGCCCGCCACCAGCACCAGCCGCCCGTGGCGGGCGAGGAAGGCGAGGACCGGCACGGCTAGAGGGAAGCCGCCGCCCGCGCGGCCTGGTCGTAGGCGCCCGACAGCGCGCGCAGCACGGCGGCGATGCGCGACAGGTCGGCCGGGTCGTGGCCGAGCTGGCGCGCGGCCTGCACCACCAGCGCCTCGCGCACCTCGCCGTAGCGCCGGCACAGCCGGACGCCTTCCTCAGTGATGGCGATGGTCTTTTCCTTGCCGCTGCGCCCGGTCCTGACCATGCCGTGCTCGACCAGCTTCTTGATGGCGTAGCTGGCCAGATGCGTGTCCTCGATGTTGAGCACGAGGCAGATGTCGGAGAGCGTCTTGGGCCGCTCGCGATGGTTGACGAGATGCACGATCAGCACCTCCAGCGGCGACATCGCCGGCCCGCCCGCCGCCGCCATGCAGCGCACCGTCCAGCGCTGGAAGGCGTGGTTGGCCATGGTCAGCGCGAACTCGATCTCCGACAGCGCCGGCAGGCTGGAATTGGCCAGATGCGCCGAGGAGACGACCGGGCCGACCGGGGCCGTCAGTTGCTCATCATCGTCCCTGGCAGCCACAGCGCGATCTCCGGGAAAACGGTCAGGATGCCCGTCGCCAATACCAGAAGCAGGAAGAACGGCAACGCGTAATAGGCGATCTCGAAGATGTTGCGCCCCGTTATCGACTGGATGACGAACAGGTTGAAGCCCACCGGCGGCGTGATCTGGCTCATCTCGACCACCAGCACCAGGAAGATGCCGAACCAGATCGGATCGATGCCGGCGGCCAGCACCATCGGCAGGATCACCGAGGTGGTCAGCACCACGATGGAGATGCCGTCGAGGAAGCAGCCGATGACGATGAAGAAGACGAGCAGCACGGCCAGCAGCGCATAGTGCGAGAAGCCCTGCTCGCCGATCCAGGCGGCCAGGATGCGCGGAATGCCGGTGAAGCCCATGGCCACGGTGAGGAAGGCCGCGCCCATGAGGATGAAGGCGATCATGCAGCTCGTGACCGCCGCCCCGCGCAGGGCGGTGACGAAGCTTGCGCGGTCGAGGCCGCCCGAGAACCAGGCGATCGCCAGCGCGCCGGCCACGCCCAGCACCGCGGCCTCGGTGGGCGAGGCGAAGCCGGCATAGATCGAGCCGATGACGGCGACGATCAGCAGCACGGTGGGCATGAGAAGAAGCAGCGCCCGGCCCCGCTCGCCCCAGGTCGGGACGGGCTCGGGCGGCGGCATGCGGTCGCGGTTGAGGAGCGCCCAGACGATCACATAGGCCGAGAACAGGACGGCGAGCAGGATGCCGGGCCCGACGCCGGCCAGGAACAGCCGCGCGATCGACTGCTCGGTCGCCGCGCCGTAGACGATCATGATGATCGAGGGCGGGATGAGGAAGCCGAAGGTGCCGGAGCCGGCCAGCGTGCCGATGGCGAGCCTGGGGTCGTAGCCGCGCCGCTTCAGCTCCGGCAGCGACATGCGCCCGACCGTGGCCGTGGTGGCGGCGGAGGAGCCCGACACGCAGGCGAACAGCGCGCAGCCGAAGACGTTGACGTGCAGCAGCCGGCCCGGCAGCCGGCGCGTGAACGGCGCCAGCCCCTCGAACATGTCGGAGGACAGGCGCGAGCGGAACAGGATCTCGCCCATCCAGATGAACATCGGCAGCGCGGTGAGGTCCCACACGTTCATCGCGCCCCATACGCGGCGGGCGAAGACGGAGCCCACCGGCGCCGAGGTCGCGACCTCCATGGCGACGAGGCCGACCGCCATCAGCGCGAAGCCGACCCACAGGCCCGCCAGCAGCAGGCCGAACAGCACGACGACGAGAAGCAGCGACAGAAGCCCGATATCCATCAGTGGCCTCCCTCGGACGCCTCGCGCTGGCTCTCGGCCAGCCGGAAGGCGGCGTCGCCGCCGCGCAGGATCGCCGCCAGCTCGTCGGCGAGCGCGATGGCGAAGATGGCCAGCCCCGCCGTCATCACCCCCTGCGGTATCCACAGCGGGATGGCGATGATGCCGACCGAGACCGACCCGCGCAGGAAGGAGGCGTATGTCAGCAGCCAGACCGACCACAGCGCGAACGCCGTCAGCCCGAGCGCGGCGAGGAGGACGAGCGCGCTCATCGCCCTGTCGCCGCGCGGCCCGAAAGTGCGCAGCGCCAGCGTCACCCGCACATGGCCGGCCGCGCGCAGCGTCCACGGCAGGGCGAGGAACGAGGCGGCCACGAACAGGAAGCCGCCGATCTCGGCCAGCGACGGGACGATGAAGCCGTAGCGCGGCATGCCCGCGAGCACGGCGAGGCTGTCGGCGACGCGGCCGAGGATCTGGACGAACACCAGCGCCGCGATCGCGATCATGGAAAGACAGGCGCCGACGAGGGCGGCACCGTAGAGCGTATCGAGCGCCTTGCGCATGTGAGCGGTCCCCGGGGGCGGCGCGGGCGGTGGCAGGCATCGGGCCGGACGGCGCAGACCGGCTTCCGCGGCCCGATGCTCCGCGAGGGCGGCGGCGCGGCCTGCGCGTCCCCAGGGACGCGCGGCGCTCCGGCCCGCCCGCGCTGCCGCCTTACTGGTTGCGGTAGGCCTCGACGACCGCCTTGCCGGCCTCGCCGGCGGAGGCTTCCCACTCGGCGGTCATGGTCTGGCCGACCTCGCGCAGCTTGGCCGCCAGCGCCTCGGAGGGCTTCGACACCTTCATGCCGCCGGCTTCCAGCTCGGCGATCTTGGCGTCGGTCTCCTCGCGCGACATCTGGAGGCCGCGCGCCTCGGCCGCCGCCGCCGCCTCCATCAGCGCCTTGCGCTCGTCCTCGCCGAGCGCCTCGAAGGCGTCGGTGTTGACGACGATGATGTTCTTGGGCAGCCAGGCCTGGGTGTCGATGTAGTGGCTGACGAAGTCCCACGCCTTGGCGTTGGCGCCGGTGGACGGCGAGGTGATCATCGCCTCGACGCGGCCGGTGGAGAAGGCGGTCGGGATGTCGGTCTCCTCGACCTGCGTCGGCGTCGCGCCCAGCAGCGTCGCCAGCCGCTCGGTGGCGACGTTGTAGGCGCGGAACTTCAGGCCCTGCATCTGCGCCGGATCGGTCACCTCCTGCTTGAGGTAGAGGCTCTGGCCCGGCCACGGCACGGCGTAGAGCACGGTCAGCCCCTCCTCGGCGAGCTTGGCCGAGACCGCCTCGCGCGAGGCCGCCCACAGCTTCTCGGCCTCGTCGTAGGAGGAGGCGAGGAAGGGGATGGAATCGAGCGCGAAGATCGGATCCTCGTTGGCCAGCCGCGACAGCAGGAACTCGCCGATCTGCACCGAGCCGTCGCGCACCGCGTCCTTGATCTCGGCATGGCCGAACAGCGAGTTGGCCGAATGGACCGTGATCGTCAGGCTGCCGCCGGTCGCTTCCTTCACGTCCTCGACGAACTGATGGATGTTCTTGGTGTGGAAGATGCCGTCGCCATAGGGCGTGGGCATGTCCCAGGCGGTCTGGGCCCAGGCGGACGAGACGATGGGCGAGACGGCGGGCACGGCCGCGAGCGTGACGAAGGCGACCCCGGCGAGGCCGGCGCGGATGAGATGCTTCATGTCCCTGTTTCCCTCTTTTGGTTGCGATGCCGGTTGCGATCGGTCTTTTCGCCGCGCCGAAACGCGGCACTGGATCGAAAGTTGACAGTTCATTCGCAATTTGTCAACGATTTGTCAGCGTACGGCGCAAGACCGTGTCGCAGGGGCTCAACCGGGAGAAATCGTATGTCGCAGGACCGACGCGGCGCCGCGGGGCAATGGGATTTCTGGATCGACCGCGGCGGCACCTTCACCGACGTGATCGGCCGCGACCCGCAGGGGCGGCTTCACCCGCTCAAGCTCCTGTCGGAGAACCCCGGCGCCTATGAGGACGCCGCCATCGAGGGCATGCGCCGCCTCGTCGGCGTCGGGTCGAGCGACAAGCTGGCCTCCGCCGCCATCGGCACGGTGCGCATGGGCACCACGGTCGCCACCAACGCGCTGCTGGAGCGCAAGGGCGAGCGCACGCTGCTTCTCATCACGCGCGGCTTCCGCGACCAGCTGCGCATCGCCTACCAGGCGCGGCCCGACATCTTCGCCAAGCAGATCGTGCTGCCCGAGCAGCTCTACGAGCGCGTCGAGGAGGTCGACGAGCGGCTGCTCGCCGACGGCGCGGTGGAGACCCCGCTCGACCCCGGGAGCGCCCGCCCGGCGCTGGAGCGCGCGAAGGCCGACGGCATCGACGCCGTCGCCATCGTGCTGATGCACTCCTGGCAGAACCCGGCGCACGAGGCCGCCCTTGCCGGGCTGGCGCGCGAGATCGGCTTCACCCAGGTCTCGGCCAGCCATGAGGTCTCGCCGCTGGTCAAGCTGGTCGGGCGCGGCGACACGGCGGTCGTCGACGCCTATCTGTCGCCGATCCTGCGCCGCTACGTGTCGCGCGTCGCGCGCATCCTCGGCGCCACGCCGGCCGGCGAGCCGGGGCCGACGCTGCAATTCATGATGTCGTCGGGCGGGCTCACCGCCGCCGACCGCTTCCGCGGCAAGGACGCCATCCTGTCCGGCCCCGCCGGCGGCGTGGTCGGCATGGTGCGCACCGCCGCGCAGGCCGGCTTTTCGCGCGTCATCGGCTTCGACATGGGCGGCACGTCGACCGACGTCGCCCATTCGGCCGGCGAGTACGAGCGCGCCTTCGACACCGAGGTCGCCGGCGTGCGCATCCGCGCGCCGATGATGCGCATCCACACCGTGGCCGCCGGCGGCGGCTCGATCCTGCATGCCGAGCCCGGCCGCTTCCGCGTCGGCCCGGATTCGGCCGGGGCCGACCCCGGCCCCGCCTGCTACCGTCGCGGCGGCCCGCTGACCGTCACCGACGCCAACGTCATGCTCGGCAAGCTCAACCCCGACTTCTTCCCGGCGATCTTCGGCCCGGGCCAGGACCAGCCGCTCGACCGCGAGGCGGTGGCGCAGAAGTTCGCCGAGATCGCGCGGACGGTCGGCGAGGGCCGCTCGCCCGAGGAGGTGGCCGAGGGCTTCCTCAAGATCGCGGTCGAGAACATGGCCAACGCCATCAAGAAGATCTCCGTCCAGCGCGGCTACGACGTCACCCGCTATCTGCTCAACTCCTTCGGCGGCGCCGGCGGCCAGCACGCCTGCCTCGTCGCCGACGCGCTCGGCATCGAGCACATCCTGATCCATCCGCTGTCCGGCCTGCTCTCGGCCTACGGCATGGGGCTCGCCACCGTGACGGCCAGCCGCCAGCAGGGCCTCGTCCAGCCGCTTTGCGAGGAAAGCCGCGCCGCCATCGAAAGCCTTCAGGGCGAATTGGCGGCGGCGGTGCTCGCCGAGCTGGAGGAGCAGGGGCTGGCGGCCGACGCCGTCGAGACGCGGGCGAAGCTGCACCTGCGCTATGCCGGCACCGACACCGCCATCGACGTCGCCTTCGACGGCGACCTCGATGCCGTGCGCGCCGCCTTCGAGGCCATGCACAAGGCGCAGTTCGGCTTCATCACCCCCGACAAGCCGGTCACGGTCGAGGCGGTCGAGATCGAGGGCTGGGAACGGACGGACGGCGGCGACGGCCGCGCCGGCGAGGACCCGGCCGCGCGCGAGGCGGCGACCGACACGAGGACGCGCATCTTCTGCGGCGGGACGTGGCGCGAGGCCGGCGTCTTCCGCCGCGAGGGCCTTGCCCCCGGCGACCGCGTGCGCGGCCCCGCGCTGATCATCGAGGCCAACCAGACCATCGTGGTCGAGCCGGGCTGGACCGCGCGGCTGACGGCGGGCGACCATGTCGTGCTCTCGCGCCACGAGAAGATGCAGCGCGCCCGGGCGGCCGGCACGAAAGAGGCCGACCCGATCCTGCTCGAGGTGTTCAACAACCTGTTCATGAACATCGCCGAGCAGATGGGCGTGGCCCTGCAGAACACGGCCCACTCGGTCAACATCAAGGAGCGGCTCGACTTCTCCTGCGCCGTGTTCGACAGGACCGGCGCGCTGGTCGCCAACGCCCCGCACATGCCGGTGCATCTCGGCTCCATGGACCGCTCGGTCGAGACGATCATCCGCCTCAACGAGGGGAACATCGCGCCGGGCGACGTCTTCGCGCTCAACGCCCCCTACAATGGCGGCACCCACCTGCCCGACATCACCGTGGTCAGTCCCGTCTTCGACAATGACGGCGGGGAAATCCTGTTCTGGGTCGCGAGCCGCGGCCACCACGCCGATGTCGGCGGCACCGCGCCCGGCTCGATGACGCCGCTCGCCACCACCGTGGACGAGGAAGGCGTGCTGATCGACAATTTCCGCCTGGTCGAGCGCGGCACGTTCCGCGAGAAGGAGCTGCACGACCTCCTGACCGACCATCCCTGGCCCGCCCGCAACCCTGGCCAGAACATCGCCGACCTCAAGGCGCAGATCGCCGCCAACGAGCGCGGCGCGGCCGAGCTTCGCCGCATGGTCGAGGAGTTCGGCCTCGACGTGGTCCACGCCTATATGGGCCATGTGCAGGACAACGCGGCGGAGGAGGTCGCGCGCCTCGTCGGCCGGCTGGACGATTGCGAGTACGAGTACCCGACCGACACCGGCCAGGTCATCAGGGTGAGGATCACGGTGGACCGGCAGGCGCGCACCGCCACCGTCGACTTCACCGGCACCTCGGAGGCGCTTCCCAACAACTTCAACGCGCCGGAGCCGGTGGCGCGGGCGGCCGTGCTCTACTGCTTCCGCGTCATGGTCGAGGCGCCGATCCCGATGAACGCCGGGTGCCTGAGGCCGATCCGCATCGTCATCCCCGAGGGCTCGATGCTGAAGCCCGCCTATCCGCGGGCCGTGGTCGCCGGCAATGTCGAGACCTCGCAGCACGTCACCAACGCCATCTTCGGCGCCCTGGGGGCGATCGCCAACAGCCAGGGCACCATGAACAACCTGACCTTCGGCAACGACGAGTACCAGTATTACGAGACGATCTGCTCCGGCTCGCCGGCCGGGCGCATGAACGACGGCTCGGGCTTTTCCGGCACGTCGGGCGTGCATGTCCACATGACCAACTCGCGCCTGACCGACCCGGAAATCCTCGAGATGCGCTTCCCCGTCGTGGTCGAGAATTTCGGGCTCAGGCCCGGCTCCGGCGGCAAGGGTGCGTTCCCCGCCGGCGACGGCACCACGCGCACCCTGCGCTTCCGCGAGAAGATGGACTGCGCCATCCTGTCGTCCCACCGCAGCGTGCGCCCGCGCGGCGTGGCCGGCGGCGGCGACGGCGAGTGCGGCCGCACCGAGGTGCGCCGCCTCGACGGCAGCATCGAGGTGCTGAAGGGCTGCGACCAGACCACGCTTCAGGCCGGCGAGGCGGTGACGGTGATCACCCCCACCGCCGGCGGCTACGGCCGGGCCTGAGAGCGGGCATGGAAAAAAGGGGGCGAAAGCCCCCTTTTCGGCATTTGCGCGGAGCAGGCCGGCTCAGGCCCACTCGCCCTTGCGGAACACCGGCACGCGGCTGCCGTCGGGCCTGACGCCGTCGATGTCGATCTCGCCGGAGCCGATCATCCAGTCGATGTGGATCAGGCTCGAATTGCCGCCCTGCGCCGCGATCCGGTCGGGCGCGAGCCTGTCGCCGCCGACGAAGCACTTGGCGTAGCACTGGCCGAGCGCGATGTGGCAGGAGGCGTTCTCGTCGAACAGCGTGTTGTAGAACAGGATGCCGCTTTTCGAGATCGGCGAGGAGTGCGGCACCAGCGCCACCTCGCCCAGCCGGCGCGCGCCCTCGTCGGTGTCGAGCACCTTGGCGAGCACCTCCTCGCCGCGCGCGGCGCGGGCCTCGACGATGCGGCCGGCCTCGAAGCGCACGGCGATGCCGTCGATCAGCGTGCCCTGGTAGGAGAGCGGCTTGGTGCTGGAGACATGGCCCTCGACGCGCAGCGCGTGCGGCGTGGTGAACACCTCCTCGGTCGGGATGTTGGCGTTGCAGACGACGCCGTTCTTCGCCGTCGAGGCGCCGCCCTGCCATTCGTGGCCGTCGGCGAGACCCACCGTGAGGTCCGTGCCGGGGCCGGTGAAGCGCAGCGCCGAGAAACGTTCGCCGTTCAGCCAGTCGCGGCGCACGGCGAGCGCCCTGTTGTGATCGGCCCACGCCGCGACGGGATCGTCGCCGTCGACGCGCGAGGCGGAGAAGATCGCCTCGGCCAGCTTGCCGACCGCCGCCGCCTCGGCGTCGTCCGGGAACACCTGCCGCGCCCACGACGCGCCCGGATAGGCGACGATGTTCCAGTTGATGTCGAAGCCGGCGATCTTCTCCAGCGCCGGCTTGTAGGCGAGCGAGTTGGCCTTGTTGGCCCGCGCCACCTTCTGCGGGTCCTCGCCCGACAGCAGCATCGGGTTGTCGCCGACGATGGCCAGCCGCGCCGTGTTCTGCGAGAACGCCCTGGCCATGCCCTCGTATAGCCAGCCGGCGGCGCGGTCGAAGCTGGCGTCCGGCGCGTGGCGGTAGCGCGCGAGCGCCACCTCCTCGTCGGCGAGGAAGGGCGTCACCAGCCCCGCCCCGGCCCGGTAGGCATGCTCGGCGATGCGGCGCACCAGCGGCAGCGCCGCCACCGGCGCGGTGAGCAGCAGGTCCTGCCCCGGCTGGAGGTTGAGCCCGACGCGGACGGCCACCTCGGCCAGCCGGTCGAGCTTCGCCGGGTCGACGGTTGCGCTGGGGACGAGGTGGTGGCTGGTCATGGGTCCGGTTCCGCTTGGTCGAGATGGATGGAACGCCTGATTGCGCCATCGGGCACGCGACGGCAAGCGCGGAATGCTCAGGCGACGCCGACGATGGCCTTCAGCTTGTCCACCGCCTCGGTGAATTCCTCGTCGCTCATGACGTCGAGGCCGAGCAGGTTCATGCCGCGCATGCCCTGGATGGCGAGATAGACGACGAGCGCCATCGCGGGGTCGCTCGCCGTCTGCCGCATCCGGTCGAGAAGCGCGCGGTTGTGCTTGCGCACCGGGGCGAGGAAATCGGGGTCCTGCGACAGCGCCGCGAGCAGCCCGGAAGGCGGCGGACGGCGGCAGTCGTGGTCCTCGACGAACAGCTCGAGATAGGCCGCCAGCATGGCGTCGGCGCCGCCGGCCTTCGCCTCCTTGCGCCGGGCAAGCTCCTCGTCGAAGGAGATGACGAAGGATTCGACCACGGCCTTGAGCAGCGCCGTCTTGGACGGGAAATGGTAGAGCAGGCCGCCCTTCGACACGCCGGCCCTGGCGGCGACGGCCTCGAGCGACAGGTTCCCGGGGCCGGATTCGCGCGAAATCTCGGCTGCGGCTTCCAGAATTTTCTGCCTTGTCTTGGACCGGCGCCCGGACATCGAAACCGCTTTTCTCTTGACTTGACCGTCCAGACGGTACACTAAGCGCGACATGCCCTGCAAGCCCGATCGCGCCATCGCCCCGGTCGACGGAACCAGCAAGGCCGCTTTCTCCTTTCTGGAAGAAACCAGCGAGCGCCCCTGACATGATCAAACGTTTCTTCATCGCCATCGTCCTGCTTGCGCTGCTCGCAGGCGGCCTGGTCGGCTTCAACCTGTTCCGCGACAAGGCCATCGAGGATTTCTTCGCCAACATGCCGGCGCAGACCGTCACCGTCTCGACCGTGACCGTCGAGCCGCGGAGCTGGACGCCGGTGATCGACGCCATCGGCACGGTCGGCGCCAGCCGCGGCGTCGACCTGACGGTCGAGACCACCGGCATCGTCAAGGAGCTGCGCTTCTCGGCCAACGACCGCGTCGAGGAGAACGAGGTGCTGCTGCAGATGGACGACGCCGTGCAGCAGGCGGACCTGGTGGCCACGCGCGCGCAGGCCGCGCTCGACAGGCAGGCGCTGGAGCGCGCGCTCGAGCTGCGCGACCGCGGCGTCGGCTCGGCCGTCTCGCTCCAGGCCGCCGAGGCGGCCGCCGCCGCCTCTGCCGCCCAGGTGCAGAAGCTGGAGGCCGTGCTGCAGCAGAAGCAGCTTCGCGCCCCCTTCGCCGGCACGCTCGGCATCCCGCGCGTCGACGAGGGCCAGTACCTGTCGCCCGGCGTCGCGGTGGTCACGCTCCAGAACCTCGACACCATGCGCGCCGACTTCACCGTGCCCGAGCAGCGGCTCGGCCAGCTGCGCATCGGCCAGAAGGTGCGGCTCACCGTCGACGGCGACGACACCGTCTTTGCCGGCGAGATCACCGGCATCGACCCCAAGGTCGACCCCTCGAGCCGGCTCGTCTCGGTGCGCGCCGCCATCGACAACCCGGAAGGCAGGCTCACCCCCGGCCAGTTCGTGCGCATCAATGTCGAGCTGCCGCAGGAGGACGACGTCATCGCCCTGCCGCAGACCGCGCTCGTCACCAGCCTCTACGGCGACTACGTCTATGCCGCGCGCCCGAAGGAAGGCGACGGCGAGGCACTGGAGGCTCGCCAGGTCTTTGTCGGCGTCGGCCGGCGCTCCGGCGCCAACGTCGAGATCGTCTCGGGCCTCGCCGCCGGCGACGTCGTGGTCACGGCCGGCCAGAACCGGCTGTCCAACGGCACGCCCGTGGCCATCGACAACACCGTCGACCCGGCCAGGGCCATGGGGCAGGAGGCGACCGCGCAATGAGCTTCTCCGCGATCTTCATCCGCCGGCCGGTGCTTTCCACCGTGCTGGCCTTCCTGATCCTGCTGCTCGGCTTCCAGGGCCTGTTCAACCTCCAGGTGCGCCAGTACCCGGAGGTCGAGGAGACGGTCATCACCATCACCACGGTCTATCCGGGCGCCAGCGCCGACCTGATCCAGGGCTTCATCACCGCGCCGATCTCGGCCGCGGTCTCCACGACCGAGAACGTCGACTACGTCTCCTCGCAGAGCCGCCCCTCGGCGAGCGTCGTGACGGTGCAGATGCGGCTCGGCTCCGACCCCGACGCGGCGCTGACGGAGGTGATCTCCAAGGTGCAGCAGGTGCGCAGCCAGCTTCCCGCCGACGCCGAGGACCCGACCATCGCCAAGGGCACGGGCATGCAGTTCGCCACCATGTATCTGGCGCTGCAGAACCCGAACATGAGCGCCGAGCAGGTCACCGAATATATCGAGCGCGTCATCCGCCCGCGCATGTCGACCATCCCCGGCGTCGCCCAGGTCGAGATCATGGGCGCGGCCAACTATTCGATGCGCGTGTGGGTCGACCCCGTGCGGCTCGCCGCGCGCGGGATGACGGCGTCGGAGGTGCTGGCGGCGATCAACTCGTCCAACTTCCTCGCCGCGCCCGGCAAGACGCGCAACGAATACGTCACCTATCCCGTCACCATGGAATCGACGCTCCAGACGCCGGAGGCCTTCGCCGGCCTGCCGCTGAAGGCGACCGGCGACGAGGTGGTGCGGCTGGGCGACGTGGCGCGGGTGGAGCTGGCCGCCGAAAGCACCGACATGGTCGTGACCTTCAACGGCCAGCCCGGCACCTTCATCGGCGTGTTCCCGACGCCCTCGGCCAACCCGCTCGACACCGCCTCGGCGGTTCTCGACGAATTGCCGGCGATCCAGAACAGCCTGCCCGACGGCATGACGATCACGATGATGTACGACGCCACCGAGTCGATCAGCGCCTCGATCGAGGAGGTGTTCAAGACCATCGCCGAGGCGGTCGCCATCGTCATCGTCATCATCCTTTTGTTCCTCGGCTCGTTCCGCTCGGTGCTGATGCCGATCGTCACCATCCCGCTGTCGCTGATCGGCGTGTGCTTCGTGCTGTTCGTGCTCGGCTACTCGATCAACCTCCTGTCGCTGCTGGCCATGGTGCTCGCCATCGGCCTCGTGGTGGACGACGCCATCGTGGTGGTGGAGAACATCCACCGCCACATCGAGGAAGGGCTTTCGCCGCGCCAGGCCGCCTTCACCGGCATGAAGGAGATCACCGGCCCGGTGGTGGCGATGACCATCACGCTCGCCGCCGTGTTCGCCCCGCTCGCCTTCACCGGCGGCCTGACGGGCGCGCTGTTCCGCGAGTTCGCCATGACGCTGGCCGGCGCGGTCATCATCTCCGGCATCGTGGCGCTGACGATCACGCCGATGATGTCGGCCAGGCTGCTCAAGCGCGGCGGCCACAGCCGCTTCCAGCAGGCGGTGGACAACACCTTCGACCGCGTCTCGGCCCGCTACGAGCGCCTCGTCGCCGGCTCGCTCAACTACCGGCAGGTGACGCTGATGATCGTCATCGTGCTGGTGGCGCTCACCGGCTTCCTGTTCATGAAGACGTCGAGCGAGCTGGCGCCGGAGGAGGACGAGGGCGCGCTGTTCGCGCTCATTAACGCGCCCTCCTACGCCACCACCGACTACACCAACGCCTATGCCGAGCAGATGCGCGAGCTGACGAAAGACCTGCCCGAGCTCGACGCCAACTTCTCGGTCATCGGCTTCGGCGGCCAGACCAATTCCGGCTTCATGCTGTGGGCGTTCAAGGACTGGGCCGAGCGCGACCGCTCGCAAAAGGAGATCCAGCAGGACATCCAGGCGCGCCTGTCCAAGGTGGCCGGCGTCGAGGCGCTGGTGTTCGCGCCGCCCTCGCTGCCGGGCGCCGGTGGCGGCCTGCCGATCTCGATCGTGATCCAGTCGACCGGCGAATCGAGCCGCGTCTTCGAGGTGGCCGAGGAGATCCGCCAGAAGGCGCAGGCCACCGGCCGCTTCATCGTCGTGCAGAACTCGCTGGCCTACAACGCCCAGGAGGTGCGCATCACCATCGACCGCGACCGCGCCGCGGCGCTGAACCTGCCGGTGCGCGACATCGGCGCGACGCTGAGCCTTCTCGTCGGCGGCGGCGCCGTCGCCCAGTTCGACCGCGACTCCAACAGCTACGACATCATCCTCCAGGTGCCGCAGGAATATCGCGAGAACCCGGAGCGGCTGGGCGACTTCTTCGTGCGCAGCGCCACCGGCCAGATGGTGCCGCTGTCGGCGGTCACCACCATCTCCACCGGCGTCGCGCCGACGGCCATCCACCAGTTCAGCCAGTTGAACTCGGCCACGATCTCGGCGCTGCCGATGCCGGGCGTGACCACCGGCGACGGGCTGGCCACCATCGAGCAGATCGCGCGGCCGCTTCTGCCCGACGGCTTCTTCATCGACTATTCCGGCCAGTCGCGGCTGGAGGTCGAGCAGGGCAGCACGATCATGATCGCCTTCGCGCTCGCCGTGATCGTCATCTATCTGGTGCTCGCCGCCCAGTTCGAGAGCTTCCGCGACCCGCTCATCATCATGATGTCGGTGCCGCTGTCGATCTTCGGCGCCATCGTGCCGCTCAATCTCGGCCTCGGCACGCTCAACATCTACACCCAGGTCGGGCTGATCACCCTGATCGGCCTCATCACCAAGCACGGCATCCTGATGGTGGAGTTCGCCAACCAGCAGCGCGAGGAGCACGGCCTCGACCGCTTCGAGGCCATCGTCGCCTCGGCCAAGGTGCGCCTGCGGCCGATCCTGATGACGACGGCGGCGATGTCGCTCGGCGTCGTGCCGCTCATCGTCGCCTCGGGCGCGGGCGCGGCCGCGCGCTACTCGATGGGCCTCGTCATCTTCACCGGCGTCATCATCGGCACCATGTTCACGCTGTTCGTGGTGCCGATGTTCTACACCTTCATCGCCACGAAGGAACTGGCGCGCGAGGAGGACGACGACGCGCCGGCGGCGCCCCGGCCGGCTCCGGCGGCGCACTGACGCCGCCCCGCAATTACAGGGAGGGGCCGGCCGCAACGCCGGCCCTTCATTTTTCCGGGATCGAGGCCAGGATTCGCGAGAACGCCGCTTTGGCTTTCGCCGGGTGCGGGCCGGCGACGGCCCGCGCCAGCGTCTCCCGGTCGGGCAGGGCGCCCACCACCACCAGCGCCACCATGCCCACGGCATAGTGCGACTTGCACTTGACGAGGTAGACGCCCTCCCGGGTCAGCGTCACGGCGACGTCCTTGCCGATGTCGCCCTTGAACGCCCCGGCGCCGTCGGGGAACATGCCGCGGATCGACTCGGCATTGTGGTAGCCGTCGACGGCGACGAAGCGGATGGTGTCGCCGGGCGCGGCGTGGATGAAGCCGGGCTCGAACACCATGGCCGCCTCGGGGCCTTCGCCCAGCATGCGGATCTCGTGCTCGGCCGCATGGCCGGCGCCCGCCAGCGTCGCCGCGATCATCGCCGCCGCCGCAACCGTCTTCCTCATGATGCCGTCCCTCGCGCCAGGAAAACCCGCCTTCCTCCCGGATAGGTGCGGGCCCCGCGCCGCGCCATCCCCGCCGGGCCGCCGCCGAGCCTCAGAACGGCAGGAAGCGCAGGCGCTCGCCCTTCTCGACGCCCGTCGCCTGCGCCTCGATGACCACGAGCCCGTCGGCGGCGGCCAGCAGCGCGATCCGGGCGGAAAAGGACGGGGCGAGAAGCTCGACCTCCGGCTCGTTCCACGACGGCGCGCCGACGAAGCGCGCCGGCCTGAACTCGGTGCGCCCCGGCCGCCGCGCCTGCGCCGCCGAGGCGCGCACGGTTGTGAACAGCGACGGCGGGCGGACGATGCCGGCGCGCCGGGCCGCGACCGCGGCGCCCACGAGCTGCCACGCCACGAAGGCGGAGACCGGGTTGCCCGGCAGGCCGAGATAGACGGCCGCGCCGAGCGTGCCGACGGTGAGCGGCTTGCCGGGCTTCATCGCCACGCGCATCACCTGCGCCTTGCCGCCCGCCTCGGCGAGCAGGCGCGGCATGTGGTCCTCCTCGCCGACCGAGACGCCGCCGGTCGAGACGACGAGATCGGCCTGCGCGGCGGCCTCCGCCAGCGCGCGGCGCAGCCGCTCCGGCTCGTCCGGCACCGCGCCGAGATCGGCCGCCTCGATCCATGGCAGGGCGAGCGCGGCGCGAAGCTGGAAGCGGTTGGAGTTCCATATCTGGCCGGGCGCCAGCGGCTCGCCGGGCTGGCGCAGCTCCGAGCCGGTGCAGAAGAAGGCGACGCGCAGCCGGCGGCGCACGGCGACGCGGCCCGCGCCCACGGCGGCGAGCGCGGCGGCCTCGCGCGCGCCGATCGCCACGCCGGGTTGCAGGATCGCGCTTCCCGCCGGCAGGTCCTCGCCGGCGCGGCGGATGTTCTCGCCCAAGCGGGGCCGCCGCCGCACGACCGCCGCCTCGCCGCCCGGCCCGGCCTCGACCGCCGTCTCCTCCTGCATGACGACGGCGTCCGCGCCCTGCGGCAGCGGCGCGCCGGTCAGGATGCGCGCCGCGCCGGGCGAGGGCAGCGCGTCGCCTCCCGCGTCGCCGGCCGCGATGCGCCGCGCGAGCGGCAGCCGCCACGGCCCTTCGCCGGCAAGGTCGGCGAGCCGCACCGCGTAGCCGTCCATCGCCGAGTTGTCGAAGGGCGGCAGCGGCAGCGGCGCGAGCGCCGGCTCGGCCAGCACGCGGCCGGCCGCGTCCTCCAGCGCCACCGTCTCGATCCCTTCGACCGGAAGGGCGATCTCCAGCGCCCGCGCCAGCGCCGTCTCGAACGGCACCAGCGCGCCGCCTTGCGCCTGCGCCGCCGCGTCGCACGCCTCGCACATCACGCCGGCTCCTCGGTGCGGCGCAGCGCCGCCCGCGCCCAGGCGTCGACCTCGGCGCGCGAGGGCGCAAGGCTCGCCGCATAGTCGCCGGCGAAGTCGAGCCAGGCCGGCAGGTAGGTGTCGTGAACCGCGGTCAGGACCGGCACGCCGTCGAGCATCGCCCGCTCGATCGCCACGCGGAAGCCATGGCCCTGCGATTCGCCCTTGCCGAAGCGGTTGAGCACCAGAAGATCGACGCCGCCGGCGAGCCGCGCCTGAAGCTCGCCGCACAGCGCCGCCAGCGCCTGCGGGTCGAGCCGGCAGCCCCTGGCCCCGGCCCCCAGCGGCTGCGAGATGACGTGGCGGACGCCGCTCGTCACGTCCTCCAGATGCGTGGTGGGACAGCAGCCCGCGCCGGTGTCGCTCTCACGCTGGACGTAGCCGGCCACGCGCGCGCCCCGGGCCTGGAGGTCGCGCACCACGGCCTCCAGCAGCGCGTCGATGGCGTCGTCCTTGCCGTAGCGCACGGCGGCAAGCAGGGGAAAGGCAGTGGTCATGCCGGTGTCCTCGTCTTTCTCGTCCCGGCCTCGCTTGGCCCGGTCCCGTTCCTTCCCGGCGCGGCCGCGGCGTCGCCCGCCGCGTGGCAGTGGCCGCAGCCGAGATCGCGCAGCCTTCCGTCGCCCAGGCCGTAGACCCAGCCGTGGATCGCCAGCCTTCGGCCGCTCTTCCACGCCCACCGCACCACCGGCATGCGCGACAGGCTCCTGACCTGCGCCGCGATGCTCAGCTCGCACAGCCGGTCGAGCCGCGCCTGCGCGTCGCCGATGCCGTCGAGCTCGGCGGCGAACGCCTCGGCCACGTCGCGCACCGGCTGCAGCCAGTTGTCGATCACGCCGTAGCCGCCGCCCTCCATGGCCGCGCGCACGCCGCCGCAGCCGTGATGGCCGCACACGATGATATGCTGCACGCAAAGCGTGCCGATGGCAAATTCCAGCACCGACAGAAGGTTGACGTCGCCGCGGTGGACGAGGTTGCCGATGTTGCGGTGGACGAACACCTCGCCGGGCTTCAGCCCGGTGATGACGTTGGCCGGCACGCGGCTGTCGGAGCAGCCGATCCACAGATAGTCGGGCCGCTGCACGGCGGCGAGCCGGCGGAAATAGTCCGGGTCCTCGCGCAGCCGCGCGCTCGCCCAGCGTTCGTTGTGATCGAGAAGGTCGGACAGCATCCGCGTCTTTCGCCGGCCGGCCGGCGCCTCCTCAGCGCACCAGCGGCCCTTCGGCGGCGCCGATGTCGATGCCGCGGATCTCGGCCCGCCCGGCCAGCACGGCGACATACTGCGCCGCCGCCCGCGACCAGCTCGCCGCCGAAAGCCACGCCGCCACGTCGTCGGCCACCGCCTCGAAGGCGACCTGCGGCCCGCCGAACCGCGCCCGGTTGTTGGCGTGGAAGCGCCGGCACTCGGCCTCGCCGGCCTCGGGCACGCGCAGCTCCCGTTCCAGCAGGACGCGGATCGCCGCGTCCTCCGCCGTCTCGCGGCGGCCGGCCCCGTCCGCCAGCGGCTCGGCCGCGATGCCGAGCCGCGCCACTTCCTGGCGCAGCAGCTCGCGCACCACGAGCGCCCGCGCCGCCGCCGTCAGCGCCGCGCCGGGGGTCGCGGCCGGGTGGTGCTGCGCCTCGGCGAGGATGTCCGCCTCCGGCACGGGCCGGCCGTTGACCGAGATCGCCGCCAGCACCGGCCGCGCCCTGGGCGGCACCGTGGTGTCGGGCTCGCGATAGCGGCTGTAGCCCTCCTCGCCGCCCGGAGTCCGCGCCTGATAGACCGTGGCCATCGCGCCGTCCCTCCCCGCCGCTATTCCGCCGGCAGCCGCACGCGCGCCGCGCGCGGCTCCCTGCGGCGCACCACCTGATAGCCGGGCCGCCACAGATAGCGCACCGGCGCGCTCAGCATGTGGACGAGCCGCGTGAAGGGAAACACCAGCAGGATGGTCAGGCCGAGGAACAGATGCGCGCGGAACACCGGCGCCACGTCGACGATGTAGCCCGCCGCGTTCGGGTCGAAGGTGAAGATGCCCTGCGCCCAGTTCATGAACTTCACCATCTCGTGGCCGTCGAGATGCTGCATCGAGGCGGGGATGGTGGCGAGGCCGAGCGCGAGCTGGAGCCACAGAAGGACGATGATGGCGGTGTCGGAGAAGCTCGAGGCGGCGCGCACGCGCGGGTCGAGCAGGCGGCGGTGGATCAGCATGGTCGCGCCGACGATGGCCATGACCCCGGCGATGCCGCCGGCCACGATCGCCAGCACCTGCTTGGCGCCGTGGCTGATGCCGAGCGCGTCGAAGACGGCGATCGGCGTCAGGAGGCCGACGAGGTGGCCGACGAAGATGACGAGCACCCCGACATGGAACAGCACCGAGCCCCAGACGAGCTGCCGCCGGCGCAGGAGTTGGCTGGAGCCCGACCGCCACGTATAGGGTTCGCGGTCGTAGCGCAGGATCGAGCCGAGCGCGAGCACGGCGAGCGCGATATAGGGATAGATGCCGAAGACGAGCGTGTTGAGATAGGCATGCATGGAGGAACCCTCCTTCAGGCTGCGGGCGGTTCGGTTTGCGGCGCGGCGTCGCGCCCGGCATCGCGCGAGGCGGCGCGCAGGCGCGTGCGCAGGCGGTCGGGGCCGCAGGCGTTGTCGCCGGCGTTGCCGCCGAAGGTGACGGCCTCCTCCTGCCAGAGCCGGTCGAGCGCCTCCAGGTCGTCGGGGTCGTCCTCCGGCGCGTCGAGCAGCGTGCGCAGCAGCGCGCCGTCCGGCCTGCCGTGCGCCAGCGCCTCCACCGCCGCGAACGCGCCGGCATAGACGGACTTGCGCTTCCTCAGCCGCTCCTTCAGCGCCGACACGATGTGCGCGGTCTGGCCGAGCAGGTCGCGCGCCTCGGCCGGCGGCAGCATCGACAGGAATTCGAGGAACAGCGGCAGGTAGTCCGGCAGCTCCCTGGCGTCGATCTCGAAGCCGGCCTTCTCGTACATCTCCATCAGGTCGACCATGGCCTGGCCGCGGTCGCGGCCCTCGCCGTGGACGTGCTCGAACAGGTGCAGCGACAGCGAGCGCGTGCGGTCGAACAGGTGCACGTAGCGTTCCTGCGCGTCGTAGAGGTCGAGGCGGGCGATGTCGTCCGCCAGCCTTTCCAGCCGCCCACGCACGCGGGCGTCGGGCGCGGCCCCGGCGAGCGCCGCCCTGATGGCGGGCGCGGCCTCCTTCAGCTCCTGCGTCGGATAGGACAGGAGCAGCGAGGCGATCTTGAGGACGACGTTCATTCGGCCGGCTCCCTGAAGATGTCGGTGGGGGTCTGGACGACCTTCCTCCGCTTCGCCCCGAACAGGTCGGCCTCCGAGGTGCCGCCCGAGCAGCCGTTGCCGAAGGAGAAGCCGCAGGAGCCGCGCACGTCGTAGGCGTCCTCGCCGATCTCGCGGTGGCTGGTGGGGATGACGAAGCGGTCCTCGTAGTTGGCGATGGCCATCACGTGGTACATCTCCTCGATCGTCGCCCCGCTCATGCCGACCTTTTCGGCCACGGCCTCGTCGACGACGCCGTCGACGGTCTTCGACCGCATGTAGGCGCGCATGGCGAGCATGCGCTCCAGCGCCGAGACCACCGGCTCCTCCTTGCCGCCGGTGAGCAGATTGGCGAGGTAGCGCACCGGGATGCGCAGCGAGCGCACGTCCGGCATCGCGCCGTCGAGCGCGATGTGGCCGGCCTCTGCCGCCGACTGCACCGGCGACAGCGGCGGCACGTACCAGACCATCGGCAGCGTGCGGTACTCGGGATGCAGCGGGAAGGCGATCTTCCATTCGAACGCCATCTTCCACACCGGCGAGCGCGCGGCCGCCTCCAGCCAGGCGTCCGGCACGCCGTCATGCTGGGCCTGCGCGATCACGGCCGGGTCGTTGGGATCGAGGAAGATGCCGAGCTGCGCCTCGTAGAGGTCGCCCTCATGCGGCACGGCGGCGGCCTCGGCGATGCGGTCGGCGTCGTAGAGCACGACGCCGAGATAGCGGATGCGCCCGACGCAGGTCTCGGAGCAGACCGTGGGCTGGCCGGCCTCGATGCGCGGATAGCAGAACACGCACTTCTCCGACTTCCCCGACGACCAGTTGTAGTAGATCTTCTTGTAGGGGCAGCCCGACACGCACATGCGCCAGCCGCGGCACTTCTCCTGGTCGATCAGGACGATGCCGTCGTCCTCGCGCTTGTAGATCGCGCCCGACGGGCACGCCGCCACGCAGGCCGGGTTGAGGCAGTGCTCGCACAGCCGCGGCAGGTACATCATGAAGGTGTTCTCGAACTGGCCGTAGATCTCCTTCTCGACGCCGTCGAAATTGACGTCGGCCGAGCGCTTGGAGAACTCGCCGCCCAGGATCTCCTCCCAGTTCGGCCCGGCCTCGATCTTCTCCATGCGCTCGCCCGAGACCAGCGAGCGCGGCCTTGCCGTGGGCATGGTGCGGCTTTCCTTGGCCGTCTGGAGATGGCCGTAGTCGAAGTCGAACGGCTCGTAATAGTCGTCGATCTCCGGCAGGTCGGGATTGGCGAAGATGTTGGCGAGGATGCGCCATTTCGGGCCCATCTTCGGCTCGATCTTGCCGTCCTTCCTGCGCACCCAGCCGCCGTTCCACTTCTTCTGGTTCTCCCACTCGCGGGGATAGCCGACGCCGGGCTTGGTCTCGACATTGTTGAACCAGGCGTACTCGACGCCCTCGCGGTTGGTCCACACGTTCTTGCAGGTGACGGAACAGGTGTGGCAGCCGATGCACTTGTCGAGATTGAGCACCATGCCGATCTGCGCGCGAACCTTCATCGTGCCGTCTCCTTCGCGGTCTGGCCTGTCTCGGCGAGCGGCTCCTCCATCCAGTCCACGCGCTCGAGCCGGCGCACGACGACGAACTCGTCGCGGTTGGAGCCGACCGTGCCGTAATAGTTGAAGCCGTAGGACTGCTGGGCGTAGCCGCCGATCATGTGGGTGGGCTTGGTGATGGCGCGCGTCACCGAATTGTGGATGCCGCCGCGCTGGCCGGTCACCTGCGAGCCCGGCGTGTTCACGATCTTCTCCTGCGCGTGGTACATGAAGATCGTGCCTTCCTTCATGCGCTGGGAGACGACCGCGCGCGCCACGATGGCGCCGTTGACGTTGTAGACCTCGACCCAGTCGTTGTCGCAGATCCCCGCCTTGCGCGCGTCGACCTCCGAGAGCCACACCACCGGGCCGCCGCGGTTGAGCGTCAGCATCAGGAGATTGTCGGAATTGCGGGCTCGTCCCGGCCTTTTCCCGGATCGTCGGGTTGATCGACTTGGTGTCGATGGGCGGACGGTAGACGCAGAAGCCCTCGCCGAAGGCGCGCATCCACAGATGGTCCTGATAGAGCTGCTGGCGGCCGGAAAGCGTGCGCCAGGGGATCAGCTCGTGGACGTTGGTGTAGCCGGCATTGTAGCAGACCTTCTCCGATTCCAGCCCCGACCAGGTCGGCGACGAGATGATCTTGCGCGGCTGGGCGACGACGTCGCGGAAGCGGATCTTCTCGTCCTCCTTGGGAATGGCGAGGTGGGTGTGGTCGCGCCCCGTCGCCTTCGACAGCGCCGCCCACGCCTTGACCGCCACCTCGCCGTTGGTCTCCGGCGCCAGCGACAGGATCACCTCGGTCGCGTCGATGTCGGTGTCGATGCGCGGCCGCCCCCTGGTCGGCCCGTCCTCGCCGACGGTGCCGTTGAGGCGGCCGAGCAGGTCGACCTCGTGCTCGGTGTTCCACGAGATGCCCTTGCCGCCATTGCCCAGCCTGTCCATCAGCGGCCCGAGCGCGGTGTAGCGGCGGTAGAGGTTGGGATAGTCGCGCTCGACCACGGCGACGGCCGGCATGGTCCTGCCGGGCACGGGCTCGGTCTCGCCCTTCTTCCAGTCCCTCACGTCGAGGGGCTGCGCCAGCTCGCCCGGCGTGTCGTGCAGGATCGGCACCAGCACCGTGTCCTTCTCGACGCCCAGCACCTCCGGCGCGACGCGGGAGAACTCCCTGGCGATGCCCTTGAAGATGTCCCAGTCGCTGCGCGACTCCCAGGCCGGGTCGGCCGCGCTCGACAGCGGATGGATGAAGGGGTGCATGTCCGAGGTGTTCAGGTCGTTCTTCTCGTACCAGGTCGCCGTCGGCAGCACGATGTCGGAATAGACGCAGGTGGTGGACATGCGGAAGTCGAGCGTCACCAGAAGGTCGAGCTTTCCTTCCGGCGCGGCGTCGTGCCAGACCGCCTCCCGGGCGCGCTGCCTGCCCTCCTCGCCGAGGTCGCGGCCGAGCACGCCGTGCGAGGTGCCCAGCAGGTGCTTCAGGAAATATTCGTGGCCCTTGCCCGAGGAGCCGAGCAGGTTGGAGCGCCAGACGAACAGGTTGCGCGGCCAGTTGGCCTCGTGGTCGGGGTCCTCGCAGGAAAGGCGCAGGCTCCCCGTCTTCAGCTCCCGCGCCACATAGTCCTTTGCCTCCAGGCCGGCCTCGGCCGCCGCGGCCGCGATGTCGAGCGGGTTGGCCTGGAGCTGCGGCGCCGAAGGCAGCCAGCCCATGCGCTCGGCGCGGATGTTGTAGTCGATCAGCGCGCCGTCCCACGGCCCTTCCGGCGCCGTCGGCGACAGGATCTCGTCCACCTTCAGCGTCTCGTAGCGCCACTGGTCGGTGTGGGCGTAGAAGAAGGAGGTCGAGTTCATGTGCCGGGGCGGGCGGTTCCAGTCGAGCGCGAAGGCGAGCGCGGTCCAGCCGGTCTGCGGCCTCAGCTTCTCCTGCCCGACATAGTGGCTCCAGCCGCCGCCCGACTGGCCGACGCAGCCGCACATCACCAGCATGTTGATGATGCCGCGGTAGTTCATGTCCATGTGGTACCAGTGGTTCAGCCCCGCGCCGAGGATGACCATGGAACGGCCGTTCGTCTTCTCCGCGTTCGAGGCGAAGGCCCGCGCCACGGCGACGATCTCGCCGCGCGGCACGCCGGTGATCTTCTCCGCCCAGGCCGGCGTGTAGGGCAGCATCTCGTCGTAGGACGCCGCGGAGTTGGCGCAGGAAAGGCCGCGGTCGAGGCCGTAATTGGCCACGAACAGGTCGAACACGGTGGCGACCAGCGCCTCCCCGCCGCCGGCGAGCTTCACCCGCTTCGCCGGCACCTTGCGCACCAGCACGCTGTCGTGGTCGGTGCCCTCGAAATGGTCGTGCTCGCGATTGCCGAAATAGGGGAAGGCGACGGGCGCGACCGTGTCGCGGTCGCCCTCGGCGACGAAGGTCATGGCGAGGTCGACGTCGCGGCCCTTGCCGTCCTTCGCCTCGAGGTTCCACTTGCCCTCCTCGCCCCAGCGGAAGCCGATCGATCCCTGCGGCGCGACGAGTCCGCCCGTCGCGCGGTCGACGGCGACCGTCTTCCACTCGGGATTGTTGGCCTCGCCGAGCCCGCCCTGGAGGTCCGAGGCGCGCAGCAGCCGCTCGGGGATGTAGCTGCCCTCCTTCTCGACCAGGCGCACCAGCATCGGCATGTCGGTGTAGCGGCGGCAGTAGTCCTCGAAATAGGCCACCTGCCGGTCGAGGTGGAACTCGCGCAGGATGACGTGGCCGATGGCCATGGCCAGCGCCGCGTCGGTGCCCTGCTTGGGGTGCAGCCACAGGTCGGCGAACTTCGCGGCCTCCGAATAGTCGGGCGACACCACCACGGACTTCGCGCCGCGATAGCGCGCCTCGCTGTAGAAATGCGCGTCGGGCGTGCGCGTCTGCGGCACGTTGGAGCCCCACAGCATCAGGAAGCCGGCATTGTACCAGTCGGCCGATTCCGGCACGTCGGTCTGCTCGCCCCAGGTCATGGGCGAGGAGGGCGGCAGGTCGCAGTACCAGTCGTAGAACGACATGCACACGCCGCCCAGCAGCGACAGATAGCGCGAGCCGGCCGCGTAGGAGACCATCGACATGGCCGGGATCGGCGAGAAGCCGACCACCCGGTCCGGCCCCCATTTGCGCGCCGTGTAGGCGTTGGCGGCGGCAACGATCTCGTTGACCTCGTCCCAGCCGGCGCGCACGAAGCCGCCGAGCCCGCGCACCTTGACGTATTGCGAGCGCTTGGCCGCGTCCTCCTGGATCGCCGCCCAGGCCGCGACCGGCGTCTTGGTCGCCCGTTCCCTGCGCCACAGCCTCAGCAGCCGCGAGCGGATCAGCGGGTACTTCACCCGGTTGGCCGAGTACATGTACCAGCTGTAGCTCGCCCCGCGCGCGCAGCCGCGCGGCTCGTGGTTGGGCAGCTCCGGCCGCGTGCGCGGATAGTCGGTCTGCTGCGTCTCCCAGGTGACGATGCCGCCCTTGACGTAGATCTTCCACGAGCACGAGCCGGTGCAGTTCACGCCATGGGTGGAGCGCACGATCTTGTCGTGCTGCCAGCGCTTGCGGTAGCCCTCCTCCCAGGCGCGGCTTTCGGACGTGGTGACGCCGTGGCCGTCGGAGAAGGTGCCGACATTCCTGCGGGCGAGGAAGTTCAGGCGGTCGATCAGGTGGCTCATCGGTGTTCCCTTCCGGTCTATGCGGCTGCCTTGGAGTCGAGCCGGGCGCCGCGGCGCGCGGTCTCGATGTCGTGGAGCAGGCCGCCGCGGCGCGTGTAGACGGCCCAGGTGATGGCGGCGCAGCTCACGTAGAAGGCGAGGAAGGCCCACAGCGCCGCCTCCGGCCCGCCCGTCATGGCGATCGAGGTGCCGTAGGACTTGGGGATGAAGAACCCGCCATAGGCCCCGATCGCCGAGGTGAAGCCGATGATGGCCGCCGCCTCCTTCTCCGCCTGGCGCGCGCGCTCGGCCGGCGACAGCTGCGGCATCAGGCGGCCGATCTCCTTGTGCATGATGACCGGGATCATCTGGAAGGTGGAGGCGTTGCCGACGCCGGTGGCGAAGAACAGCACCATGAACATGGCGAAGAAGCCCCAGAACGCGCCCGGCTGGTCCTTGATGCCGAGGAAGAACAGCACGCCGCCGGCCGCCGCGATCATCAGCACGAAGGTCCAGAAGGTGACGCGGCCGCCGCCCCAGCGGTCGGAGATCCAGCCGGTGCCGGCCCGCGCCACCGCGCCGACCAGCGGCCCGAGGAAGGCGTATTTGAGGGCGTCGACCTGCGGGAACTGGGTCTGGGCGAGCAGCGGGAAGCCGGCCGAATAGCCGATGAACGAGCCGAAGGTGCCGGTGTAGAGCCAGCACATGATCCAGTTCTGCGAGCGGCCGAAGATCACCGACTGCTCGGCGAAGGACGCCCTGGCCGAGGCGATGTCGTTCATGCCGAACCAAGCCGCGACCGTCGAGACGATCAGGAACGGCACCCAGATGAAGCCGGCGTTCTGCACCCACAGCGGCGCGCCGCTGGCGGTGGTCTGCGGCTCGCCGCCGAGCACGCCGAACACGCCCGCCGTGATGACCAGCGGGATGACGAACTGCATGACCGACACGCCGAGATTGCCGAGGCCGGCGTTGATCGCGAGCGCGTGGCCCTTCTCCCGCTTGGGGAAGAAGAAGGAGATGTTGGCCATCGAGGAGGCGAAGTTGCCGCCGCCGAGGCCGCACAGCAGCGCCAGCACCAGAAAGATGAGATAGGGCGTGTCGGGGTTCTGCACCGCGTAGCCGATGCCGAAGGCCGGCACCAGCAGCGAGGCGGTGGTCAGCGTGGTCCACAGCCGGCCGCCGAAGATCGGCACCATGAAGGAATAGAAGATGCGCAGCGTCGCGCCCGACAGGCCCGGCAGCGCCGCCAGCCAGAAGAGCTGGTCCGTCGTGTAGGCGAAGCCGATCGACGGCAGCTTGGCCACCACCACGCTCCACACCATCCACACCGCGAAGGCGAGCAGCAGCGCCGGCACCGATATCCACAGGTTGCGGCTGGCGATGCGCCGTCCCTCGTTCTCCCAGAACACCGGGTCCTCCGGGTGCCAGGTGTCGATCACGCCCCTGGCGGCCAGCGCGCCCTCCTGCGCCGCGCCGTGGACGGGCTGCATCTCCGGCAGCTCCGGCAGCGTGCCCGGCACGGCGGCGAGCGCCTTGCGCTCCATCTCGCGGACCGAGGCGTGCATCCACAGCATCGACACCGCGACGATGGCGAACAGCAGCACGAAGCAGCTCGTCCACACGCCGGTCAGGTCGAGCATGGCGCCGAACACGATCGGCAGCACGAAGCCGCCGAGGCCGCCGATCATGCCGACCAGCCCGCCGACGGCGCCGACGTGATCGGGGTAGTAGACCGGGATGTGCTTGTAGACGGCGGCCTTGCCCAGGCTCATGAAGAAGCCGAGCACGAAGATCGCCACGATGAACGGCACGAGGCCCATCGAGGTCGAGAAGGTGATCGGGCCGTGGATGCCGTGGATGACGTAGTCGGTGTCCGGGTAGGACAGCATGAACGTCATCACCAGCGAGACGCCGAAGGTCCAGTACATGATGGTGCGCGCGCCGTAACGGTCGGACAGGTGCCCGCCATAGGCGCGGAAGATCGAGGCCGGGATCGAGTAGAAGGCCGCGATCATGCCGGCGGTCTTGATGTCGAGGCCGTAGACGCCGACGAGATAGCGCGGCAGCCACAGCGCCAGCGCCACGAAGGCGCCGAACACGAAGAAGTAGTAGAGCGCGAAGCGCCAGACCTGGACGTTGCGCAGCGGTTGCAGCTTCATGAGCGTGCCTTCGGCCTTGCGGCCCTCGGCGCGGCGGCGCCGCAGCTCCGGGTCGTCCTCGGTCGTGAACCAGAACACGACGGCCATGACCACCAGCGCCGCCGCCCAGACCTGCGCCACCGCCGTCCAGCCGAAGGCGACCATGACGAAGGGGGCGATGAACTTGGTGACGGCGGCGCCGACATTGCCGACGCCGAAGATGCCGAGCGCCGTGCCCTGGCGCTCCTTGGGATACCATTTCGACACATAGGCGACGCCGACGGCGAACGAGCCGCCGGCGAGGCCGACGCCGAGCGCGGCGAGGAGCGTCGTCTCGTAGGTGGTGGCGTAGGACAGCGCGAAGGTGGCGGCGGCCGCCGCCAGCATGGTCAGCGCGTAGACGAGGCGGCCGCCATACTGGTCGGTCCAGATGCCGAGGAAGATGCGCGACAGCGAGCCGGTGAGGATCGGCGTGCCGACCAGCAGGCCGAACTGGGTGTCGGACAGGCCGAGCTCGTCCTTGATGGCGATGCCGATGATGGAAAAGATCGTCCACACGGCGAAGCACACCGTGAAGGCGAGCGTGCTCATGCCGAGCATCCGGGTCTGTTGCCCGGCGGTGACGTCCTGAAGCGACTGCATGGTTTGCCCCTGCTTGCGACGTGTCGGTGCGGCCGGGAAAGGCCGTTCGCGAGCAAGGGTTTCCCGGCCGCAGCCGGTTTTGCTTGATATGGATCAATGGAATCCGGCGCGAAGTGAGAAACAAGGACAGGCGGGGAATTGCGCAAGCGACGGAACGAGCGAGGTCGGGCGGAGAGCTTGCGGAAGACTGGAGCGGACGGGAAATCCGTCAAGTCCGATCTTGATAAACATCAAGCAGGCGAGGCATGAGATCGACCGATCTGCCGGAGGTAAGGGCGCTGCCGCTCTTCGAGAGCATGGCCGAGGCGAACTTCGAGTCGCTGATGCAGGCGGCCTACCTGCAGATATTCCCGGCCCAGCTCGAGCTCATCAAGGAGGGCGAGCCGGCCGACTTCCTCTATGTCGTGCTCGACGGCTGCGTCGAGCTCTACGCGAGCTGGAACGGCCATGAGACCGTGATGGAGATGGTGCGCCCGCTCGGCACCTTCATCCTGGCCGCCGTGCTCAAGGACGCCGTCTACCTCAAGAGCGGCCGCACCAGCCAGCGCTCCAAGCTGCTGCTCATCCCGGCCGAGAACGTGCGCGAGGCCTTCCGCAACGACGGCGCCTTCGCGCGCGCCATCGTCGAGGAGCTCGCCGGCTGCTACCGCGAGGTCGTCAAGCAGCAGAAGGACCTGAAGCTGCGCACGGCGGTGGAGCGGCTGGCCAACTGCCTGCTGGCGCTGGACGGCGAGCAGCACGGCTGCGGCAGCGTCGAGCTGCCCTGCGACAAGCGCACGCTCGCCTCCCTGCTCGGCATGACGCCGGAGAACCTCTCCCGCGCCTTCAACACGCTGAAGCCCTACGGCGTCGAGGTCGACGGCGCCAGGATCCGGCTCAGGGACGTGACGTCGCTGGCGCGGCTGGCCAAGCCGACGCCGCTGATCGACGACAGCACCGTCTGAGCCCGCCCGGGGCGCGCGGCACCCCCACGGCGCCCCCCAAACGGCACCCCCTCACGGCACAAGGCGCGAAAGGAAAACGGCGCACCGCTCCCCCATGAAGGAAGGAAGCGGTGCGCCGCCTGCGTTGCGGCGACGACGGGGCGGGCAGCCCGCCCCGTCGCGCGGCCCGTCAGTAGATGTCCTTCTGGGTGTTGAGGACGTTGAACTTGCCGGTCGGCGTGATCAGGCCCTTGTCCTTGATGACCTTCTTCAGCTCCAGCGTCTTGTCGTCGACCACGACGATGGCGCTTTCCTTGTCCTTGGCGTTCCACACCGAGAACCAGACCTCGGTACCTTCCTTGTTGAACTCGGGCTGGACCACGCGCGGCTGGCCTTCCGCGATGCCCGCCCATTCGACGATCGGCAGGGTGACGAATTCCGGGTCCTGGTCGGGATCGCCGCTCATCTTTTCGATGTCGAACACCGCCACCGCCGCCGAGATCTCGGCGTCGGGGTTGAACGTGGCATCGACATAGAGGTGCTTCGAGTTCGGGTGCGTCTTGATGAACAGCGAGCCGCCGCCGAGCGCCGGGAAGCTGTCGACGATCTTCCAGGCATGGTCGGGGTTGCCCTCGGGGTCGGTGCCGATCAGCGCCACCGACTCGTCGCCCAGATGCGAGGTCGCCCAGACCGGGCCGTAGGCCGGGTGGACGAAGTTCGCGCCGCGTCCCGGATGCGGGATCTGCCCGCCGGTCTCGACCAGCGCCGTCAGCTTGTCCTCCCTGGTGTCGACCACCGCGATCTTGCCGCGCTGGTTGGCCGCCACGAGGAAGTAGCGCTTGGTGCTGTCGAAGCCGCCGTCGTGCAGGAAGCGCTCCGCCTCGACCTCGACCGTCTTCAGGTTCTTCAGGTCGGTGTAGTCGACGAACAGGATCTTGCCCGTCTCCTTCACGTTGACGATGAACTCCGGGTTGTAGTGCGACGACACGATCGAGGCGACGCGCGGCTCGGGATGGTAGACCTGCTCGTCATAGACGTTGCCGCGGGTGGAGACGATCTTCAGCGGCTCCAGCGTCTCGCCGTCCATGATGACGTATTGCGGCGGCCAGTAGGCGCCGGCGATGGCGTACCTGTCCTCGTAGCCGGCGAACTTCGAGGTCTCGACCGAGCGCGCCTCGATGCCGGTCTTGATCTGGGCGACGTTGGCCGGCGGGTCCATCCACAGGTCGATCATGTTGACCAGGCCGTCGCGGCCGATGACGAACAGATAGCGCCCCGAGGCCGAGATGCGGCTGATGTGCACGGCATAGCCGGTGTCGATGACGGCCTTGATCTCGTAGTTGCCGCCGTCGATCAGCGCGATCTGGCCGGAGTCGCGCAGCGTCACCGACATCAGGTTGTCGATGTCGATGTCGTTCATTTTCTCCTTCGGCCGGTCCTCCGGCTTGACGAGCACCGTCCAGCTCGCGCGCATCTCGGGCATGCCCCATTCGGGCGGCGCCGGCGGCTCGACCAGCAGGTATTTCGCCATCGTGGCGATCTCCTGCTCGGTCAGCTCGCCCGAGGTGCCCCAGTTGGGCATGCCGGCCGGCGAGCCGTAGGTGATGAAGTCGTACAGATACTCGTAGCCGTGCGCGCGCGTGATGTCGGTGGTCAGCGCCTTGCCGGTCGCGCCCTTGCGCAGCACGCCGTGGCAGCCGGCGCAGCGCTCGAAATAGATCTTGGTCCCGAGGTCGAACTCCTCCTTCGACATGATCGGGTCGTTCGGGTCCATGCCGGGTATCTCGACGCCGAGCTGGGCGGGCGTCGCCATCGACCCGCCGGCCTGCGCCTGCGGCTCCTTCGCCGCGAGCGGCCCGGCGGCAAGCAGCAACGCCAGCGCGGCCGTGCCCGTCAGCATCGTTCCCGTTCTCGTAGAAAGCTTCATCTCGTGCAACTCCGGTTGTCCCTGATGCCCGTCGGCACCCCGCGGGACACATTGCACCCGCGCCGGAGCGGCTTCCTTGCCTTTTGTTAAACAGGAGGGCGGCCGGGCCCTGCCAGTTTGTCGCAGGAGGCGCGGCCGGCGGCGCGCCTCAGAACAGCTCGACCGTGCCGACCTCGGCCGGCGCGACGGGGCGGATGCGCCGCTCGACGTCGAACACCTGCGCGCTCTCGCGCTCCATCAGCGACTGGCGCGCCCGGCCCGAGACCGGCCAGAACTGCACCTTGCGGCCATGCTCGCCGCGCAGGCTGCCGCCGACGTGGCGGATGCCCTCGGCGGCGAGGAAGCGGATGGCGAACTCCGCGTTCTGGCTGCCGATGTCGGTCAGCCCGTCGATCAGCCGCGCGCCGCCGAACAGCTTGGCCTCCAGCCGGTCGCGGCGCGCGCCGCTCGACAGCAGCGCGTTGACCAGAAGCTCCATGGCGTGCACGCCGTAGCGCTGCGCCTCGCGGTCGGCGCCCTGCGAGCGGCCGCCGGGAAGCAGGAAGTGGTTCATGCCGCCGAGGCCGGCCACGGGATCGCGGATGCAGGCGGCGACGCAGCTTCCGAGCAGCGTGGTCAGCACCGCCTCGGGATGGTCCGTCACGTAGTGCTCGCCCTGAACGACATGGACGCGCATCAAACGGCCTCTCTCGCCAGGTTGCACCGGCCGATGATCTCGGCGCCGATGCGCTCGAGCGGCAGTTGCCGCTCCACCGCGCCGATCTCGTGCGCGACCTTGGGCATGCCGTAGACGACGCAGGTGGATTCGTTCTGGCCGATGGTCGCCGCCCCTGCCTCGCGCATGGCGAGCAGCCCGCGCGCGCCGTCGCGGCCCATGCCGGTCAGGATGGCGCCGAGCGCGGCCTTGCCGGCCGTCCTGGCGACGGATTCGAACAGCACGTCGACCGAGGGGCGATGGCCGTTGACCGGCGGCTCGGCGACCAGCCGGCAGCGCGGATGCGTCGCCCCGGCCACCTGGAGATGGTATTCGCCGCCGGGG
The DNA here is from genome assembly GCA_003577315.1 of Hyphomicrobiales bacterium. Classification (GTDB taxonomy): domain Bacteria; phylum Pseudomonadota; class Alphaproteobacteria; order Rhizobiales; family Rhizobiaceae; genus Aerobium. Next base: position 37,190 of record QEVK01000019.1, on the reverse strand, counting down.
GCCAGCCAGATGCGGCCGGCCTCGAGCGGCGCGCCCTCGTAGGCCTCGCCGACGCTGGCCGCGCAGGTGCGGTTCAGCCGCTCGGCGAAGCTTTTCGTGAACGTGCCCGGCATGTGCTGGGCGATGACCGTCGGCGGGCAGTTGGCCGGGAAGGCCGACAGCACCGTCAGCAGCGCCTCGACGCCGCCGGTGGACGAGCCGATGGCGACGATGCGGCCGTCGGGCCGGAACTCGCCGGGACACCGGGCTCCGGCGGCGTGGTCCGGCGCGCGGTCGGTTCCCGGGCGCACGCGGGCGCGGCCGGCCGCCTTCACCTTGGCCGCCAGGTCGGCGAAGGCCTGCTCGGCCGGCATGCCGGCGACCGGCTTGCCGACGCAGTCGACCGCGCCGAGCTCGAGCGCGGCCAGGCTCACCTCGGCGCCGACATGGGTCAGCGTCGAGACCATGACCACCGGCATCGGCCGCAGGCGCATGATCTTCTCGAGGAAGGCCAGCCCGTTCATGTTCGGCATCTCGACGTCGAGCGTGACCACGTCGGGATTGAGCCGCTTGATCGCCTCGAGCGCCTCGAGCGGGTCGCCCGCCTGGCCGACGACGGTGATCTCGGGATCGCGGCGCAGCACGGCCGAGATCAGGCTGCGCATGGTGGCGCTGTCGTCGACGACGAGGACCCTGACCGTGCTCATCGCGCCCCTCCCTTCAGCCGGTAGGTGGTCAGACCGTCGGTCTCGAACCTGTCCATGTCGGTGACGCGCTCGGAGTGGCCGACATAGAGCCGCCCGCCCGGATTGAGCAGCGGCGCGAAGCGCGACCACATCCGCGCCTGGGTCGGCTCGTCGAAATAGATGACGACGTTGCGGCAGAAGATGGCGTCGAAGCGGCCCTTCATCGGCCAGTTGCCCATCAGGTTCAGCTCGCGGAAGGCGACCAGCCGGCGCATCTCCTCGCCCGCGCCCCAGGCCTCGCGGCCGCCGTCGCGCACGCGCACCATCCAGCGGTCGCGCAAGGCCGCCGGCACCGGCTGCACCGCCTCGTCGGAGTAGACGGCGGCGCGGCCCGTCGCCACCACGTTGGGGTCGATGTCGGTGGCGAGGATGCGCAGGTCGAGCCCCGCCGCCTCGGGCAGCGCCTCCAGCACCGTCAGCGCGATGGAATAGGGCTCCTGGCCCGTCGAGCAGCCGGCCGACCAGATGCGCACGCGCCCGCGCGCCCTGGCGCGCTGCGCCAGCTCCGGCAGGACCCGGCTCCTCAGATGCTCGAAATGGTGCGGCTCGCGGAAGAAGCGCGTGACGTTGGTGGTCAGCGCCGCCAGCATGTTCTGGCGCTCGCTCACGCCCTCCGCGCCCGCCACCAGCCGGCAGTAGTCGTGGAAGCTCTCGATGCCGAGCGCCCGCAGCCGCTTGGCCAGGCGCGAATAGACCAGCGACGCCTTGCTTTCGGTCAGCGCGATGCCGGCGTCGTCGTAGAGCATGCGCGCGATGGCGGTGAAATCGTCGGTGGTGAAGAGAAACTCGCCTTCCACCAGCGCCCGGCCGCGCCCGTCCCTGGAACGGACAGCAGTCGTCATGCCGCCTCCGCCTCCTGGTCGGGCAGGATGCGCTCCAGCCCGATCATCCCGATCATGCGGCCCTCGACGGCGAGGATGCCGCGCACGAAGGAGCGCACCCCCTCGCTCGCCACGTTGGGCGTCGGCTGCACCATGTCGTCGGTGACGCTCAATATGTCGCAGACCGCGTCGACCAGCAGGCCGACCTCCTGGCTGCCGGTGCGCACGACGATGATGACGTGGCGCGCCTCCGGCGTCGTCAGGCCGAAGCCGAGCCGGGCCGACAGGTCGATGATCGGCAGCACCGAGCCGCGCAGGTTGATGACGCCGCGCATGAACTTCTGGGCATGGGGCAGCGGCGTCGCCGGCGTCCAGCCGCGTATCTCGCGCACCGACATGATGTCGACGCAGAATTCCTGCCTGCCGATCGTGAACGCGATCAGCTCGCGCCTGCGATCGGACGCTCTCCTGTTGTGTTCCTGATCCATCCTCGTCCCCCAAAGCCCGGCGTGCCGTTGCCTCTGTTTCCACCCGGGTCCCCGCCGCCCCAATGTGGAGCCGCCGCGGTTAATTTCGGGTTTAGAACACGCCCGCAGAGGCCCCCGGCCGCTCCGGGTTCGCGGACGCCGCCGTCATCTCGCGGCGGCGTCCGGGATCGTCCGCTCAGAACTCCTCCCAGCCCTCGTCGCCGGGCTGCTGGGCCATGAGCGCGGCGGCCTGTCCCGAGCCGGAGGACACGCTCTTGAGGGCGGGCGCGGCGCGGCGCGCCGCCTGCGGCTGGGCGCCAGCGGCTGCCGCGGCCGGCCGGCGCGGCGCCGACGCCGCCTCGGCCTGGCGGCCCAGCCGGAACCTGGCCACGAGCTGCGCAAGCTCCTCCGCCTCCTGCGCCAGGCTGTGGCTGGCGGCGGTGGACTCCTCGACCATGGCGGCGTTCTGCTGCGTCACCTGGTCCATCTGGTTGACCGCGGAGTTGACCTCGGCGAGGCCGGTCGACTGTTCGCGCGCCGAGGCGGCGATCTCCGTCACCAGCCCGGTGATCTCGCCGACCTGCGCCACGATCCGCTCCAGCGCCTCGCCGGTCTGGCCGACGAGGTCGACGCCCTCCTCGACCTGGTGGGTCGAGGTCGAGATCAGCTCCTTGATCTCCTTGGCCGCCTCGGCCGAGCGCTGCGCCAGCGCCCGCACCTCGGAGGCGACCACGGCGAAGCCCTTGCCGGCGTCGCCCGCCCGCGCCGCCTCGACGCCGGCGTTGAGCGCCAGAAGGTTGGTCTGGAAGGCGATCTCGTCGATGACGCCGATGATCTGGCCGATCTGCTGCGACGACTTCTCGATCTGCGCCATCGCCGTCACCGCCCGGCGCACCACCTCGCCCGACTTCTCGGCGCCGATGCGCGCCTGTCCCGTCACCTCGGACGCCTGGTGCGCGCCGTCGGCGGTCTTCCTCACCGTCGCGGTGATCTGGTCGAGCGCCGCCGCCGTCTCCTCCAGGCTCGCCGCCTGCTGCTCGGTGCGCCGCGACAGGTCGTCGGCCGCCTGGCTGATCTCGCCGGTGCCGGTGCGCATGCTGCCGATCGCCTCGGCGATGGTGACCATCGTGTCCTGGAGCTGCTCGGCCGTGCGGTTGAAGTCGTCCTTGAGCTTCTGCGCCTTGGCCGCGAACGGCTCGGTGATGCGGTAGGTCAGGTCGCCGGAGGCCAGCGCCGACAGGCCGGTCGCCAGCGCCGTCACCACGGCGTGGTCCTCGGCCGCCTCGCGGGCCTTCTGCTCCTCGTTGCGGCTGCGCTCGCCCTCGGCGGCCGCGCGCGCCTCGCTCGACTCGGCCTCGAGGCGGATCTTCTCGATGGCGGCTTCCTTGAACACCAGCACCGCGCGCGCCATCTCGCCGATCTCGTCGCCGCGCTCGACGGCGGGAACCTCGACCGTGTTGTCGCCCGAGGCCAGCCGGCCCATGACGCCCGTCAGCCCGGTAACCGGGGTCGCGATCATGCGCGACAGCAGGAAGCCGAGGATGCCGGAAAACAGCACCGCGAGCCCGACGCCGACATAGAGCGCCGTCTCGGTCAGCGCCGTCACCGCCTGGCGCTGCGCGATCGCGGCGGCCGCGGCGGCGCGCTCGCTTTCGGCGAGGGCCGCGAGCGCGTCCTCGATCGGCTCCATCAGCTTGTCGGCCTTGCCGTCCTGGCCCACCATCTCGACGGCCTTGAAGCGGAAGATCGGATCGGCGGCGAGCTTCTTGCCCTCGTCCACGATCTCGCGCTGCCAGGCGTCCATCTTCTGGACGACATCGGCGATGCCGGCCTGGATCGCGGTCTCGCTCCCGTGGCCGGCCTTGGACTGGCGCAGTTCCTCGAGATGACGGTCGAAGGTGGCGCGGTGGCTTTCCAGCCGTTCCAGATAATAGGGATTGTTGGTCAGCAGGAAGCCGCGATAGCTGTTTTCCTGCCGGGCGAGCCGGAACTCGGCGCGGGTGATGATGTCGACCGCATGGTTGGCGTGCGCCTCTGCCTCGGTCGCGTCCTCGAGCTGGGCGATGTTCCAGAAGATGACGGCGCTCATCGCGGCGATGATCGCGACGACGGCGGCGAACGCAAGCCCGAGCTTGCGCGAGATGCTGAGATTGTTGAACGACACTGTTGACCCCCAAGTCTCGTGCTGTCGACCCCGGACAGCCCCGCCCGGCGCCCACACCCCCCAAGATAGGAATGCGCGGCACACTCTAACCCGCCCGGTAATTAACAAGCCGCTAATGCAGCGGCGGCCGGCGCATAAAAGTTAATTCGAGTTGCGAAGAATCGCCCCGCGATCGTTTCGTTTCCGAATCGGACGTTGCGTAAGGCAGGGTTTCCGCAGCGGAAGGCGGCCGCTCGCTCCGCCTCAGGCAGCGAGCGCGGCGTCGACCTCGGCGCGCACCCGCGCCGCCGCCGCCTCCTTGACCGGGCCGTAGCCGCGTATGTCGGTCGCCTTCGCCAGCGCCTCGCACAGCGCCGCGTGCGTCTGCGGCGTCAGCCGCGCGAGGCCGCGCTCGACCGCTGCCTCGTACCAGCGGATCAGATCGCGCTCCATGCGCCGCTCGGCCGTGCGCCCGAACGGGTCGAACGGCGTGCCGCGCAGCCGCTTCATGCGCGCCAGCACGTGCATCGGCAGCCTGATCCACGGCCCGAAGGCGCGCTTGAGCGGCCGCCCGCGCGCGTCGAGCCCGGCGGGCAGGAAGGGCGGCGCGAGATGGTGGACGATGCGGAAGTCGCCGTCGAACTCCCGCTTCAGCCGCTCGGCGAAGCCGGCCTGCGTGTGCAGCCGCGCCACCTCGTACTCGTCCTTGTAGGCCATCAGCCGGAACAGGCCGCGCGCCACCGTTTCGGCGAGGCGCTGCGAGCCGAGCGGCGCCTCCGCCAGCCGCACCTTCTCCACGAAGGCGGCGTAGCGGGCCGCGTAGGCCGCGTCCTGGTAGCCGGTCAGGAACTCGACCCGCCGCGCGACGATCTCGGCGAGCGTCTGCGCGTCGGGCCGCCGCGGCGCCAGCGGCGCCGGAAGCCGCTCGGGCCGCGCCGCCGCCACCCGGCCGAGCAGGAAGGCGCGGCGGTTGGCCTCGACGGCGACGCCGTTGAGCTCGATCGCCCTGTCGAGCGCGGCAAGGCCTGCCGGCACCAGGCCGAGCTGCCAGGCAAAGCCCAGCATGATTACATTGGCGAACACGGCGTCGCCCATCAGCGTCTCGGCGAGGCGGTTGGCGTCGAGCGCCGCCAGCCCGTCGCCGCCCACCGCCTCGCGGATCGCCGCCACCCTGCGGTCGACGGCGAGGTCGGCGTCGCGGCGGCGCACGATGTCGCCGGTCGGCATCTTCGCCAGGTTCAGCGCCGCCTTCATGCCCGGCCGGTAGCAGGCCGACGCCTTGGGCGAGGAGGAAACGACGATGTCGCAGCCGATCAGCGCGTCGGCCGCGCCGCGGTCGATGCGCACCTGGTTGATGTCCTGCGGCCGCGCCGCCAACCGCACGAAGGACAGCACCGGCCCGAACTTCTGCGCGAAGCCGGTGAAGTCGAGCACCGACGAGCCCTTGCCCTCCAGATGCGCCGCCATGGTGATCAGCGCACCGACCGTCACCACGCCGGTGCCGCCGACGCCGGTGACGAGCAGGTCGTAGGGCCGCTCCAGCGACGGCGGCGGCGGCTTCCCGAGGCCGTCGGCGAGCGCAGCGACGTCGAGCCCGGCGCCCGTGCCCTTGCGCCGCGCCGCGCCCTCCAGCGTCACGAAGCTGGGGCAGAAGCCGTTGACGCAGGAGAAGTCCTTGTTGCAGGAGGACTGGTTGATGCGCCGCTTGGTGCCGAGCTCGGTCTCCACCGGCTCGACGGAAAGGCAGTTCGACTCGACCGAGCAGTCGCCGCAGCCCTCGCAGACCAGCTCGTTGATGACGACCACCTTGCCGGGGTCGGCCATGGTGCCGCGCTTGCGCCGCCTGCGTTTCTCGGTGGCGCAGGTCTGCTCGTAGATCAGCACCGAGACGCCCTTCACCGTGCGCAGCTCGCGCTGGACCGCGTCGAGCGCGCCGCGGTGATGGATCGTCGCGCCGGCCGGAAAGTCGCGCGCGGAAAACTTGTCCGGCTCGTCGGAGACCAGCGCGATGCGCTCGACGCCTTCGGCGCGCGCCGCGTGGGCGATGGCCTGCACGCTGACCGGCCCGTCCACCGGCTGGCCGCCGGTCATGGCGACGGCGTCGTTGTAGAGGATCTTGTAGGTGATGTTGGTCCCGGCCGCGACCGCCTGGCGGATCGCCATCGAGCCGGAATGATACCAGGTGCCCTCGCCGAGGTTCTGGAAGATGTGGCCGTTGCCGGTGAACGGCGAGGAGGCCGCCCAGTTGACGCCCTCGCCGCCCATCTGGATCAGCGACGTGGTCTGGCGGTCCATCCAGCTCGCCATGAAGTGGCAGCCGATGCCGGCCAGCGCCTGCGAGCCCTCCGGCACCTTCGTCGAGGTGTTGTGCGGGCAGCCGGAGCAGAAATAGGGCGTGCGCGTCGCCCCCGGCACGCTGATCGAGATCGCCGGCCCGGCGGCGATCCTTTCCGCGCGCGCGGAAAAGCCGTGGCCGGGGAAGACGCCGTCCAGCCGCCTGGCAACCAGCGGCGCCAGAAGGCGCGGCGACAATTCGCCCGTCCACGGCACCAGCCGCTCGCCGTTCTCGTCGCGCTTGCCGACCATGGCGCGCGGCTTGTGGCCCGGCCAGTCGTAGAAATATTCCTTGAGCTGGCTCTCGACGATGCCGCGCTTCTCCTCCACCACCAGCACCTCGTCCTTGTCGCGCACGAAGTCGAGCGCGTCGCGGCGGGCGAGCGGCCACACCATGCCGACCTTGTAGATGTCGATGCCGAGCGCGCGGCACTCGCGCTCGCCGATCCCGAGAAGGCGCAGCGCCTCCATCAGGTCGAGATGGCCCTTGCCGGTGGTGACGATGCCGAAGCGCGCGCCCTTGACCTCGTAGACGTGGCGGTCGATCGGGTTGGCCTCGGCGAAGGCGAACACGGCCTGCTTCTTGGCCTCCATCCGCTCCTCGATCTGCGGGCCGGGAAGGTCGGGCCAGCGATAGTGCAGCCCGCCCGGGGGCGGCGCGAAGTCGGGCGCGCGGAAGACGCGGTCGGGCGGCAGCTCGAACGAGGCGGCGGATTCGACCGTCTCCGAGATCGCCTTGAAGCCGACCCACATGCCCGAGAAGCGCGACAGCGCGTAGCCCCACTCGCCGAAGGCGGGATATTCGGCCACGGACGCCGGGTTCAGCGTCGGCATGAACCAGGCCATGAAGGCGACGTCCGACTGGTGCGGCATGGAGGAGGAGACGCAGCCGTGGTCGTCGCCCGCCACCACCAGCACGCCGCCCCGCGGCGAGGAGCCGTAGGCGTTGCCGTGCTTGAGCGCGTCGCCGGCGCGGTCGACGCCCGGCCCCTTGCCGTACCACATGGCGAAGACGCCATCGACGGTGGCGGCCGGGTTGGTCTCGACCTGCTGGCTGCCGAGCACGGCCGTGGCGGCGAGGTCCTCGTTCACCGCCGGCAGGAACCTGATGCCGGCCGCGTCGAGCCGCTCGCGGTTGCGCCACAGCTCCAGATCGACGCCGCCGAGCGGCGAGCCGCGATAACCGGAGACGAAGCCGCCGGTGGCGAGGCCCGCCTCGCGGTCGCGCCGGGCCTGGTCGAGCACGATGCGCACCAGCGCCTGCGTGCCGGTCATGAACACCCGGCCGCCGCCGCGCGCGTAGCGGTCCTCCAGCCGGTAGCCGAATCCCTCGCGCGCCGGTGCGTGGACGTTCATCCTCATCCTCCCTCGGTGCCTTGCGGAACGTCCCCCGATCATCCGCGGTGCCTGACGCAAGGATAGGCCCGATCGGCTGGAAGAACTTGCCAGAATGGCCCGCAGGAGCCATGCTTGCGGCATGGGATTTCACGAAATCGCATCCATTGGACATTTCTTCCGATATTGCGGTGCAGTATGGAAAATCTGACGGAACAGGACCGCATCCTGCTGCGCGCGCTCCAGGAGGACGCGCGCATCACCAACCAGGAGCTGGCCGACAGGGCCGGCATGTCGGCCTCGGCCTGCTGGCGGCGCGTGCGCGCGCTGGAGGAGGCGGGCGTCGTGCGCCGCTACGCCGCGATCCTCGACGCCGGCCGGGCCGGGCTCGGCTTCCACGCCATCGCCCATGTGACGCTGACCCGCCACGACCACCGCCATGTCGACACCTTCATCGCCGAGGTCGCGCGGCGGCCGGAGGTGCTCGACTGCTTCGCCGTCACCGGCGAGGCCGACTACCATCTGCGCGTCGTCTGCGCCGACCTCGACGCCTACAACCGCTTCCTCGAGGCGTTCCTGTTCCGCCTTCCCGGCATCGCCAACGTGCGCACCAACCTGGTGCTGAAGGACATCAAGCAGGGAACCGCGCTGCCGCTGTGAGCGGACCGGCCGGCGGGGCCGCGCCGCCGAAACGCTTCCTTCACCAAGGAATCAGCCCGCCCGCCCCGCCCCGCGCGTTCGTGCTATGGAACCGCACTCGGCCGGGAAGCGGGGAACGGTGTTGGTCGATCAGGCATCTCTTTTCATCGCCGCCGGCGTCTGCGCCTTCGCGCTCGCCATGACGATGCTCAGCGTTTGGGTCCACAACCGCGGCGACAGCTTCCTCGTCGGCTGGATGCTGGGCATGCTGCTGCTGGGCGGCGGCGTCATCCTCTACTACGCCTTCCCGCCCGAGCGTTCCGGCATCGTCGCCACCGCCTTCACCATGGAGATCGTCGGCTTCGTCGTGGTCTTCGTCGCCGCGCGCCAGTTCACCGGCCGCCCCACCGGCAGGCGGCAATGGCTGGCGCTGTCGGCCGCCGTGCCCGCGGTCGCGCTGCCGATCCTCCTCGGCTATGACGGCCTCGGCATCATGGTCTACAACTTCCTCGCCGGCTGCCTGCTGATGGCGACGGCGATGCAATACTGGAACGCGCGCGCCGAGGCGCCGTCCAGCGTCGCCGCCCTGTCGGCGCTCTACGCCCTGTCGGCGATCTCCTTCTACGCCTGCGGCACCATCATCGCCCACGAGGGCGCCTGGGCGCTCGACGGGCGGCCGGACAACTGGGCCGAGCGCTTCAACGCCGTGATGTGCATCGCCGGCATCACCGGCATCGGCGCGCTGTCGCTGGGGCTCAACAACGCGCGCGCGGCGCGCCGCCACCGGCTGGAGGCCGAGACGGACGTGCTGACGGGCCTGCTCAACCGGCGCGCCCTGTTCGACCGCATGGCGGGCGAGGCCCTTGCGCCCGGCCGCGCCGTCATCGTCTTCGACCTCGACCATTTCAAGACGATCAACGACCGCTACGGCCACGCCGCCGGCGACGAGGTGCTGCGCCGTTTCGCCGAGGCGCTGCGCCTGAACACCCGCGAGGGCGACATCGCCGCGCGCACCGGCGGCGAGGAGTTCGTGCTGGTGCTGCGCGACGCCTCGCTGCCGCTGGCCACCAGCACCGCCGAGCGCATCCGCGCCCTGTTCGCCGAGAGCCATGTCGAGACCGGCCGCGGCGCCGTCCGCGCCAGCGCCAGCGCCGGCGTCGCGCTCGCCGGCGGCGAGGCCGGAAGCTTCGAGGACCTGCTCAACCGCGCCGACGTCTCGCTCTACCGGGCCAAGACCGGCGGCCGCAACCGCGTCGTCGCCGAGCTGAAGCTGCGCAACCTGAAAGCCGCGATATAGGCCGCCCGCCCCGCAGCGCGTCCGAAGCCGGCGGACTTGAAACCGCGGCCTTGAAACCGGCGGGCCGAAGCCACATTTGACCACCACCCACTCGACCTGCCGCCCGCCTCTGCTATGAAGACGGCGGAACGGCTTCGGCGCAGCAGGAGATGGCCATGAGCGCGCAGGACAATCCCTTTGGCGGCAGCTATGCGGTCCGGTACGGCGACGGCGCGGCGGACGGCGCGGTCGACGGCGCCGACACCGGCAGCCTGATCAAGGATACGACCACGGCCGGCTTCGCCGCCGACGTGATCCAGGAATCGCGTCGCCAGCCGGTGCTGGTCGACTTCTGGGCGCCGTGGTGCGGCCCCTGCAAGCAGCTCGCGCCGGCGCTGGAGAAGGCGGTGCGCGAGGCCGGCGGCCGCGTGCGGCTGGTCAAGATGAACATCGACGACCATCCCGCCATCGCCGGCCAGCTCGGCATCCAGTCGATCCCGGCCGTGATCGCCTTCGTCGACGGCCAGCCGGTCGACGGCTTCATGGGCGCCGTCCCCGAAAGCAGGATCCGCGAGTTCATCGACAAGATCTCCGGCCCCGGCGGCGCCGCCGAGGCGGTGGCCGAGGCGCTGGCGGCGGCGGCCGAGCTGCGCGCGGCCGGCGACCTACAGGGCGCGGCGCAGGTCTATGCCGCCGTGCTCGGCGACGACCCCGCCGAGCTCGACGCCATCGCCGGGCTCGCCGAGACCCTGCTCGACGCCGGCGACGAGGCCAATGCCCGCGAGGTGCTGGCGCGCGCGCCGCAAGGCAAGCAGGACGCGCCGCAATTCGCCTCGGTCAAGGCGCGGCTGGCGCTGGCCGAGCAGGTCGCCGAGCTCGGCGACCCGGCCGGGCTGGAGCGCCGGCTCGCCGCCGACCCCGGGGACCATCAGGCCCGCTTCGACCTGGCGCTGATCCAGAACGCGCTCGGCGAGCGCGACAAGGCGGCCGACAACCTCCTGGCCATCATGAAGGCCGACCGGACCTGGCAGGACGACGGGGCGCGGCTGCAGCTCCTCAAGTTCTTCGAGGCGTGGGGCATGACCGACGAGGCGACGCTGTCGGCGCGGCGCAAGCTGTCGTCGCTGCTGTTTTCGTAAGAGGTGGCGCGGGCGAGGAGATCGACATGCAGGCTGGAAACGCGCGATACCGGACTGCCGACGACCTGCCCGAGACCGTGCCGGTGTTCCCGCTCTCGGCGGCGCTGCTGCTGCCGGGCGGGCGCATGCCGCTCAACATCTTCGAGCCGCGCTATCTTGAGATGATCGACCACGCGCTCGCCCACGACCGGCTGATCGGCATGATCCAGCCGCGCCTCGACGGCGCGCAGAAGCCGGACGGCGAGCCGGAGCTGTGCGAGGTCGGCTGCCTCGGGCGCATCACCTCCTTCGCCGAGACCGGCGACGGCCGCTACCTGATCTCGCTGCAGGGCGTGTGCCGCTTCCGCGTCACCGCGGAAGCCTGCGTCAGGACGCCGTTCCGCCAGTGCCGCATCGCCTCCTTCGTCGCCGACCTCGACCCCGAGAACGGCGCGGCAGAGGTCGACCGGGCCGCGCTTCTCAAGGCGTTCCGCGCCTATCTCAAGGCCAACGACCTCGAGGCCGACTGGGAGAGCGTCAGCCGCGCCGAGAACGCCACGCTGGTCAACGCGCTGTCCATGATGGCCCCCTACGGCCCGGCCGAGAAGCAGGCGCTCCTGGAGGCCGCCGACCTGAAGACGCGCGCCGAGACGCTGATCGCCATGACCGAGATCGCGCTGGCGCGCGAGGGCGACGATTTCAGCTCGAGCCTGCAATGAGCGACGGCAAGGCGAAGAAAGGCGAGGCGCCGCAGCGTCCGCCCGCCGGGCGGGCGGTGGACCCGAAGCTGCTCGAGATGCTCGCCTGCCCGCTGACCAAGACGCCGCTTTCCTGGAACCCGCATTCCGGCGAGCTCGTCTCGCGCGCCGCCCGCCTCGCCTATCCGGTGCGCGACGGCGTACCGATCATGCTGCCGTCGGAGGCGCGCACGCTCGACGACGACGAGCTTTCGCGCTGAGAAGGGGCAGCGCAGCGCCGCCGCCTTCACCATGCGCCCGGACGGGGGGTCGAAACCTTGCGCGCAACGGTCTATATGGCGGCCAAAGGACAGGACATGGCCCGCATCTACCAGACCCGCGACTGGAGCGATCAGCTCTCCCCCTCGCTGCAGGAGTTCGAGCTGATGGCGCTCGAGGCCTATGCGCATCTGCCGGAGGAGTTCCGCCGGCTGACCGGCGAGATCGTCATCCAGGTCACGGAGTTCCCCACCGACGAGATCATGGACGACCTGGCGCTGGAGACGCCGTTCGACCTGCTCGGCCTGTTCGAGGGCCGCGGCATCGCCGAGCGCTGGAACCCGTCCACCGGCGAGGGACCGAACCGCGTCACCCTCTACCGCCGCGCCATCCTCGACTACTGGGCCGAGAACGAGGAGACGCTGGGCGACATCATCACCCATGTGCTGATCCATGAGATCGGCCACCATTTCGGCCTCTCCGACGACGACATGGAGCGCATCGAGGCGAACGCGGAATAGGTGCGGATGCCCGCTACTGCTCGCCGAGCTTCATGCCCGGCTCGTAGTCCCTGCCCTCGACCTCCTTCACCACGGCCTGGCCGCAGCGCATGGTTCCGCTCGCCGCATCGAAGGCGTAGGTCGGCGAGCCGTGCAGCTCCCAGCCCTTGTTCAGCGCCGCCGTCACCTTGTGGCAGAAGCCGGAATCGTCGGGGCCGGTGAGGAAACGGTAGAGCTTCATCGCACGCGCCTCCTTCAGCGCCCCGCCCTGGCGAGCAACCGCTCGGCCTGTTCCAGATGCAGCCGCTCGACCATGCGGCCGCCCAGAGAGATCACGCCCTTGGCCGAGTTTTCCGGCAGCGCGAAGGCGGCGCGGACGCCGAGCGCCGCCTCCACCTCCTGCGGCGACGGCGAGAAGGCGGCGTTGGCCGGCGCGATCTGCGCCGGATGGATCAGCGTCTTGCCGTCGAAGCCCATGTCGCGGCCCTGCGCGCATTCGGCGGAAAAGGCGTCGAGGTCGGAGAAGTCGTTGGCGACGCCGTCGAGCGCGTCGAGGCCGCCGGCGCGCGCCGCCAGCACGATCTGCATCAGCCACGGCACGAGGAGCTGCCGGCCCGGCCCCGGCCGGATGCCCGTGTCCTTGACGAGGTCGTTGGTGCCGGCCACCAGGCAGGCGAGCCTTGCGCCCCTGTCGCGGCCGAGCGCGGCGATGGCGCCGATGTTGATGAGCGCCCGCGGCGTCTCGACCATCGCCCACAAGGCGAGCGAGGGGCGCGCGTCCGCCTCGTCGAGCGCGTCGTTGACCTCCAGCAGGTCGCGCGCCGTCTCCACCTTGGGGATCAGGATCGCGTCCGGCCGGCAGGCCTTCGCCGCCGCGAGGTCGCCCGCGCCCCATTCGCTGGCGAGCGCGTTGATGCGGATCACCATCTCCGTGCCGTCGCGCTCGCGCCCGGCGAGGAACGCCGCCATGCGCTCGCGCGCCTGCGCCTTCTCGCCCGGCGCGACCGCATCCTCCAGGTCGACGATGACGCAATCGCAGGCGAGCCGGCCGATCTTGGCCAGCGCCTTCTCGCTGGAGGCGGGTACGTAGAGCGCGGAGCGGCGCGGGCGGGGCGGTGTCGTGTGCATGACGCCCTTTCTGGCGCAACCGATTTCCCGGCGCAAGCGCCCCGATGCGGCGGCGCGCCCCTTGCAGGCGGGGGCCGAAGCTGGTTCCCTCGCCGGCAAGAGACGGCGGAAAGGCGGAACCCGCAATGCCCGGTACCGACATCGTCATCATCGGCGGCGCGATCGTCGGCGCCTCGATCGCGTGGTTCCTGCGCGAGGAGGGCTTTTCCGGCTCCATCGCCGTGATCGAGCGCGACCCGACCTTCGCACGCTCGGCGACGACGCTGTCGGCGGCCTCGATCCGCCAGCAGTTCTCGCTGGCCGAGAACATCCGCCTGTCGCGCTTCACGCTCGGTTTCTTCCGCGGGCTGAAGGAGCGCTTCGGGCCGGAGGCCGACATCGGCTTCCGCGAGAAGGGCTACCTCATCCTGGCCGGGCCGCAGGGCCTGCCGGCGCTAAAGGCCAGCCACGCCGTCCAGGTCGCCGAGGGCGCGGACATCGCGCTGGAGGACGGCGACGCCCTGCGAAGGCGCTTTCCATGGCTTTGCCCGGACGGCATCGCCGCCGGCGCCTATGGCCGCTCGGGCGAGGGCTGGTTCGACGCCCACGCGCTGCTTTCCCTGCTGCGCAAGGCGCTGAAGACCCGCGACGTCGAGCTGGCGAGCGGCGAGGTCGCGGCTATCGGGAAGGACGGCGACCGCGTTTCCACCGTCACGCTGGCCGACGGGCGGCGCCTCGACGCGGGGCTGGTGGTCAACGCCGCCGGGCCGAATGCCGGCCGCGTCGCGGCGCTGGCCGGCATCGCGCTTCCCGTCGAGCCGCGCAAGCGCTCGGTGTTCGTGTTCGAGGCGCGCGAGCGCTTCGGGGACATGCCGCTTCTGGTCGACACCTCCGGCGTGTGGGTCAGGCCCGAAGGCGGCCTCTACATCGCCGGCGGCGCCGAGGACGAGGACGGCGAGGCCGCCGCCGACCCGAACGACTTCGAGCCCGACTGGCCGCTGTTCGAGGAAGCGATCTGGCCGGCGCTGGCCGCGCGCATCCCCGCCTTCGAGGCGATCAGGCCCGGCCGCGCCTGGGCCGGCCACTACGACTACAACACGCTCGACCAGAACGCCGTGATCGGCCCGCACCCCGAGATCGGAAACTTCCTGTTCGCCAACGGCTTTTCCGGCCACGGGTTGCAGCAGGCCCCGGCCGTGGGCAAGGCGCTCGCCGAATGGATCGTCCATGGTGGCTGGCGCACGCTCGACTGCTCGGCCTTCGGCTACGGGCGGATCGCCGAGGGGCGGCCGTTCCGGGAATTGAACGTCATCTAGCCTTTGAATTTGCCGTCCTTGGATGTAAAGCAGGCGCAGGCAATCCCGCGTCAAGAACCGCAGGCACCGAAATGGACAAGTTCACCACGCTGACGGGCGTCGCCGCCCCCCTCCCGATCGTCAATGTCGACACCGACATGATCATCCCGAAGGACTACCTCAAGACCATCAAGCGCACCGGCCTCGGCACCGGCCTGTTCGCCGAGATGCGCTATCTCGAGGACGGCTCGGAGAATCCCGATTTCGTGCTCAACAGGCCGGCCTACCGCAAGGCGCAGATCCTGGTCGCCGGCGACAATTTCGGCTGCGGCTCCTCGCGCGAGCACGCGCCCTGGGCGCTGCTCGACTTCGGCATCCGCTGCGTGATCTCGACGTCCTTCGCCGACATCTTCTACAACAACTGCTTCAAGAACGGCATCCTGCCGATCAAGGTCAGCCCGCAGGACCTGGAGAAGCTGATGGACGACGCCGAGCGCGGCGCCAACGCCGTGCTGACCGTCGACCTCGAGGCCAGGGAGATCCGCGGGCCGGACGGCGGCGTCATCGCCTTCGACCTCGACGAGTTCCGCCGCCACTGCCTGCTGAACGGCCTCGACGACATCGGCCTGACCATGGAGAAGGCCCCGTCGATCGACCGCTTCGAGCAGAGGAACGCCGAAAGCCGGCCCTGGGCCTGAGGCCGCGGCGCGCCCGCCCGCATCTTCCTTCTTCCCTCTGCGGCCGCCGCCCAGCCCGCCCGCAAGGCCGCGGCCGCAACCACTTCCGTTGAAAGGCTCTCCCATGGCATCGCGCAAGCTCCTCCTTTTCCCCGGCGACGGCATCGGCCCCGAGGCGATGGCCGAGGTCCGCAAGCTGATCGCGGTGATGAACACCGATCTCGGCACCGGCTTCGAGACCGAGGAGGGGCTGGTCGGCGGCTCGGCCTACGACACGCACGGCAAGTCGATCTCCGACGAGGACGTGGCCCGCGCGCTGGCCGCCGACGCCGTGCTGTTCGGCGCGGTCGGCGGGCCGAAATGGGACGGCGTGCCCTATGAGGTGCGCCCCGAGGCGGGGCTGCTCAGGCTGCGCAAGGACCTCGAGCTGTTCGCCAACCTCAGGCCCGCCATCTGCTATCCGGCGCTCGCCTCCTCCTCCTCGCTCAAGCCCGAGGTGGTCGAGGGCCTCGACATCCTGATCCTGCGCGAGCTGACCGGCGGCGTCTATTTCGGCGAGCCCAAGGAGATCGTCGATCTCGGCAACGGCCAGAAGCGCGCCATCGACACGCAGGTATACGACACCTACGAGATCGAGCGCATCGCCGGCGTCGCCTTCGAGCTGGCGCGCACGCGCAACAACCATGTCACCTCGATGGAAAAGCGCAACGTCATGAAGTCGGGCGTGTTGTGGAACGAGGTGGTGACGGCGGTCCACAAGGCGAAATATTCCGACGTCAAGCTCGACCACATGCTGGCCGACGCCGGCGGCATGCAGCTCGTTCGCTGGCCCAAGCAGTTCGACGTCATCGTCACCGACAACCTGTTCGGCGACATGCTGTCGGACGTGGCCGCCATGCTGACCGGCTCGCTCGGCATGCTGCCCTCGGCCTCGCTCGGCGCGCCCGACCCGAAAACCGGCAAGCGCAAGGCGCTCTACGAGCCGGTGCACGGCTCCGCGCCCGACATCGCCGGCAAGGGCATCGCCAACCCGATCGCCATGATCGCCTCCTTCGCCATGTGCATGCGCTATTCCTTCAACATGGTGGCCGAGGCCGACCGGCTGGAGGCGGCGATCTCGGCCGTGCTCGACGACGGCTACCGCACGAAGGACATCATGTCGCAGGGCATGACCGAGGTCGGCACCGCCACCATGGGCGACGCCATCGTCGAGAAGCTGCGCGCGCTTTCGGCGTAGGGCAACGTGCATCCTGACGGATGCGTAATGTTGCCCTATCCTTTTGTTTGCGCATCGGATTTATCCGATAAGTGCATACACTTTTCGGTCCGATGCCCTACCCGCGCCGGCGCGGCCTTCACAGGAAGCCGATGAACCGGCCGGCGACGAGGACCGACAGCCACAGCGCCATCGACAGCGCCGCCAGCGCCTTCGCGGCCGGCGGATAGGCCGCGTCGGCCGCCGCCGGCGCGGCGACCCGCCGGAACGCCAGGAAGTTCAGCCCGGCGAGCGCGAGGAGGACGAGCTTCGCCTGGAAGGCGGGGTTGAGCGCATATTCGCGCGCCCGCACCGAGAACAGGGCGAGCCCGGTCAGCACCGCGACCGCAAAGGCGACCGCGACCGTGACGCGCATCAGCCGCAGGAACGGCTCGCGCTCGACGCCGCGCGCCAGGCCGAGGATGCGCAGGTCCATCAGCGCCACCGCCCCGACCACCATGCCGATCGACAGGATGTGCAGCGCGTTGACCAGCGGATAGGCGTAGAACGACGCCTTGAGCGCGCCGGCCACCGGCAGGCGCTCGATGCCGGCGAGGATGGCGAACAGCCCTTCTGTCAGCTCCCTCGGCCCCCCGGTCAGTTTGTCGGCACCCGGTCGGGGTAGACGTCGTAGGTCGCGCCGTTGACGATGATGCGCACGGCCTTCATCCAGCGCTCCGTCGCGTCGCGCGAGCGGTTGCCGATGGCGGTGACCTCGTCGCCGACCTTTGCCGTGTCCTCCATGAAGCCGGCGCGGGCCGTGGCCCGCGGCGTGGCGAGGTCGACGCGCCAGACCTCGCCCTCCACCTCGACGTCCAGCGTGGGGTGCGGGTTGCCGTAATAGATGGCGGCGATGGTGCCGGTCAGCTCGAAGAAGCCGTCCTCGGTCCAGGCCCAGCCGTGATGCGCGAGCGCCGCGGCCGCGCCCGAAAGGACGACGACGCCCGCGGCGAGGGTCGCGCGGAAGAAGCCGGAGATGGCCATCTGTTCCTCCTGCATCGGGTCCTGCCCCCCGGAAGCCCAGAGCCTATGGCGCGGGGGGCGGGCGTCAAATCACTTACGCCTGATCGCCGCGGCGGCGCCCGCCGTCCGGCCCCGATTGACTCTTGTGCCGAACGGCGTAAAAGGCGGGCGCGAACCGGGATCAACGCGATGCGCGGCCTTGTGACTGCATTTCTGGCGATGTACGCCTGCGGCGGAGCGTTCTGCGCGGCCGGCGTCGAGCCGTCGCGTGCGCATTCCGGCAAAACCACGGCCAAGACTACGACCGAGAAAACGGTCTGATCCCCTTCGGCCTGCTCGCCCCTCTCCCCGGGTCTGGTCCGAGGGAGGCGGAACCCGCGACGGCCGGCGGGTCTTCTCCTGAACCACCGAGCGGAGAGATCGAGCATGACCCCGAAGAACGCCCAGCAGCGGTTCGGATAGGATCATGCTCCGCAAAGGAGCAACCGGAATGGGTTTCAAGATTGCAGTCGCCGGCGCCACGGGCAATGTCGGGCGCGAAATGCTCAGCATCCTGGAAGAGCGCGGCTTTCCTGCCGACGAGGTGGTGGCGCTGGCCTCGCGCCGCTCGGTCGGCACCGAGGTGTCCTACGGCGACCGCACGCTCAAGGTGAAGGACCTCGCCACTTACGACTTCTCCGACACCGACATCTGCCTGATGTCGGCCGGCGGCAACGTCTCCAGGGAGTTCTCGCCGAAGATCGGCGCGCAAGGGTGCGTGGTCATCGACAACTCCTCGGCCTGGCGCTACGACGCCGACGTGCCGCTGATCGTGCCGGAGGTGAACCCCGACGCGATCGAGGGCTTCTCGAGGAAGAACATCATCGCCAACCCCAACTGCTCGACGGCCCAGCTCGTCGTGGCGATGAAGCCGCTGCACGAGCGCGCCACCATCCGGCGCCTCGTCGTCTCCACCTACCAGTCGGTGTCCGGCGCCGGCAAGGAAGGCATGGACGAGCTGTTCTCCCAGACGCGCGCCGTCTTCGTCGCCGATCCGGTCGAGGCGAGGAAGTTCACCAAGCGCATCGCCTTCAACGTCATTCCCCATATCGACGTCTTCATGGAGGACGGCCAGACCAAGGAGGAATGGAAGGTGACGGCCGAGACCAAGAAGATGCTGGACCCGAAGATCAAGGTCACCTGCACGGCCGTGCGCGTGCCGGTGTTCATCGGCCATTCCGAGGCCGTCAACATCGAGTTCGAGAAGCCGATCACCGCCGACGAGGCGCGCGAGATCCTGCGCGACGCGCCGGGCTGCCTGGTCGTCGACAAGCGCGAGAACGGCGGCTACATCACCCCGGTCGAGTGCGCCGGCGAGGACGCGACCTACATCTCGCGCATCCGCGAGGACCCCACCGTCGACAACGGCCTCAACATGTGGGTGGTCTCCGACAACCTGCGCAAGGGTGCGGCGCTGAACACGGTCCAGATCGCCGAGCTTCTGGTCGCGCGCGGCCTGATCCAGCCGCGCAAGCGCGCCGCCTGAGCCCGCCCGCAAGGCGAAGGCCCGCCCCGCCATGCGGCGGAGCGGGCCCGAACAGGCATGCTGGCGATGCGAGGGGAAATGTCGCCTTCCGCAGTTCCGGGCGGAAAAGTGCGAAGCACTTCTCCTGGAATCGCTTCAGCCGGCTTTCTCCTTTTTCGCGCCCGCGTCGGCCGGGGTGGACATCGGCGCCGGAACGGGAGCCTTGATGCTCGCCACCGTATCCTTGTCGACCGATGCCGTCGTGTCGCGCTTCATCGGGCAGGCGGCCGCCACCGACACGGAAAGTCCAAGAGCGGCGGCTACGGCAAGAGCTGTCTTCATGCGTGGTCTCCCTGGCTCATCCTGGCAACGCGGACAGGCTAGCAATCGTTCTGCGTCGCGCCAAATCACGTTTGTCGTGAATCCGTGACGCGCGCCCCTCGCGGCCGCGGGAACCTTTTGCCCGGTCTCGGCATTTCCGGTCATCTGGCAACAAAAGTGAGGAGCGGGTCATGGACGACGCAGGCATCGGCTGGATTGCGGCCATCATCATCGGCGGGCTGGCGGGCTGGATCGCCTCCAACTTCATGAACACCAACACCGGCGTGCTCGCCAACGTCATCCTCGGCATCGTCGGCGCGGCGGTGGCGAGCTTCCTGCTCGGCCTGCTCGGCGTATCGTTCGGCGGCTGGCTCGGCTATCTCGTCGCCGGCTTCATCGGCGCCTGCATCCTGATCGCCGGCGCAAGAGCCGTGCGAAGCTGACGCTTCGCGCACGACCTTCCCCGGAAGGCTGCCAGGGCTATCGGATCGCCTCGATCCGGTAGCCCTTTTCGCGCAGCAGCGACACCAGCCCCTGCGGCCCCGGCAGGTGCAGCGCGCCGACGGCGACGAAGGCCCCGCCGGCGTCGAGGAAGGGTGCTGCGCGCTCGGCCATGGTGCGGTTGCGCGCGCTCACCATCGTCTCCTCGAAGGCGGAGAAGCCGGCGTCGCCCTCCCCGCCCGCCGGCAGCGCGGCGCGGAAGAACGGCCAGAACATGCCCGTCTCCTCCTCCAGATAGAGCACGATCATCGTCTCGATCACGTCCTCGATGGCGTCGCCGAGCTTCAGCGTGTCGATCAGCCCGCGAATGTGGAACTCCATCGGCAGCGACGCCATGACGCCGAGCTGGTCGGCGATGGTCTCCAGCCCGCCCAGCGCCTTGCCGGCGGCCACGCCGTCCCGGGCGAGCTGCGCGTCGAGCACCGGCGCGCCGCCCGCCTTGCGCGCCATCTCGCAGGCCGGCAGCGCCACCATGGCCGAGATCACCCACGGCTTCATCTTCGCCACGCTGGCCGGCGGGATGCCGCGCGCACTGAGCGCGGCCTCGAACGCGGCGCGCTCCGCCTCCGGCACCAGCGACGAAAGCGTCGTGCCGTCGGTGAACATGGTCAGCTCCGGGTTGGCCAGCATCGCCGCCATCACCCTGGCCTGGTCGAGCACCTCGGTCGTCTCGATCACCACCGTCGAGGAGGCGTCGAACGCGGCCTGCGCGTCCGCGCCAAGCCTGACCACGCGCGGGTCCGACATGTGCATGGTGCCGAACAGGTAGGACGGCGAGACGCCGTCCTTCTCGATCCGCCACAGGACGCCCCTGCCGTTCTCGACGCGAGCGGCCTCGGCGCGGATCGCCGCCACGGCTGCCGGGTCGTCGCGCTCCATCCTTGCCATCATGTTCTCGCCGGTGCAGGCGACGGCGGCATCTTGCGCGCGCGCCTGCGACACCGAAAGAACCAGCGTCGCCATGAAGACGGCGAGGAAGAGGAGGTTGAGCGCGGCGAGCAGCTTCAGCGACAGCCCGGCCGCGCGCTCGGCGATGGCGGTGGCGCGTGCGTTCATGGCGCGAGCCTAGCCGCCAAGTGCGGCAAAAAGGTTAAGCGCGCGGGTGGGCGGCGTCGTAGATGTCGAGCAGCCGCGCGGTGTCGACGCCGGTATAGATCTGCGTCGTCGACAGGCTGGCGTGGCCGAGCAGTTCCTGGATGGTGCGCAGGTCGCCGCCGCCGGCGAGCAGATGCGTGGCGAAGGAATGGCGCAGCGCGTGCGGCGTCGCCGTGTCGGGCAGGCCGAGCGCGCCGCGCAGCCTCGCCATCTCGCGCTGGACGATCTCGGGCCTCAGCGCGCCGCCGCGCGCGCCGCGAAACAGCGGCGCTTCCGCGCCGAGGCGATAGGGGCAGAGCCGGCGATATTCGGCGACGGCGCGCAGGGCCACCGGCAGCACGGGAACGAGCCGCGTCTTGCCGCCCTTGCCGGTGACGCGCAGCATGGCCTCGCCCCGGCCGTCTCCGTCCGGGGCGAGATCGCCGCCATCAAGGCCGAGCGCTTCCGAGATGCGCAGGCCGCTTCCGTAGAGCAGCGTCAGCACGGCGGCGTTGCGCGCCGCGATCCACGGCTCCTGCGCCATCTGCCCCTCGGCCGAGACGACCTTCCTGGCGTCGGAGGCCGTCAGCGGCCTGGGCAGCGATTTCGGCTGCTTCGGCGCGCGCATCGCCGCCGCGCCCGCCGCGCTCGCCAGCCCGCGCCTTTCCAGGAAGCGCAGGAGGGAGCGGATGCCGGCGAGCCCGCGTCCGAGCGTGCGCGCGCCGGCCCCGTCCTTGCGCCGCTGGGCGAGGAAGGCGCGCAGGTCGACCGGCTTCAGCGCGGCGATGTCGGCGATGCCCGGCGCGCCGCCATTGTAGCCGGTCATGAAATGCAGGAACTGGCGCGTGTCGCGCTCGTAGGCGTCGAGCGTCAGCGGCGACAGCCGCCGCTCGCGCCGCAGGGTCGCGAGCCAGTCGGCCCGGGCTTGCTGAAGGTCCGGCCGGGCGGGGATAAGGAAGTGTTCCATGGTTCCCCACTGTGCCCCGTCACGGTTAGCGGCCGGTGAACAGCGCTGTGTTCCGGTGAGCGGAAATACGGCCGAAGGCCGCAAGCCGACCGGGCGTCGGGCCTCATGGCCCGCCCCCGCGCAGCGCCAGCCGCCGCAGGCGGCGGTGCGACCCGCGAGCGAGATCATTGAATCCTCCTTTCTCCACGACTAGAGACGGAGGATGACGAAGCTGAAAGATCCCGTCCGGATGGCCACCATCGGCGCGCCGCACGGCGTGAAGGGCGAGGTGCGGGTGAAAGCCTTCACCGCGGACCCGATGGCGCTGGGCGACTACGGCCCGCTCAGCGACGCCGGGGGCCGGACCTACACGGTCGCGGCGCTTCGGCCGGCGAAGACCGTGCTGGTGGTGCGCTTCAGGGAGATCGCCAGCCGCGAGGCCGCCGAGGCCGCGGCCGGCACGGCGCTCTACGTCGACCGCTCGGCCCTGCCCGACGATCTGGAGGAGGACGAGTTCTACCACGCCGACCTGATCGGCCTTGCCGTGCGCGACGAGGCCGGCGCCGAGATCGGCACCGTGGCGGCGGTGCAGAATTTCGGCGGCGGCGACATCGTCGAGGTGGCGCTTTCCGGCAGGCGCACGGTCATGGTGCCGTTCACGCTCGCGGCCATCCCCGAAATCTCGCTTCAAGGCGGCTTCATCCGCATCGACAGCGTCGCGGCGGGGCTCGCCGACACCGACGGGGACGAGCGCGGCGAAGAGGACGACGCCGGCGACGAGGGCGGGCGATGAGCTTTTCCGCCACGGTGCTCACCCTGCATCCCGAGATGTTTCCGGGCGCGCTCGGCCACTCGCTCGCCGGCAGGGCGCTTCAGGCCGGCACCTGGTCGCTGGAGACGGTGCAGATCCGCGACTTCGCCACCGACCGCCACCGCACCGTCGACGACACGCCGGCCGGCGGCGGCGCCGGCATGGTCATGCGCGCCGACGTGCTGGCGCGCGCGCTCGACCGCGCCGCGCCGCAGGGCGACGCGCGGCCGAGACTGCTGATGAGCCCGCGCGGCGCGCCGCTGACCCAGCGCCGCGTGCGCGAGCTTGCCGCCGGACCCGGCGCGGTGATCCTGTGCGGTCGCTTCGAGGGCGTCGACCAGCGGCTGATCGAGGGGCGCGACCTCGAGGAGGTCTCCATCGGCGACTACATCCTGTCCGGCGGCGAGCCGGCAGCCCTGGTTCTGCTCGACGCCGTGGTGCGGCTGTTGCCGGGCGTGATGGGCAACGAGGCTTCGGGCGAGGAAGAGAGCTTCGAGAGCGGCCTGCTCGAGCACCCGCACTATACCCGGCCGCAGGAATGGGAGGGCCGGCCGATTCCCGAGGTTCTGACCTCGGGCAACCACGCGCGGATCGCGGCATGGCGGCGCGAGCGCGCGCTCGAACTGACGCGCGCGCGCCGGCCGGACCTGCTTTCCGGCAAAAACCGCGACGGGGAGAGGTGACAAATGCCGCGGAACCTAGTATGAGCGCGCCTCAGATCCGGGCGAGACGTCCCGGCCCGTCAACGATTACGGCGAAACCGCCCCTGTCCTGCCGTCCTTCGGGTCGCCGGACATAGCCCAGCGGCCAGGATGCTGCGAGGCGAGCGAGGGCGCTCTGGCTGTTCGAAGAACAAGAAGAGGATTTCTCGCCATGGACATCATCCGTCAGCTCGAGGCCGAGCAGGCCGCCAGGATCGAAGAAAAGCGCAAGCTCCCCCAGTTCCAGCCCGGCGACACGGTGCGCGTGCATGTGCGCATCACCGAAGGCAACCGCACCCGCGTGCAGGCCTATGAGGGCGTGTGCATCGCCCGCTCCGGCTCCGGCTTCCAGGAGAACTTCACCGTGCGCAAGATCTCCTACGGCGAGGGCGTGGAGCGCGTGTTCCCGGTCTATTCGCCGCTGGTCGAGGCCGTCGAGGTCGTGCGCCGCGGCAAGGTGCGCCGCGCCAAGCTCTATTACCTGCGCGACCGCCGCGGCAAGTCGGCCCGCATCTCCGAGAACACCGGCGTGCGCGCCCGCAAGCTGAACGACGAGGAGCGCGAGGCGCTCGCCGCCGAGAAGGCGCGCATCGAGGCCGAGAAGGTCGCCGCCGCCCAGGCGCTCGCCGCCGAGAAGGCTGCCGCGGAAGCCGCCGAGAAGG
Organism: Hyphomicrobiales bacterium; assembly: GCA_003577315.1. Taxonomy (GTDB): domain Bacteria; phylum Pseudomonadota; class Alphaproteobacteria; order Rhizobiales; family Rhizobiaceae; genus Aerobium. The sequence goes on along the minus strand of QEVK01000019.1, from coordinate 13,059 downwards.
CCGCAGCCGAGGCCGCCGCGAAGGAAGCGGCCTCCGCCGAGTAGGCCGCGCCCTTCCCGCGCATGCGACATGGCGGCTTCGGCCGCCATTTTCGTTTGCGCCGCGCCCGCCCGAGGGGCGGCGGCGGGCAATTGTCGCGCCCGCCAAAGGCTGGTATGAGGAAGGCATGGAAGAACTGTTCGGACATCCGGCCTACAGGCGGTTCGTGCTTCAGGACGTGAAGCGGCTGCCGGCCCGTTTCTTCGCCCGCCTCTGCGGCGCGCGGCTTGCCCGCGCGGCGTAAGCGCGCGCCTGCCGGCCCGCGCCGGCCCCTCTTCCGGTTTCCATATCGACGGATCGACGCAAAATGACCGCACCGCGCACCCTCTACGACAAGATCTTCGACGACCACGTCGTCGACCGGCAGGACGACGGCACCTGCCTGCTCTACATCGACCGCCACCTCGTCCACGAGGTCACCAGCCCGCAGGCCTTCGAGGGCCTGCGCATGACCGGCCGCAAGGTCCGCCAGCCCCAGAAGACGCTGGCCGTGGTCGACCACAACGTGCCGACCTCGCCCGACCGCCGCTTCGGCATCAAGAACGAGGAAAGCCGCATCCAGGTCGAGGCGCTGGCGAGGAACGCCGCCGACTTCGGCATCGAGTACTACAACGAGGTCGACCGCCGGCAGGGCATCGTCCACATCGTCGGCCCCGAGCAGGGCTTCACGCTGCCGGGCATGACCATCGTGTGCGGTGACAGCCACACCTCGACCCACGGCGCCTTCGGCGCGCTCGCCCACGGCATCGGCACCTCCGAGGTCGAGCACGTTCTGGCCACGCAGACGCTGATCCAGAAGAAGGCCAAGAACATGCTGGTGCGCGTCGACGGGCAACTGCCCCGGGGCGTCACCGCCAAGGACATCATCCTGGCCATCATCGGCGAGATCGGCACGGCCGGCGGCACCGGCTACGTCATCGAATATGCCGGCGAGGCGATCCGCGCGCTGTCGATGGAAGGCCGCATGACGATCTGCAACATGTCGATCGAAGGCGGCGCCCGCGCCGGCCTGATCGCGCCGGACGAGACCACTTATCGCTATGTCAGGGACAAGCCCCGCGCGCCGAAGGGCGAGGCATGGGACCGCGCCGTCGAATACTGGAACTCGCTGCGCTCCGACGAGGGCGCGCATTTCGACAAGGTCGTGGTGCTCGACGCCGCTGCCCTGCCGCCCATCGTCACCTGGGGCTCCTCGCCCGAGGACGTGGTCGCCGTCACCGGCGTGGTGCCCGACCCGGACGAGATCGAGGACGAGAACAAGCGCAACTCCAAGAAGCGCGCGCTCGACTATATGGGCCTGAAGCCGGGCACGAGGATGACCGACATCGCCATCGACCGCGTCTTCATCGGCTCGTGCACCAACGGCCGCATCGAGGATCTGCGCGCCGCCGCCGGGGTGATCGAGGGCCGGAAGGTCGCGCCCACCGTCAACGCCATGGTGGTGCCGGGCTCCGGCCTGGTCAAGGCGCAGGCCGAGGCCGAGGGGCTGGACCGCATCTTCATCGAGGCCGGCTTCGACTGGCGCGAGCCCGGCTGCTCGATGTGCCTTGCCATGAACGACGACCGCCTCAGCCCCTACGAGCGCTGCGCCTCGACCTCGAACCGCAATTTCGAGGGACGGCAGGGCTTCAAGGGCCGCACCCATCTGGTCTCGCCGGCCATGGCGGCGGCGGCGGCGATCGCCGGCCACTTCGTCGACATCCGCGACTGGCGCTGACACGGCGCCGGAACGGGCCGCCGCCACGCCACGGGCGGCGGCCGACCTGAACCCGCACGCGGCGCCCCGCAGGCGGCGCTCCCGCCGCGATCCGCGATTTCACGCCGCCTCCCGCCGCGGGCGACCGGGCCGGCGACGACCAGCGATTTGAGGATGTCCGTGCCGCGGCGGATGCCTCCGTCGAGCGGCAGGGAACCGCGGCCGCCGGAAGCGTATCGAGCGTCCCGCCGCCATGGTCGCAGACGACGATCCGTCCACGCACAGTCGAACCTCCGGGAGGGGGCCAGATAGGCGGCGCGTTCGTCCGCCGCCTGTGGCAGCATGTCATTGTGGTAGACGGTGCTGGGAATCGCGCCGCTGTCCTCGATGGCCAGCAACCGCCGGCGGTCAGGCTCGGACGCAGCGTGGGCGAGAATGTCGAACAGCTCGGGGCAGAAGCGACGGAAGCGATCAGGCTGCTTCAGGTAGCCGAGCTTCCGCGCCCTGCGATTTCAACCGCCCGGAAAACACGAAAGCCGCGGAGTTCCGCAGCTTTTGGAAGGATTTGTGACTGGAGCGGGCGAAGGGATTCGAACCCTCGACCCCAACCTTGGCAAGGTGCCCGACGCGCTTTCGCCGCCATATCCGGCTCCACGCCATGACGCGATATTACACGATAAATCAAATAGATATTGTGCTTCAGTTCCGCCGAACTTATCCGAGAGGTAGCCGCCGACTTGCTTCGAAATGCTTGGAATCGGCTTCGATAGAGGGTATGGTAGGGCGATTCTAAGCAAATGTTCGACAAGGCGTTGATATGGCAACGGAAAAGATCACAAAGCGGATCGTGGACGCGCTCAAGGCTCCGAAACCTTCGAGAGATGGGGTCAAGGTTCGGGAGCATTTCGTGTGGGATCGCGAGCTGCGCGGGTTCGGCGTGCAGGTCATGCCGTCAGGCCTCAAGAGCTTCGTCATCCAGTATCGCACGCCGGAAGGGAGGAACCGGAGAGCCGTCATCGGGCGCTATGGGCTGATGACGGTTGAGGAAGCTCGCAAACTCGCCCACGAGAAACTCGTGGCCGTTTCCAAGGGCGTCGATCCAGTCGCCGAGGAAGCCAAGGCGGCGGGCCTGCTCACCGTCGCCGAAGTCTGCGACTGGTATCTGGCCGAGGCGGAGGCTGGGCGGATCCTCGGCCGCCGTCGGCGGCCGATCAAGCCGTCCACGCTGGCGATGGATAAGAGCCGCATCGAGGCGCACATCAAGCCGCTCCTCGGTCGCCGCCAGGTCGCATCCCTCAAGCTTGGCGATGTCGAAGGTGCGCAGGCGGACATCGCGGCCGGCAAGACCTCGAAGCCTCGCGCGGGCAGCCGCGGCGGCGCCACCACCGGCGGCGAAGGCGTGGCCGCGCGGACCATGTCGACGCTGCATTCCATTTTTGAGCATGCGGTTCGCCTCGGGAAGATCGAAGCCAATCCCGCGAAAGGTGTGCGCAGGCTCGCCAGCGCACCGCGCGAACGGCGTCTCAGCCGGAGCGAGATCGAACGACTGGGGAAGACGCTGCGGGCGGCCGCGGAGGAGGGCGAGCATCCGACGGGGCTCGCCACCATTCGCTTCCTCCTCCTGACCGGCTTCCGGCGCATGGAAGGCCTCGGGCTGCAGCGCACCTGGCTGGACGAAGAAGAATGCGCCATCCGCTTTCCGGATACCAAAAGCGGCGCCCAGATCCGCGTGATCGGCCAAGCCGCGATCGACCTGCTTCTCGATCAGCCCAAAACCAAGTCCCCCTTCTTCTTTCCGGCCGATTGGGGCGAAGGTCATTTCATCGGCGTCGTGCGCGTTCTCGATCGCGTCTGTCAGAAGGCCGGGCTGGCGGACATCACCCCGCACACGTTGCGCCACACCTTTGCGAGCCTTGCGGGCGATCTCGGCTTCTCCGAGCTGACGATCGCGGCGCTCCTCGGCCATTCCGCCAGGGGTGTCACGCAGCGCTATGTCCACATCGACGAAGCGCTCAGGATGACGGCTGACCGGGTGGCCGATGAGATGGCCGACCTCCTCGATGGGCGGGCGACGCCAACACGCTCTCGTTCCTCTCGCCGTGATCGATCCGAGCGGAAGCTGGAAGCGACCGGGGCGTGAGTGTCCGAAGTTTGCCGCACGCTCCAGACGCGCTAAGGCTTATTCTGTCCGAAAAATGCAGCAATGTTCGGACATGACCGCCTTGACGCACGATGCCGACCTTCGCTCCCGGTTGCTCACCCGGATCGTCTCCAGCCCTGATGAGGTCTGGACGCCCGGCGATTTCGCCGACCTTGGCAGGCGCGCGTCTGAAGCCGATTAAGCTCGGTAAGCGTATCGCTCAACGCTGCGAGTAGACAAAGCGAAACTTCGCCTCTTTCGTCACCCTCACCACCGGCTTCATCTTACTCAATCCGTCCACGTGGCAGAGCTAGAACGGAATCTGGTCATTCAGATCGTCATCCTGCGCGGCGACCTCTGGCACGTTTTGAGGCGCAGGAGCGACAGGCAGCGGCTGGACTGGATGTATGGCACGGAAAGCTTCAAGGAAGGGTTGGCGGTCATTCAGGCGCACCAGCACCGGATTTTCGCAGGACGAGGCTTTGCCGAAAATCACGGCATGCCGCGCCTCAAGACTGGGAAGCACGCCGGCATAGTCCCTGCCGATATAGTTGGCCAGGAACTCCTTTCCTGTGTCGTCGAAAGTCCTCATGGCGAAGATCGTATTGCATTGATTCAGGATGGTCTTCGTCACGTTTGCCGTACGCTGCGTGATGAGCAGGCAACCCAGGCCGTATTTGCGTCCTTGCAGGATCGCCCGTGCGCTCCGCGCTGTCGCCGCCTTGTCGCCTTCGGCGACCACAGAATTCCATTCGGGGACGAGGGAGTGCGCTTCTTCATAGACGAGGCAGACCCGCGCCCGGTCAATCATGCCGAGTTCCTGACAGACCGTAAGGGCCGCATCCGACATGATCGCTGTGATTTCTGTGGGGGTAAGGGTCGCCATGTTTGCGTTGCCCTGGAACATGCCGCCTGCCTGCCGTGTAACCTCAAACTGGGCAGGATTGAGGACACGCAGCCACCGTTGTTCGGCCGGATTGACGAAAGCGCGTAGCTGTTCCGTGACCCGTGCCCGAAACGCCAAATGGCTTCCGCCCTGTTCCTGATTCTGGTTCGGAACGCCGCCTTGTTCTGCGACCACCAATTCCTGGTGGCGCTCTGCTTCGTGGACAGGATCGATGAATTCCGACAGCAGCTCGGCATACGGATTGGTCAGATCGAGGCAGATCACCTTGATCCCGTCGGCAATCATTCGCTCGACCAGTTCGATCGATAGGTAGCTCTTGCCGATACCAAGAATGCCGAGGATCGCTGTGTTATGCGTCACCGCGTCCGAGATATTCAGGCCAACGCCGAAACTCGTACTTGGGAAATGTCCGACCGCGCCGGGAGAGACGGCATGCTCGTCGGAATCGAGCAGGAAGACGGGGGCATTGATCCGGGGCAGCCATTTCACAGGCACGAATTTTCCCGCATCCGCGTCCCACCGGCCGATCTTCCGGGCCTTGGCCCGTGCATAGCCGTAGGTGTTTTTCTGCTGGACTATTTCCTCTCTCGTTAGTCCGTCGATGATCTGGAAAATGACGTGATGGTCGCCAATGCGGGCTTCCACCAGCCGCCCCTCTGCAAGGTCCCGGTCTTCCGTAACTTCAAACAGCACGTAGTCGAGATTGGTGTCGCTGACGACGACGCCGCACAGACGATTGATCCATTGGATGGCGGGCACGTCGGCCAGTTCTTCCGGCGTAACGGATAGCGCGAGCGCGATACCGGTGCCCCTTGTCTCCGGCAGCTTGGCGATGCGGCTCTTGAGACCTTCCGGCAATCGCACGGTGAGCACGCGCAGTAGATTGCCTTCGTCGCGCCCCACGTAGTTCAGGGCGACGCCGAGCATCCAGGGCCCGTTGTTATCGGCGACCACCATGGGCGTACCCCGCGGCACGCTGTTATCGCCGAGCTGCCGCACCAGCACGATTCCGGGCGACTGATAGGCTGCTATCGCGCCGATGACCTGATCGGCCTTGACTGCGCCCCATTGCTCGCCGGCCCAGTCCACAAATCCCAGGACCGACTCCACCGGCCGCAGGACGACGATCACCGCCCAGGCGCTGAGAATGGCCGCAACCTCGTCCGCGCGCGTCCGGTGAAAGAGCCAGACGCACAGCAGGATGACGATCGTGAAGATCACGACCGGGCTTCCCAGCCCGCGAACAGCCTTGTCCGCGAGCCGGACGAGGTGCCGGGTTTCCGCACCCACCGGGGGCCTGATGAGCAGGACCAAGACCGACACAACGCAGATGGCGGCGCAGAGCGCAATAACTCCCCACAACAGCGCGGCGTCGGCGCTGCCCGGCGCAACAACGAGTGACCCCGCTATCAGCGCCGCCAGCGCCATGAATGCGTTCGTGGCCGCATCCGCCGGAGGCGTGAAATGCGGATTGAGCAGCCGGCTACCGAACAGCAGACTGGCGAACCCGCTATACAGCCAGATGGCATTCTCGTTGGGCGTGAAGCCCGTCGAGACCACCCAATACTGGACCGCAGCCAGCAAAGCGGCGTAAATCATCAGGCTCGCGACCCTGTGCCGCGTCTGCCGTCTTGCTGCCTCCATTGTCGCCCCCATTTCTACTTGCCGTTAGTAAGAAGGCAGAGGACAACAGCCGTCAAGTGTAACGCGACGGTTGACCGCCTTGATGCATGTTCCTATTATGTTCGCCGTCGAGAATCGGGGAAGGCTGATCGGGAATGAAGCTCGTCAAGGCGCACGCAACGAACTACAGGAATATCATCGACTCCAATCAGGTTGATATTTCGCAATCTACCTGCCTGGTAGGGAAAAACGAGGCGGGCAAGACGGCTTTCCTGAAGGCACTCGAATGCCTCAGATCAACCAATCCCGACTTCAACGACTACGGCAAGATCGAGAACTATCCGCGCCGCTATCTGGCTGACTACGATTCGCGGCACTCGCATGGCGACGCCATCGTCATGCGCACCGAATGGGAGATGGATGACGGGGATGTCGCCGCCATTGAGACCGAACTCGGCGAAGGCGTAGTCACCGGCAGGATCGTCACCATTGAGAAATCTTACGAACAGGAAGGCACTACCTGGTCGGTTCCCGTGGATGAGGAAAAGGTGCTCGACATCCTTGTCAAGCGCTTTGCCCTGAATAAGGAGGAACGGTCCTGCATCGGCAGCACAAAAACAACGGCAAGGGCGGTTTCGGCGTTGGAGGCCGTTGCCGAAAGGACCGACCGCCAGAAAGAGCTGCTGGAGGCGTTGAAGAAGTTCAGGAAGGGCTCAGCCCAGTGCAAGGCCATAGATATCCTGAATCCTCGCACACCGAAATTCCTGTACTTTTCCCATTACGACCGCATGAGCGGCGCGTTGTCGATCAACCAACTCAACGCTGATAAGAAGGCCGGAAAGCCGATTGATAATGGCGACCGGGTCTTTCTCGATTTCCTCGAATATGCCGGCACGACGATTGACGAACTGGCGGGCTTGGACCGCTTCGAGGAACTGAACGCCAAGTGCGAAGCGGCAGCCCTGCGCATCACCGAACAGATTTTCGAGTACTGGACTCAGAACGACGACCTAGAAATCACTGTCGTCCTGTCGGAGGGCAAGTCGGCGGACCCGGCGCCCTTCAACAGCGGACCTGTCGCCCGCGCACGCGTGAAGAACACGCTGCATGGCGTGACTGTGCCGTTCTCCGAGCGGTCGGCCGGGTTCATCTGGTTCTTTTCCTTCCTGGTCAAATTCGCCCAGATCAAGAAAAGCCACGGCAACGTCATCCTGCTGCTCGACGAGCCCGGCCTGACCCTGCACGGCACGGCGCAGAAGGACCTGCTGCGCTATTTCGCGGAGCAGATCGCGCCGAAACATCAGCTTGTCTATACGACCCATTCTCCCTTCATGGTACCGGCGGACGACCTTGCAAGCGTCCGCACCGTCGAGGATGTGGTCACACGCGACGCCCGCGACCGCAAGCAGTCCCAGGGCACGAAAATCCGGGCCGACGTTCTGACGACCGACCCGCAGACCAACTTTCCGATCTTCGGCGCTATGGGATTTGAAGTCACCCAGACGCTGGTGATCGGCAAGAACACGCTGCTTGTCGAAGGGCCGAGCGATATCCTTTATCTACAGGCCGCATCCGCCGTGCTGAAAGCCGCCGGCCGCGCCCATCTTGCACCGCAATGGGCCATTTGCCCGTCCGGGGGCATCGATAAGGTCCTGCCTTTCGTACGCCTGTTTTATGGCAACAGCCTCAATGTTGCCGTCCTCACCGATTTCGAGCGCGGCCAGAAGCGGAAGCTGGACGAGTTGCACAAGGCCGCGCTGCTTGACCACGAGCGCATCATTCTGGCAACGGAGATCGCGGGCAAGGACGAGGCCGACATTGAGGATTTCTTCGAGCCCGCACTGTTCGTCGAGCTGGTCAATAAGACCTATCAACTACCGAAGGCCCACGCGCTGACGGTCGAGAAGCTGGACGCCGCCGACACAACGACCGAACGGCTGGTCAAGAAGGCGGAAGCCTATTTCCGTGTCCTCCCGGCCGAAATCCCGGAATTCAGCCATTTCGACCCCTCCATGTATCTGCTTCAGCATCCTGAGCTGTTGCAGGGCAAAGCCGACTATATCGAAAAGACGCTGGCGCGGTTCGAGGCGGCGTTTGCCCAGATCGGAAAATTCCTGCCATGATTGAACGCGCGCACCCACCGGCAGGACCCGACGTATAGGTGGCTTGCCAGGCAGGCCACTCGTAAAGCGTAACTTGACGCAATACATACCTGCTGGTAGCATGGACCATGAAGATCAGGAATGTGGTCCACAAGGCGCTGCGCAGGTTTATCGAGGACGATGACACGAGCGGACTACAGGCGGCGGTGGTGCCGAAGCTGCGCCGGATCGTTTCCTTCCTGCAAGACATGGAGCGCGAGGATGAGCTGCGGTCCGTGCCCAGTTGGAAGGCGCATCAGCTAACCGGCGACCGCAAGGGCACATGGAGCCTGTTCGTCACCAAGAACTGGCGCATCACGTTTCGGATCGATCAGGCCGAGATCGAAATCTTCGACCTGGATTATGAGGATTACCACTAGGAGGTGGTCATGGCGACGGCACAAGGACTGAGAATGAAGATTCCGGCCCATCCGGGCGGGTTCGTCAGGAGCGAGATTATCGAGCCCTTGGGCCTTTCAGTGACGGATGCGGCGCATGCGCTGGGTGTGACCCGCCCAGCCCTTTCGGCGTTCCTGAACGAGCGGGCGCACCTGTCGCCGGAGATGGCGCTTCGGATCGAGAAGGCGTTTGGGGTGTCGATGGATACGCTGATGCGTATGCAGAACAGCTACGACATCGCCCAGGCCCGAAAACGGGAGAATGAGATCAATGTCGCGCCTTTTCAGGGTAAGCCTCGTGATCCGCAGCGGCCGCTGCTGTGAGAATCGAGAAGGTCGCGACAAGGGGCGGGTATGAACGCTGTTGAAATCGAAGAGGCAATATCGAGACTGGCCGAGCAGCCGTTCGACGCCGAGGAGTTCCCGTTCGCCTTTCTGCAAGCCTTCGGGAACAAGGAAACGACCCTCAAGCGGCTGCGCAAGGGCGAGTCGAATAAATCCGACCTTGGCGGCGTCCTTCAGACCAATAACATCCATATCGCCGTCGCCGCCCCCGGCAAGGTGACGAACACTCTTGCCACGCTGAAGGCCAGCCCGGCGACGACGCGCGCCAAGGCGAAATTCGTCCTGGCGACGGATGGCGACACCTTCGAGGCCGAGGACCTGGCATCGGGCGAGACGGTCGCCTGTGCCTATGCCGACTTCCCTGACCATTTCGGCTTTTTTCTGCCGCTTGCCGGGATCACCACCGTCAAGCAGGTTCGCGAAAGCTCGTTCGACATTCGCGCCACGAGCCGCATGAACCGGCTCTATGTCGAGCTTCTGAAAGACAATCCTGATTGGGGCACCGCCGCGCGCCGTCACGACATGAACCATTTCATGGCGCGGCTGATCTTCTGCTTCTTCGCCGAGCGCACCGACATCTTTCACGGCATCGGCCTGTTCACCGACACCATCGCCCGCATGAGCGCCAAGGACTCGTCCAACACCCATGAGGTGATCGGCGCGATGTTCCGCGCGATGAACACCAAGCGTGAGGATCGGGAGAGCGCCGGCATCCCCCGATGGGCCGACGCCTTTCCCTATGTGAACGGCGAACTGTTCTCCGGCAGCGTGGACACGCCGCGTTTCAGCAAGATCGCCCGTTCCTATCTCCTGCATATCGGCAGCCTCGACTGGACGAAGATCAACCCGGACATTTTCGGCTCGATGATCCAGGCCGTCGCGGAGGACGAGGAGCGCGGGGCGCTCGGCATGCACTACACCTCCGTGCCGAACATCCTGAAAGTGCTCAACCCGCTGTTCCTCGACGATCTGCGCGAGCGGCTTGAGGAAGCGGACGACAATCCCCGCAAGCTGCTGAACCTGCGAAACCGCATGGCGAAGATCAGGGTCTTCGACCCCGCCTGCGGCTCCGGCAATTTCCTTGTCATCGCCTACAAGGAAATGCGCGCCATCGAGCATGAGATCAACAAGCGGCGCGGCGAGGCCGACCGGCGCACGGAAATCCCGCTCACAAACTTTCGGGGCATCGAATTGCGCGATTTCCCGGCAGAGGTAGCGCGGCTGGCGCTCATCATCGCCGAGTTTCAGTGCGACGTGCTCTATCGCGGTCAGAAGGAAGCCTTGCGGGACTTCCTGCCGCTAGACGCGCAGAACTGGATCACCTGCGGCAACGCCTTGCGCCTCGACTGGCTAAGCATCTGCCCGCCGACGGGGACGGGCGTGAAGTTACAGGCAGAGGATTTGTTCAGCACACCGCTGGATCAGGCGCAGATAGACTTCGAGAACGAGGGAGGGGAAACCTACATCTGCGGGAATCCGCCATATCTCGGCAGCAAGAAACAAACCGACGAACAGAAAAGTGACCTTGGCGCGCTTTTTAATGGACGCATCAAGAAGTGGAAGTCGTTGGACTATGTATCTGGATGGTTCATCAAGGCCGCCGACTACGGAACCAGGACCAAAACGACGGCCGCGTTTGTGGCAACAAACTCCATTTGCCAAGGCCAGCACGTTCCAATTCTCTGGCCAGTAATCTTCGCGACTGGCAGTAAGATCGTCTTCGCCCACACGTCCTTCAAGTGGGCGAACCTTGCGAGTCATAACGCCGGTGTGACCGTCGTGATTGTTGGTATTTCCAACACATCTGGGCTTCCGAGGCGGATTTATTCACTCTCTGATGCTGAGGCACAAACCGTTGAGCGCAAGGAAGTTGCAAACATCAATGCGTACCTTGTCCCTGCGGCGAACATTGAGGTTGAGCAAACAGCGACTCCAATGCAAGGCATGGTGCCGATGCAATTTGGAAACCACCCGTATTATGGCGCCGCGCTAATTTTCTCAAATGACGAAGCATATCAAATCATAGAGCAAGCGCCGGATGCAGCACGTTTCATCCGACCTTTTTATGGCTCCACTGAGTTCATCGACCGCTCCCCTCGCGCTTGTTTTTGGATTTCCGATGAAGATGCCCGTGAAGCGTTGAAGCTGAGTCCCATCGCTGAGCGAGTGGCGGTGGTCAAAGCATCTCGCATAGCGGCGGGAAATGGAGAAACCAGCGCAAGAAGCAAAGGCAATGGCGGCGGCAACAAGAAAAAAAAAGAGGATGCCAGCGCGAGAAAGCTGGCTGATACGCCGTGGCGTTTCCGCGAGCAGGTGATGTCAGAGACCCAGACAATCATTGTGCCCCGCGTGAGCTCCGAGAATCGGCCGTATCTTCCAGTTGGGTTGCTTGAGCCACATTGCGTTGTGCAGGAAAAAGCCTTTGCAATAAAAGCCTTTGCAATGTACGACGCCCCGCTCTGGAGCCTAGCGGTTATCGCTTCACGCTTGCATTGGGTTTGGATTGCCACAGTCTGCGTTCGACTTCGCACCGACTTTTCGTATTCCAACACCCTCGGCTGGAACACGTTTCCGGTCCCGACGCTCACCGACAAGAACATGGCCGACCTGACCCGCTGCGCCGAGGACATCCTGCTGGCGCGCGAGGCGCATTTCCCGGCGACCATCGCCGATCTATACGACCCCGAAAACATGCCGGCCGATTTGCGCGCGGCGCATGAGCGCAACGACGAAGTGCTTGAGCGCATCTATATCGGCCGGCGCTTCCGTAACGACACCGAGCGGCTGGAAAGGCTGTTCGACCTCTACACCAAGATGAAAAGCGATCATCAAGCACTCAAAATGAGAAGGTCGGAGAGGTAATGAACAGAACGAGTAAGTTCACCTCATCATCGGCTCTTCTGGATCACGACGTTTCGCGGTGGATTCTTGGTAAGATTGACAAGTTGGAAGGCCGCGCGAAATTCTGCTCGTACAACGCGGTTAGATTTTTACGCTGGGCAAATGAGATATTTGAGACTTCTCACATTGTTTCATCATTCTGCGCCCTGAATGCCACTGAAGAGGCGGTCGCTGCATTCATTTCGGCCGCCAAGGCGCACGGTCATAGAGAGCACGCAAGAAATGTGAACCTGCATAATCACCACAGCAAGGCTCTGGTATCCATTTTTGCGCAACGCTGCACCCTTGTCGCAGAGCAAGGAAAGCTTGCGATCGCCCTACACCCACGCTCGGACACACTGGCTTTCCGCGTTCCAAAGGGAAGCGGCTATCATTATGGAAACCTGCACCTGAGCGCCTTCCGCATCCATGCCAGCACTGAGCAAAACGTGAATGAGGATATACCGCTGGGTGATGTGCCGTCATTCGAAGAGATAGAACAAGAAGCAAGAAGAGCGGCCGAGGCAAGGGATAAACTTCTCTATGCTACCGACAACGGATATCAAACTGGATTTATTGAACCTGGGTATGAAATTGCCCGCAATACCGCATTATCTCTTGGCTTAATATGGGCGGCTGTAGATATGTATATGCATCCTGATCAAAATAGGCCTTTTGTTGAAGAGACATTACAGAATTTGACCGCATCAGCAGAGATGGTGAAGAACCGGAAGGCGGGGGCAAGCGCGTGACCGACGACAAGAAGGCCATTCCCTCCGTTTCGGTTTCCTATGAGAACGGCGGTGAGAAAGTCGACCACGGCAGCGGCGGGATAGTCCCGCTGCGGGCGGCGTAAAAGTCGTCCACTTTTTCCCTTTTCTGCGAGGCGC
>QEVK01000018.1 GCA_003577315.1 Hyphomicrobiales bacterium | reverse complement strand
CGCCTCGCAGAAAAGGGAAAAAGTGGACGACTTTTACGCCGCCCGCAGCGGGACTATCCCGCCGCTGCCGTGGTCGACTTTCTCACCGCCGTTCTCACGTTGAGGAGGATCCTGACGGTCTTCGCCGTGTCGGCGAGCTCCCGTTCATGCTCCACGCGCTCGGCGAAGTCGCCGCACGATGCCGTGATCGACCGATTGAGGATGAAGGCATAGGAAGTCAGCAGCAGCACCGCCGGCACCGCGAAGGCCGCCTCGAGCGAAGAAAAGCCGACAAACGCGCCCGCCGCCAGCACGCCGACATAGAGCCGGGCGGCGGACGGGAGCGTAGCGAAGGTAAACGTGCCTCCGCTCATCATCCCCGCGGCGACCATGCTGAGGATCGCGACCTGGAGCGGCGAGGCGTGCGGCATGATGAGCGCCACCGCCGACGCCCAGGAGGCGCCGAACCAGATTCCTTCGAGTAGCGTGTAGCGAGCCAGCCATCGCGGTCCGCGCGAACCGCACAGGCGGAACCTGTTCATATGGACCGCAAGGCGTATTGCGCTCAGCCCGACAAGCAGGAGCGCCCAGGCCGATAGCCACCGGGTTGCCACGGTGCCGTGAAAGAGCCAGATCAGGATCGCTGCGTTGAGCAGGTTGCCGGTGATGGCGAACGGCACGCGGGCGAAGTAGCTGTGAAGCTGCGCCTCGAGCAGCCACAGCTTCGGTTCTCGTTGCAGTTTCGCTTTCAGCATCGCAAGGATCGAACCGGACCCGGCCCGCCCGCCGATTGCATCGCCATCAGTCATCTGACTGCCCTTTTCTATCCCGCTGTCCCGTCTGCCACCGGATCGACGAATGGCGAAAACGGTCTTCTGCCGGACGTTGAACGGTGTGGTTCTCGGCACGGGCGGCAAGACTGCGGCCTTGCCGCGGGAAAGCCGCGAGGCGCCGGCCTATGCGCCGAGGATCGTTGAACTTTGCAGCTCGCCCTTCCACCTGGTCAGCGCGCGAACCAGCTTCTCGGAGCGCTCCTTGAACTCCCCGTCGAGAAACTCGGTCGCTTGCTCTTTCCGTCCGGCAAGCGCGTGCTCGAGGACGGTCGCGGCGGTCTGGTGAAACTCCGCGTGCAAGCGATGGATGACCTGATAGGGCTTTCCCGACCTGGTATGACCGTCGATCGTCGGCCCGTGAAGCCAGCGGCCGAACGCACACCGATCGTCGCAACGCACCGTCGCCGGTTCGACGTCGCTTCTGCCTGCGGAGATTGCGGTGCGAAGCTTGAGTTTCCATGCGCCGTGGGCGCCGATCGCGTCGTTGATTTCCCTGACGAAGGTCGTTGACATGGATTTTCAAGCCCCCTTGCGCGGGCGGCGTGGGACAGCCCCCCGAACGCCCCCGGTTTCCACAACGCAGTGCAAGATGGGTATGAATACTTATTAATAAGTAAATGTCATAATAAACTCCAAATAATACTGGTGCAATATTCCTGAGTTGCCAGATTTATATAAAAGAATTGCATGAAAATGATACATTAGAGGACAGTCGCGGATTGCCCGGCCGTCTTTCGCCGTCTGTTCTTGGGCGATCGTCCCCGGCGTCGCGGTTGCGCGCGTCCGCGCCCGCGCCTTCCGGCTGGCGTCGCCCACCGGCAGGCCCGGCCCGCCGCAAGTCGAGCGCGGCCTCGTCGCTGGCGCGGCGGTCCTAGCCCTGCCCGACGCTCCTTCTGTTTCCCCGCAGGCCGCCGAAGCGGAATCCGTCCTCCACCGCCGTGCGCACCATCAGCATCTCGCCGATGGTCTCGTGCGTCATCAGGCCGACGAGCCGGTCCGCGCTGTCGACGACCGCGACGGCGGGCACGCCGTCCTCCTGCATCAGCCGCAGGCTTTCGTCGAGGCACTTGCGGCGGTGTATCCTGGGGATGTCGGTGCGCATCGCGCCGGCGACGGGGGCAGAGGGGCCGCTCTCCTTCAGGCTGCGGATCATGTCGTTGCGCGTCACCAGCCCCTCGAAATGGCCGCCGGAATCGACGACCGGGAACTCGTGCTGCGTGGTGGCGAGCAGCTTCTCGATCGCCTCCTCCAGCGTCGCCGTCCCTTGCAGCCGCGCGAACTGGGTGATCATCACGTCCTCGACCAGGACGCTTCTGGCCACCTCGCGGATCTGCGCGTTCTGCGCCTCGGCCGCGGCGGCCAGATAGACGAAGATGCCGATGAAGATCAGCAGCGGGTTGTAGAAAAGCCCGACGAAGCCGAAGACGAAGGCCAGCCCCTGTCCGATGGTCGCGGCGATCTGGGTCGCGCGCGACCAGGACAGGCGCGAGGCCAGCGCCGCGCGCAGGATGCGGCCGCCGTCCATGGGGAAGGCCGGGATCATGTTGAACAGGACGAGAAACAGGTTGACGCCGGCCAGCCGGGCGAGAAAGCCGGCGCGCGGGTCGTCGATCCCGGCCATCTGCGCCATCTCCGCCTGCCCGCCGAGCAGGAGGAAGATCAGCGCCGCTATCGCGACGTTGACCAGCGGCCCGGCGACGGCGATGACGAATTCCTGGCCCGGCTCCTCCGGTATGCGCTCCAGCCGCGCGACCCCGCCGATGGGCAGCAGCGTGATGTCGGGCGTGCGGATGCCGAACCGGCGGGCGGCGGCGATGTGGCCGAACTCGTGCAGCACCACGCACACGAAGACGGCGATGATGAAGGCCACGCCCTCCCACGCCGCCGGCGCGCCGCCGGTCTGGTAGTGGGCGAACCAGATCCAGGCCAGCAGGAGCAGGAACGTGATGTGGACGCGCACCGTCGTGCCGGCGATGGTTCCGAGATTGAGCGACCAACCCATGGCTTCGTCCTCCTGCGGCGGGCGACCCTATTGAAGACACCGGTTGCCCGCCGACGCAACCGTTCGCGACGAGCCGGCGTCGGCTCCCTTTGCCGACCCCCTTTACCGACCCCATGACAGCGGCCTTCCCCGAGGCTATTGTCTCGCGTTGCGGAGCAGGCCTGCCGGCGTTGCGACCGACGGCGTAGGAGGGGGCGGCGAAGGTTCTGCACATGCTCAATTCCATGAACTTCCTTGACGGGGGCGGGGAGATGGCGGCCGCGATCCGCAATCACGACTGGTCGGCCGGCGACCTCGGCCCGCCGCAGGGCTGGCCGCCTTCGCTGAAGACGGCGATGGGAATGGCGTTGAGCTCGAAGTTCCCCAAATGCATCGTCTGGGGGCCGGATCTGGTCACGCTTCACAACGACGCCTTCCGCCCCATCCTGGGAGACAAGCCGCCCGCGCTCGGCCGTTCGTTCCGCGACGTGTGGCGCGAGGCGTGGCACGAGATCGGGCCGATGGTCGAGCGCGCCTATGCCGGCGAGGCGACGTTCATCGAGGATTTCCCGCTCGTCATCGACCGCTACGGCTATCCCGAGCAGTGCTACTTCACCTTCTGCTACAGCCCGATCCGCGACGAGAACGGGGTCGTGCGCGGGATGATGGACACCGTCATCGAGACCACGGGCAAGATCGAGGCGCAGCGGCAGGCGCGCCTTCTCAACGGCGAGCTCGAGCACCGCATCAAGAACGCGCTGACCGTGATCCAGGCCATCGTCAACCAGACCTTCCAGACGGCCGGCGACAAGGAGAAGGTCAGGACGGCGCTGATGCGGCGCATCGGCGCGCTGGCCGACGCGCAGGCGCTGCTCACCCGCTCCAACATGGCGGAGGCCGACATCGGCGACGTCATCGCGCATGCGCTGACGCCGTTCCGCACCGGCGAGGGGCGGTTCCATATCGAGGGAACGCCGGTGACGCTGTCGGCCAGGCAGTCGCTGTCGCTGGCGCTGGCGATCAACGAGCTCGCCACCAACGCGCTGAAATACGGCGCCCTTTCGGGCGATGCCGGGACGGTGGCGGTCACGTGGAAGGCCGGCCGCCCCGGCAGCGAGGACGAGTTCCGGCTGCGCTGGGTCGAAAGCGGCGGCCCGCGGGTCGCCAGGCCGCGCCGCAAGGGGTTCGGCTCGCGCATCATCGACACGGTGCTGGCGCAGGACTTCCTGGGCGAATCGCAACTCTCCTACGATCCGGGCGGCGTGCGCTACGAGCTCGTCACGCGCATGACCCATATCGGCGCCGACCCCCGCGCGGGGGAGTGAGGCGAACCTTTGGCCGCCCTGCACGTTCGGTGTGATCGGCACCGGAACAAGGAGGCACTCCCATGCCGGCGAAATCCAAGGCCCAGCAGATGGCGGCGGGCGCGGCGTTCGCGGCCAGGCGCGGCAAGATCAGGAAGAGCGAGCTGAAGGGCGCGTCCAGGAGCATGGCTGAATCCATGACCGAGAAGGAGCTGGAGGAGCTGGCCTCCACCAGGCGCAAGGGCAAGCCGCAGCGCGTCGCCAAGTCCTGAGCGCCCGGAACGGCCCGCGCCCCGGCGGCGCGCGGCCCGCGCGGCCGCGCCGCGAGGGAACGAAGGCGCGGTCCGCCGCGTTGCCGGTCTTTCCACCGGGTTTCCCGCCATGGCGCCGCGCAGCTTCTGGAAAGGCTATCTCCGGCTTTCGCTCGTCACCTGCCGGGTGGCGATGGCGCCGGCGACCTGGACGCAGCGCAGGCTGCGCTTCCACACCCTCAACCGCGCCACCGGCAACCGCGTCGAAAGCCGCTATGTCGACGAGGCGACGGGCAAGCCGGTGCGCGAGGACGACCAGGCCAGGGGCTATCCGGTGTCGCCGGACAGGCTCGTCCTGCTCGACGACGCCGAGCTGGAAGCGGTCGCGCTCGAAAGCACGCGCACCATCGAGATCGACATGTTCGTGCCGCGCGACGACATCGCCTGGATATGGCTCGACACGCCGCACTACCTGACGCCGGACGACAGGATCGCGGAGGAGGCCTTCGCGGTGACGCTCAGATGCCCCTTCCAGATCGCCCTCGCCATGGCCGCGTCTCCTTGCCCGCCCACGAAAACACGGACCGCGCGCCAAGGTTCCGGCGCGCGGTCCGTCCTCGTGTCCCGCGGCTCTACAGGCGGGCGTCCGCGCGCTGCGAATGCGCGCCGCCGGGGCGCGATATCGCCGACAGCGCCGCGCCGACCGGGCCGTTCGGCGCGCTGCGCGCCAGGTCGCCCAGCGACAGGATGCCGACGAGGCGCTTGTCGCGGTTCACGACCGGGATGCGCCTGATCTTCTGGTCGGCGAGGTTGCGGCAGACATCGTCGGTGTCCTCGTCCTCGTAGCAATACTTGACCTCGGACGACATGACGTCGCGCACCTTGGCGTCCGGCCCCCTGCCGCGCGCGACGGCGCGGACCGCGATGTCGCGGTCGGTCAGCATGCCGACCAGCCTGTCGTGGTCGCCGACCGGCACGATGCCCGCGTCGATGTCGGCCATGACGGCGGCCGCCTCCTGGATGGTCTGGTCGGGACTCGCGATGCGAACGTCGCGGGTCATCGCTTCACTCACTCTCATGGTCCGTTCTCCTTTCCCGTTGTGGTTGTGGGAGGTCGCGACCGTCGCAGGCTTCCTGCAAGGCGGACCGGCCTCCCGGGCTGGCTAACCGAGGGGCGCGCGGCTTGTTCCTTCCGCCGCCGCCAGGGGGCGGCCGCGCGCCCGGCCGGCACGGGGCGGGTCGCGGGCCTCCAGCGCGGCCAGGAACGCGCCGAGCCACGCCCTGGCGTCGTGCCGCGCGATATGGTCGAGAAGGGCTGCGTGCCGGCGCTGGCGCTCCTTCAGCGGCATGGTCAGCGCCCGGTGGAGCCGCCGCGCCATGCCGTCGACGTCGTAGGGGTTGACGATCAGCGCCTGGCGCATCTCCTCGGCGGCGCCGGCGAACTTCGACAGCACCAGCACGCCGGGGTCCTCGGGGTCCTGGGCCGCGACATATTCCTTGGCCACGAGGTTCATGCCGTCGCGCAGCGGCGTGATGAAGCCGACCTGGCTGCCGCGCAGCAGCGGCGCGAGCTTGCGCCGCGACACCGTGCGGCGGATGTAGCGGATCGGCGTCCAGTTGAAGTCGGAGAAGCGGCCGTTGATCGAGCCGGCCAGCGTCTCGAGCTCCATGCGGATGTCGGCATAGGCGCCCACCTCCTCGCGCGTGGGCGGCGCGATCTGCAGGAAGGTGACCGACTTCTCCAGTTCGGGGTGCTGCGCCAGAAGCTGCCCGAACGCCTTCATCCGCTCGGGCAGGCCCTTGGAATAGTCCAGCCTGTCGATGCCGATGATCTGGCGCCGGCCGAGCGCGCGCCGGCGCATCAGGTCGATCTGCACGTCCTCGTCGGCCTCGCGCGCCATGGCGGCGAAGCCGGCCGCGTCGATGCCGATGGGGAACCTGTATATCACCACCGAGCGCTCGCCGAGGCTGAAGCGGTTCCTCGCCAGCTGCACCGCCGAGGCGTGCTCGCCGAGATAGAGCTTCAGGTTGCCGGCATCCGTGCGTGTCTGGAAGCCCACCACGTCGTAGTCGAGCAGCGCCTCGACCAGCTCGGCGTGGTTGGGGGAGGCCGCAAGCAGGTCGGGCGGCGGAAACGGGATGTGCAGGAAGAAGCCGATCCGCTGGCGGCAGCCGAGCCGACGCAGGAACCCTGCCAGCGGGATCAGGTGGTAGTCGTGGACCCAGATGAGGTCGTCGGGCTTCAGGAACGGCAGGAGCTGGCGCGCGAAGGTCTCGTTCACCCGGCGGTAGCCGGCGAAGAAGGCGGGCCGGTAGTCGACCAGGTCGAGCCGGTAGTGGAACAGCGGCCACAGCACGCTGTTGGCGTAGCCGAGATAATAGTCCGAGACGTCCTGCGCGGAGAGGGGCGCGGCCACCCTGTCGACCCTGCCGATCCTCTCGACATGGAGGTCGCCGCCGGTCACGCCGTCCCTTTCGCCGTTCCAGCCGAACCACACGCCGCCCCTTTCCCTGACGGCGTCGGCCAGGCCGACGGCCAGCCCGCCCGTCTGGGTGGTCGCGCGCAGGTCGGCGACGCGGTTCGATACGATGACGAGCCGGCTCACCGGGGCCACCCGTGGCCGGGGCGGGCTTCGCCCTGGCGGGCATGGAACGTTCGGACGGGGCGCGGCTTCATGATCGAAGGCTTCTTCTTGATCTTGTTTCCTTCTCGCCATCAGGAACACGTGAGCGGCGCATTTGTTCCCCGCTCACCGGCGCGGCGCGGGGCGCGCCGCCGGATCGCACGCGGCGAGCGCGTTCAGGAAGGCGGCGAACGCGGCCCTATCCTCGACGCGATGGCGCGCGCGGGTCGGTCCCGGCCCCACCTTCAGCGAGACGCCGCCCGTTGCGTTGACGAGGGCGAAACCGGCCTCGTCGGTGGTGTCGTCGCCGGCGAAAAACGGCCGTCGGCCGCGAAACGGGGCTTCCGCCATGAAGTCGGCGATCGCGTCGCCCTTGGTCCGGGCCGAAAGCTTCATCTCGACGACCTTCTTTCCCGTAACGAGCCGGATGCGGGGATCGGCCAGCGCCAGGTCCGTCGCGAAGGCGAGGCATCCGGCCTCCAGCTCCGGCCGCCGGCGGTAGTGCAGCGCCACCGATCCGGGCTTGACCTCGGCAAGCAGGCCCGGCCGGCTCGCGGCGAAGGTGCCGACGGCGGCGACGAGCCGCCGCTCGGCGCCGGCGTCTATCCCGGTCCTCAGGAACGTTCCGTCCGCCGTCCGCCGCTCCAGCCCGTGTACGCCTGCGAGCGGCAGGCGCAGCGGGTCGAGCATGCGGTCGAGCTCGGCGATGCTGCGGCCCGAGACCACTGCCACCGCGCCGCCGGCCAGCGCGGCCAGCCTGTCGAGCGCGGCAAGCGTCTGCGGCTCCACCGACGCTTGCGCGGGATCGGGGACGATCCCGGCCAGCGTGCCGTCGAAATCGAGGAAATATGCCGTCTGCGCGGGAGGGAGATCGTCGGGAAGCATGGGCTCGGCTGGCGGGGCGTTGTTGCGGCTGCTCGACCATCCAATGCCCGCGGCCGCCTTCCGTTCCATGAATGGCGGCCGCGGGTTCCCATCGAGGCCGGCGTCGCCCGAGCGAGGACGCGGGCACAACGGGCGGGAACATTGTCGCGCGGCCATGGTTAGGGCGCGTCAACCGACGAGTCCAACCAAGGAGGTATTGATCCCATGACCTACAGGATTCTCGTTGCAGCGGCGCTTTCGCTCGGCCTCGGCACGGCGGTGGCCATGGCCCAGACCGACCCGGCCCAGCCCGGAGCCTCGCCGGGCGTGACCGCGAGCCCGCAGCTCCCCACCGGCTGGGAGGGCCCGATTGCCGATGCGTTCTTCGCCGATCAGCAGATGGGCACACTGCGCTCGCAGGAGGAAGTGCGGAGCAACTGGGAGGCGCTGAGCGACGAACAGCAGGCGCAGGTCCGGTCGGACTGCTCCACGATGGATACGGCCGGCACGCAAACGGACGACGACATGACCACCGGCAGCACGACGCCCGACAGCGCGGCGCCCGGGACCACCCCCGGCGCCACCCCGGGCGAGGCGGTGAACATGGCCGCCGTCGAGCAGGTCTGCGACTGGATCGACGCGATGTAGCCCTCGCCGTCGCGACGGCCTTTGCGGGGCGGGAGCCGTGGCTTCCGCCCCGTATTCGTTCGGCCGCCCCGAACGGGCCCAGCTTGCAAAATGCGTCAATGGCGTCGATACCGGCAGGAAAGGAGCCCGTAACCGTCAAGGCGTGCGCGATGCGTGACCAGAACTGCCCGGACGACCGCCATGCCCGCGCGCCGGAGGCGATGCGGGAGGAGCTCGATCTGCTGCTGAAGGAGATCGAGAACGAACCGATGCCGGAGCGGCTGCTCGAACTCGCGCTCAAGCTGCAGGCCGCGCTCGTGGAGCGGCGAGGGCGGCGCGAGGAGGAGGAGAATCCGGCCGAGGCGTGACCGCTTCCTCCGGTCGCGGCCTCGCGGCGGACACGGCCCGGAATTTTCCTCCGCAAACCGGAACTTCCCGCACGGACCCGCATTGAGTTGCGTGGGGGCCAGCCTGGCGCACAATGAGGAGGCCAGCCCGGTGCCGGGACAGAAAGACCGCGAATCCGCTGCCCCACGAGCGGAGATCGTCCAGTTGATTCCCGCTCTGCGTGCTTTCGCCAGAACATTCTATCGGGAAGCGAACGAGGCCGACGACCTGGTGCAGGAGACGCTGACGCGCGCCCTTGCCGGCATCCACCAGTTCAAGCCCGGCACCAGCATGAAGTCGTGGCTGTTCACGATCATGCGCAACGCCTTCTACACCAAGATCAGGGTCGAGACGCGCGAGGCGCCGGGCGCGGCCGAGTGCGTGTCGCTGCGGCCGGCCTCCGACCCGACGCAGGAATGGTCGGCGCGCGGCCGCGAGATCGCGCAGGCGATCCAGCGCCTGCCCGAGCCGCAGCGCGAGGTGCTGATGCTGATCGGCGTGCTGGGCGTGTCCTACGACGAGGCGGCCGAAATCTGCGGCTGCGCGATGGGCACGATCAAGAGCAGGCTGAACCGGGCGCGGCTGAAGCTTCTGGAGGAACTGGGCGAGGTCTCGACCGTCTCCTCCGTCGAGCACGACGACAGCCATCCCGTCGCCTCGATTCCGCGGCGTTCCAGATACGGGTGAACGCAGCTTCGTCGCCGGCCGCCGACGCGGGCGGGCGTCCTGCCGGTCAGCGTCGCGGCGGCCGCCTGGCGCCGCCGCTGATGGCGGTGGACGTCACCGACACCGGGTCGCTCGCCGGAAAGCTGTCCTCCAGCCCTTCGTCCAGCTGCTCCTCCAGCGTGTCGCGGTCTTCCGCGCGGCCGGCCGTGCGCCGGTCGCCGCCCGCGGTTTTCCGCGGGAAGGCGAGCTGCGCGCGGATGACGTTGATCTCATGGAGCCTGGCGCTTTCCACCGCGAATGCCTGCGAGGGCAGGGTGCCCGGGTCTTCCTGGTGATTCTCGACCGCGGACATGCGCTCGAGCGCCGTGCGAATGCTGGAGGCGGCCTCGCCCGGCGCCTCGCGCAGCAATTCGAGCACGACGTCGCGCAGGGCGTTGAGGCGGCCTTCGATTTCCGTGTTGGTCAAATCCGACATGGCTTGTCCCATGGTGTAAGGATGCGCCGCCCGGCCGTCCTTGCCCCGTTCGGGGCCGGCGGCCGGAGGCGTAACTCGCTTGCCGGAAAACGGGCCCGCGCCGCTTATGTTCCGCCTCTAGCGTCCGGCGTCCGCGAAGGACCGGCTCAGGAACGGCGATCCCGCGAGCCCGAAGCGCCATGGACGCTCCACCGCCTTCGAGATGCCGATGCGCGGCCCGCTGACGATGTCCTGCGGCGCGGCGGCGGGTTGCAGGACGAAGGGCCGGCGCAGGAAGGATCGCCCGTCGAAGGAGATGTCCACCGCCAGGGCCTGCGCCAGCCGGCCCGGCCCGGCGCAGAGCTGGCGCATGCCGGCGGCGTTGCGGCGCGCCCGCATGGCCTCGATGCCGGCGCGCGGCTCGATGGCGCGCAGCAGGACCGCGCCGCCGGCGCCGCACACCGCATTGAGGCAGTGGTGAATGCCGTAGCACAGATAGACATAGGCCGATCCCGGCGCGCCGAACATCGTGGCGTTGCGGCGCGTGGGGCCGCGATAGCTGTGGGAGGCCGGGTCGTCGCGCGTGTACGCCTCGGTTTCGACGACGATGCCGCCGACGCCGTCCACCAGCAGGCAAGCGCCGATCAGGTCGCGCGCGACGGCAACCGCGTCACGTTCGAAGAAGCCTGCGAGCGAGCCTGTCGGCATGGGAGGCCTTGCACTGGTTGGCCCGCGGCGGGCGCGGGCGGCGGAACGCGCCGGCGAAGGACCGGACCGCCTCCCGCGCGGTTGCCCGTCGGAAGAAAACTCTCGGCCAAGTCCTTGATTCAAAATCCGTTGGTGGAGCTGAGGGGGATCGAACCCCTGACCTCGTCATTGCGAACGACGCGCTCTCCCAGCTGAGCTACAGCCCCGTCCAGCGGATGCGCGCATTTAAGTGCCGCCCGCTGCGCTGTCAAGCGGCAGTTGAGCGATCGGCCCGGCCATCGGGATGGAAATCCCGCATCGCCGTTCATGCCGCCGGGGCGCGCCGTCCGCGCGCTTCGGGCCTTGCCGCCCGTGCCGTCAATGGCTAAATCTCGCCAACGCAAAGGGAGACCCGCATGCTCGCGCTCATCCAGACCATCGTGCTCGCGCTTGATCTTTACTGGTGGATCATCATCGCCTCGGCGGTCTTCTCGTGGCTCTACGCCTTCAACGTGATCAACCCGCGCAACCAGTTCGTCGGCACGATCGGCAATTTTCTGTTCCGCATCACCGAGCCGGCGCTGCGGCCGATTCGCCGCTTCCTGCCCGATCTCGGCGGCATCGACATCTCGCCGATCGTCCTGCTGCTCGTCATCTTCTTCCTGCGCCAGTTCCTGCTGACGACCGTGGCGCCCGCCATCCTGTGACGGAACGCGGCTTCTGGCGGCGCGGCGCGCAGGGAATCGACCTCTACGTGCGGCTGACGCCGAAATCGTCCCGCGACGCGGTGGAGGGCGTGGATGTCGCGGCCGACGGGCGCAGCCATCTCAAGGCCAGGGTGCGCGCCGTGCCGGAGGACGGCAAGGCCAACAAGGCGCTGGTGAAGCTGCTGGGCGGGGCGCTCGGCGTGCCGGCGAGCGCCGTGACGATCGTGGCGGGCGAGACCGCCCGGCTGAAGACCGTGCGCATCGCGGGCGATCCCCCCGGCCTCGAGGAACGGCTTTCGCGCCTGCGCGGCGCATAGCGAAGCTTCAGGGCTGGGGCAGGGTTTTGCCAGGCGCTCTGAACAATCGGGCCGCGGGCGCTTGCCCAACAAGGGTGCATCTGACACAGACCATGTTGTCAAGCGCGCGGTCCCTCGCTTGAGGCGGGCGGCATCGGACTGAAGAAGGAAGCGAACTCTTGCGAGCAACCGGCACCGAGACGACAGGCGCGGCACAGGCGGCAGGCGCGCTCCACTTCCCGTTTCCCGAGCCGCCGGCGCCGGGCGAGGTGCGAGAGGTCGCGCCGGGCATCGTGTGGGCGCGCATCCCGCTGCCGTTCCGGCTCAACCACGTCAACGTCTACCTGATCGAGGACGACGGCGGCTGGGCCATCCTCGACACCGGCATCGCCCATGCCGGCACCCGCGCCGCGTGGGAGGCGCTTTTTGCCGGCCCGCTGTCGGGCTGGCGCATCACCAAGGTCATCGTCACCCACTACCATCCCGACCATATCGGCCTTGCCGGCTGGCTGTGCGAGCGCTTCGGCGTGCCGCTGCTGACGAGCCAGACCGGCTATCTGGGCTGCATCAACATCTCGCTCGACCCCGGCGCGTTCGAGGCGCAGCACTATCACGACTTCTACCGCCGCCACGGCATGAGCCTCGAGACGGCGACGCTGGTGGCGACCCAGGGCCATGCCTATCTCGGCATGGTCACGCCGCTGCCGCCGACCTTCCGCCGCCTGGTGGCCGGCGACCGGCTGGTGCTCGGCGGCCGCGCCTTCGACGTCCTGTCCGGCGACGGCCACGCGCCCGAGCAGATCATGCTCTATTCGCCGCGGGACGGCCTGCTGCTGGCCGCCGACCAGGTGATCGCCAAGATCTCGCCCAATGTCAGCGTCTGGGCGGTCGAGCCGGAGGGCGACCCGCTCGGCCTCTACCTGCGCTCGCTCGCCGCGCTGGAACGCGACCTGCCGGCCGGCACGCTGGTGCTGCCCGGCCATCAGCTGCCGTTCGTCGGCCTGCACCATCGCTGCCGCGAGCTCGCCGCCCATCACCGCGACCGCTGCGACCTGATCGCCGACGCCTGCCGGGGCGGGGCCAGGACGGTGGCCGAGCTGGTGCCGGTCCTGTTCACGCGCGAGCTCGACCCTCACCAGTTGAGCTTCGCCTTCAGCGAGACCCACGCCCACGTCAACCGCATGATCGCCAGCGGCGTCCTCGTCTGGCTGGAAGAGGAAGGGATGCTGAAGGCGGGCTTCGCCTGAGGGCCGTGCCGCCGGAACGCTTGCGCGACGGACCTCGCCTCACGCCGTCCCGCCCCCGGGGAAAGTGACGACGAAGCGCGCGCCGCCGCCGGCCGGCGTCTCCTGCCGCACGCTTGCGCCGTGGCGCTGCGCGATCTGGCGCACCAGCGAAAGGCCCAGCCCCCAGCCGCCGGCCTGCTCGCCGCGGCCGGAGGGGCGGTAGAACGGCTCGAACACCCGCTCGCGCTCCGCCTGCGCCACGCCCGGCCCGTGGTCGCGCACGGCCAGCTCGACCGCGCCGTCGCCGAGGCGGCGTATTTCGGCCGAGACCGGCGGCGCGCCGTGGCGCAGCGCGTTCTGCATCAGGTTGCGCACGAGGCGAGAGAGCAGCCGCGCGTCACCCTTGACCGTGACGGCCTCGCCCGCCACCTCGACGCCGTGGCGCGCGCCTTCCTCGGCCGCCAGCGCCAGAAGGTCGACGTCGTCGGAAAGCTCGATCGCGCCGGCGTGGTCGAGGCGGCTCGCCAGCAGGATCTCCTCCACCAGCTCGTCCAGCTCGGACAGGTTGCGCGCGATCTCGCGCCGGCGCGCCTCGCTCGGCGCCGCCTCGTTGAGGTCGCTCGCCATGCGCAGGCGCGCCAGCGGCGAGCGCAGCTCGTGGCTGGCGTTGGCGAGCAGCGAGCGGTGCGCGGCGACGAGGCCCTCGATCCGTTCCGCCGCGCGGTTGAAGCTGGCGGCAACCGCCGCCACCTCGTCCGTGCCCTCCACCGGCACGCGCAGCGCGAGGTCGCCGCCGCCCCACAGCTCGACGCCGCGGCGCAGCCGTTCGAGCCGGCCGGTCAGGTGCCGCACGACCGGCCAGGCGACCACCCCGGTCACGCCCGCGATCAGCGCCAGCCAGACGAGGGGGCTGGCGCGCGGCGGGCCGAAGGCGTTGCCGCCGAGGCGGGCGACGACGACGCGCCCGTCCGGCAGCCGCGCCGACAGGTGGCGTCGGTGCTCGCCGCGCCGGAAGTCGCCCCTCTCGTCTGGCGCGGCGAAGGGGAGGGGCGCGCCGACGCTGGCGATCGCGCCGCCATCGGCGGCGAACAGCGTGATGTCGGCGTCAAACGCCTCTCCGAGCCGCGCCAGCACGATCCGCGTCTCCTGCACGGCGGCGTCGGCCGGCAGCATGGCGGCGAGGAAGGCGTCCCGCCTCGCCCCCCAGCCGCGGTCCTCCCGGTCGTGGGAAAGCCGCACGAAGACGGCGCTGGCCAGCGCCACCACCACCAGGCTCGCCAGCAGCGTGAGATAGACCTTCAGGAACAAGCTGTTGCGCATCGCCGTCCTATCGTTCCTCGTCCTGCCGGCGTGCGAAGACGTAGCCGGCCCCGCGCACGGTGATGATGCGCTTCGGATGCCTCGGGTCGTCCTCGATGGCCGCGCGGATGCGCGAGACGTGGACGTCGATGGAGCGGTCGAAGGCGTCGGAACCCTCGCCCTTCAACCTGTCCATCAACTGCTCGCGCGACAGCGTGCGCCCGGCGTTCTCGGCCAGCGCCACCAGCAGGTCGAACTGGTGGCCGGTGATCGCGCAATCGCGGCCGTCCACCCGCGCCACGCGCGAGGCGGGATCGATCTCCAGCCGGCCGAAGCGCATGACGCGGTCGGCGGTGCCGCCGCCGCCCCGCCGGCGCAGGATGGCGCGCAGCCGCGCCAGCAACTCGCGCGGGTTGAACGGCTTGGGAAGATAGTCGTCGGCCCCGAGCTCCAGCCCGACGATGCGGTCCGTCTCCTCGCCCTTGGCCGTCAGCATCAGGATGGGCACGTCGGAGCCGGCGCGGATGCGCCGGCAGGTCTCGAAGCCGTCGAGGTCGGGCAGCATCACGTCGAGGATCACCGCGTCGGGCGTCTTGCGCCTGATCTCGTCGAGGCCGGCATGGGCGGATGCGGCCGTCCGCGCCGTGAAGCCGTTGCCGGAAAGGTAGTCCGACAGCATGGCGGAGAGCCGCGTGTCGTCGTCGACGATCAGGATCTCTTCCGCCATGCCGTGTTCGCCCCTCGTGCTGCGCCGGTGTCAGGGATGCGATCCTACCACCGACCGGGGCCTCTGCGCTCCTTCATATGCTCGACCAGCTTGGCGCGCTGCTCGGGCGTCAGCACCTCGGCGGCTTCGAGCGCGGCGGCGGTCATCTTCTTCGACGCCTCGTCGATGGCGGCGACGCGCCCGGCCCGTAGCGCCTCGGCGGCGGCGCGGTCGATGGTGGGGGCGGCCATCAGATCCATCACCGCCGTGCGCGTGTCGCGGAACTCGCGCATCATCGGCCGCAGCTCCGTCCGGGCGTCGTCGATGATCGCCCAGATGCGGTCCTCCTGCTCGGCGGTGGCGTCCACGGCATCGAGCGCGCGGCCGAGGCCGCGACCGGCGAAGTGGCCGCCGTGCCTCATGCCCACCTCCATGAACTGGCGTCCCATGCCGTCGCCGCCGCCCATCGCGCCGGCCGCGCCGATGCCGGCCAGCGCCAGCACGGCCACGCCGCCGGCGACGATCCACCGCGTGCGGCGGCTGCCGTTGCCCTGGGTCGCGGCCGCGGTGCCGGTTTCCTGCCTGTCCTGTTCCATGGTGAAGCTCCTTGTCCATGCGGCCCGATTGCCGCGATGGGGCCAGACTAGGAAAGGACTGTTTCGCCCGTTGCGGGCGCGTGTGAAGAAATGTGAAGCTGCGGCGAGCGGGCCGCAGGGCCGGGATTCGGGGAGTGCCTTCACGATGGGGACCGAACGTCGCGATGCGCCGGATAACGCCGCGCCCGAGCCGCGCGCGCTGTTTTGCGCGATGTTCGACGCCGCCGTCGCCGCCGCCGATCCCGCCCGCGTCATCGGCGACTTCCTGCCGA
This sequence comes from Hyphomicrobiales bacterium, assembly GCA_003577315.1. Lineage (GTDB taxonomy): Bacteria > Pseudomonadota > Alphaproteobacteria > Rhizobiales > Rhizobiaceae > Aerobium. The sequence goes on along the minus strand of QEVK01000018.1, from coordinate 92,512 downwards.
CGCGGCCGAAGGGGCGCACGCTCGTCATCGGCGCCGGCAAGGCCTCGGCGCAGATGGCGGCCGCCTTCGAGGCGGCGTGGGACGGCCCGCTGGAGGGCGTCGTCGTCACCCGCTACGGCTACGGCGCGCCGTGCGGGCGCATCGAGGTGCTGGAGGCCGCCCATCCCGTGCCCGACGAGGCGGGGCTCGAGGCTGCGCGGCGGCTGCGCGCGGCCGTGGATGGGCTGACGGCCGACGATCTGGTGGTGGCGCTCGTCTCCGGCGGCGGCTCGGCGCTGCTGCCTTCGCCGCCGCCCGGCATGGACCTTGCCGACGAGATCGCGGTCAACGAGGCGCTGCTCGCCTCCGGCGCGCCGATCGCGGCCATGAACACGGTGCGCAAGCACCTTTCCGCCATCAAGGGCGGCCGGCTGGCGCTCGCCGCCCATCCGGCGAAGGTGGTGTCGCTGGTCGTCTCCGACATTCCCGGCGACAACCCGGCCTTCGTCGCCTCCGGCCCGACGGTGGCAGACGGCGCCGGCCGGCAGGACGCGCTGGCCATCGTCGAGGCCTATCGCCTGAAGCTGCCGGAAGCCGCCATGCGGCACCTGCGCTCGCCGGCGGCCGATGCGCCGTCGCCCGCCGATCCGCGGCTCGCCGGCAACACGGTCCACGTCATCGCCTCGGCCGCGCGCTCGCTGGAGGCGGCGGCGCGCGAGGCGGAGCGGCGGGGCGTCCGCGCCGTCATCCTCTCCGACGCCGTCGAGGGCGAGGCCCGCGATGTCGGGGGCGTCCATGCCGCCATCGCCCGCGAGATCGCGACGCGGGACCGGCCCTTCGCCAGGCCGGTGGTGCTGCTTTCGGGCGGCGAAACCACGGTGACGCTGCGGGGCGAGGGCGGCAGGGGCGGCCGCAACACCGAGTTCCTGCTCGCCCTGGCGCTCGCGGTCGACGGCGTCGCGGGCATCCACGCCTTCGCCGCCGACACCGACGGCATCGACGGCAGCGGCGACAATGCCGGCGCCTTCGCCGACTGGACCGCCGCCGCGCGCATGCGCGCCGCCGGCCTCGATCCGCGCGCAGCCCTTGCCCGCCACGATGCCCGGGCGGCGTTCGCGGCCGTGGGCGACCTGTTCTCGCCGGGCCCGACCGGCACCAACGTCAACGACATAAGGGCGATGTTCATCTCATAGATCGCATCACCGTTTCATGGAAACGGTGAAGCGATCTATCTGTTTGTTTTAGCAGCATTTATGCGACGTCAAGTGATTCCGCTCGACTGCAAGGCGCTCCAGAGCCGGCGGAGCGCGAAGACGAGGGAACCGGGCGCGGGCGCGATGCCGCGCCGTGCCGGCCATTCCGCATCGGGCGCTCACGCCAGCGCGAACACGTTGGCGCGGCGCAGCGTCACCACCCCGCTGTCGCCGACGCCCACCGCGGTTTCGGGCGTCATGTCAAGCTCGACATGCTCGCCGCCGGGCAGGCGCGCGACGAGGCGGCGGCTTTCGGGCCGGTCCATGACCCGGATCACCCGGGCGGCGATGCCGGCGCCCTCGCGCGCCCATTCGATGTCGGCGGGGCGGGCGTAGATTTCGGCGCGGCCGTCCGGCACGCCGGCGGCCTCGATGCTGCCGCCGGCGATCAGCGCCCGGCCGCCGCGCACCTCGGCCACCAGCCGGTTGGCGTCGCCGAGGAAGCGGGTGACGAAGGCGGAGGAGGGCGCGCGGCACACCTGTTGCGGCGTGCCCTCCTGCACGATGCGGCCGTGGTCGAGGATGACGACTCGGTCGGCGAGGTCGAGCGCCTCCTCCTGGTCGTGGGTGACGAACAGCGTGGTGATGCCCAGCGCGTCGTGGATGTCGCGCAACGAGCGGCGCAGCTCGCGCCGCACATTGGCGTCGAGCGCGCCGAACGGCTCGTCGAGCAGCAGCACCTTGGGATCGACGGCGAGCGCGCGGGCGAGCGCCACGCGCTGGCGCTGGCCGCCGGAAATCTGGCCGGGAAAGCGGCCGCCGAGCCCGCCGAGCTTCACCAGCGACAGAAGCTCGGCCACCCGCGCGTCGATGGCGGCGCGGCTGCGCCGCAGCTTCGACACCTTCATGCCGAAGGCGATGTTCCCGGCCACCGTCATGTGCGGGAACAGCGCGTAGTGCTGGAAGACGAAGCCGACGCCGCGCTCGCGCACCGGGATGCGGGTGGCGTCGCGGTCGCCGAAGCGGATCGTGCCGCCGTCGGCATATTCGAGCCCCGCCACCATGCGCAGGATGGTGGTCTTGCCGGAGCCCGACGGTCCGAGCAGCGCCACCAGCTCGCCGCTGCCGATGGCGAGCGACACGCCATGGACGGCGCGGAAGGTGTCGAAGGTCTTCACCACGTTGTCGAGCGTGATCTTCACGGCTTTGCTCCTTCGGCGGGGGACAGGGCGGCAGCGGTGGAAAGGGCGGCGGGCAGCGGGGCGGCAAGTGCCGGGCGGCGCACGCGGCCCGCGCCCTGGCGTTCCAGAAGCACCTTGGCGACGATGGTGACGAGCGCCAGCAAGGTCAGGATCGAGGCGGCGGCGAAGGCGCCGGCCGTGTTGTAGTCGTGGTAGAGCAGCTCGACATGCAGCGGCAGCGTGTTGGTCTGGCCGCGTATGTTGCCCGAGACGACCGAGACCGCGCCGAACTCGCCCATGACGCGGGCGTTGCACAGCACCACGCCGTAGAGCAGCGCCCAGCGGATGTTGGGGAGCGTCACGGAGAAGAAGGTGCGCCAGCCCGACGCGCCGAGCGAGGTGGCGGCCTCCTCCAGGTCGCGCCCCTGCGCCTGCATCAGCGGGATCAGCTCGCGCGCCACGAAGGGCGCGGTCACGAACATCGAGGCGAGCACGATGCCCGGCAGCGCGAACAGGATCTTGATCTCGGCTGCCTGCAACGCCGGGCCGAACAGGCCCTGAAGGCCGTAGACGAAGAGATAGGCGACGCCGGCGACGATGGGCGAGATCGAGAAGGGGATCTCGATGGCCACGGTCAGCGCCCGCTTGCCGGGAAAGTCGAACCTGGTGATGGCCCAGGCCGCGGCGACGCCGAAGACGGTGTTGACCGGAACCGCGACCAGCGCCGTCAGCACGGTCAGCAGGATGGCGTGGCGCGTGTCGGGGTGGGCGATGTTCGCAACGAAGGCCGGGATGCCGAGCCTGAACGCCTGGGCGAAGATCACGACCAGCGGGGCGAGCACGAGGATCGCCCCGACGGCCAGCACGAAGGCGATCAGGGCGCGGCGGACGGCCGCGCCGTCGCCGACGCGCGGCGGCCTGCCGTGGGGTGCGTGGGCCATGGTCACGCCCTTTGCATGTAGCGGAGCGCGCGCGCCTGCAGCAGGTTGGTCGCGGCGAGGATGGCGAAGGCGGTGACGAGCAGCACCGAGGCGATGGCGGCGGCGGCCTGGTAGTCGTATTCCTCGAGCCGGATGAAGGCGAGCAGCGCCGTGATCTCGGTCTCGAAAGGCTGGTTGCCGGCGATGAAGATGATGGCGCCGAACTCGCCGAGGCTGCGCGCGAAGGAAAGCGACACGCCGGCGAGCAGCGCCGGCGCAAGAAGCGGCAGGATCACCCGCGCGAAGATCGACAGGTCCGAGCCGCCGAGCGACTGCGCGGCCTCCTCCAGCGCCGGGTCGAGGTCCTCCAGGACCGGCTGCACGGTGCGCACGACGAAGGGCAGGCTGGTGAAGGTCATGGCCACGACGATGCCGAGCGGCGTGTAGGCGACCAGGATCCCGGCCTGCGCCAGCACGCTTCCGAACCAGCCGTTGGCCGCGAACAGGGTGGTCAGCGCGATGCCCGCCACCGCCGTCGGCAGCGCGAAGGGCAGGTCGACGATGGCGTCGACGAAACGCTTTCCGGGGAAGGAATAGCGCGACAGCACCCAGGCCAGCGCCAGGCCGAAGACGAGGTTGAACGCCGTCGCCGCCGCCGCGCACGCGATGGTGACGCGGTAGCTCGCCAGCGCCCGGCCGGAGCTGACGATGCGCCAGTAGTCCTGCGGGCCGAGGCTCGCGGCCTTGAAGACCAGCGCGCCGATGGGCAGCGCGACGATGAGGCCGACATAGAAAAGGGTGATGCCGAGCGACAGCGGCAGGCCCGGCAGGACGCGACGTCTCAACTTCGTTTCCCCTCGAATGCGCCCGGCCGGCGGGGGATCGTCCGCCGGCCCGTGTTCGCGAAGGCGCGGTTTCAGCGCTCGCCGTAGATCCTGTCGAGCAGCGCGCCGGAGGCGAAATGCTCCTCATGGACCTTTTCCCAGCCGCCGAAGACGTCCTCGACCGTCACGAGCCGCACCTGCGGGAACCGATCCTTGAATTTCTCGGCGACCGACGGCTCGTTGATGCGGTGGCCGCGCTCGGCCGCGATCGTCTGGCCCTCCGGCGTGTAGAGGAAGTCGAGATAGGTCCTGGCGAGGTCGCGCGAGCCGCGCTTGTCCACCACCTTGTCGACGATGGCGACGGGAAACTCGGCGAGCAGGCTCACCGACGGCACCACGATCTCGAACCTGTCCTCGCCGAACTCCCGGGCGATGCTGCGGGTCTCGGCCTCGAAGGTGATGAGCACGTCGCCGATCTCGCGCTCGACGAAGGTGGTGGTGGCCGCGCGGCCGCCGGTGTCGAACACCGGCACGTTGTCGAAGATCTTGTCGATGAACGCGATCACCTTCCGCTCGTCGCCGCCGAAGGCCTCGCGCGCATAGGCGGTGGCGGCGAGATAGGTGTAGCGCGCGTTGCCCGAGGTCTTGGGGTTGGGGAAGACGATCTTCACGTCGTCGCGCACGAGGTCGTCCCAGTCCCTGACGTTCTTCGGGTTGCCGGCGCGCACGAGGAAGGCCGGCAGCGAGTAGAAGGGGGAGGCCCTGTTCGGGAACGCGCTCTGCCAGTCGTCGGAGACGAAGCCGCCCTTGACCAGCGCGTCGATGTCGGTGACCTGGTTGAAGGTGACGACGTCGGCCTCCAGCCCCTCGAGGATGGCGCGGGCCTGGCGCGAGGAGCCGCCGTGCGACTGGTCGACCGTCTTGCCGGGGTGCTTCGCCACGAACGCCTCGTTGACGTCGGCGAACAGCTCGCGGGCGATGTCGTAGGAGGCGTTGAGCAGCTTGTCGGCGTCCTGAGCCTGTGCCGGGCCGGCGAGCAGGCCGGCAAGTGCCGCGCCGAGGATGAGGATGCGCTTCATGAGGGTCTCTCCAGGGGAAATCGTCGCGCCCAATCTAGGCGGGGCCGGCCCGATCATGGAGGCACGGCGTTGTCCGCCGGCGGGCGCGGCCTGGAAAATCCGTCCAACGAATCGCGCGGATCGGCATTTCGTTTCGTCGGGCGGCGGTTTCGCCCTCGCGGGATGAGATCGCCGCCGCGCCGCGGCCGATGGGGCGCGCGGGCTGCCAATGCGGCCGGCAAGTGATATGACTTGGCCGGAGCAGCGTTGAGGAGGGGCGATGAGGATCGACCTCAATTCCGATCTTGGCGAAGGCTACGGGCCGTGGCGCATGGGCGACGACGCGGCGATCCTTTCCGTGGTCACCAGCGCCAACATCGCCTGCGGCGGCCATGCCGGCGATCCCTCGACCATGGTCGAGACGTTGGCCATGGCGCGGGCGAAGGGCGTGGTGGCGGGCGCCCATCCCGGCTTCGCGGACCGCGAGGGGTTCGGCCGCCGGCTCGTTCCCCTGACGGCGACGGAGGTCGAGCGGCTGGTGGCGACGCAGGTCGGCGCCCTGATGGGGGCGGCCGCGCTGGCGGGCGCGAGCGTGCGCTACGTCAAGCCGCACGGGGCGCTCGCCAACTGGGCCGCCGACGAGCGCCCGGTGGCCGACGCGGTGGCGCGCGCGGTGCGGGCGATCTCGCCGGACCTCGCCATCCTCGCCATCTCGGGCACCGAGCTGGAGCACGCCGGCAGGCAGGCGGGGCTCGCCGTCTTCAGCGAGATCTTCGCCGACCGCGGCTATCTCGCGACCGGCCGGCTGGTGCCGCGCTCCCGCGAGGGCGCGATGATCCACGACCCCGCGCTCGCCGCCGCGCGGCTGGTCGGCTTCCTGTCGAGCGGCCTGATGCCGACGGTCGGCGGCGCGCCGATCCGGCTTGCTGCGCATTCGATCTGCGTCCACGGCGACAGCGACGGCGCGCTCGCCATGGCCCGGCAGGTGCGCGCCGGGCTGGAAGGCGCCGGCGTCGCGGTCGAGCCCTTCCTGCCGCCCGCCGGGGCGGGCGCGTCATGACCGCCGCGCCCGCCGCCGGCTTCCCGCGCTTCCGCCCGGTCGCGGACAGGGCGCTGCTGGTCGAGTTCGGCGAGACGGTCGCGAAGGAGAGCCACGACAGGGTGATCGGGCTCGACGCGGCGCTGGCGGCCGATCCGTTCGACGGCTTCACCGAGGCCGTTCCCGCCTATGCCAGCCTTCTGGTCTGCTTCGACCCGGTCGTGACCGACCACCGGGGTGTGGAGGACAGGGTCTCGGCCCTGATCGCCGGGGGGCGGCGGTCGCGGCGCAAGGCGCGCTGCGCGAGGTCGAGGTCTGCTACGACGCCGACCTCGCCCCCGATCTCGCCGCCGTGGCCGAGGCGAGCGGCCTGACGCCCGAGGAGGTCGTGGCGGCCCATCTTCGCGGCGACTACGGCGTGTCGATGTACGGCTTCGCGCCGGGTTGCGCCTATCTTGCCGGCGTGCCGGAGGAGATCCGGCTGCCGCGCAAGCAGGCGGCCATCCGCGGCGTGCCGGCCGGCAGCGTCATCATCGCCGGGCCGCAATGCCTGGTGACGACGCTGACCATGCCGACCGGCTGGTGGATCGTCGGCCGCTCGCCGACCCGCATCCTGCGCGAGGAGGACGCGGACCGTCCCTTCCTGTTCGACGTCGGCGACCGGGTCCGGTTCCGCCGCATCGCGCGCGAGGCGTTCGACGCGAGGGCGAAGCCGTGAGCGAGGCCGTCCTTTCCGTCGGCTTCGCCGGGCCGCACGTCTCGATCCAGGATGCCGGGCGGCCGGGCTTCATGCGCTTCGGCGTGCCGGCCTCCGGCCCGATGGACCGCGCCTCCTTCGCCGCCGCCAACGTGGCGCTCGGCAATCCGCCCGGCCAGCCGGCGATCGAGATCTCCATGGGCGGGCTGGCGCTGGAGTGCCTGTCGGGCACGGTCACCTTCGCGGTGGCGGGCGGCGGCTTCGTCGTCGAGCACGGCGGGCGCAGGGCCGGCTCATGGTCGGTCGCGACGCTGCGCGCCGGCGAGCGGCTGGCGATCCGGCCGGGACACTGGGGAAACTGGACCTATCTCGCCTTCGCCGGCCGCCTCGACGCGCGGGGCTGGCTCGGCAGCCTCTCAACCCATGTGATTTCGGGGCTGGGGGGCGGACGCCTCGTCGCCGGCCAGACGCTGACCGTCGCCGGGGCCGAACTGCGGGCGGAGCGCGAGGGCGCCATCGTCTGCCCGGTCACCGCGCGGCCGCGCCAGGAGGTGCGCGTGGTGCTGGGCCCGCAGGACAGGTTCTTCGCCCGCGAGACGGTCGCGGCCTTCCTTGCCGGCCCCTATCGCCTTACCGACGCCTACGACCGCATGGGCGTGCGCCTGCAAGGCCCCGCGCTGCCGCCCGGCGCCAGCCTCGACATGCCGTCCGAGCCCATCGTGCGCGGCTCGGTGCAGGTGGCCGGCGACGGCGTGGCGACGGTGCTGCTCGCCGACCACCAGACCACGGGCGGCTACCCCAAGATCGCCACGGTGATCGACACCGATCTCGACGCCTTCGTGCAGTTGCGCCCGCGCGACATGATGGTCTTTCGCGCTATCGCGCCGGAGGAGGCGGTGGAGCAGGCGCGCTTGCGCGCCGCCTCCGCCGCGCGCTATCTCGCCGCCGTCGCCGCACCGCGCGACGCTTCCGCGCGGCCATAGCCGCGATCCCGCTTCCGCCCGACTTCCACCGGAGACAACGATGCCGCCGCGCCCGACCGTCCTTTTCCTTCCCGGCCTGCTCTGCGACGCCGCGCTGTGGGCGCATCAGGTCGAGCATCTGTGCGATCTGGCGACGCCGGTCGTCGCGGACCTGACCCGCGACGACACCATCGCCGCCATGGCCCGGCGCGCCGCCGGGCAGGCGCCCGGCCGCTTCGTCCTCGTCGCCCTGTCGATGGGCGGCTACGTCGCCTTCGAGATGCTGCGCACGCTTCCCGACCGCATCGCGGGCGTGGCGCTGGTCGACACCACGGCCGCACCCGACACGCCGGAGAAGGCGGCCGAGCGGCGAGCGGGCATCGCGAGCCTCGCCGCCGGGCAGTTCGCCGGCGTGACGACCCGGCTCCTGCCGAAGCTGGTTCATCCCGCCCATGTCGACGGCCCGGTCGGGGCGCAGGTGCGGGCGATGGCGCGGCGCGTCGGCGGCGAAGCCTATGTGCGCCAGCAGCGCGCCATCCTCGGGCGCGTCGACTCGCGGCCGCTCCTGCCGCGGATCGGGGTGCCGGCGCTGGTGGTCGTGGGCGCGCAGGACGTGCTGACCCCGCCGGCGGAGGCGCGCCTGATGCACGAGGGGATCAAGGGCTCCACTCTCCATGTCCTGCCCGATTGCGGGCACCTGTCGCCGCTGGAGAAGCCGGCCGAGACCACCGCGCTGCTGCGCGAGTGGCTGACGCGGGAAATCCTGTGAGCCGCCGGGGTTGCGCGCATCCGGCGCCGGCGGGGCGGCCCCGGACGCGCGGACGTGTCAGCCCCGCCCGTGCGTGCGGTCGTAGACGGACGCGCGCGGCGGCGCCCAGCCCTCGGGCGCGCGCGCCGGCTTCAGGATGTCGACGCGCAGCGGATAGCACCGCGCCGCATCGGAGGAATGCGTCGCCGAGCAATCGCCGCCGGGGCAGGCCGAGAGCGCGCCGAGCAGGTCCGTCTCGGCGAACATCTCCAGATAGTCGCCGGGCCTGACCGGGCTCGCCTTCATGAAATACTGGCCGGTCTCCTTCAGGAAGCCGGTGCACATGAAGACGTTCAGCACGTCGTGGATGTGCGGCTCGGCCGCGGCGAGGCCGATCCCCTTGTGGTCGGCCAGCGCGCGGGTCAGGTTGGAGTGGCAGCAATGATGGTACTGGCCGCCGCCGCTGAGCAGCGCATGGGTGTAGGGATCGCAGCGCGTGCCGATCACGTCGTGGCAGGCGCCGCCGAACTCGTCGAAACCGTACCAGTCGAGCGTGTCGTGGGTGACGGTGGCCAGCGGCCGCAGATGCGGGAACGACGAATAGAGCTGGTCGCCGGGGCCGACATGCGTGCCGTTCAGCGCCCGCGTCTTGCCCGAATAGAAGCGCTCGCCGAGGTCGGCGGCGCTCCACAGGTTGAGGTCGCCGACCTGCGGCCCCTCTATCGAGCAGATGCGGAAGAAATGCCCGGCAGGCACCTCGAAGCAGCGCGCGTCGCGCGGCGGCACGATCACCGAGCCGACCGGCTCGAGGCTGTCGCGCACCGCGCGATAGGCGGCCAGATCGGGCCGGGGCAGGGTCTCGACCGGATAGCAGACCACGGGGCGCACGGCCTTGCGGGCGTCGGCGTCGGCGGGCGCGGGATTGAACGAGAGCGATTTCACGAGATTTCCCCCTGCTGGCGGCTGCTTTCCTTGCCGTCATGCTAGGACACTTCCGGGTGAAGCGCGAAGCGGTTTTCCGGTTTCTTCAGGCTGTCGCCGAAGGCCCGGGCGGCACCGGAAGCGCATCGCAACCAGATGCGACCGCCTCGCCGTCAACCGTCTCGCCGCAGTCGCCCTCGTCGTTCCTGCGACCCGGTGGCTCGAACGAGTCCCCTGCCTACCGTTCCTCGCCCTCCGGCTCGAGCATCTCGATCAGCGCGGCCACGCGCGTGCCCGGCATCGGCCGGCCTTCGCCGATCAGCGCCTCGTCGCCGTGGAGCCAGGCCCAGGCCTCGCGAAGCTCCTCCACGGTCGCGCCGGTCGCGGCGATCTCGACCACCAGCCCCTCGTCGGCGGGGCCGAGCACGGAAATGATCTCCTCGCGCGTCATGCTCATGATCGTACCTCCTTCGATGGTCGGCGGGCGCACAGGACAGAAACCCGCTGCCGCCGACACCGTTCCCTCGCGACGCGGCCGCGCCCGCGCCGGCCGCGCCCCGCCGGGAAAAACGGTCCCGCCCCGCGCGGCATATCGCCTTGGCCGGAATGTCCTCCTAATATCACGCAAGCGACTCGACCGCGCGGTCGATCCGCGCGACCCCGCAAACGGAAGACCCCAGCCATGCGTCGTCGTCAGGGACTGTTGATGAAGGGAGCCTCCGAGCGGGCGGATTCCGGCGGGAGCGGCATCGAGTTCATCGGCAAGCGCATCCGCAACGCGCGGCGGGACAGGGGCATGTCCATCGCCGAGCTGGCGGCGGCCACCGGCCTGTCGATCGGCTTCATCAGCCAGGTCGAGCGCAACCAGTCCAACCCGTCGGTGAAGGCGCTTCACGACATTTCGCGCGCGCTCGGCGTCAACATCACCTGGTTCTTCGACGACACCGCCGCGGCTGCGGCGGAGCCGGTCTCGCCCATCGTGCGCGTGCACGAGCGCAAGAAGATCTATTACGGCCTCGACATCTGCGACGAGCTTCTGACGCCGAAGTCGAGCGAGGCGCTGGAGCTGATCTGGAGCCGTTTCGCGCCCGGCTCCTCCAGCGGCGCGCAGCCCTACACCCATGACGGCGAGGAGGCGGGGGTGGTCCTGTCGGGCACGCTGGAACTGGTGATCGGCGACACCGCCTACACGCTCTCGGCCGGCGACAGCTTCGGCTTCAGGAGCAGCACGCCGCACCGCTACCGCAACGACGGCGACACGGACGCCATCGTGCTGTGGGCGATCACCCCGCCCACCTATTGACGCGGCCGGCGCGGGTCGCGGCTCAGCCTTTCAGGCGCTCGCCCTTCGGATCGTACCAGCCCCTGAGTTGGGCGCGGGCCGGGTAGCGCTTCCACGCGATCTCGATCTCCAGCGGCATCGACGACAGGAAGGCGTCGCTCACGCCGTCCTCGCATTCGACATAGGCCATGCCGAGCGAGGCGCCGATGCGGTGCCCCCAGGCGCCGGACATGACGGAGCCGATGATGCGGCCGTCGCGCCAGACCGGCTCGTGATGGTAGAGGAGCGGCGCGTCCTCGTCGTCCAGCCGTACCTGCACCAGCCGGCGGCGGGGCGGGCCGGCCTCCTTCTGGCGCAGCAGCGCCTCGCGACCGATGAAGCCGCCCGGCTTGCCGAAGGCGACGGCGAAGCCGAGACCGGCCTGGAGCGGCGTGTCCTCCTCGCCGATGTCGTGGCCCCAGTGGCGGTAGCCCTTTTCCATGCGCAGCGAGTTGATGGCGAAATAGCCGCCGTGGCGCAGGCCGAAAGCGGCGCCCGCCTCGACCAGCCGGTCGAACACGTGGGCGGCGAACTCGGCGGGCACGTAGAGCTCCCAGCCCAACTCCCCGACATAGGTGAGGCGGCTCGCCCGCACCCGGGCATAGCCGAGGTCGATCTCGCGGCTGGTGCCGAACGGGAAGCCTTCGTCGGAGAAGTCGTCCGGCGAGACGGCGCGCAGCAGGTCTCGCGACCTCGGCCCCATCAGCGCCAGGATCGGCAGGCCCGAGGTGATGTCGTGGACGAAGACATGCGCGCCCTCGGGGATGTGCCGCTTGAGCCACGCCATGTCGCGGCGCTGCGACACCGCGATCGTCACCACCAGGAAGGCGGTCTCCGAGAGACGGGTGACGGTGACGTCGGCCTCGATCCCGCCCTTCTCGTTGAGCCACTGCGTGTAGACGACGCGGCCGACGGCGACGTCGATGTCGTTGGCGCAGATGCGGTTGAGCGCCTTGAGCGCGTCCCGCCCCTCGACATGGTATTTGACGAAGCAGGAATGATCGAACAGCGTCACGTTCTGCGCCGTGTTGCGGCATTCCTGCCCGCACAGGCCGAACCAGTTCTGCCGGCCGTAGGAATATTCGATCCCGGGCGACACACCCCGGCCGGCGAAGAAGCCGGGACGCTCGAAGCCGGCCGCCTCGGTCATGAACGCGCCTTCGGCCAGCAGCCGGTCGTGGAACGGGCTGCGGCGGATGCCGCGCGCGGTGGCGAACTGGCGGTGGGGCCAGTGCATGTCGAACAGGAGGCCGAGCGTCTCGGTGGTGCGGTCGTAGAGATATTTCCTGTTCGACTGGAACGAGAGCGTGCGGCGCACGTCGACGTCGGCCAGCTCGACCGGCGGCCGCCCGTCGCGGATCCATTCCGACAGCGCCTTGCCGACGCCGCCCGACGACAGGATGCCCACCGAGTTGAAGCCGCAGGCGCAGAACAGGCCGTCGACCTCGCAGGTCTCGCCGATCAGGTAGCGGTCGTCGGGGGTGAAGCTCTCCGGCCCGTTGAAGAACAGCTTGATGCCGGCATTTGCCAGCAGCGGCACGCGCCTGACCGCCATGTCGAGGATCGGCTCGAAATGCTCGAAATCCTCCGGCAGGGAATCGAAGCAGAAATCCTGCGGGATGCCGTCGTGGCCCCACGGCTTGGCGTTGGGCTCGAAGCAGCCGAGCAGCAGCTTGCCCGCATCCTCCTTGTAGTAGGAGCACTCGTCGGAGACGAACAGCACGGGCAGGTCGCGCGGCAGGCCGGGGATGGTCTCGGTGACGATGTAGAAATGCTCGGCCGCGTGCAGCGGCAGCGTCACGCCGACGCCGGCGGCGAGCTCGCGCGACCACATGCCGCCGCAGATCACCACCTTGCCGGCGCGGATCTCGCCCTTCTCCGTGAGGACGCCGACGGCGCGGCCGCCCTCGACGAGGATGCGCTCCACCGGCGTGTTCTCGAGGATGCGCGCCCCGCCCATGCGCGCGCCCCTGGCATAGGCCATGGTGACGTCGGCCGGGTTGACCTGGCCGTCATTGGGAAACCAGAAGCCGCCGACGATGCCGTCGGTGCTGACGGGCGCCCAGCGCTCCCCGATCTCGCCGGGGCCGACCATCTCCACCTCGAGGCCGAAATTGCGGCCCATGGAGGCGCCGCGCGCCAGCTCCTCGAAGCGCGCCTGCGTTCTGGCGACGCGCAGCGAGCCGCGCTTCATGAAGCCGGTGGCCTGCCCGGTCTCCGCCTCCAGGCTGGAGAACAGCTCGCCGGTGTATTTGGCCAGCTCCGTCATCCGGCGCGTGGCGCGAAGCTGGGTGACGAGCCCGGCGGCGTGCCAGGTGGTGCCGCAGGTGAGCCGCCTGCGCTCGCACAGCACCACGTCGCTTATGCCGAGCTTCGCCAGATGATAGGCGACCGAGCAGCCGGCGATGCCCCCGCCCACGATCACGACATCGGCCCGTGAGGGCATTGCTTCGGTCATGGCTTGTGCGGTCTCCATGAAAATCATCGCCAGAATTTTCATAATATTGAAGACATCGACAGGGTCAACGGGAATGAAACTGCATGGCATGGCCTGCATGCCGTATCGTTTTGTCTCTGCGGCGAATTTTTTCATTGATATGAATTTTGCGGCACAATAGGCTGGCCTGCGAATGGCCGAATGCGGATGGCATGGATGTCGAGGAGGGCATCGTTCGGAAATGCGCCATTCCGCGCGGGGAGCCGCCCGACCGCCAGAGGGTGGCGCTTGTCCGCGCAAGGCACGTATGGTCGTATGATGAGCTGGAAGATCATGGCGTCACAGCCATGACACGCAAGGGAGGAATTGCAGGATGGCTCCGACATATCGTTCTTTCTCGCGTCGCAGATTCCTGGGCGGCAGCGCCGTCGCCGTCACCGCGGGCGCGCTCGGCATGCCCTTCGTGCGCACCGCGCGGGCGCAGGCCGCGACCTTCAAGGCCGGCGTCATCACCTCGCTGTCGGGCGAGAACATCCTCGGCGGCAACCTGACCAAGCGCGGCTATGACATCTGGGCCGACACCGTCAACGAGCAGGGCGGCGTCGAGGTGGCCGGCGAGCGCTTCAAGGTCGAGATGTTCTACGGCGACGACCAGAGCAACCCTGCCACCGGCGCCGACGCCGCCGAGCGGCTGATCGTGCAGAACGAGGTCGACGTGCTGTTCGGCCCCTACACCAGCGGCTCGACCATCGCCGTGCAGCCGATCTGCCAGAAATACCAGGTGCCGATGATCTCCGGCTCCGCCGAGTCGCCGAACGTCTGGAAGGCCAGGCCCGAGTTCAATTTCGGCGTCATCCCGGCCGTCGACACCACCTCGGGCCTGTCGCTGGGCGTGCTGGCCAAGCTGTCCAACCCGGCGGCTAGGACCGTCGCGGTGATCGGCGTCAACGAGCCGTTCTCGAAGGAGACGGGCGAGGGCTTCCGCGACGGCGTCGCGGCCGCCGGCCTCGAGCTGGTCGCCTACGAGCTGGTGCCGCCGGAGGGCGACCTGACCCCGGTCATCTCGAAGATCGCCGCGCTCAACCCCGACATCGTCGCCGTCGGCGGCCACGAGGAGCCGCTGATCAATGTGGTGAAGACGTCGAAGTCGCTGAATTTCCGGCCGAAGGCGCTCATCATGCACTACGGCGTCACCAACCCGGCCTTCGCCGAGGCGCTGGGCGCCGACGCCGACGGCACCACGGGCGTCGCCGTATGGCTGCCGACCGTGCCCTACAGCGACGACGTGTTCGGAACCGCCCAGGACTTCGCCGCGCTGGCGCAGAAGAAATCCGGCCAGGAGCCGGACTACACGGAGGCCGGCTGCGCCGCCAGCGGCCTCGTGCTCGGCGACGCGCTCAAGCGGCTGGGTAAGAAGCCGGCGCTGACGGCCGAGGACCGCGTGGCGCTGAAGGACGCCATCGCCGAGACCGACATCCAGACCTTCTACGGGCCGATCAAGTTCGAGAAGGAGGGCAACCACTACCACGACAACATCCAGCCCGTGCCCGTGCTGATCCAGATTCAGGGCGGCAAGACGGTGGCGGTGGGGCCGCAGGAGGCTGCCGCCGCGCCCTTCACCTATCCCCTGCCGGCCTGGAAGTAGCCGCCCGAAGGCAGCGCGCGAACCGTTCGCGCGCTGCCCGCCTTGCAGCGCGGCGGAGGGCCAGGCGCCGCGCACAGCCTGAAGCAGACTCTTCCGCCAACCCGACAGACGGATGGTTTCGCATTGGACCTGTTTCTCCAGACCCTGCTCAACGGACTGCTGATCGGCGGCGTCATCGCCACCTTCACCATCGCCTTCCAGCTCACCTTCGGCGTGCTGCACGTCATCGACTTCGCGGTGGGCGGCTGGGTCGTGCTGGGCGGCTATCTCGGCTACTACATGGTCGCCGCCTTCGGCCTCGACGGCTTCGTGGCGATACCTGTGGCCTTCGTCCTGTTCGGCGCCGTCGGCTACCTGATCGGGCCGATCCTCTACAATGTCCGCAACAGCCGCACCGCGCGGCCGGAATTGATGGCGCTGGCGCTCACCTTCGGCCTGTTCACCCTGCTGCGCGGCGGCATGCTCACCGCCTGGGGG
Source organism: Hyphomicrobiales bacterium (assembly GCA_003577315.1). Lineage (GTDB taxonomy): Bacteria > Pseudomonadota > Alphaproteobacteria > Rhizobiales > Rhizobiaceae > Aerobium. Next base: position 77,110 of record QEVK01000018.1, on the reverse strand, counting down.
TTCAACACCCGCAACGTGACGACGGCGCTGAGCGGCGAGAGCCTGATGGTCGGCCCGGTCACGGTGCCGTTGATCCGCGTCGCGGCGGCGCTGTTCGCCGTCGCCATCGCGGGCGGGCTCTTCATTTTCCTCTACCGGACCCGCTACGGCCTCGCCATCCGCGCCACGGCCGAGAACCGGCACAATGCCGCGCTGATGGGCGTCAACATCCGGCGCCTGAGCGCCAACGTCTACGGCCTCTATGCCGGCATCACCGCCATGGCGGGCGTGCTGATGGGCGCGATCTACTCGGTCAACCCCGAATCCGGGCTGCGCTACACGCTGTTCGCCTTCTTCGTCGCCGTGCTGGCCGGGCTCGGCTCGGTCGGGGGCGCGCTGGTGGCGGCGCTGCTGCTCGGCGTCATCGAGGCCTATGTCGCCACCTATGTCGGCTCGAGCTATTCGCTGCTGGCCATCTTCAGCACCCTGTTCCTGGTTCTCCTGGTCTCCCCGCGCGGGATCCTGCGGCGGGGCCTCTGACATGGCGGTGCAACCCATGAAATCGCGCTGGCTCGGCCTCCTGCTCCTCGGCGCGCTCCTCGTCGTGCTGGTCCTTTTGCCGCTGCTGGTCAACAATTACTGGCTGCGCATCGCCACCGGCGCGCTGATGTGGGCGGGGCTGGCCTGCTCGTGGAACATGCTGGGCGGCTATGCCGGCTACATCAATTTCGGTCATTCGGCATTCTTCGGCCTCGGCGCCTATGCCACGGCGCTGCTGATGGCCGATCCGCTCGGCCTGCCGTTCACCGTCACCGTGCTTGCCGGCATCGCGGTGACGGCCGCCTGCGCCGTCGTCATCGGCGCGCCGACGCTCAGGCTGCGCGGCGCCTATTTCGCCATCGCCACCTGGGCCTTCGCGGAGGTGCTGATCCAGTTCGCCACCGTCATGGATTTCACCGGCGGCATCGGCGGGCTCAGCCTGCCGCCCTTCCTCAACGAGCGCTTCTTCTACTTCGCCATGCTGGCGGCGGCGGTGCTGACCTATCTCGCCACCTGGGCGCTGTTCGAGCGTTCGCGCTTCGGGCTGAAGGTCAAGGCGCTGCGCGACCACGAGCCCGCCGCCGAGGCGATGGGCATCAACACCGCGCTGGTCAAGCTTCAGACCTTCGTGCTGAGCGCGATCACCGCTTCCGTGTTCGGCGCGATCTTCGCCTACTGGGTCACCTTCATCAATCCCAGGAGCGTGTTCGGCGGCGACATCACCGACCAGATGGTGGTGATGGTGCTGCTGGGCGGGCTCGGCACGCTGTGGGGGCCGGCCATCGGCGGCGTGGCGCTGTTCGTGGTCAACCGCCTGATATGGATGTACTGGGGCGACACCGCCTTCTACATCGCCATCCTCGGCGCAGCCATCGTGCTGGTGGTGCTGTTTTTGCCCAACGGCATCGCCGGCCTGTTCGCCAGGCGCCGCGGCGGCGCCACGGTGCTCGACAAGACGGTGGAGAAGCTGGCGCGGGCCGGCGGGGGAGATCGCAATTGAGCGCCGCGACCCGACCACAGGCGCTCCAACCGGCGGCGGCGACCGATCCCATCCTCGTCGTGCGCGGCCTCCACAAGCATTTCGGCGGCATCAAGGCCGCCAACGGCGTCGACCTGGAGGTCGGGCGGCGCGAGATCGCCGGCCTGATCGGCCCCAACGGCTCCGGCAAGTCGACGCTGTTCAGCCTCGTGTCGGGAACCGTCACGCCCGACAAGGGGGAGGTCCGCTTCGACGGCCGCGACATCGCCGGCCAAAGCGCCTACAAGGTGGCGCGGCTGGGCCTTGCGCGCACCTTCCAGATCCCGGCCCTGTTCGACAACATGACGGTGACGGAGAACCTGCTCGCCGCCGCCGCCGAGGGTCACTGGGCGGGCGCGCGCGAGCGCGCGGCCGAGACGCTGGCGCTGCTCAGGCTGGAGCATGTCGCCGACAACCGCGCCTCCGACCTGTCGGGCGGCCAGCAGAAGCTGCTGGAGTTCGGCCGCGCCGTCATGCGGCAGGCCGCGCTCATCCTGCTCGACGAGGTGACGGCGGGCGTCCACCCCAACATCCGCAAGATCATCCTCGAGGCGATCGCCGGGCTGCGCGAGCGCGGCGTGTCCTTCCTCATCATCGAGCACGACATGGAGATGGTGCGCAACGTGTGCGACCGCATCATCGTCATGGATTCGGGAAGGGTGGTGACGAGCGGCCGCTTCGAGGACATCGTGCGCGATTCCGAAGTCATGCAGAGCTATCTGGGGCGGCCGCAATGACCGCGCTCGTCGCCGAAAACGTCGTCACCGGCTACGGCAAGCAGGAGATCGTGCGCGGCGTGTCGCTGACCGCCGAGACCGGCCGCATCACCTGCATCTTCGGGCCGAACGGCTGCGGCAAGTCCACCCTGCTCAAGGCCATCGCCGGCGCGCTGCCGGTGTGGAGCGGCGCGACCCGTCTGGGCGACGTCACGCTCAGCAACCTTCCCGTCCACGAGGTGGTCCGGCACGGGCTGGTGCTGATGCCGCAGGGCGGCGGCGTGTTCCCGCGCCTGACGGTGATGGAGAACCTGCGCATGGGCGGCTACGCCATCCCCGACAGGCGGCTCGTGGAGCGGCGCATCGAGGCGCTGATCGACCAGTACCCGTCGCTGGCGCGCCGCCGCCGCACGGCGGCCGGGTCGCTGTCCGGCGGCGAGCAGGCCATGCTGTCGCTGGCGCGCGCGCTGGTCTCGCAGCCGCGCTTCATCCTGCTCGACGAGCCCTCGGCCGGCCTGTCGCCGGCCATGGTCAACGAGACGCTGGAGCGCATCACCACGCTCACCGAGCAGGGCATCGGCATCCTGATGGTCGAGCAGAACATCCGCGAGGCCATGCCCATCGCCGACAAGCTCTACATCCTCGCCGCCGGCGAGAAGCGCTTCGAGGGCAGCCCGCAGGACGTGCGCGACGACCGTCAGATCATGGACATCTACATGGGCGGAGCCTGAGGCGGCCGGGGTCGCGCCGCCCCTTCAGGCGGCCAGTGTGGCGTCGTTGGCGCGGCCGATGGCCGCGCCGCGGAGCCGGCGTCCGCCGGTCCTCCGAAACCGGCTTTCCTGCGGTTCCGCTCGGGGTGCCCGGCCGGAGAAACGGTTGAGACCAGTCCCGGCAGATATGGAGGAAAGGACTCGTGCCGGAGACGGCGGGTTCCCGACACCGCCGGACAGAAGCGCCGCAAGTTCAAGGCTGCCATGCACCCGCGAACATCCGGTCGAGCGGCTTCCTTCACCGCGACAACCGGCTCAAGCCCAACCATGAGGGCACCCACGGCATCCGGGGCGCGGGCCTGCTCGACCGCAAGGTGGTGACGGACGAACCAGTCATACCAGCGGCCCGCAAGATCGTGGACAAGATCGTGGAGTTGACGGTGCGAGAGCTCCGGCGCCTTCCCCGTGGCCGCCGCACGAAGCGCGCCGATGCGGCTTTCTCTGTCCGCCAGCCATGCGGCGAAGGCCGCCTTCGCCTCGCCGGGAGGCTTGTCTGCGGACATTCGGAAGCGTTCCTCACGGCGAACACCGGAGGCGCTCTGGCAGGCGTCTCGCACGTCATGGGGAATTGCCTTCCGGGAGAACCAGTCACCGTTCCCGGCTCGTCTCAAGCCAGTGCTCGTGACAGCCGTTTGCAGCGCCCCTTGTAGCGGGTGGGCGACCGCAAGCTCCTGAAATGAAATAACTATATGAACCGAAAGGCATCTCGCGGTCGAGAAGACTCGAACTTCCACGGGTTGCCCCACAGCGACCTCAACGCTGCGCGTCTACCAATTCCGCCACGACCGCACGTCACGAAAGGGCCGGCTCGAGCCGGCCCGGCGCATGTAGCAAATCGGCTTGCCGGGCACAAGGGCGCAGGCGCCGATTTGCGCACAATTGCGCGCCTGTCCGCCGGGCCGGCAACTGGACCTTTGCGGCGCGAGGCGTCATACCGGAAACGGCCCACGGAACGGCCCGTGAAACGACCAGCGCAACCGCCGCCGCAACAGGACCGACATGACCGAACGCGACCGGATCGACGCCACCTTCCTGCCCGTCACCGATGGCCCGCCGGTCGAGTGGCGGATCGAGCCGGGCCTGACCGGCTATGCCGGAGCGCTCGTCGCGATGGAGGCGCGGGCCGCCGCCATCCGCAACGAGGGCGCGCCGGAGCTGGTGTGGCTGGTGGAGCATCCGCCGCTCTACACCGCCGGCACCAGCGCCGACCGCAAGGACCTGCTCCAGCCCGACCGCTTCCCCGTGTTCGACGCCGGCAGGGGCGGCGAATACACCTATCACGGGCCGGGCCAGCGCGTGGCCTATGTGATGCTCGACCTCAGGCGGCGACGCGAGGACGTGCGCGCCTTCGTCGCGGCGCTCGAGGCCTGGGTGATCGGCTCGCTCGCGCGCTTCAACGTCAGGGGCGAGCGGCGCGAGGACCGCGTCGGCGTCTGGGTGGTGCGGCCGGACCGGCCGCCGCTGCCCGACGGCCGCCCGGCCGAGGACAAGATCGCCGCCATCGGCATCCGGCTGCGCCGGTGGGTGAGCTTCCACGGCGTCGCCGTCAATGTCGACCCCGACCTCGGCCATTTCGGCGGCATCGTGCCGTGCGGCATCGCCGGCTACGGCGTCACCAGCCTGGTCGATCTCGGCCTGCCGGTGACGATGGCCGACTACGACATCGCCCTCAAGGCCGCGTTCAGGGAAGTGTTCGGCCCGACCGCCGATGACGCCGGATCGATGGCCGACCCGGACGGGCAGGCTACATCGCCCCGATGAGCAGGGCCATGGCGGTGATGAAGGCGCTCATGGAGACGAGCGAGACGACATCCTGAACAAACTCGGCCATTTGCGATCTCCGTATTTGTTATGTTTGCATAATGTTCTCATTTTGTTTTGATGTCAAGCGACGTTGCGGAACGGCGCGCGGCAGCGGGGATGCCCACGGATGACGGCGCGCCGGCCGGTCGGGAGACGCCGCCGGACGCGAGGCGCGCGACTGTGCGGGGTACCTGCTCGCGCAAGGCGCCGGAGCCCGCCGCGATACGAGGCGCTGCGGGGTGAGGCGCTGCGGGGCGAGGCGTTCTGGATGGGGCGTGTCGGGCGGGCGTCCCGGCGGGCGCACGAGCGGCCGGGGCGGGGGCGCCTTGCCGGCGTTTCGGGCGGGGCCTCCCGGCCGCATGGGGCGCGGCCGGGGGCTGCCGTCAGGCCGCGTAGCGCTCGATGGAGACGGCGGCGGGATCGACCTCCGGCTTGCCGCCCGAGACGAGGTCGGCGAGCAGGCGGCCGGAGCCGCAGGCCATGGTCCAGCCGAGCGTGCCGTGGCCGGTGTTGAGGTAGAGGCCCTGGATGCGGGTCTTGCCGATCACCGGCGGGCCGTCGGGCGTCATCGGCCGCAGGCCGCACCAGAACGTCGCCTCGGCCATGCGGCCGCCGCCGGGGAACAGGTCGGTCACCGAATGCACCAGCGGATCGCGGCGCGAGGGCCGCAGCGACAGGTCGTAGCCGGCGATCTCGGCGGTGCCGCCGACGCGGATGCGCGAGCCGAGCCGGGTGATGGCGATCTTGTAGGTCTCGTCCATGACGGTCGAGACGGGTGCCGCCGCCTCGTCGGAGACGGGCACGGTGATCGAATAGCCCTTGACCGGATGGACGGGGATGCGGATGCCGAGCGGCCTGAGCAGGAAGGGCGAGTAGCTGCCCAGCGCCACCACCACGGCGTCGGCCTCGAAGGTGCCGGCATCGGTGCGCGCGCCGGTGGCGCGGCGGCCGTCGCTCAGGATTTCCCTGACGGTGACGCCGTAGCGGAAATCGACGGGGTTGTTGCCCTCGGCGGCCATCCCGGCCAGCCTGCCGGTGAAGATGTGGCAGTCGCCGGTCTCGTCGCCGGGCAGGCGCAGGCCGCCGACGAACTTTTCCCCGACGCGGGCGAGCGCCGGCTCGGCCGCGGCGCAGCCGGCGCGGTCCAGCACCTCGAACGGCACGCCGAACTTCCGCAGCACCTCGACGTCGCCGCCGATGCCGTCGAGCTGCTTTTGCGTGCGGAAGAGCTGGAGCGTGCCCCTGGCGCGCTCGTCATAGGCGATGCCGGTCTCGGCGCGCAATTCGCGCAGGCAGTCGCGGCTGTATTCGGCGATCGGCACCATGCGCGCCTTGTTCACCGCGTAGCGCGCCGAGGTGCAGTTGCGCAGCATCTTCAGCATCCACACCCAGATGGCGGGGTCGATCCTAGGCCGGATGGCGAGCGGGCCGTGCCGCATCAGCAGCCACTTCACCGCCTTCACCGGCACGCCCGGGCCGGCCCAGGGCGAAGAGTAGCCGGGCGAGATCTCGCCGGCATTGGCGTAGCTGGTCTCCAGCGCCGGGCCCGGCTGGCGGTCGAGCACCGTCACCTCGTGGCCGGCCTTGGCGAGATAGTAGGCGGAGGTCGTGCCAATGACCCCTCCGCCGAGGATGAGGACTTTCACTTGGGTGTTCCTTTTCTTGCGGAAATCGCGGTGTTGCCGTCGTCGCCGCGCCGGGCCTGCGCGAGGCGGGCCTCCCGGGCGCGGGCGAGGTCGATGACGGCGGCCGGAGGGCCCTGCGGCCGCCGCTCGGGCGGGGCGTTGCCGCAGCGCACGGCCTCGGGCTGGTAGAGGAGCCGCCCTACGGTCAGGCGGCGGCCGGCGCCGCCCTCCTCGAACACGCAGCCCAGGCCTTGCCGCAGGCCGAGCAGCGCCACGCCGCGCGGGGTGGCGAGCGGCAGGGTCAGCCCGACGAGGCCGTTGCGGAAGGTGCTGCCGACGAGGATGCGCGTCTGCGGCGCGCCGTCGTCGAGTGTGAACTCGACCCTGCTGTTGAGCGTCACCGTCAGCGGGTCGATCTCGTGGTCGCCGACGAGGATCGCGCGGGCGAGCTTGTCGCGCAGCGTTGCCGCCAGGGGCGAGCCGGCGTGCGCGAGCGCGCAAAGCGCTGCCCGGCAGACGGCGAAGTCCCTGAACGTCACCCGACAGCCGATAAAGCCTGTTGTCATTCCAGCCTCTCCGCCGGGTCGATCGACTGGGGGACCCGGAAATCAGAACCGATTGTGCGTCTGGTTTGGATTTCCGGCCCCCGGTCGACGGCCTCGCGGCCGCGCCAGGGCTAGATGCGCGTGATGAGGCTTCCCGCGTGGTTCAAAAACCTGACGCGGCTCCGGGACTGCCTGCAATGGAACCGATGCTTGCGTGGCAAGGTGCGATCCGGGAGGGTTTCTTGTCTGTCCTTAAAGGATAGCGCAAAAAAACACGCATGCAAAGGCCGGATGCGCACATCTGCCAATCCAGCCCGCTCCGGGGCGATTCCCGGCCGGCCTTTCGCCTATGAAATGCGCACCTCGACCCCGGGCAGCGACGGCAGCAGCGCCTCGATCTCTGCCGCCGGCATCAGGCAGAAGGCGGTGGCGAGCGCGTCGGCCGTGGCCGCCTCGGGCGCCAGCACGCTCACGCTCTCGTGCAGGCTCGCCGCCATGCCGCTGCGCGGATCGAGGAGATGGCCGGGCGAGCCCGGGCCGGCGAAGCGGAAGCCGCCGGCGCTCGACGTGGCGATGGCGCGGTCGACCAGCTCGACGGTCTGCGCATCGTCGCCGGCGATGCCGACGCGCCAGGGCGAGCCGTCGGGACGGAGGCCGAGCGCGCGCACCTCGCCGATGTCGGCGAGCGTGCTCGTCACGCCGCCGGCGCGCAGCAATTCGACGATGCGGTCGGTGATGAACCCTTGCGCGATGCCGTTCAGCGTCAGCGCCATGCCGGGCCTGGAGAACGACACGCGGTCGCGGTTGAAGCCGACCTTGTCGAGACCGACCAGCGCGAGCGCAGCGGCGATCTCGTCGCGGGGCGGCCCGGCCGGGTCGGCGTCCGGCGCGGAAAAGTGCCGGGCATAGGCGAGCCACAGCGGCTGGACGGTCGGGTCGAAGGCGCCGCCGCTCAGGCGCCAGACGGCACGGCTCGTCTCCAGCACCTCGACGAGCTCCGGCGGTGGGGCCGCCAGCGCGCCGAGGCGGTTGAGCGTCGAGAGCGCCGAATCGGACGCATAGAGGCTGAAGATGCCTTCGAGCCGGGCGATCTCGGTCGTCGCGCGCGCCACGAGGCGCTCGGCCTGGGCGCGGTCGCGGTGGTGGACGATCAGCTCCGCCGGCGCGCCGAGCGCCCTGCCGTGCCAGCGCACGGCCTCTTCCCCGGCGCGCGCGGGGACGCCGAAGGGCAGGAGGGCGAGACCGGCGGCCGCGGCCGAGATGCCGATGAAGCGGCGGCGGGTGAGGGCGGGTCGCATGGTTGTCAGTGCCTCGTTTCGTGCGCGCCGGGCGTGATCGCGCCGACCGGGGCCGCATCCGGGTCGTCTTCCCCGGCATCGGCGCCGCCCAGCACGTAGTCGAGCGGGATGTCGGCGAAGCGCACGATCTCGCCGCCATTGGCGTCGGCGAAGGCGCGCGCGGCCTCCTCGGTCGAGAACGGCACGGCCTCGGCCGTGCCCATGCCGCCGCGCTGCCTGCTGCCCAGCACGAACCAGGCCGTTCTGGCGTCGATCCAGTTGTCGGCGCCGGGCTCGTCCCAGCTTTCGGCGACGGCCATGTCGGAGACGTAGATGGCGGCGATGTTCTTCGGCTCGTCCGGCAGCATGGTGAAGGCGACCGCGTCGCGCGCCGAGGAGAACCAGATCGGCTCGGGGATGCGGGTCAGGATGATCTGCCCCTTGGGCCCGTCGTGCTCCAGCACGTTCATGCCGCAATAGCGGCCGATGGCCTCGGCGTCGAGCGGGAAGGGGTCGGGCATGGCCGCCTCCTCCTGCTGCGAGCAGGCCGACAGAAGCGCCAGCGCGACGGCGGCGACCGGCAGCAGCGCGAACCTCATAGCTCTCTCCTCGAAAAGACGAAAATGGCGGCGGCGAGCGGGATCGCCGCCCAGGCGACGAGCGCCGCAAGCAGCACCGCCGGCGCGAGCGTGGCGATGTCGGCGACGCCGCCCATGCCGGAGATCGCGCCGGCCGAGCCGCCGAGGTTGATCAGGCGGTAGGCGTCGGTGGGGTTGAGCAGCAACAGCACGTTGAGCATCCCGCCCGTGACCGTGCGGCCCTGGTCGACCACCAGCAGGCCGAGCAGCGCCATGTCGTAGACCAGCACGAAGACCAGCCAGATGCCGACGGCGATGCCGCCGGCCGTGCCGCGCTCGCCCACCAGCGCGCTGACGAGATAGCCGATGGCGACGAACACGGCGCCGAGCAGCACGGAGGAGCCGATCAGCGAGGCGAAGGCCGCCCAGCTTTCCCGGCCGATGTCGCCGCCCGTGAAGGCGAGCGCCACGGCCGCGATGCCGTAGCCGACCAGCGTCGAGAAGGCGAGGATCGCCAGATGGCCGACGAACTTCCCGGCGACGACCTGCCAGCGCGCCACGGGGTAGGAAAGCAGAAGCAGCATGGTGCCGCGCTCCATCTCGCCCACCACGGCGTCGTGGGAGATCAGCAGCGCGATCAGCGGCACCAGGAAGACGGACAGGCTCGACAGGCTGACGATGACGACGTCGAGCGCGCTCGCGCCGACATTGCCGGTCGGCGCGCTGCCGAGGAAGGTCAGCGACAGCGCCAGCGTGGCGAGCAGCAGCGTGGTCGCCAGCACCCAGCGGTTGCGCAGGCCCTCGCGGATTTCCTTCTCGGCGATGACGAGGATCGTGCTCATCGGCCGGCCTCCCGCTCGGTGTCCTGCCCCTCGGTGTCCTGCCCCTCGGTGTCCTGCCCCTCGGTGTCCTGGAAGTGGGCGTAAAGCTCGTCGAGCGTCGGCGGCGTCACGTCGAGGTCGGCGATGGGGATGCCGTCGGCCACGGCCGAGCGCAACAGCGCCACCTTGTCCTCGGGCGCGGCGTTGATCTCGAGCGTGCGGCCGTTGACGGGCCGCCAGCCGGCATCCCGCGAGGCGATGCGCTCGGCGTGGTCCTTGCCGTCGGGGGCCAGCCGCACGCGGATGCGCGTCGGCAGCCGCGCGATGCCGCGCAGCTCGTCCAGCGTGCCGTCGGCCACCTTGACGCCGCGACCGACGATGATGACCCGGTCGGCCCGGCCCTCCAGCTCGGACAGCGCGTGCGAGGACAGAAGGATCGTGGCGCCGGCGGCGCGCAGCTCGTCGAGGAAGCTGTAGAAGTCGCGCCGCGAGGCGGGGTCGAGGCCGGTGGTCGGCTCGTCGAGCAAAAGCACCCTGGGCTGGCCGATCAGCGCCTGGGCGAGGCCGAGGCGCTGGCGCATGCCCTTGGAATAGGTGCGCACGCGCCGGTCGGCCGCTCCGGCCAGACCGACGCGCTCGAGCAGCCCCCCGACCTGCCCGCGCCCCGCGCGTTTCAGGGCGGAATAGAAGGCAAGCGTCTCGGTGCCGGTCAGCGCCGGGTTGAACGAGACGTTTTCCGGCAGATAGCCGAGCCGCGTGCGCACGGCCGCCGCGCCGGTCGCCGGGTCCTCGCCCAGCACGCGCACGGTGCCGGCCGTGGGGCGGATCAGGCCCAGCATCAGCTTGATGAGCGTGGTCTTGCCGGCGCCGTTGTGGCCGACGAGGGCGACGATCTCGCCCTCGCCGAGCGAGAAGGAGACGTCCCTGACGGCGTGGATGGGGCCGAACGATTTCGACACGCCGGAAAGTTCGATGGTTGCGGTCATTGGGTCTGCGTCCTTGACGAGGCCGGGGGCCGGGGCGGGGCCATGAGGGGGTGGCTGTCGACCACGCCCCCCGGCAGAAGGGCGGGGAACTGGTTCTGCGCCCAGCGTATCACCTGCACGGCCGGGCTGTTGGTCAGGATCTTGGCCTGCGGCGCGGTCCACAGCACGCGGTCCACCAGGTCGTTGGGCCGGTAGGGCGCGTCGGCGATGCCGTCGCCGTCGAGATCGAAGGCCGGGTTGTCGCTCCAGTAGTTGCCGCGCCCGTCCACCGACCAGTCGAGATAGCGCGTGCCGACATATTTGACCTGGTTGCGGTTGTTGATGAAGGCGTTGCCGCTCATGCGGTTGCCCTCGGAGCCGGCGGTGAAGTGGATGCCGATGGCGCAGTTCTCGAACCAGTTGTCTTTGAACTCGTTGCGGTTGGCGTTGTAGATGAACACGCATTTGTCGGGGCCGAGCCGCATGCCCGACGCATCCTGCACCATGGCGCCCGAATCCATAGGCACGCCGTGGCTGTCGCCGCGCCGGCCGGCCATCAGCCAGCGCGAGAGCGGCTGCATGCGCCCGAGGACGGTGTTTCCCGAGATGCGCGAGCCCTTGGCGGTGTTGAGCAGCAGGCCGTGGTCGCGGTCGCCGTCCGAAATGTTGTCGGTAATCGTCAGCCGGTCCGAATACATGATGGCGTAGCCGACCGAGTTGCCGGTCGAGACGTTGCCGGAAATCTCGCTGTCGTTGGTATACATGTAGTGGATGGCGAAGCGCAGGTCGGTGAAGCGGTTGTCGGAAAAGACGTTGTGGCGGCTGGCATTGGTGAAGATGCCGTCGCGCCCCTGGCTGATGTCGTTGCCGATGATCTTCGCGCCCGGCGCGTTCCACAGGTGGACGCCGTTTCCGGCTTCCGCCGAGCGGCCCTCGCGCATGCCTTCGATGCGGTTGTTCTTCACCAGCGCGTCGTCGGCGCCGTAGATGTAGACGCCGTAGAGATTGCCGATGACGGCGTTGTCCTCCACCCGCGCGCCCTTGGCGGTGCGGTCGAGGAAGACGCCGGAATCGAGCGTGGTGATGTCGGTGCCGGAGCCCCTGACGGTGAGGCCGCGCAACGTGGCGCCCGGCGCGGTGACGGTGACGACGCTGCCATGCCCGTCGCCGAGGATTTCGGCGCCCGGCTCGCCTTCGATCGTGACGGGAACGGAAACGGTGACGGGGCCGCGATGCCCGCCCGCCGACAGGCGCAGCACGTCGCCCGGCCGTGCCAGGTCGAGGAACATTTGCAGGCTTTTGCCCCCGCCGGCGGAAACGGGAATCGTCGCCGCCGACGCGGGAAAGGCTGCGAGGGCGGCCGCAAGGGCCGCCATCGCGATTGTCGTTGCTGTGCTCGAAAGAGCCATGTCTGTTATGCGCCCTGCGGCTCGACGAACATGCGGCCCTTCATCTCCATGTGCATGGCATGGCAGAACCACGAGCAGTAGTACCAGTAGACGCCCGCCTTGTCGGCCGTGAAGGTCACCGACGCGGTGGCCCGCGGCCCGATCTCCATGTTGATGCCGTAGTTGATGATGGCGAAGCCGTGCGTCAGGTCCTCGACCTCGTCGAGGTTGGTGACGTAGACGGTGACCTCGTCGCCCTGCTTGACCGTGAAGGTCTCCAGGCCGAAGGCCGGGGCCACCGAGGTCATGTAGACGCGCACCTTGTTGCCGTCGCGGATCACCTCGTTGTCGAACTCGAGGTCCACGCCGTCCGCCTTCGCCTGCGCGACGGCATCGGCGAAGAACGGGTCGTTGCGGTCCCACACATGCACGGGGTCGATCTTCGAGCGGTGGACGATGGTGGCGTCATGCGGCTCGGCGAAGGTCGGGTTGTCGTGGACCAGCACCATCTCGTCGCCCGAGATGTCGATCAACTGGTCGTTCTCCGGCTTGAGCGGACCGACGTTGAGGTAGCGGTCCTTGGAGAACTTGTTGAGCGAGATCAGCCACTTGCCGTCCGCCTCCTTGGTCTGGCCCATGGAGGTGTGGTTGTGGCCCGGCTGGTAGTGGACGTCGAGCTTCTGGCGGATGGGATCGACCGCCTCGCCCTTGTAGGCGCGGATGGCGTCGTCGATGTTCCACTTCACCACCTGGCTGTCGATGAACAGGGTGGTGTAGGCGTTGCCGCGGCCGTCGAAGGCGGTGTGCAACGGCCCCAGGCCCAGCTCCGGCTCGGCGACGACGGTGTCGCGCGGGCCGATCTTGTCGTCGAACAGGTCGTCGAAGGTGCGCACGTCCATCACCGTGACCGTCGGCGACAGCTTGCCGTTGGCGACGATGTGGATGCCGTCCGGCGCGGTGTTCATGCCGTGCGGGCCGTTGGCGATCGGCACGTAGCGGGTGTAGGGCGAACCCTTGCGACCGTCGAGCACCGGCACTCCGCCCATCTCGGTATAGTCGCCGTTGGCGACGGCTTCCTCGATGCGCGCGAGGTTGAAGATCACCACCCAGTCCTGCTCGGCGGCCATCATCTCGGCGAGGTTCACGCCCTCTTCCGAGTTGTAGCAGGTCGAGAAGGCGTACTTGCCCTGATAGTCGGCGTCGACATTGTCGAGGTTGCCGTCGACCATCACCTGCCACGCGACCTTCATGGTCTCGCCGTCGACGGCGGTGAAGATCGAGCGGTACTGCGACTTGTCGTCGAGCACCGAGCCGTCGTTCGGGATCGGCACGCGGTCCTCGCCGTTGCAGAAGACGTAGCCGGTCTTCGGGTATTTCTGCACGCGCAGGCCGTGGACCGTATGCTGGTTGGGAAGCTGGATGATCTTGTCGCACTTCATCACGTCGAGACGGATGCGGCAGACGCGGGTGTTGGCCTTGTCGTTGGCGTAGAGATAGCGTCCGTCATAGGTGCCGTCCGTCTGCGACGGGTGGGGGTGGTGCAGGTCGCCGTTGAGGTAGATGTCGGAGCCGCGCTTCTGCATCAGCTCGCGGTATTCCGGCAGCATGCCCTCGGTCAGGATCTTCTTGCTCTCGTTGGTCTGGCCCCAGCCGGTGGCGCTGCATCGGTTGAAGACGGGGACGCGCATCAGCTCGCGCATGGAGGGCAGGCCGACGATGCGAACCTCGCCGGTCTGGCCGGAAGAGAAGAACACATAGTACTCGTCGAGGTCGCCCGGCTTGACCTCGTAGTCCCGGGCCGCCGCCTGCGCCAGCGCCGGGGTCATGGCGCTGCTGCCGAGGGTGATGGCGCCGGCCCCGACGGCGCCCGCCGCGGCCGCGGCCGCCGCGGTCGAGCCGAGCAGCTGTCGCCGGCTCAGGCCCGTTCTGTTTTCTTCCTGTGACATGGCAACTCTCCTTCTTTTGCCAGTTAGGTCGTCGGCCCGGTCGTGGTCTCGGGCTTCCGGACGGGCACCCCCTTGTGGGAGATGACCGGTTCGGCGGGCCCCGCCCCTCTCGTGGAGGGGGAGGACAACCGCTCGAATTTCTCGCGCTTCAGGCGCACCTGGATCATGTGCGGGCAGCGCTGGTCGTCGTGGTAGAGCTCCTGGCAGTGCATGCAGTAGATGCACTCGTTGACGTTGATCTGCCCTTCGGGATGGATCGACTGCACCGGGCATTCCTTGGCGCAGCGCTGGCAGGGCGAGCCGCATTCGGGCCAGCGCTTGAGCCACTCGAACATGCGGATGCGGCCGGGAATGGCGAGCGCGGCGCCGAGCGGGCACAGGTAGCGGCAGTAGAAGCGCTCGATGAACAGGCCGATCGACAGCAGCGTCAGCGCGAAGATCACGAACGGCCACTCGCGGGCGAACTTCAGGATGATCGAGGTCTTGAACGGCTCGACCTCGGCGAACACCTCCGCCAGCGCCACCGAATAGAGCGACAGCCCGAACAGCCCGAGGAAGATCATGTACTTGATCGGCCACAGCCGCTCGTGCAGCCAGAAGGGAACCGTGATCTGCGGCACCTTCAGCCACTGGGCGAGGTTGTTGGTCAGCTCCTGCAACGCGCCGAACGGGCACAGCCAGCCGCAGAACGGGCCGCGGCCCCAGAACAGCAGCCCCGCCGCCACCGCCGCCCACAGGATGAAGATCAGCGGCGCCGACAGGAAGAACTCCCAGTGGAAGCCGGTGATGAGCGCGTTGGTGAAGGTCAGGACGTTGACCACGGAAAGCTGGGCGTTGGCGTACCAGCCGAGCCACACCAGCACGAAGACGAGGTAGGAGCGCCGCACCCACGCGCGCAGCAGCGGCCGGGCGGAGAGCCAGTCCTGGAAGAAGAAGATGGCGGTGAGCACGAGGAGCGCGAAGACGGTGATGCCGATCGACACCGCGTTCATGCGCCACATCTGCACCCACAGCGGCTCTTCCTCGCCGTCGAAGGGCGCGAACGCCTCGCCGCCGGCATCCGGCGCCTTCGGCGCCTCGGCCTCGGCCGGCGGCGTCGATGGTGCCGGGGCTGGCGCAGGGGCGGGCGCGGCCTCGACCTTCACGTAGGAAGCAGGCAGCGCGTAGCCGAGGTCGAAGGGAAGGGTGGCCTTGTCGCGCGCGCCCCAGGCGCGCAGGACCAGCATCTGCAACTCCCACGGCTCGGTGACGTCGAAGACGAAGTCCTCCGGCACCATGAACAGGGCGATCTCGCGCAGCGGGGGCGCGCCGTCGGCGGCGATGTCGCCGAGGCGCGTGTGGTCGCGGTCGCGGAAGCGCACGCCCTGGCCGTCCTGGATCAGCTCGATGCGGTCGAAGATGCCGCCGCGCACATAGCCCGAGCCCTTGAAGGAATAGGCGCCGTCGCCGGCGACGAGGATCGCCTGGCGGCCGTCCTTGAGCTTCCGCGTCAGCCGCTCGTATCCGCTCTGGCCGAGCAGGCTCAGGCCGATGGACGGCACGCTGACCGGCGCGGCGTAGAGCTCGATGAAGACGTCGTCGGGGTTGGGCGTCTCGGGCCTCGCGGCGGCCTCCTTCTCGCCGGCGCGCTCGAAGGCCTGCGTCACCTCGCCGACGGTGAGCCGGAGCGAGCGGACAGAGCCGTCGCCGATCAGCGTCGCCCAGTCCTTGACCTCGGTGTTGGCCGTGTCGACGGTGCGGATCTCGGCCGGCGCCTGCGGCTGCGCGCCCGCGGCGCCTTCGCCGCCCAGCCTGCCGCTGCGAATCAGCCGCACCGAGGCGCGCACGACGCTGTCGCCCATGACGAGCACGGTGACGGTGGCGCCCGAGACGATGTCGACCTGGGGCGGACGCTCCGCGCCCGCGGCGACACGGCCGATGTCGCGGTCGATCAGCGCGTTGAGCGAGGCGATGACCTCCCGCTCGGGAATGCCGATCAGGACGATGGGCTCCGCATGTTCGACCATCTTCAGGCCGCGCAGCACGCCCTCCCGGTCGAGACCGGCGACGATGTGGATGGGCTTGCCCGAATAGCCGATGGCGCTGGTGAAGTCGGAGTTCAGCAGCGCGTAGCCGGCGAGCTCCTGCCCCCGGTAGACCGGCACGATGGGCGGCTCGCCGACGGCGTCCCCGAAGCGGTCGGCGCCGGAAAACAGCTCGCCGGGCTGGACCTTGGGCAGAAATTCCTCGAGCCGGCCGGCATGTGCGGCCTGGGCCGCGAGGCCCAGCAGAAGCGCGACCAGCGGAACGAGCAGGAAAAGGCGGATCCCGGCGAATGCCGGGGCGAGGGGGCGTGCATGCGTGATGTGACTGTCAGTCAAGGCTAGGGCCTTCTTGAACCGGGGGTGTCCAATGCGCGGGACGATAAGTAGTATTTTCCGGCTTGGTTTGATCTGGCGCAAACCGCCGCGGATGTCGCGGTGCGACATTGTGACGTGAAGCAAGGAGGTCTCCGTCATGTCGCGTCTCGAAGCCGAGCCCTTCATCGCGATCCGGTCGCTGGAGGAGCTGTTCGCGGTGGCCGCCGCGATGGAGCGCGAGGCGATCGACGGCTATTCGGAGCTTGCCCGGCGGATGCACCGCGAGAACAGGCCGGCGCTGGCCGAGGTCTTCGAGCAGCTCGTGGCCGAGGAAACCCTGCATCTGGGCAATGTCGGGCACTGGTCGAGGCGCATGACCGGCAAGGAGCCGGACCCGTCGGCGCTGGGGCAGGAGCCGGACGCGACCTTCGACGACGAGGGGGCGGGCACGGTCGCGCCGGAGCTGCTCAGCGCCTACCGGGCGTTCTCGATGGCGGTGCGCAACGAGGAGCGCGCCTTCGCCTTCTGGACCTATGTCGCGGCGCACAGCGCCTCGGAGGAGCTGCGGCAGGCGGCCGAGCAGATGGCGCGCGAGGAACTCGACCATGTCGCGCGGCTGCGGCGCGAGCGGCGGCGCGCCTTCCACGAGAATCGCGCGGCCATGCCCTCGGGCGAGGGCTGGACGCTGTCGGCGCTGGAGAATCGCGTGGCGGCGCTTCTCGAGGAGGCGGCGCGCGACGAGGAGCCCGGCCCGCAGGCGCAATGGCTGGACCAGCTGGCGCTTGCGGCGCGCACGCGCGCCGGGGCGCTCACCCATGCGCCGCTCGGCGATTCGCCGCTCCTGAAGAGCGTGCGGCCGGAGGCGGCGGCGCGGCTGCGGCCGGCCGTCGAGCTGCTGCTCGACTGCTATCTCGATTTCGGCGAGCGGCTGCCCTCGCAGGCCGGGCGCGAGCGGGCGCAGCTCTACGCCGCCGAGCTGCTCGAATGCGTCGCGGCCGTGCGGCAGGCCGCCGCCGCTGCCGCCTGAGCCGGCTGGAGCATTTTGCAGTCACGTGGAATCACGTGACGTCGCATAAATGCGGCTGAAGCAAACAGATAGAGCACCATTACGCATCCGCCGGGATGCACGTTGCCCGCTGCGCCCTACGCCTCGTCCTCGGGGCGAAGGTCGGCCAGGCTGTGCATGGAGGCCGCGCCCTCCGTGGCGATGGAGGCGATCTCCTCGAACAGGAGCGCAAGCTCGGTGTAAACGCTGCGATCCGGCTCGTTTATCATCAGGTCGTCGACCTCCTGGAGGAAGTCGACGATCGCCTTGATGCGCTCGCGATGCTGGCGCGCCAGAACCAGATGCTGGCGCATGGTGCGCTGCTCCTCGAGCGCGCTGAAGCGGGCGAGCGCCTCGTTGAGCCGCGCGCGGCATTCGCAATCGAGCTCGACGCTGTCGATGACGGTGCGGATGCGCCGGATCACCGCCGCGTCACGCTGCTCCTCGGGCGGGGCGTGGTGATGGTGAAAGGGCGCAGGCGCGATCATCTTCGTTCGCTCCGTCAGTCGATTGCCGCTTCCGTCATCCATCCGGGCCTGGCGTGGGCGTAGCCCTCCACCATCTCGCCCGGCAGATCGAGCGCGGAAAGCGCGGCGCGCACGGCGGCCGGCTCCTTCCTGCCGTCGAGAAGCGCGCGATAGGCTTCGGCCACGGCCACCATGTCGCAAGTGTGCGGCGAAAGGCGCAGCCGCGCAACCTTGTGCGCGGCGAGCACCCGCGGCTCGGGACAGAAGGCCTGCACCTGGTTCGACAGGGTCTGCACGCCGTTGATGGCCAGGAACGCCTGGTTGTCGAGCGTGTCGACGGCCAGCCCGTCCGGGTCCTGCTCGCAGGTGAACTGGCACGAATCCTTGTGAAGGCCGTGCAGCCGCGCATGGTAGCAGCGGCCCGAGATCGCCAGCGGCAGGCGGCCGAAGGCGAACAGCTCGAACCCGACCTCGGGGCAGGCCGCCGCCATGCCGCCGATCGCGGCGAGCGACAACTCGACCGGCGGGCAGATGGTGCGCGCGCCCTTTGCGGCCAGGAAGCGGGCGGTCGCCTCGTTGTAGACGTTGAGGAACGGCCCGGTGACGAAGGGGCGGCCGCTGCGCGCGGGCAGCGCGGTGATGTCGTTGACCTCGACCATCCTGTCGTCGCCGCACAGCTCGGCGATCGAGCGGCGCTCGCGCACCGTGGCGGGCAGGGCGAGCGTGGCCAGGACCACCTCCTTGCCGGCGCGCTCCAGCCGCTCGATGACGTCGGGCCAGCACGGGTCGGAGAACGGCATGCGCTTGCCGCACACCACCTCGCCGACATGCACGCGCTCGACCGGGGCCTCGTCGGCGATGCGGCGATAGAAGTCGGCGAGCCTTTCGGCGGGCCAGTGGAACAGGACGGGTCCCAGTGTCAGCCTGGGCGTCGGGGCGGGGGCGTTCACGGCTCTACCTCCAGATCTTGCGGTAGGCGCCGGCGGTCTGCCTGCCGCCCTCGGACTGGCCGGCCAGGATGCGGTCGATCTCGACGGCGTCGCCGCCGGCCTCCACCGCGTCGACGGCGCGGCGGAAGGCGCGCACCACCTCGCTGACATAGCCCTTGCCGCGCTGGCGGCCCTCGATCTTCAGCGCCGTCACGCCCGCCTTCTTCAGCCCCTCGATCAGGCTGCCGGCGTTGAGGCTGACCGGCTCCTCGAACAGGTACGAGGTCTTGCCGCCGGCGTTGAAGCGGCCCTTGCACAGGGTCGGATAGCCGGTCGGCTCGCCGGGCGCGTAGCGGTCGATGGTGAAGCCGGACAGGCGCGCGGCCATGCCCTTGTCGTCCTCGTCGTAGCTCACCGCCTCGGGCGGCGAGCAGACGCCGTTCAGGTTGGGCGACTTGCCGGTGGCGTAGGACGACAGGTAGCAGCGGCCCTCGACCATGACGCAAAGGCCGCCATAGACGAACGCCTCCGTCTCGACGTCGATGGCCTTGTTGAGCGCGGTGATCTCGGGCACCGACAAGACGCGCGGAATGACCACGCGCCGCACGCCGAAGGTCTCGGCATAGAAGCGGATCGCCTCCGGCGTCGAGGCCGCGGCCTGCACCGAAAGATGCAGGCGGACCGAATCGCGATGGTTCGTCGCGACATGGTCGAGCACGGCGATGTCGCCGGCGATGATGGCGTCGGCGCCGCAGGCGACGGCGGTGTCGGCGGCCTTGCGCCAGCGGTCGACCTCGCCGACGCGCGCGAAGGTGTTGATGGCGACCAGCACCTTCGTGCCGTGGCCGTGGGCGAAGCGGACGCCTTCCGCCAGCTCCTCGCCGGAGAAGTTGAGGCCGGGGAAGTTGCGGGCGTTGGTCTCGTCGCGGAAGCCGCAATAGACGGCATCGGCGCCGGCCTCGACGGCGGCTCTCAGCGTGGCAGGCGTGCCGGCGGGGCAGACGAGCTCCATGCGTGCTTCCATGCGTGCGGGCCCGCTCATGACCTGCGCTCCTCAGGGGCCGGCGCGGCGGCGGCGAGGGCGAAGCGGCGCGCCACGTCGAGGCCGCCGAGGATGCCGGCGTCGGCCAGCCGGCCGGGCGTGCCCGACAGGCCGATCAGGTCGGCCGGGGTCAGCTCCGCGTCCTCGATGGCGTTGCGCAGCGCCAGCACCGCCTCGGTGCGGCCGCTGATCGCGATCACCCGGTTGAAGAACAGCGCGTCGCCGTCCTGCGAGCCGTCGAGCAGGGCCAGAAGCGACAGGATCGGCCCGCGGATCGTCACGCCGCAGTCGCCGCCGCCCTGCTTGTCCGTCACCCTGACGCTCGCCCGCTCGCCGTCGGGCACGACGACGAAGGCGAAGGCGAGGTCGACCGGATCGATGAAGTAGCGCTCGCCGGCAAAGTCGCCGAGCCGGTCGAACAGGCCGGGCCTGCGCCGGGCAAGCGCGCGCAGCGACCAGGTCAGCGCCGGGCCGAGCGGCGCTCCTGCGAAGGTGGGAAACAGATGGCGGACGAAGGCCGGGAGCCTGGCTTCCATGGGTCTATGCTCTTCATGCTTATGCTGTTGTCACGCCTGTCCTGCGGGTCGGCGGGCGCCTGCCCTTGAGGCCGCGTCCGCGGCGATCAGGGCCAGGCTTTCCGCATTGGGACAGTAATGGCGGTAGCGGCGGGCGAAGTCGCCGGTGCCGAGGTCGCGCCGGCAGCGGCTGCGCGCGTCGCAGGCCCGGCAGACCCGGCGCATGTCGCGCAGCAGCGCCGCCTCGCGCATGGCAAGGTCGTCGACGTCGATGCCGATGGAAACCATGGCGCGCGCCAGGAGGTCGTCGGAGGCGGCCAACGCGCGCGGGGAGCCGGTTTCGCCCGGCGTCAACCCCGTTGCGCCGGCAAGGGCGTGCGCGTCCATCGTCTCCGTTTCCTTCGCCGTCCTGGGCCGCCTTCCGGCCGCCGGGGCGGCCGCCGCGCGCCAGAGCGCCGCGATCCGGCCCAACAGGTCCCGGATCATGCCTTCGTCTCCCTGCGCCGTTGGTGGAAAACTAGTCCCCGCCTGCCCGCGCTTCTTTGCGTTATCGCAAAGAGTTCCGGATTCAGCCGTGGCATGATGATGGTTCTATCGAGCCGATCATGCATCAACGCCTGCTTCCACCTTTTTCCGATCTCGGCTCGTTTCTCTCCCATCTCGCACGGACGGGAGAGGTGCATGAGGTCGGAGCCCCGGTGTCGATGCGTCTGGAAATCACCGAGCTTCATCGGCAGGTGATCGCAGCTGGGGGGGCTGTGCTGCGTCTTTCCAGACCGCTCGACGTCAGGGGCGAGGCGACGCGCCTTCCCGTCGTGACCAACCTGTTTGGCACGACGGGGCGCGTCGCCTCCGGTCTCGGCACCGACCGCGACGGACTGACCTCGCTCGGCGAGATGATGGCATGGATGCGCTCGCCGCGGCCGCCGCAGAGCCTGCGCGAGGCGCGCGCGCTGCTGCCGGCCGCGCGCGGGGCGCTGCTCGCCCGGCCGAAGACGGTGTCGCGGCCGCGCGCATGGCGCGAGGCCGATCCCGACCTTTCCCTGCTTCCCGTCCAGCATTGCTGGCCGGGCGACGCCGGCCCGCTGATCACCTGGCCGGTGGTCGTCACCCGCCCGCCGGGCGCGGACGATCCGTCCGCCTACAATCTCGGCGTCTACCGCATGCAGGTCCTCGACCGCGAGCACGCGATCATGCGCTGGTTGCCGATGCGCGGCGGTGCGGTGCATCATCGCCTGTGGCAGGCGCGCGGGGAGGAGATGCCGGTCGCCGTCGTCATCGGCGCCGACCCGGCGACGCTGATCGGCGCGGTGATGCCGGCGCCCGAAGGCGTGTCGGAGCTGGCGCTGGCGGGCATGATCAACGGCCGGCGCGCCACGGTCGCGCCCTGCGCGAGCGTTCCGCTCCATGTGCCTTCGAGCGCGGAGATCGTGCTCGAAGGCACGGTGTCGCCGCAGGAGACGGTGCTCGAAGGGCCGTTCGGCGACCACACCGGCTATTACAATTCGCCCGCCCGCTACCCCGTCTTCACGCTGAAGCGCCTCGTCCTGCGCGACAACGCCCACTACCTGACCACCTTCACCGGCCGCGCGCCCGACGAGCCCTCGGTGATGGCGGAGGCGCTTCTCGACGTCTTCAAGCCGCTCTTGCGCCAGCAGCTTCCCGAGATCGTCGACGTGTGGCTGCCGCCCGAGGCCTGCTCCTACCGCGTCGCGGTGATCGCCATCGACAAGCGCTATCCGGGGCAGGCGCGCCGCGTCATGATGGGGCTGTGGTCGCTGTTGCCGCAGTTCCAGATGACCAAGATGGTGATCGTGGTCGACGCCGACATCGACATCCGCTCCTGGTCCGACGTGATGTGGGCGCTCGCCACCCGCATGGACCCCTCGCGCGACCTGATGATTCTGGAGCGCACGCCCGTCGACCAGCTCGACTTCGCCTCGCCGCTCGAGGGGCTGGGCGGCAAGGTCGGCTTCGACGCCACCCGCAAGACGGGCGCGGAGACCGACCGCGAGTGGGGCGTGGAGCTTGCCCTGCCGCACGAGGTGCGCAGCCGCGTCGCCGCGCGCTGGCACGAGTTCTTTCCCGATGCCGGCCCTCAAGCCGGCCCTCAAGCCGGCCCCCATGCCGGCCCCCATGTCGGCAAGACGAGAGGCGGCGGCTAGGCGCGGGCGGCGGGCGTTGCTGCGGCGCGTGATGCGACGTCGCCGCACCTTCGCTTGACAGGGCCTGCGCGTCGGCACAAAAGCAGGCAGCAAAACATGCCCGGCCGGCCCCACTTTAATTCGCGGCCGTCCGGTCCGGGCCTGTCCAGGGGGAGGCGTCCACCAGGAACCGGGCGCGCGCCCCGAAACTGCCCGCCACGGCCGCAAGCCATGCCGGGCAGGTCATCGCATCTTGGTTTGCGCAACAGGGAGGAGCCCGAGACATGCAGCAGTTCCTGAAGCGGGTCGCGCCGGCAGCGGCCGCCGTCGCCTTTTCGTTCATGGCCTTCGCCGGCGCGGCGAACGCCCAGCAGGAGATCAAGCTCGGCTACGCGCTGGCGACCACGTCGCACTACGGCGTCGCCGCGGCGAAGTGGCAGGAGGTGGTCGAGGCCGAGACCGACGGCCGCTTTGTCTTCCGCCACTTCCCGTCGTCGGGCCTCGGCGGCGAGCGCGAGGTCATCGAGGGCGTCCAGCTCGGCACCGTCGAGGCGACCATCGTCTCCTCCGGCACGCTGTCCAACTTCGTGCCCGAGACGGGCGTGTTCGACATTCCCTTCCTGTTCCGCGACCTCAAGCACGCGCGCACCGTGCTCGACGGCCCGATCGGGCAGGACATCCTGACCAAGTTCGAGTCCGTCGGCCTCGTGGCGCTGGCCTGGGGCGAGCAGGGCTTCCGCCACATCACCAACAACCGCAACGCCATCGCCACGCCGGCCGACGTCGCCGGCCTGAAGCTGCGCACGATGGAGAACCCGATCCACATCACCGCCTTCCAGACGCTGGGCGCCGCGCCCACGCCCATGGCCTGGCCCGAGGTGATCGGCGCGCTGGAGCAGGGCACCATCGACGGGCAGGAGAACCCGCTTTCCGTCATCACCTCGGCCAAGCTGTCGGAGGTGCAGAAGTACCTGACCGTTTCCGGCCACGTCTATTCGCCGGCCATGCTGCTGGTCTCGCAGGACCTGTGGAACAGCCTGTCGGACGAGGACAAGGAAGTGTTCAGGAAGGCGGCGACCGAGGCCGTCGCCGCCATGCGCGGCTTCGTCGACAACGCCGAGACCTCCGGCGTCGAGCAGCTCAAGGCGTCCGGCATGGATGTCGGCGAACTGACCAGCGAGCAGAAGGCGGCCTTCCAGGAGGCGCTCGCGCCCGCCTACGAGCAGTACTACAACACCTACGGCAAGGACCTGATCGACCGGATCATCGCCACCGAATAGGTCCGCCGGACCGGAACGCCGGCAACGGCCGGCCGCGCCGGCAGGGACCAGCTCCCTGCCGGCAGCCTCAGGGGAGGACAAGCCGTGAAGACACTCGAGACCGTGTTCGTCGAGCTCAACAAATGGGCCCTCATCCTCCTTCTCGGCGCGATGTCGGTCATCGTCTTCGCCAATGTGGCGCTGCGCTACCTGACCAACTTCTCGATCCCGTGGGCTGAGGAGGTGGCGCGCTACATGATGGTGTGGATGACGTTCCTCGGCGCCGGCCTGACCCTGCGCTATGGCGGGCACGTGGCGATCGGCAACGTCATGGAGGCGATGTCGCCGAAGGCGCAGCGACTGTTGCGGGCCTTCATCGTCCTGGCGCTGCTGGCCTTCTTCGCGGTCATGATCTGGGTCGGCTACAATTACGCGATGCGCATGCGCTTCCAGCTCACGCCGGCGACGCGCATTCCCTTCAGCACCGTCTACGCCGCCATTCCGGTCGGATTCGCGCTGCTGACGGTGCATCTGCTCCTGATCGTGCGCGGCTACGTGGCGGAGAACCGCTTCAAGGAAGCGGCCGACGTGCCGGGCGACCTTTCCGGCAGCCTGAGCGCCTGAACGGGATTTCTTCCGATGCGGCCGGGCGGTCGCACGGCGAACCGCAGCGCCTCACCGAAGGGGACAAAGCGTGGCCTGGATACTCTTCATCTCTTTCGTCGTTCTTCTGGCGATGGGATTCCCGATCGCCTTCGTGCTGGCCATCTCGGCCTTCGTCGCCGTGGCGCTGGGCAGCAGCTATCCCTACCTCGTCGTGGTCAAGGAGATGTTCTCCGGCCTCGACTCGTTCCCGCTGATGGCGGTTCCGTTCTTCATCCTCGCCGCCGAGCTGATGACCGGCGGGGCGATGACCTATGTGCTCCTGCGCTTCGCCTCGCAGTTCGTCGGCCATCTGCGCGGCGGCCTCGGCTACGCCAACGTCATCTCGGCGGCGCTGTTTTCCGGCATTTCCGGCTCGGCGCTGGCCGACGCCGCCGGCCCCGGGGCGATGATGATCCGCATGATGGAGAAGAGCGGCTACGACAAGTCCTATGCCGGCGCGCTGACCGCCTCGGCCGCCGTCATGGGGCCGATCATCCCGCCTTCCATCATCATGATCGTCTATGCGTTGCAGGTCGAGGAGGTCTCGGTCGGCGCGCTGTTCATCGCCGGCATGGTGCCGGGCGTCATCATCGCCATCGCGCTGTGCGCCGCCAACTTCTACGTCTCGCGCAGGCGCGGCTATCGCGGCGGCGACCCGCGCCCGTCCGGCCGCGAGATGGTGCGCACCACCGTCTACGCCCTGCCGGCGCTGCTGCTCATCGTCATCATCATCGGCGGCATCCGCGCCGGCATCTTCACGCCGACGGAGGCTTCCGTCGTCGCCATCTTCTACGCGCTCGTCTGCGGCATGTTCCTCTACCGCTCTCTCAGGCTGAAGGACATTCCCTCGATCATCTTCCGCGCCGCGCTGATCTCCATCGCCGTGCTCCTGATCCTCGCGGCGGCGCGCGCCTTCGCCTGGGTCCTGATCATCGAGAGCGTGCCGCAGCAACTGGCCGAGACCATCGTGTCGTGGGACCTGAGCCCGATCGTCTTCCTGCTCGCGGTCAACCTGCTGCTCCTGGTGTTCGGCCTGTTCATGGACCCGCTGCCCGGCGTCATGGTGCTGGTGCCGATCCTCGCCCCCATCGCCCATTCGCTCGGCATCGACCCGATCCATTTCGCCATGGTGGTGATCCTCAACCTGACCATCGGCCTGATCACGCCGCCCGTGGGGGCGCTGTTGTTCGTGGTGTCGTCGGCGGTGAAGCTGAGGGTGGGCGCGATCATCCGCGAGATGCCGCCCTTCTTCCTCGCGCACATCCTGGTTCTGCTTCTGCTGACCTTCATCCCGTCGCTGTCGACGTGGCTGCCGCGCGTCTCGGGCTTCTGAGGGACGATCAGGCGGCCGCGCCGCGGGCGGCCGCCTCGGCGGCGTAGCGCCGGCCGAAGCGGTTGGCGAGGAAATCGGCGAGCGCGATCTCCTCCTGCCTCACGAAGCCCTTTTGCGGCAGGCGCCCCGCCGCGAGCAGGTCGAGCACGGCGCAGATGCCGGCCGCGGTGGTGATCTGGATCGCGCTGCGCGGCCGGCCGGCGACGAAGCCGCTGTAGATCTTGTGGGCGTAGGTCTCCTGCATCAGCCGGCCGTCCTTGATGCCGCTGACGGTGACGAAGACGATGACCACGTCCTGCGCCGTCGCCGGCAGCGCCTGCTCGAGGATGTCCTTGAGCAGGTCGCGGCGGTTGCGTAGGTTGAGG
Organism: Hyphomicrobiales bacterium; assembly: GCA_003577315.1. GTDB lineage: Bacteria > Pseudomonadota > Alphaproteobacteria > Rhizobiales > Rhizobiaceae > Aerobium. The sequence continues at coordinate 51,056 of QEVK01000018.1, read as the reverse complement.
TCGTTGAGCAGCATCTTCATGATCGCGGCGTGGCCGGGATAGCGGATGGTGCGGTAGTTGAGCGTGCGCACCTTGCCGGCCAGCGTCTCGCACAGCGTGCCGAGGCCGCCGGAGGTGTTGAACGCCTCGTAGGTGACGCCGTCGAGCGAGAACTCCTCGCGCTCCTCCATCGCGGGAACCTGCGCCAGCCGGCCGTCGACGATGGCCTCGCACGGCTCGATATACTCGTTGATGATGCCGTCCGTGCTCCAGGTCAGGTTGTAGTTGAGCGCGTTCGACGGATATTGCGGCAGCGCGCCGACGCGCAGCCGCACCGTGTCGAGGCGCTCGAAGCGGCTGGCGAGGTCGTGGGCGACGATGGAGATGAAGCCGGGCGCAAGGCCGCATTGCGGGATGAAGGCGGTCTTCGCATCCCTCGCCAGCTCCTTGACCCGCTTCGTCGAGGCGACGTCCTCGGTCAGGTCGAGATAGTGGACGTTCGCCGCTGCCGCCGCCTCGGCGATCGCCGTCGTCAGGTGGAAGGGGGCGGCGCTCAGCACCGCGAAGCGGCCGGCAAGCAGCGCCTGAAGCGCGCGCCGGTCGCCGATGTCCACCGTCGCCGTCCCGACGTTGCCGTGCCGTTCCGCCGCCGCGAGCCGGGCTGGGTCGCGGTCGGTCAGCACCACCCGGTAGTCGCCGGTCTCGGCCAGCATCAGGGCGATGGTCGAGCCGATCTTGCCGGCCCCGACGACGACGATCTCCCTGACCGGCTCTTTCACGGGCATCGGCTCCTTCATGGGGTGTTTCCTCCGTTCCTGCATGTCCCTGACAGAAGGCCATGAATGCCTTTGCATTTCAAACCGCTGAACTTATGATGTTTCGTATTTGATCGTGCGAAATGACGAAGGCTTTCGGCAATATGAAAAGAAACGACAAGGACGAGCTGCTTCTGTCGCTGCTGGCGGAGAATGCGCGCGCGCCGGTCTCGGAGCTGGCGCGCCGGCTCGGCCTGTCGCGCACCACGGTCCAGGCGCGAATCGAGCGGCTGGAGCGCAGCGGCATGATCGCCGGCTATACGGTGCGCCTGAGCACGGCGGCGGAGCGGGCGCTGGTGCGCGCCTATGTGATGATCACGGTCAAGCCCAAGCACGCGGTGCCGACCATCGCGGAGCTGAAGGACATACGCGAGGTGCGCACGCTTCACTCGATCAGCGGCGAGGTCGACCTGATGGCCGTGGTGGCGGCGGGCTCGGTCGCCGCGCTCGACGAGGTGGTCGACCGCATCGGCGCGCTCGAAGGCGTGGAGCGCACGCAGACCTCGGTCATCATGGCGACCAAGTTCGACCGCTGACGGCCTCGCCCTCTCGCCGCGCCGGCCGCGCCATTGCCTCGGCCATGTCCTCGGTGGCACAGTCGCGCAAAAGGGAGATTCCGCAATGCCCGCCAAAACGAAGGCCGCCTTCTCGCGCCCCAGGCCCTGGGTCGAGGTCGCCCCGCATCTGGTCGACGTCGCCACGGGCAGGAAGCCCGCCGACCTCGTGGTGCGCAACGGCCGCTGGGTCAACGTCCATTCCGGCGAGGTGATACCGGCCACCGACCTCGCCATCGCCGCCGGCCGCTTCGCCTATTGCGGGCCCGACGCCTCGCACGCCATCGGCGCGGGCACGAAGGTGGTCGATGCCGGCGGGCGCTATCTGGTGCCCGGCCTGTGCGACGGCCACATGCATGTCGAGAGCGGCATGGTCACGGTCACCGAGTTCTGCCGCGCCGTCATCCCGCACGGCACCACCTCGATGTTCATCGATCCGCACGAGATCGCCAACGTGCTCGGGCTGGAAGGCGTGCGGCTGATGCACGACGAGGCGCTGGCCATGCCGGTCAACGTGCATGTGCAGATGCCGTCCTGCGTGCCCTCGGCGCCGGGGCTGGAGAACGCCGGCGCGCATCTGACGGCGCAAGACGTGGCCGAGGCGATGACGTGGGAGAACATCGTGGGCCTCGGCGAGGTGATGAACTTCCCGGGCGTCGCCGGCAACGACAGGCTGATGGTGGCCGAGATCGCGGCGACCGCGAGGGCGGGCAAGACGGTCGGCGGCCACTACGCCTCGCGCGATCTCGGCCTCGCCTTCCACGGCTATGTCGCCGGCGGCCCGGAGGACGACCACGAGGGCACGACGGTCGAGGACGCGGTGGCGCGCGTGCGCCAGGGCATGAAGGCGATGCTCAGGCTCGGCTCGGCCTGGTACGACGTGGCGAGCCAGATCCGGGCGGTGACGGAGAAGGGGCTCGACCCGCGCAACTTCATCCTGTGCACCGACGACAGCCATTCCGGCACGCTGGTCCATGACGGCCACATGGACCGTGTGGTGCGCCACGCCATCGCGCAGGGGCTGAAGCCCGTGACGGCGATCCAGATGGCGACGCTCAACACCGCCCAGCACTTCCGGCTGGAGCGCGAGCTGGGCTCGATCGCTCCCGGCCGGCTCGCCGACCTCCTTATCGTCTCCGATCTCGCCGCGCTCGCCATCGACGAGGTGTTTTGCCGCGGCGTGCGGCTGGCCAGGGGCGGGCGGCTCGAGGTCGAGATCGCGCCCTACGACTATCCGGCCCGGGCCAAGAAGACGGTGAAGCTCGGCAGGAAGCTTGCCGCCGCCGACTTCGACATCGCAGCACCCGAGGGCGCGCACGAGGTCAGGGCGCGGGTCATCGGCGTCATCGAGAACCAGGCGCCGACGCGGGCGCTGGAGGCCGACCTTGCCGTGACCGACGGGATCGTCGCCATGGACCGCGAGAACGACGTCTGCCAGATCGCGCTGGTCGAGCGTCATCGCGGCACCGGCAAGGTCGCCAACGGCTTCGTCTCCGGCTTCGGCTACATGAAGGACTGCGCGCTGGCCTCGACCGTGGCGCACGATTCGCACCACATGATCGTGGTCGGCACAGCCAAGGCCGACATGGCGCTGGCCGCCAACCGGCTGGGCGAGATCGGCGGCGGCGTGGTGCTGTTCTGTCAGGGCAAGGAGATCGCGCTGGTCGAGATGCCCATCGCCGGGCTGATGTCGGACGAGCGGGCCGAGGTCGTGGCGCAGAAGGCGGCGAAGCTGACGGCGGCGATGCGCGACATGGGCTGCACGCTCAACAACGCCTACATGCAGCACTCGCTGCTGGCGCTGGTGGTGATCCCGGAGCTGCGCATCTCCGACATCGGCCTCGTCGACGTGACGCGGTTCGAGAAGGTCGACCTCTTCCTGTGACCGGCGGTCCGGCGGCCGGCCGGCTCAGCGGCCACCGACGGCGATGCTGATGACTTCCAGCGGCGTGGTGATGATGATCTCGGCCGCCGAGCCCAGCGTCTGGCCGAGGCCCTTGGCCAGGCTCTCGATGCGCCGCGAGACGTCGTCGCGGCTGCCGGCCAGCATGTCGTCCTCGTTGAGCCGCTGGCCCAGCAACTGCACCATCAGCGGGTTGTCGGCGAACTTGGCGTGGTTCAGCCTGTCGCCGGCCGAGACGCCGGAGATGTCGACCACGGTGACGCCGAGGCTGGCGAGGTCGGCGTCGTTGCCGTAGTCGCCGACGCGCGGGCGGTTGCCGGCGATGATCGAGGAGGCCAGCAGCGCCCGGTCGTCGCGCGAGACGATGACGAACACCGGCTGGTCGGGCCGGCCGAGACGGCGAAGCTGGCTCTTGAAGACGTCGACGTCGATGTCCGGCGAGGCGAGGATGATGTCGCCGAGGCGGCCTGAGAGGCCGCGGTCGCCGGCGATGGCGATCTGGCGCAGCGCCTCCATCGTCAGCCAGTTGCCCATCGAGTGGGCGACGATGTCGATGCGCTGCGCCCCCGCCGCGCGCAGCATGCGCAGCGTCTCCTCCAGCCCGTCGCGGGCGACGGTGGCGGAGTTGTTGTCGTAGATGTAGTCGACCGTGCGCCCCGTCGAGGCCCAGGAGAACAGGACCGGCGTGCCGCGATAGCCGGAATCGTGGACGATCTGCGCCGCCCGGTAGACGGAATTGTCGAACGGCGTGCGGTAGCCGTGGACGAAGACCAGCGCGCGGCCGTCCGTCTGCCTCAGCCTGTCGCGCAGCGTCCTCGCGAAGCCGTCCCGCGAGCGGTAGAGCGCCACCTCGCCGGCTGCGACATGGCGCGCGGGGTCGCGCCGGGCGTCGCTGCGCGGCTGCTCGACCCTGCCGGGCACGTGGGTCCCGGGCAGGCTGACGTCGACGCGGGCGAAGTTCAGATCGACGCTGCGCTCGCCGCCGAACACCTCCTTGCGGTCCTGCGCCTCGGCGCGGGTGGTGACGACGAGGATGCGATGGGTGGCGAGGATCGCGTCCGGCTCGGCCGCGACCGCGTCGAGCAGGCGATGCGTGCCGCCGCCGGCGCAGCCCGAAAGGGCGAGGGCGGTTGCCAGCGCGAAAGCTGCGGCGACGTAGCGTGGGCGGCTCAACGCAAGACTCCTCTGCCGACGGTCACCCCATCCATCCGCTATCGCGGCGCGCCGCCGATGGCAAGCCGTCAGCGCCGCCAGAACGCCGGCGAGGCGATGACCAGCACGGCCAGGATCTCCAGCCGCCCGAGCAGCATGGCGAGCGCCAGCAGCCATTTGGCGGCGTCCGGCACCGCCGAGAAGTTGCCGGCCGGGCCGATCAGGTCGCCGATGCCCGGCCCGACATTGGCGAGGCAGGTCAGCGCGCCCGACAGCGCGGTGAGGATGTCGAGGCCGGTCGCCGCCAGAAGCATCGTCAGCAACAGCCAGATGGTGACGAAGGCCGAGATGAACAGCACCACCGCGTGCTGGACCGCCTCGTCCACCAGCCGGTCGCCGTAGCGCACGGAGACCACGGCGTTGGGATAGATGAGGCGCTTGATGCCGTTGGCCAGCAGCTTGGCCACGATGACGAAGCGGTACGCCTTGACGCCGCCGGAGGTCGAGCCCGAGCAGCCGCCGAGGAAGGTGGCGACCAGCGCGCAGGCGACCATGAACGGCCCCCACAGCGTGTAGTCCTCGGTCGCGAAGCCGGTGGTGGTGATGATCGACACGAAGTTGAACGCCGAATAGGTCAGCGCGTCGAGGAAGGGCAAGCCCGTCGACAGGCGCAGGTTTATCGCCACGGCGGCCACGAACACCACGACATAGGAGGCGAAGACGCGGATCTGCGGGTCGCGCAGCGCCTCGATCCGCCCGGAGGCGACGACCAGGATCATGACCGCGAAGGGCAGCGCGCCGATGAACATGAACACGATGCCGGTCCACAGGATCGCGAAATTGTCGGCATAGACGCCCATCGAGGCGTCGTGGGTGGAAAAGCCCGCGGTGGAGATCGTGGTCAGCGCGTGGTTGAGCGCGTTGAAGCCGCTCATGCCGGCCGCCGCGTAGCAGATGGCGCACAGCAGGGTGAGCGCCGAATAGATGCCGATCAGGCTGGTGACGTAGGTCGACAGCCGCTCGAACGGCCGGTCGGTGACGGTGGCCGATTCGATCCTGAAATAGGAGATGCCGCCGATGTTGAGGAAGGGCAGCACGAACAGGCCGAGCGCGATGATGCCGAGCCCGCCCATCCATTGCAGCAGCGAGCGCCACAGCAGGATGCCGGGCGGCAGGCCGTCGAGCCCGTTGACCACGGTCGCGCCGGTGGCGGTGATGCCCGAGACGGCCTCGAACACCGCCTCCGCCAGCGTCAGGTCGAGCGAGGCGGCGGCGTAGAGCGGCACGGCGCTGACGGCGCTGGTGGTCAGCCACAGAAGGTTGACGACGAGGAAGCCGAAGCGCGAGGAGATCGGCGGCGGACGCCCTTGCGTCGCCAGCGCGCAGGCCAGCGCCAGCCCGCCGGTGAAGAAGGCGGAGAAGGCGAACACCATCCAGTCGTCGTTGCCGTAGTAGAGATCGACGGCAGCCGGCGCCAGCATGGCGAAGGAAAGATAGATCGCGAACACCGAGGCGATGTGGATCGCGGCGCGGGCGGCCGAGTACTGCACGGAACGAATCCCCCGACACTGTGCCGCGACAGTGGCGTCATCGGCGCGTTTGTGCAATAGCGGGCGAAAAGCCCGGTGGAGACGATCGAATGGCGGCATTTCCCCGCGATGTTGCGCGCGCGGCCGAGGCGATGCGGCCGCTTTTCGCGGAAACGCCGTTGCAGGAGAACGACTACCTGTCGCGCAAGACCGGGGCGCGCATCTTCCTCAAGCGCGAGGACCTGTCGCCGGTGCGCTCCTACAAGATCAGGGGTGCGTTCAACTTCTTCCGCAAGGCGCTGGCCGCCGACGGCGGCGCGCAGGTGTTCGTCTGCGCCTCGGCCGGCAACCACGCCCAGGGCTTCGCCTATGTGTGCCGGCATTTCGGCCGCAAGGGCGTCGTCTTCATGCCGGTGACGACGCCGCAGCAGAAGATCGACAAGACGCGGATGTTCGGCGGCGGCGCGGTCGAGATCCGCCTGATCGGCGACTTCTTCGACGACTGCTACCGCGCCGCGCTCGATTTCGCCGCTGAGAGCGGCGGGCTGATGGTGCCGCCCTTCGACCACAGGGACATCATCGAGGGGCAGGCGAGCGTCGCCCACGAGATCGCCGCGCAGATGCCGCAGGGTGTCTCGCCCGAGATCGTCGTGCTGCCGGTGGGCGGCGGCGGCCTGTCGGCGGGGGTGACGCGCTATTTCGAGGAGACCGGCTCGACGGCGCGCTTCGTCTTCGCCGAGCCGTCGGGAGGGCCGAGCCTGCGGCGCAGCCTCGAGGCCGGCAAGCGGGTCAAGCTCGACAGGGTCGACAATTTCGTCGACGGCGCGGCCGTGGCCGAGATCGGCCGGGAGACCTTCCGCCTGCTCAGGCATTTCCAGCCCGGGCAGGTGCGGCTGGTGCCGGAGAACCGGCTGTGCGCCACCATCGTCGAGATGCTCAACGTCGAGGGCATCGTGCTGGAGCCGGCCGGCGCGCTCGCCATCGACGCGCTCAAGGACTTCTCCCGCAAGGAGCTGAAGGGCAGGGCGGTGGTGCTCGTCGTCTCCGGCGGCAATTTCGACTTCGAGCGGCTGCCCGACGTCAAGGAGCGGGCGCTGCGCTTCGAGGGACTGAAGAAATATTTCGTGTTCCGCTTTCCGCAGCGGCCGGGCGCGCTGCGCGACTTCCTCGCCCTGCTCGGGCCCGACGACGACATCGTGCGCTTCGAGTACCTGAAGAAGTCGGCGCGCAACTTCGGCTCGGTGCTGATCGGCATCGAGACGAAGGACGCGAAGAACTTCGACGTGCTGCGCAGGCGCTTCGACGAGGCCGGCTGGGCCTGTCAGGACATCACCGAGAACGAGACGCTTTCCGGCTTCATCGTGTGAGCGCCTCGATGGTATGAACGCTTCATGAGCGAAGGCACGGTCTACATCGTCCTGTTCCGCGGCGTCGGCGGCAAGACGCAGCTTCCCGTCAGGCCGCTGCGCGAGAAGCTGGCGGCGGCCGGCTTCGACAACGTCGCCACCTACATCAACAGCGGCAACGCGGTGCTGAAAAGCGCGCTCTCCCGCGACGAGGTGGCGGCGAAGGTGGCGGCAATCTGCACGCGCGAATTTTCCTTCGACAAGGCGGTCCACGCGGTGACGCGCGCCGAATGGGAGCGCCTGATCGCCGCCAACCCCTTTCCCGGCGCGGTCGCCGCGCCGAAATCGCTCCATGCCGCCGTCCTCGAGGCCGAGCCCGAACCGGGGCGGGTCGAGGCGCTGCGGGCGTTCGCCGTCGCGGGCGAGGGCATCGCCGTCGCCGGCAAGGTCGCCTATCTCCACACGCCCCACGGCTTCGGCACGTCGAAGCTGGCGGAGAGGTTCGACAAGGGCATCGGCGTCGCCAACACGGCGCGCAACTGGAACACCGTCCTGAAGCTGGCGGAACTCGCCGCGGCGACCGAGGCGTGACGCGAACTTGCTGCGTCGCACAAATTTCAGTTGCATTTGCCGGCCGCCTGTCCCATATGCGGGGCCAAGAGGCGCATGGGCCGGCTTGTCCGGCTTTCCCCGTCAGGGACTGGTTGCGTCCGTTTCCCCTTTCCGATCCTGAACCATCGGCAAGCGGCGAAAGACCCGCCGCATGAGGCGCGCGGGCACGACAGCGCAGCCGAGTGGAACCGGATCGTTCCGCCGCCTTGTCGTCACCATGAGATTGAATGCGGCGGGTTGCGCCCCGCCGCCCGAACGATGCGGGCGCGCAGGACGCGCCGGCCCGCAGGAAAGACACGATTTTGACTATGAATACCAATGAAACGGCCCCCGAGACGCAGACTGGCGAGACCCCGACCGGCTTCGCCGCGCTCGGCATTTCGGGCGCGCTGCTCAAGGCCACGCACAATGCCGGCTTCACCGAGCCGAAGCCGATCCAGGTGCAGGCGATCCCGCCGCAGCTTGCCGGCCGCGACATCCTCGGCATCGCCCAGACCGGCTCGGGCAAGACCGCGGCGTTCAGCCTGCCGATTCTTTCGGCCATCGCCGGCCTCGGCACCAAGCGGCTGCCGCGCACGGCGCGCGCGCTGATTCTCGCGCCGACGCGCGAGCTCGCGGTCCAGATCGAGGAGACGATCCGCACGCTCGCCAAGGGGCTGCACATCTCGACAGCTCTGGTGCTGGGCGGCGTGTCGCGCGGCTCGCAGGTCAGGCGCATGGCGCCGGGCATCGACATCCTGATCGCCACGCCCGGCCGCCTGACCGACCTGGTGCGCGAGGGCGAGATCAAGCTCTCCGAGACGCGCTGGCTGGTGCTCGACGAGGCCGACCGCATGCTCGACATGGGCTTCATCAACGATGTGCGGCGCATCGCCCGCGCCACCCATCCCGAGCGCCGCACGGCGCTGTTCTCGGCCACCATGCCGTTCGAGATCGAGCAGCTCGCCGCCAGCCTCCTCAAGGAGCCGGTGCGCGTCGAGGTCGCCCCCCAGGGCACCACGGCCGGCGAGATCAGGCAGAGCCTCGTCATGGCGCGGACCAGGCAGAAGCGCAGGATCCTGTCCGACATGCTCGCCGACGAGGCGATGAAGTCGGTGCTGATCTTCGCGCGCACCAAGCATGGCGCCGACCGCGTGACCAAGGATCTCGAGCGCGACGGCTTCGAGGCTGCGGTGATCCACGGCAACAAGTCGCAGAACGCGCGCCAGCGGGCGCTGAACGGCTTCCGCGACGGCTCGGTGCGCATTCTCGTGGCCACCGACATCGCCGCGCGCGGCATCGACGTGCCGGGCATCAGCCATGTCGTCAATTTCGACCTGCCGGACGAGGCCGAAAGCTACGTCCACCGCATCGGCCGCACCGGCCGCAACGGCGCCGACGGCATCGCGGTGACGCTGTGCGACCCGTCCGAGGCGGCCAAGCTGCGCCAGGTCGAGCGCATCATCCGCATGAAGCTGCCAGTGGCGGCGAGCTTCCTCGACCAGCCGGACCCGGCGCCGGTCAAGGATGCCAGGCCGGAAGGCGGCGCCCGGCGGCACGAGGCCGACAACGATACCGGCCGGGACGCCGGCAGGCCGCGCCATTCGGCCGGCAAGAACCCGCGCGGCGGCAAGCCGCAGCGCAACGGCAAACAGCACGTCGCGGCCAAGCCCTTCGCGGAGCACCCTTCCGGGGCGCGGCCCTTCGCCGAGGCGCAGGACGCGCCGCGGCCCGCGGCCGCGAAACAGGGGCAGAAGCGCCCCTTCCGCGGCAACAAGCGCCGGCCGCAGCGCGGCCGCGCCGCGGCCTAAAGGACAACAGGGCTGGCCCAATTGCCGAGGCCGACCCGATGGTCTAAGCCCTTCGGGTCGGCCTCGGCCGTCCACCGATAACGAGCACGGGAAACGCTCATGGCCGGGCTGGCGGCGCTTGCGATCGCCTATATGCTGTCGCAGTTCTATCGCGCGTTCCTCGCGGTTCTCACCCCGTCCCTGATCACCGAGCTGGGCGCGACCAAGACCGACCTGTCGATCGCCTCGGGCGCATGGTTCATGGCCTTCGCGTTGTCGCAGTTCGTGGTCGGCGTCTGCCTCGACCGCTACGGCCCCAAGCGCACGGCGGGCCTGCTGCTCGGCATCTGCGGCGGCGGCGGCGCCTTCCTGTTCGCGATCGCGGCCGAGCCGTGGATGATCACCGTCGCGATGGCGCTGATCGGCGTCGGCTGCGCGCCGGTGCTGATGGCCTCGATGTTCATCTTCGCCCACACCTGGTCGCCGGCGCGGCTTGCCGTGCTGACCTCGTGGATGGTGGGGCTGGGCTCGCTCGGCAACGTCGTCGGCGCCTCGCCGCTCGCCGCCGCCGCGGAGGCGTTCGGCTGGCGGCCGGTGATGGCCGGCCTCGGCGTTGTGACGGTGGCGACGGCGATGGCGATCCTCACCGTCGTGCGCGACCCGAAGAACACGCACCATGCCGGCGGCAAGGTCGGCTTTTCCGGCTATCTGGAGCTGATGCGAATCCGCGCGCTGTGGCCGATCCTGCCGCTGGTCGCGTTCAACTACGTTCCCTCGGGCGGCATACGCGGCCTGTGGGCGGGGCCGTATCTCGCCGACGTCTACGGCCTCGACGCGCTCGCCATCGGCGAGGCGACGCTGTTCATGGCGCTCGCCATGTCGGTGGGCAGCTTCCTCTACGGGCCGCTCGACACGCTGCTGCGCACGCGCAAGTGGGTCGCCGTCGCCGGCAACTCGCTGCTGCTCGCCGCGCTGGTGTTCCTGGGGCTCAACCCGGTCCCCGGGATCTCGGCCTCGACCGTGGCGCTGGTGGTGATCGGCCTTTCGGGCGCGAGCTTCGGCCTGATGATGGCGCATGGCCGCGCCTTCATGCCGCCGCACCTGACGGGCAGGGGAATCACGCTGCTCAACTTCTTCTCCATCGGCGCGGTCGGGCTGATGCAGTTCGGCTCCGGCGCGGTGGTCGAGGCCAACACCGTCGCGGGCGATCCGGGAGCCGCCTATTCGGCGCTGTTCTGCTTCTATGCCGGCACGCTCGCGCTTTCGATCTTCATCTATCTGTGGGCGCGCGACGCCAGGCCGGAACGGAAGGCCTGAAGCCCGGACCCGAAGCCCGGACCCGAAGCTTCCGGCGGATTGAGAAAATCCGGCCTTGAAAGCGCGGCCCGCCGTTTCTAGTTTCGCGCCAACCCGGGAAAGGAAGGAATCCGCCATGGCCGCTTCGGTGCTCGAAATCATCGGCAACACGCCGCTGATTCGCCTCAGGCGCGCATCGCAGGAGACAGGGTGCGAGATTCTCGGCAAGGCCGAGTTCCTCAATCCCGGCCAGTCGGTGAAGGACCGCGCCGGCCTGTTCATCATCCGCGACGCCGAGAGGAAGGGCCTGCTGCGCCCCGGCGGGGTGATCGTCGAGGGCACGGCCGGCAACACCGGCATCGGCCTGACCGTGGTCGCCAAGGCGCTCGGCTACCGCACGGTCATCGTCATCCCCGACACGCAGAGCCAGGAGAAGAAGGACGCGCTGCGCCTGCTCGGCGCCGAGCTGATCGAGGTGCCGGCCGTTCCCTACAAGAACCCCAACAACTACGTGAAGGTGTCGGGAAGGCTTGCCGAGCAGCTCGCCAGGACCGAGCCGGCGGGCGCGATCTGGGCCAACCAGTTCGACAACGTCGCCAATCGCGACGGCCATGTCGCCACCACGGCGCAGGAGATCTGGCGGCAGACGGACGGCAAGGTCGACGGCTTCGCCTGCGCCGTCGGCACCGGCGGCACGCTGGCGGGCATCGCCGCCGGCCTGCGCGGGAAGAACGCGGCGGTCAAGATCGCGCTTGCCGATCCGCTGGGCGCGGCGCTGCACAGCTACTACACCACCGGCGAGCTGAAGGCCGAGGGCGAATCGATCACCGAGGGTATCGGGCAGGGACGCATCACCGCCAACCTCGAAGGGTTCGCGCCCGACTTCTCCTTCCAGATCCCGGACGCCGAGGCGCTCCCGATCATCTTCGACCTGGTGCAGGAGGAGGGGCTGTGCCTGGGCGGCTCGACCGGCATCAACATCGCCGGCGCCGTCCGGCTGGCGCGCGAGCTCGGCCCCGGCCACACCATCGTCACCGTGCTCGCCGACTACGGCACCCGCTACCAGTCCAAGCTGTTCAACCCCGCCTTCCTGCGCGGCAAGGGCCTGCCGACGCCGGCCTGGCTGGAGGCGGCGAGCGACATTTCCGTCCCTTACGAGGAGGTTGCGTGATGGCGTTCGTCGCCGAGGCGCTGTTTCGCGACAATGCCTATCTGAAGTCGGCGGAGGCGAAGGTCGTCGCCGTGGACGGGCGCGGCATCCTGCTCGACCGCACCGTCTTCTACGCCACCTCGGGCGGCCAGCCGGGCGACACCGGCGTGCTGGTGCGCGCCGGCGGGGCGCGCATCGCTATTGCCGGCACCGTCACCGGCGAGACCAAGGACGAGATCGTCCACCAGCCGGCCGAGGGCGCTTCGCTGCCGCAGGTGGGCGAGACGGTGACGGCCGAGATCGACTGGGAGCGGCGGCTGAAGCTGATGCGCATGCACGCGGCCTGCCACCTCTTGACCGTGGTCTGCCCCTATCCCATCACCGGCGCGGCCGTCGGCGAGGAGGAATCCCGCGTCGACTTCGACATTCCCGATGCCGGCGTCACCCGCGAGGGGGTGAGCGCGCAGCTGATGGAGCTGGTGCGCGCCGACCATCCCATCTTCGCGCGCTGGATCACCGACGAGGAGCTGGCGGCCAATCCCGGGCTGGTGAAGTCGAAGAACGTGCGCCCGCCGCTGGGCTCGGGGCGCATCCGCCTCGTGTGCATCGGCGAGGACGGGGCCGTCGACACCCAGCCCTGCGGCGGCACCCACGTCGCCTCGACCGCCGACGTCGGCGAGATCCATATCGGCAAGATCGAGAAGAAGGGGCGCGAGAACCGCCGCTTCCGCATCCGCTTCGGTCCGCTGCCGGCGAGCTGAGGAAGAGCCCATGAAGACGCCCGCGAAGACGTCCGCCCGCCGCGCCGCGAGCCCCTTCGTGGTTTCCGCCGACTGGCTCCAGGAGCGGCTCGGTGAGCCCGGTCTGTCGATCGTGGACGGCTCGTGGTATCTGCCGGCGCAAGGGCGCGACGGCCGCGCCGAGTACGAGGCGGCCCACATCCCCGGCGCGGTCTTCTTCGACCACGACAAGGTGGTGGCGCCGGATTCGCCGCTGCCGCACACGCTGCCCAGCCCGGGCCTGTTCGCGCAGTTCGCCAGTTCCATGGGCATCGACGAGAAGGACACCATCGTGGTCTATGACGGGCCGGGCTTCTTCTCGGCCCCGCGCGTGTGGTGGATGCTGCGGCTGATGGGCGCGAGCGAGGTCTATGTGCTCGACGGCGGCTTCGACCGCTGGAAGGCGCAAGGCAGGCCCGTGACCGCCGAGACGACGAAGATCGCCCCCGGCTTCTTCGAGGTCGAGTGCGACAGCTCGCGCGTGGTCTCCTTCGACGAGATGCAGCGCATCGTCGTCGAGGGCACGGCCCAGATCGCCGACGCGCGGCCGGCCGGGCGCTTCACCGCCGCCGAGCCGGAGCCGAGGCCGGGCATGCGCGGCGGCCACATGCCGGGCGCCAGGAACGTGCCGGCCGCCTCGCTGTCGCGCGACGGCAGCCTGCTGCCGGTCGAGGAACTGCGCGCGGTGCTGGAGGCCGCCGGGCTCGACCTTTCGAAGCCGGTCGTCACCTCCTGCGGCTCGGGCGTCACCGCCGCAGTGGTCTCGCTGGCGCTCGCCTCGGTCGGCCACACCGACAACCGGCTCTATGACGGGTCGTGGAGCGAATGGGGCGGGCGCGCCGACACGCCGGTGGTGACCGGCGATGACTGAGGGCGCGGCAGGCGGCGAGGGGCTGCTCCACGCGCGCATCACCCATCTGGAGATGCTCGCGCCGCCGCCGGCGCGCGTGCCCATGCCGCTCGGCTCCTACCTCGCCCTGCTGCGGGCGAAGGACATGCCGCTTCACTTCTACCGCTATCTCTACGAGCAGGTCGGCAGGCCGCACCACTGGTCGGCGCATCGCGACCTCGACGACGCCGCGCTGTCGGCTGTCGTCCATTCCGGGGAAACCGAGATTCGCGTGCTCTACGCCGACGGCGCGCCGGCCGGCTTCTTCGAGCTCGACCTGTCGCGCCTGACGGCGGAGGCGGAGATCCGCTATTTCGGCCTCGTGCCCGAGTTCCAGGGCCGGGGGCTGGCGAAGTTCTTCCTGTCCGAAGCCGTGTTCGCGGCCTTCGAGCACGCCCCGGGCCGGCTGGTGATCCACACCAACTCCCTCGACAGCCCGCGCGCGCTTCAGCTCTACCAGCGCATCGGCTTCACGCCCTACGCCTGGTCGCAGGAGACGGTCTCGCCCTGGACCTAGCCGTCCGGTCCCGGGCTTTGAGGGAGCATCCGGGGTCCGCCGAGCGATACGACATGGCCAACGCCTGGGGACGCTGGCGAGGCGCTACGGGGTCAGCGGCCGCTGCCCGGATATTAACGATCCTGAACGCAGGATAACGGCCCGTTCAGGATGGCTTCAGCCCGGCCGTGCGACCCTGCGTTCATCGATACAGCACGCGATCACCGAAGGAGACGCCATGTTCCGCCGCATTCTCATCGCCGCCGCCGTCGCCGCCATAACCCTGCCGGGCGTCACCTCCGCGCAGGTGCGCGAGATGCCCTCGGCCGACCGCATCCTGCGCCAGCTCGAGGCCGCGCCCAAGACCCGCGTCGCGCCCCAGCGCCGCGTCACCGTCCAGGAATTCAAGCGCCGGCCCGACCTGCGCCGCGCCGCGCCGTCCATCGAGATCCAGTCGATCAACTTCGAGTTCGGCTCGGCCGAGATTCCCTACTCGCAGTACCGCAAGGTCGAGCAGATCGCCAAGGCGCTCGAGCGCCTCTTGCAGCGCCGGCCCGGCATGCGCCTCCTGATCGAGGGCCACACCGACGCCGTCGGCTCGAACGCCTCCAACCTGGCCTTGTCGGAGCGCCGCGCCGCCTCGCTGAAGCGCGTGCTGGTGCGCGAGTTCGGCATCCCGTCGCGAGTGCTGGAGACGGTGGGCTACGGCGAGGAGTTCCTCCTGGTCCCGACCCAGCACGAGAACTGGCAGAACCGCCGCGTGACCCTGCGCCGGGTGGACGAGTTCCTGCGCTGAGCCGCTGCCGGAGCGGGGCGGGACGAGGCTCGATCGTCGTCCCGCTGCGCCTTTCCGCTCCGTCGTCGCGCGCGGGCACGGTTCCGAAAGCCGGCCCCGCTGTTCAGATCATGCTCTAAAGTGGGATTTTCCTTACCGTTTCCCGCGTAGCCGGATCGTGCTATCTCTAAAAAAGACCCCCGCGCGGACAATGCCCCCCCTCCGTCCGCGTGGTCTCCCGGCCCGCCGGTTGCCCCCCAGCCGGCGGGTCGTGGCATTTGCGCCCGTCGCCGGCGGGGGGAGGGGCTTCAGGCCATGTCCGGCTTGAGGCCGACATGGGTGCGGTCGACCACCTCCCTGAGCGCAAACGACGAGTTGATCTTGATGACGTGGGGCATGGCCGTCAGCCATTCCTTGTGGATGCGCTCGTAGTCCTCCAGGTCGCGGGCGGCGATGCGCAGGATGTAGTCGTATTCGCCCGACATCAGGTGGCACGACAGC
Organism: Hyphomicrobiales bacterium; assembly: GCA_003577315.1. GTDB lineage: Bacteria > Pseudomonadota > Alphaproteobacteria > Rhizobiales > Rhizobiaceae > Aerobium. The sequence continues at coordinate 35,511 of QEVK01000018.1, read as the reverse complement.
ACGTTGGGGCAGCGCTTCACCGCCGCCTCGAAATCGGCCAGCGTCTTGCCGAACTGCCCCGACAGCGAGATGTGCACGATCGCGGTCATGCCGTGGCCGAGCGCGGCGTTGGACAGCCGCGCGTGGTAGCCGCGCACGACGCCGTCCTTCTCCAGATTGTCGAGCCGGCGCGAGCAGGCCGACTGCGACAGGCCCACCTTCTCGGCAAGCGCCGCGTTGGAGATGCGTCCATCCTTCTGGAGAGCCTCGAGAATGGCGATATCGATCCTGTCCAGCGACATATGCCGAAATTCCTTCAATGAAAATTCGATTTCGCGCAAGAATACACGAGACGGGAAGCCGTGAACATGCCTATTCACAAGCACGTTCCGCGCATCCTGTGTCACCATATACCGTTTTCGGAACGGAAAGCGCAGCAGGGAGGAGACCGCATGCGAGTGGGCTGTCCGAAGGAGATCAAGAACCATGAATACCGCGTCGGCCTGACGCCCGGCGCGGTGCGCGAATACGTCGCCCACGGCCACGAGGTGGTGGTGGAGACCGGCGCGGGCGCGGGCATCGGCGCCGACGACGCGGCCTATGCCGCGGCCGGGGCGGCGATCGCCGCGAGCGCGGCGGAGATCTTCGCCGCCTGCGACATGATCGTGAAGGTGAAGGAGCCGCAGCCGCAGGAATGGGCGCAGCTGCGCGAGGGCCAGATCCTCTACACCTATCTGCACCTCGCGCCCGACCCGGCGCAGGCCCGCGGCCTGGTCGAGTCCGGTGTCACGGCCGTCGCCTACGAGACGGTGACGGACGATCGCGGCGGCCTGCCGCTTCTGGCGCCGATGTCGGAGGTGGCGGGCCGGCTGGCGATCCAGGCGGGCGCGACGGCGCTGCAGAAGGCCAATGGCGGTCGCGGCGTGCTGCTGGGCGGCGTGCCGGGCGTGGCGCCGGGCAGGGTGGCGGTGCTGGGCGGCGGCGTGGTGGGCACGAACGCGGCGCGGATGGCCGTCGGTCTCGGGGCCGAGGTCGCCGTCATCGACCGCTCGATCCCGCGCCTGCGCCAGCTCGACGAGATGTTCGGCGGTCGCGTGCGCACCCGCTACGCCACCGTCGAGGCGCTGGAGGAGGAGTGCCTGGCCGCCGATGTCGTGGTCGGAGCGGTGCTGATCCCCGGCGCGGCCGCGCCCAAGCTGGTCGGACGCGAGATGCTGCGGGCGATGCGCAAGGGGACCGTTCTGGTCGACGTCGCCATCGACCAGGGCGGCTGCTTCGAGACCTCGCGCCCCACCACCCATGCCGAGCCCACCTACGAGGTGGACGGCATCGTCCACTATTGCGTCGCCAACATGCCGGGCGCCGTGCCCGTCACCTCGGCGCAGGCGCTCAACAACGCCACGCTGCGGCACGGCCTCGCGCTGGCCGACCGGGGGCTGAAGGCGCTGGCCGACGACCCGCATCTGATGGACGGGCTCAACGTCCATCGCGGCCGCATCACCAACCGCGCCGTCGCCGAGGCGCTGGGCTACGAGGCGGCCGAGCCCGAGGCGGTGCTGGCGGCGTAGGACGGGGAAGCGGCCGGCGGCCGGCTTCGCCGGCGCCGCTCACCTCGGCCCGGCGGCGGGGGCGGCGTAGCCGCCCTGGTCCAGCGCGGCCTGCACCTCGCGCGGCATGTAGTTCTCGTCATGCTTGGCCAGCACCGTCGCCGCCTCGAAGGTGCCGGCGCGCATCTGCCCCTCCGCGACGACGCCCTGGCCCTCGCGGAACAGGTCGGGCAGGATGCCACGATAGGAGACGGGCAGCGACTGCGCCCCGTCGGTGACGCGGAACGCGACATGCAGGCCGTCGGCCGATCGGCGGATGCTGCCTTCCTCGACCATGCCGCCGAGCCTGATGCGCGCGCCCTCGGCCACCGCGCCGCTCGCGATCTCGGAAGGCGAGCGGAAGAAGACGATGTCCTCGCCGAGCGCCGTCAGCACCAGCGCCGCCGCGACGCCGAGCGCCGCGCCGGCCGCGCCCAGCACCATGAGCCGCCTCGATTTCCTGCCCGCCGCCACGGTCAGCCCGCCTCTGGCGACAATGGCGGCGACAGCGGCAGTTGCAGGTCCCGCCAGACGTCGGCGAGCGCGTTCGCCAGGGTCTCGATCATCGCGTCGGTGTGGGCGGGCGAGGCGGTGATGCGCAGTCGCTCGGTGCCGTGAGGCACGGTCGGGTAGTTGATCGGCTGCACGTAGATGGCGTGGCGCTCGAACAGGAGGTCGCACACCGCCTTGCACCGGGCGGCGTCGCCCACCATCACCGGCACGATGTGGCTGGGCGCGTCGAGGAAGGGGATGCGCCGCGCGCGCAGCCGTTCGCGCAGCGTGCGCGCATTGGCGTGCATCCTCGTGCGCTCGACATCGCTTGCGCGCAGGTGGCGCACGCTTTCGAGCGCGCCCATGGCGACGGCCGGCGGCAGCGCCGAGGTGAAGATGAAGCCGTTGGCGTGGCTGCGGATGGCGTCGATCACGATCGCCGAGCCGGCGACATAGCCGCCGATGACACCGAACGCCTTGGCGAGCGTGCCCTGGACGAGATCGATCCTGTCGGCGAGCCCGTCGCGCTCGGCGACGCCGGCCCCGGTCGGGCCGTACATGCCCACGGCATGGACCTCGTCGAGGTAGCTCATCGCGCCGTAGCGCTCGCACAATGCGGCGATCTCGCCGATGGGCGCGATGTCGCCGTCCATGGAATAGACCGACTCGAAGGCCACCACCTTGCAGCGCGCCCGGGGGATGGAGCGCAGGATCTCCTCCAGATGCGCCACGTCGTTGTGCCGGAACACGCGCTTTTCCGCCCGGCTGGCGCTGACGCCCTGGATCATCGAGGCGTGGTTGAGCTGGTCCGAGACCAGCACGCAGTCGGGCAGCAGGCGGCCGAGCGCGGCAAGCGTCGACAGGTTGGCGAGATAGCCGCAGCCGAACACCAGCGCCGCCTCCTTGCCGTGGAGCGCGGCGAGCTCCCGCTCCAGCGCCACGATGGGCGAATGGTTGCCGGAGATGTTGCGGGTGCCGCCCGCGCCCGCGCCGTAGCGGTCGACGGCCTCGCGCATGGCGGCGCGCACGCGCGGGTGCTGGCCCATGCCGAGATAGTCGTTGGAGCACCACACGGTGACGATGCGCTCGCCCTCGGCGGTGACGGCGACGGAGAGCGGGAACTCGCCGACGAGGCGGCGATGCTCCTGGAAGACGCGGTAGCGGCCCTCGCGCTTCAGCTGCGCCAGCGACTCGTGAAAGTGCCCGGCATAGTCCGGGCCGGCCTCCCAGGCCGCGTAGGGGGAGGGCTGTTCGATGACGGGCGTCTCGCCGGGGCGACGTTCCATGGCGTGGCTCCTATTTCCCGGGCTGTGCCGCCCGGTCGTGCTGGGGGATGTCGATGCGGGAAAGCAGCGTGCGCACCGCGTCCGCCGCCTGCGGGTTGCCGGCGACCAGGGGTGCAAGCGCGCGCAGCTCGGCGCGGGCGGCGTCGAGGTCGCCGTGGCGCACCAGGAACAGGGCGCGATACCACCGCGCCTCGGCGAGATCGGGCGAGGCGGCCATCAGTTCGGACACCATCGTCTCGGCGCGGGCGAGGCGGTCGGCGTCGGTGCCGGTAAGGGCTGCGTCGATGAAGGCGAGCCGGATCTGGACGTCGTCCGGGAACTTCCCGGCCGCCTCGTCCAGAAGCCGGTCGCCGTCGCGGCCGAGCACGCGGTAGGAGCGCAGCAGCATGGCGACGTCGTCGGGCGCGTAGTCGCCGCTCTCGATGCGGGCTTCGAGCCGCGCCACCATGGCGCCGATGTCGGGCACACCGTCGGCGCCCACCGGCATGCCGGCGGGGGCGTCGTCCGGGCGGGGCGAGGCGGCCATGTCGCCATGGGGCGAGCGGGTCATGTCGATGTCGCCGCGCGAGGCGACGGCGTGGACGCCATAGGTCGCGGCGACGACGCAGCCGGCGACGAGCGCCACCGTCCAGCGCCGCTCGCTCGCCGGCGAGGCCGCATAGGCGGGCGCCAGCGCGCCGCGCACCTCGCGCAGGCGGGCAAGCGCGTGCTCGGCCTCGCCGGCCAGCCGGGTGGCGGTGGCGGAATGCCGGGCGGGATCGATGCGGCCTTCGGCCAGCGCCAGGTCGTTGTCGCGCAACTGCCCGGTCAGCCGGTCCTTCTCCTCCTGCCAGCGCCGGACCGGGCTGTCGTCTTCCAGCCCGGCGCCGAGCGGCAGGTTGGCGCGCCGGCGCATCAGCGGGCCGACCGCGACCGCCACCGCCGCCGCGCAAAGCACGAACGCGATCACCGACATCGTCATAGCTCCAGCCTCCGCAGGCTCTGCTCGTCGAGGGGCGCGCGCGGCTGCGACGCCTGGCCGGCGCGCCTCGCCGCCTCGGCGTTGCGGCGCACGAGCAGGATGTAGACGGCGCCGGCGGCGGCCAGCAGCAGCGGCGGCACCAGCCAGATGACGCCGCCGAAGCCGGAAGCCGGCGGCGAAAGCAGCACGTAGTCGCCGTAGCGGCTGCGGAAATAGCCCAGTATCTCGGCCTCGGAGCGCCCCAGCGCGAGCTGCTCGCGCAGCACCGCGATCATCTCGCGCGCGGTTCCCGACTGCGAATCGAGGATGTTCTCGCTCTGGCAGACGGGGCAGCGCAGCTTCGCCCCGATCTCGCGCACCTGCGCTTCCTCGGGCGCCTCGGTGCGGAAGGGTGCCGCCGGCGCGGCGGCGACCGTGAAGGCCAGCGCGGCGGCTGCGAGCGTGCGCTTCATCGCCCGGCTCCGATCAGCTTCAGGTTGCGCTCGACCGCCTCTTGCGTCAGCGGCCCGACCTGGCGCGCCTGCACGATGCCGGCGGCATCGACGAAGAAGGTCTCCGGCATGCCGTAGACGCCGAAATCGATGCCGAGCCGGCCGCGCGTGTCGAGCCCGGAGGCGTAGGGAAAGCGGCCCTCGCGGTCGAGGAAGCCGAGCGCGGCCTGCCGGCTGTCGCGATAGTTGATGCCGACGATGCCGAACTCGCCGAACAGGTCGGCGCGGTCGCCGAGCTGGACGAGCAGCGGGTGTTCCTGACGGCACGACACGCACCACGACGCCCAGAAATTGATGACCAGCGGCTTGCCGAGCAGCGCCTCGGAGGCCACCTTTGCGTCGCCGGAAAGCGCTTCCAGCGAGAATTCCGGCATGGCGCGGCCGACGATCATCGAGGGGATGTAGGAGGGGTCGCGGGTCAGGCCGATGCCGAGCAGCAGCGGGACGGCGACCACGGCGGCGCCGAGCAGCCATTTCCAGCGCGGGATGGCGGGCTTGCCGGGGGCAAGCCTGTCGGAAGCGGGCCTGTCGGGGAAGGGCGTGCTCATTCGGCCGGCACTCCCCTTGCCGCCGGCACGGCCATGTCCGTCGAGGCCGCTATCGCCTTGCGCCGGCCGGTGCCCGACAGCGACAGCAGCGCGCCGCAGGCGACGACCAGCCAGCCGGCCCAGATCCAGCCCACCAGCGGGTTCCAGTAGCCGCGGATGGTGACGCCGCCGGCTTGCGTCTCCTCGCCGACCAGCAGGTAGAGGTCGCCGCTGAAGGAGGAGCGGATGGCGATCTCGGTCGTGGCCATGGAGCGCACGGTGTAGAAGCGCTTCTGCGGCCGCATCTCGTAGAGCGGCCTGCCGTCCTGCGACACGCTGAGCGTGGCCACGCGCCCGCGATAGTTGGGCCCGTCGGCGTCGGAGACGTCGCGCAGCGTGACGACGCGGCCGGCAAGCTCGAAGCTGTCGCCGGGCCTCAGCGACACGGTGACGGCGGTCTGGAACAGGCCCGACGCGATCATGCCGGCTGCGATCAGGACGATGCCGAGATGGACGACGAGGCCGCCGAAACGCTGGCGCCCGAGCGACAGCACGGTGCGCGCGGCAGCCAGCCAGCTCTCGCCGGTGAGCCTGCGGCGGGCGGCGATGCCGGTGGCGATGTCGGCGAGCGTGGCGGCGAAGGCGAAGGCCACGGCCGCGATGGCGCCGAGCGTCAGGGGATCGCGCACGCCGGCGGCAAGCGCCGCGCAAAGCGACAGCAGCGCGCCGATCGCCGGCTTTCGGAACATGGCGGCGAGCCTGCGCGCATCGACCCTGCGCCACGGGATCGACGGGCCGATGCCGAGCAAGAGCACGACGCCCAGCATCAGCGGCACCACGACCTTGTTGAAATAGGGCGCGCCGACGCTTAGCCGCTCGCCCGAGACCGCCTCGACGAACAGCGGATAGAGCGTGCCGAGGAACACGGTGGCGGCCGCGACCAGCAGGAGCACGTTGTTGGCGAGGATGGCGCTCTCGCGCGAATAGGGGCTCTCGACCAGTGCGTCGGCCAAAAGGCGGTCCGAGCGCATGAGGATCAGGCCGTAGCCGAACACCATCGCCACCGTCAGGAAGCCCAGCATGTAGGCGCCGCGCCCCGGATCGACCGCGAAGGCATGCACCGAGGTCAGCACGCCGGAGCGCACGAGGAAGGTGCCGATCAGCGTGAGCAGGAAGGTGGTCACCACGAGGAAGACGTTCCAGGTGCGGAACAGGCCGCGCTTGTCCTGCGCCATCATCGAATGCAAGAGCGCGGTTCCCGTCAGCCACGGCATCAGCGAGGCGTTCTCGACCGGGTCCCAGGCCCAGTAGCCGCCCCAGCCGAGCTCGTAATAGGCCCAGAAGCCGCCGAGCAGGATGCCGCTGGTCAGCATCGTCCAGGAAAACAGCGTCCAGCGCCGCACGGCGCGCACCCACTCCGCGCCCGAATGGGTGCGCATCAGCGAGGCGACGGCGAAGGCGAACGGGATGGCGAAGCCGACATAGCCGAGATAGAGCACCGGCGGGTGGAAGACGAGGCCGGGATCCTGGAGCAGCGGGTTCAGGTCCTGTCCGTCGGGCAGCGCCGGGCTGATCGTCAGGAACGGGTTGGACAGGAAGACGATGAAGGCGAGGAAGCCGAACTGGATCGCGGCGAGCGTGGCGATGATCCACGGCATCGACAGCGGGTGGTCCTTCCAGTGGGCGCGCACGGCGACGGCCGACAGCAGGACGAGATAGAACAGCCACAGCATGAGCGACCCCTCGTGCGCGCCCCACATCGCCGTGAGCCGGTAGATCAGCGGCAGCTGCGAGTTGCTGTTCTGCGCCACGTAGGCGACCGAGAAGTCGAGGGCGACGAAGGACCAGATGAGCGTGGCGCAGCCGAACGCCACCAGCGCCAGGTTGGCGTAGAGCGCGTTGCGCGCGCTGCGCAGGCGCGCCGGCGAGGAGCCCGTCGCCGAAAGGACGGCCGCGCCGAGCGCGTAGAGGCTGAGCACCAGCGCCAGGCAGGTCGCGAGCTGGCCGAGCTTGATGAGGGAATCAGCCATCGGCCGCGTCCTTCGCGCCGTCCGCGCCTTCCGCGACGGCCTGCGCCAGACGGCCGGCGGCGATCGCGATGCTCCGTTCCGAAAGGGCGGCGTAGCCGAACAGCAGCGTATCCCGGGCGCGGGGGTTGCCGGGCGTCACGAACGCGCCGCCCGAGCCCGGCACATAGACGCCGACGCCGCGCGCGGCCGCGCGCCGCTCGATCTCGCGCGCGTCGCCGAAGCGGGGCGGCAGGCGCAGCGACACGTGCATGCCGCCGCGCATGCCCTTGAACTCGGCGTCGCCGAAGGCCGGACGCAGCGCCTCGACGAGCGTGTCGCGGCGCTGCCTGTAGATCGCGCGGATGCGCCGCAGGTGGCGCATGAAGCCGCCGCTGTGCATGAAGTCGGCCATCGCCGACTGCACCAGCCACGGATTGCCGTTGCTGGTCAGCGATTTCCATTCCTTGAGGGTGCGCGCCAGCGCCGGCGGCGCGACGATGAAGCCGAGCCTCAAGCCCGCGGCGAGCGACTTGGAGAAGGTGCCGAGATAGAGCACGCGGCCGCGGCAGTCGAGGCCGCGCAGCGCCGTCAGCGGCGCGCCCTCGTAGCGGAAGTCGCCGTCGTAGTCGTCCTCGATGACGTAGCTGTCGGTGCGGGCCGCCCATTCGAGCAGCGCCAGCCGCCGCTCCAGCGACAGCGTCACCCCGAGCGGATACTGGTGCGAGGGGGTGACGTAGAGGAGGTTGCGCCGGGTCTCGGGCAGGCGCGCCACGTCGATGCCGTCATGGTCGACGGCGACGGGAACCGGCTTCAAGCCGCAGCCCTCGAACAGCGAGCGCGCGCCCTGATAGCAGGGGTCCTCGTGGACGAAGGTGCGGGCATGGCCGGCGAGCGCGCGGGCGATCAGGTCGAGCCCGCCCTGCGAGCCGGCGACGATGACGATGTCGTCGGCCCCGGCCGAGACGCCGCGCGCCGGCCCGATATGGTCGGCGATGGCCTGCCGCAGCTCCGGCAGGCCCTGCGGGTCCTGGTACTCGGCCAGCCTGGCGCCGCCGTAGCGCACCTTGGCGTCGAGGATGCGGCGCCACTCGTTGGCCGGGAAGGTCGAGGCGTCCACCCGGCCGATCCAGAAGTCGTGCTCGAGCCTGCCGCGGTTGGGGCTGATGACGGTGTGCCCCTTCAGCCGGTCCGGCAGCGGGCGGACGTCGCCGTTGTTGTTGTTGGCCTGGCGCTCCTCGGCGGCGCGCAGCGCGATCAGCATGCCCTTCTCCGGCAGGCTGGAGCTGACGAAGGTGCCGACATTGGGCCGGCTCTCGATATAGCCCTCGTTGAGCAGCTGCTCGTAGGCGAGCATGACGGTGTTGCGCGAGACGCCGAGCTGCTCGCTCAGCGCCCGCGAAGCCGGTACAGGATCCCCGCTGCGCAACTTGTTCTCGAGGATCAGCCCCCTGATCTGATCGAAGAGCTGGCGTTGCAGCGTGCGGGGATCACTCGGATTGATCGTCAGAACGACCTGCATCACGAGTCCTCCCTGGCACCATAGATTAGCCGGATCGCAGGGAAGCGATGGTACCACAGATGGCGATTTCGGTGATGCCGGGTCAGCCCGCCCGGATGCCGGCGATGCGGTAGACCCAGTAGCCGCCGTGCTGGAACACAAGGGTCGCCTCCGGCACCTGCCCGATCCGCGCCGAGTTGAAGGGCAGCAACTGGCCGAGCAGCGACGACTTGCCGGCCGTGTCGGCGAGGTAGTAGGCGCGCACGGCGTTGGCGTCGCGCGGGATCACGGCGTAGGCGGCGAAGCCCTCGTCCTTCACCCAGGTCTTCACCAGCTTGGTGACGTCGTGGACGTTGCCGGAGCCCGGGAAGTCGCGCAGGCCGACGGAAAAGCGGTCGGGCGCGGCGACGCCGATGTCGAAGGCGTCGCGCACGTGCAGGACGAGGTAGCTCTCCTGCGCCCCGGCCATGACCTGGAGCGCCATGACCTGGAGCCGGGCGACGCCGTACTTGTCCTCGGCGCCGAGCGCGTCGAGGAAGGAGGAGAACAGCGCATCGGCCCCGGCGTCCGCGGCGGGCCGCCACCGCTTCTCGGTCTGCGCGATCGCCTCCCTGGCGTTCGCCCACGCATCGGGCGGCCGCAGCGTGGCGCTGTCGTCGGCGGCGGCGAGCGGGAACGTTGCCTCCACCGTCGCCTGAAGCCTGTGCGACAGCGCCGGCATGGCGAAGACGAGGCTGCCGGCCGGCAGGTGCGCCCTGAGCGCGGCGACGAGCTTCTCCTCCTCCTCGACGGCGATGTCGGAGCGCAGCACGGGCTCGCCGATCTCGCTCCTCCAGCCGACAATGAGCGCCGGCTCGCCCGGCCGCTCCAGCACCGTGCCGGCGGCGAGCAGCCTGCCGGTGTCGGCGGTCTTGAGGGCGAGCGTCTTCAGCGTCGCGTCGGGCAGCCCCTCGGCCAGCGTCCGGGCGGCGTCCGGCCCGGCCGCTTCCGCCAGCTCGTAGACGTAAGGCGTCGGCCGCTTCTCGCCCTGCACGGCATAGGCCGTCAGCAGCCCGCCGGCGATCAGGAGTGCTGCCCCGGCCCCTGAAACGAGGCCGGAGACCGTGCGGGAAGCGGGGGGCCGGGCCACGACCGCCTCCCTGCCTCAGCCGCGCCGGCGGCGACGGAAAGCCGGCAGGAGCATGAGGCCGAGGCCCAGCCCCGCGAGCGTCACGCCCGCGCCGCCGGCGGCCGCCCGCTTCATCGGCGTGTCGAGGTCGAGCCATCCCTGCCGGCCGCCCGCCGCCTCCAGCGCCTCGACCCGCTGCATCAGCGCCGCCTTCTCGCGCAGCTGCGTGTCGGTGTCCTTGATGCGGGCCAGGCTGCGGATCAGGCGCGACCAGCCCTCCGAGTAGGTGAAGCCGCCGGGATGCACGTGGGCCAGGCCCTTGAAGTGCTTCATGATATGCTGCTCCCACATCTCGGCGAACTCGTAGTCGATGGCGGTCGGGAAGTTGCCGGCGGAGAAGAACAGGCCGGCGAAGGCGCCCGGGCTGTCGGCGTCCGGCGCGGGCGGCGCCGGGCGGTTGGTCGTCTGGCCGACGAGCAGCTTGTCCTCGTAGAGCCTGTTCATGACGCCGCGCGCTTCCTTGACCAGCTCGATGCCCTGCTTGGTGCCTTCGTCCATCATGTCGAGATAGGAGCGGGCGAAGGCCGGCGAATGGCAGTTCGAGCAGGTCTGCACCCACGATTCCTTGCGGTCCTGGAACCATTCGTGCCCGAGATTGTCGGCGATCTCCGGCTTCGGCTCGAAGCCCCAGCGCACCTTGCGCACGAGGTTATGGCCATACTCGCCGTTATATTCCATGTGGCAGGTCTGGCAGGTGGGGCCGGTCTGCCCGCCTTCGCCGAGCGCGGCCGCCAGCGGCTTCTCCCAGTCCCACGACGCGCCCTGCGCGGCGTAGATCACGCCGTGCTTGGACAGGCTGAACGCCTCGAACTCGTTGTGGTCGACGCCGTTGTGGCAGGTCGAGCAGGTTTCGGGCTTGCGCGCCTCGGCGGCCGAGAACTCGTGGCGGGTGTGGCAGGAGTTGCAGGTGTTCTGCATGGTGTGGCACAGCGAGCAGCCGTCGGCCACCTCGCGCTGGGCCATGCCGGCCCAGATCGCCGTCTCGACATTGGCCTGCCACGACAGGGCGTGCGAGGGCCGGCCGGCCGGCCACTGCTCCTGCGGCCAGGTGAGGGTGTCGCGCTCGGATTCGCGCTCGGCGAACTGCTGGACATGGCACTGGCCGCAATTGGCCGCGTCGGGCATGTAAAGGTCCGCCTTGTGGTTGCCCTCGGCCTTGCCGACGCCCATGTGGCAGTCGATGCAGCTCACGTTGCCGAGCGCCTGGCCTTCGGGCAGCACGCCCATGGAGTGCAGATTGGCCTCGACCTGGTCGATCAGCTCCTTCTTGTAGGCGCGCGAATCGTCGGCCGGCAGGTTGCGGATCTCGTCCAGGTCGCCATGGACGCTTCTTTGCCAGGAATGGACCCATCCCGGCGTGACCGTGGTGTGGCACTCCACGCATTCGTCGCGCGTCGCCTCGAAATCCATGTCGGGCGCGACGTAGAGCGTCTTGGGGTCGAGGTAGCGCGTGAACGGCGTCGGCTCCCACAGGTCGCCGAACGCGCCCTTGCCGTGCCCCTGCTCCGGGTCGTGATAGCGCCTGACGAGCGCCTCGTAGAGATCCTTCGGCGAGGCGTCGCGCGACAGGCCGAGCGCGGCATAGGTCTCGTCCGGTATGTCGGCGCGGGCGGGCGGGGCGGCGGCGAGAAGGACGGAGCAGCACAATCCGAGCAGCAGGCTAAGCGAAAGGCGGGGCATGGCGCGATCCTCGATCCGGCTATGCGATCAGGCTCCACCTTGGCACATGCCGCCGGCAAGCGTAGGTCCATCCCGGGCAAAACCCATGGGGCCGCGCTGCGTGCGTTGCGGAACGGAAGGGGGCAGGGAAAGGAAGGGGCGCTCCGGCCGTGTACCCGCCCGGTGCGGCGGGCCGCCGTTCGGGCCGGCGCGTCCGGCTCAGGCGATGCGCTGGCCGAGGTCGATCACCCGCGCCGTGTGCTGCTGGAGGCCGGTGGCGACGACGGAGACCCTGAAGCGGCCCGCCAGCGCCTCGTCGAATATGGCGCCGACGATGATGTCGGCGTCGGCGTCGACCTCCTCGCGGATGCGGGACGCCGCCTCGTCGACCTCGAACAGCGTCATGTCCGGGCCGCCGGAGATCGACAGAAGCACGCCCCGCGCGCCGCCCATCGAGGCCTCGTCGAGCAGCGGGTTGGCGATGGCCGCCTCGGCCGCCGTCTTCGCGCGGCCTTCGCCGCTGGCCTCGCCGGTTCCCATCATGGCGCGGCCCATGTCGCGCATCACCGACTTCACGTCGGCGAAGTCGAGGTTGATCAGCCCTTCCTTCACGATCAGGTCGGTGATGCAGCCGACCCCCGAATAGAGGACGCGGTCGGCCATGGCGAAGGCGTCCGCGAAGGTCGTCCTGGCGTCGGCGACGCGGAACAGGTTCTGGTTGGGAATGACGATGACCGTGTCGGCGCACTGGCGCAGCCGCTCGATGCCGGCTTCGGCCGCCTGCATGCGCCGGTTGCCCTCGAAGGCGAACGGCTTGGTGACGACGGCCACGGTCAGGATGCCGGCCTGGCGGGCGGCGTGGGCGATGACCGGCGCGGCGCCGGTTCCCGTGCCGCCGCCCATGCCGGCGGTCACGAAGCACATATGCGTGCCGGAAAGATGGTCCATGATCTCGTCGAGCGATTCCTCGGCCGCCGCGTGGCCGATCTCCGGCAGCGAGCCGGCGCCGAGGCCCTCGGTGACATGGGTGCCGAGCTGGATCAGCCGGGACGCCTTCGACATGGCGAGCGCCTGGGCGTCGGTGTTGGCGACGATGAACTCGGCGCCCTCGAGCCCCTGCGCGATCATGTTGTTGACCGCGTTTCCGCCGCCGCCGCCGACCCCGATCACGGTGATCCGCGGCTTCAGTTCGACGATTTCCGGTCTGGCGGTCATTGCCACTCTCCATCAGGGCGCCCGGCGCGCCGGCTCGAAACCCGGTCGCGGAGCTTGCGAATCAAGGCATCACCCGCCTCGGGCAGGGAAACAGACCGCGGCCCCGTTCGCAAGCGCCCGCGTGCCGCATGGCGGCGAAACGGCGCAGACGAGCCCGCCCGGCCGCCTTCGCGGCCGTTGAGGCGCATGATCGTTGCCAAATGTCCAAATCTGGACTATATCTTCATTCGGACAAACGACAGGAGCGGTGTCGATGCCGATGGCGCGAGGCGAGGCGCGGATGACGGGGGAGCCCGCAGGAGGGGAGCCCGCAGGACAGGGGCCGGAGCGGCTCGACGCGGGGCGCTTCGCGCCCGCCAGCCGGCGGCGGCTGAGCGCGCCGGGGCTGCGGACCTTTCTCGCCATCGCCGACCTGTGGGGCCTCAACGAGGAGGAGCGGCGGCTGATCCTCGGCTATCCCTCGCGCTCGACCTATCACGCCTGGGCGAAGGCCGCGCGCGAGCACCGCGACCTCACCCTCGACGCCGACACGCTGACGCGCATCTCGGCGGTGCTGGGTATCCACCAGGCGCTCGGCGTGCTGGAGGAAAGCGAGCGGGCAGCCGTCGCGTGGCTGCGCTCGCCGAACGCGGCGCGCGTCTTCGGCGGCCAGCCGCCGCTTCGCCTCGTGACCAGCGGCACGCAGGACGGGCTGATGACGGTGCGCCGCCATCTTGACGCCGCGCGCGGCGGGCTGCACATGCAGCCCGACGAGATCGACGCCGACCCCCGGCCATACGACGAAGCCGACATCGTGCTGCGGTGAGCATGCTTCCCGGGGCTGCACAGGCGGCAGGCGGCGGCGCGGGGAAGGCGGGCGGCGCGGCCGCGCCGCACCGGGCCTTTCCCCTCGCGCAAGCGCCGCGGCCGGCCCACAGGCTGATCCCCTCGCAGTTTCCGCCCATCGGGCTGTTCGACACGGTCGCGACCGCCGCCGACCTCTCTGCCGCGATGGAGCTGGCCGGCTGGACCAACGACCGGCTCGTGGCCGAGCGGATCGCCCGGCTGCCGCAGGCGGAATGGGTCTACGGCCGGGCGAACTCCAGCGTCGTCATGGCCTCCTTCCTGCATGTCTCGCCGGGCGGCATGCGCTTCAACGGCCCAGAAACGGGGGCCTGGTATGCCGCGGCGGACATCCGCACCGCCGCCGCCGAGGTCGGCCACCATCTGCGGCGCGAGGCGGCGAGCCGCTCGCTGCCGGAGCTGCGCCGGGTCTACCGCGCCTATTCCTCGCGCCTCGACGGCCGGTTCGTCGACATCCGCCGCGCCCATGCGCCGGCGGCGCAGGCTTCCCTGCTCGAGCGGCTCTACGACCCGCGCGACTACGCCCACGCCCAACCCTTCGGCGAGGCGGTGCGCGACGAGGCCTGGCGCACGCGGGAGGGAGCGCGGGCGGCGGGCGTCGTCTTCGACAGCATCCGTTACCGGGGCGGGGTCAACGCCGTCGCCTACCGGCCGTCGCTGGTGCTCGACGTCGTCCAGGCCGACCATTTCGCGGTCGTCGTCCGCCGCGACGAGCGCCGGATCGAGGTCGAGCGGCTGCGGGCCGGCTGACGCGCCGCCGTGGACTTTTCGCAATATAGATTGAAGTGGCTCCCCGGGACGGATTCGAACCATCGACCAACCGGTTAACAGCCGGTTGCTCTACCGCTGAGCTACCGGGGAACAGCCTGCTCGCGCGAACGTGGCTGCCTCATAGCAAACAGCGCCGGCCTTTGCAAAGCATCAATCGGCGATTTTTCGCGGATTTTGTCGCCGCCCGATATGGCCTTTCGCACAAGCGCGCCTCATATGTGCGGCTGCACGCCGGGCAGGCGCCGCAAGACGTGGCGCAACGGCGCGCGACCGCCTGGCGAGCGGAAGGACACCCAGCGAGCGGAACGACATGGAGCCGACCAGCAAGGAACCGAGCGGCAAGGAGACGGACGGCCGCGCGCCGGACGACGGGACGGCGACGCCGCACGCCCGCCGCGCGGGCCGGCGCACGATCTCCGTCATGGGGCGCGAGTTCGCCATGCCGCGCTCGCGCGGCCTGCGCGTCGCCATCGGCGCGCTCCTGATCCTCTTCGGCATCTTCGGCTTCCTGCCGGTGCTGGGCTTCTGGATGATTCCGCTCGGCATCCTCGTGCTCTCCTACGAGTTCGCCACCGTGCGGCGCTGGCGCCGGCGCTTCGAGATCTGGTGGGCCGAGCGCAGGGGACGCCGCCGCGCCCGCAGGCGCTGAGCCCCGGCGCAGAGGCGGCACAGGGGCGGCGCAGGGGCGGCGCGGATCGTCCCGCCCCGAACGCGCCCGCGGGCGGCGGCGGCCGCGAGCCCTTCCAGAATGCCGCAGGCGATTCTTTTCAGAATGCGCCTTCCCGGCTTGACGCCCATTTGCCCTCAACCTATGGAAGCGGCTCGGAACGCTTCAGGCGGAGAGGCCTCGTGGCGGAGTGGTTACGCAGAGGACTGCAAATCCTTGCACGCCGGTTCGATTCCGGCCGAGGCCTCCAAACCTCCTCGCTTGCGTGAGGATGCGTCCGGCTTGCGATTCCGGCAGCGACGCGGGCTTCGCCGGGTCGCGGACCAAGAGATCGGGGACCGCGCCGCTCAGGCGGGGCGGCGGTCCTTCAGGCGGTTGACGAGGGGCGCCCGCTGCGGCGGGCTGACAGGACATGACGGCCGATTTCCAGGATTTGCGCGTGAGGATGGTCGACGGGCAGCTGCGCACGACCGACGTCACCGACGACGCCATCCTTTCCGCCATGCTTGAGATCCCGCGCGAGGAGTTCGTTCCCGCCCGGCGCCGGCCGCTCGCCTATATCGACGAGGACATCGAGATCGCGCGGGGGCGGCCGGGCCGCTTCCTGATGCGCGCCTCCCCCTTCGCCAAGCTTGTCCAGCTCGCCGGCGTGCGCCCGGGCGACCTGGTGCTCGACATCGGCTGCGGCCCCGGCTATTCCAGCGCCGTCCTGGCCCGGATCGCCGGCTTCGTGGTCGCGCTCGAGAGCGATTCGGCGCTGGCGGGAGAGGCCGGAAGCAGGCTCGCCGCGCTCGGCTGCGAGAACGTGTCCGTGATCGAGGGGCCGCTGCCGGCGGGCCACGCCGCGCAGGCGCCCTACGACGTCATCCTGATCGAAGGCGCCGTCGACGAGGTTCCGGCCGCGCTCACCGAACAGCTCAAGGATGGCGGGCGGCTCGTCGCCGTCGTCGGCGAGGGCAATTCCGGCCGCGCCACGCTATGGCTGAAGGAGGACGGGCTCGTGTCCTCGCGCCCGGCCTTCAACGCCGCGGTGCGGCCGCTCGATGCGTTCAAGCGTGTGCCGGTGTTCGAGTTCTGAGGCGCGGGACGCGGCTGAAAAAATTCTGGGTTGTTACCAAAGTGTAACGCCACCCCGCCGGAAATCGTGTAGCGTTCGCGTTCGAGGATGGCCCGCAGACGGTGCCGTCACGGACTGTTGCAAGCCGGATTCCGGCAAAGATCATTTGGTTGGGCGCAGCAAGGCAGTTCCCATCCAGTTCGCATGAGGTGGGTCGTGTCGATGATTCGCAAAGGCTTGGTCGCTGTCGTGGCGATGTCGGGGGTGCTGGCGCTCTCGCAGCCGTCGATGGCGGAGACGATCCACGGCGCGCTTGCCCGCGCCTACCAGAACAATTCCAGCATGAACTCGGCCCGCGCCGGCGTGCGCGTCACTGACGAGAACGTCGCCATCGCCAAGTCCGGCTGGCGACCGCAGATCGGCGCGACGGGAAACCTGAGCTACGCATCGAACTCCGGCAACCGAATCACCGCCGGCTCCTTCGGCGTGGCGATCCAGCAGTCGCTGTTCGACGGCTTTCAGACGCTGAACAACGTGCGCGCGGCCGAATCGCAGGTGCGCGCGGCCAATGAGAGCCTGCGCAACACCGAGCAGAACATCCTCTTCAACGCGGCGGCCGCCTATGTCGACGTGCTGCGCGACCGCCAGATCGCGGTGCTGCGCGAGCGCAACCTCGAGTTCCTCGGCGAGCAGGTGCGCGCGGCGACCTCGCGCTTCGAGGTGGGCGAGGGCACGCGCACCGACGTCGCCCAGACGCAGGCCCAGCAGGCGGCGGCCGTGGCGCAGCTGAGCGCGGCGCGCGCCCAGGTGCTGGCGAGCGAGGCCGCCTATCTCCAGCTCGTCGGCGACAGGCCGGGGCGGCTCGATGCGGCGTCCCCGGTGGCCAAGCTGCTGCCGGGCAACATCGACGCCGCGCTCGCCACCGCGCTCGCCGAGCATCCGGCGATCAAGGCGACGCTGCATCTGGTCGACGCGGCCTCGTTCCAGGTCAAGTCCGCCGAGGGCGCGATGCTGCCGCAGCTGCGGGCCGAGGCGGGCGTGTCGCATTCCTACCGCGATACCGTGGTCAGCGGGTTGCCGGGCGTGGGCGCGCAGGGCGACGGCTCGTCGAACGCCGCTTCCATCGGCCTCAACCTGACCATCCCGATCTACCAGGGCGGCCGCAGCTCGGCGCAGGTGCGCCAGTCCAAGGAATCGCTCGGCCAGGCGCGCATCGAGGTCGACGTGGCGCGCGACCAGGTCCGCGCCGCCGTCACCTCGGCCTGGACGCAATATGTCGCCGCGCGCGAGGTGGTGGCAGCCGGCCGCGAGCTGGTCTCGGCCGCGCAGCTCGCCCTCAACGGCGTCATCGAGGAGCGCAATGTCGGCCAGCGCACCACGCTCGACGTGCTCAACGCCCAGGCCGACGTGATCGCCGCCCAGATCAACGTCGCCAGCGCCGAGCGCGACGTGGTGGCGGCGAGCTACGCCATCCTGTCGGCCATGGGCCGGCTTTCGCCCGTGCGGCTCGGCCTCAACGTGGCGGTCTACAAGCCGCAGGAGCACTACGACGCCGTCAAGGGCAAGTGGTACGGCACGAAAACCCCGGACGGCCGCTGAGCCTCGCGGCCTCCGCGGCCCGGACCCAAACTTGTGCGAAAGTTGCGACTTTGCCGGGTGGGGGCTTCGCCCGGGCCGCGGCCTCGTCTAGCCTGTTGATCTCGATTCGGCGTCGCCGCGTGGCATGGGCGGCGTCGACGCGATCGACCGCGGAAGGCAGCAGGCGTAACGATGGCACAGACAGGCAGCGCCCAGCGCGAACCCTCGATGGAAGAAATCCTGGCGTCGATCCGCCGGATCATCGAGGACAGCGACACCGCGCGTCGGCCGCTGGACGAGGCCGGGGCGCCTGAGCTTGCCCCGCCCGCGCCCGCCGGCGAGGCCCAGCACGAGGTCGAGGCCTTCCGCGCCGAGTTCGACGAGGCCGAGGCGTCGCAGGCGGCGATCCACGCCGACCAGCCGGCGCAGGAGCCCTTCCAGGCGCAGCCGCAGCCGCAGCCGCAGGAAATGGCGCATCCCGCGCCGCGACCGCAGATCGAGGTGCTGCCGTTCGGCGGCCCCGTTCCCGCGCATGACGACGAGCCGGCCGTGCCGCCCGCTTTCGCGGAGCATGACGACGAGCCGGCCCCGGAGCCCGCTCCCGAATCCCTCGACGTCGCGGCCGCGCATCCCGCGCCCGCCGAGGCGCGGCCGTCGCTGCTTTCCGACCACGCCGGCCGCCAGGTCGCCGCCGCCTTCGGAGAACTGTCCGAGGCGTTCGCGGCCAGCCGCCGCCGCTCCTTCGACGAGATGGCGGAGGAGATGCTGCGCCCCATGTTGCAGGACTGGCTCGACAACAACCTGCCGACGCTGGTCGAGAGGCTGGTGCGCGAGGAGATCGAGCGCGTCGCGCGCGGCGGGTAGGGCGCGCCGCGTCGTATGCGCATTGCCGGCGCCGCTTGCGGCACGCCGGTCGAAGGTTGTGCCGCTTCGCAGCGGACAAGGCGCGATACGCTCACGGCGCGCGCCGGGGCGGGGCCGGATGACGCAACGCCCGGCGGGACGGATTTTTCCTTGCCGATCAGATGGTTCGTGCCTAACCTGCCTTCGTCTTTCACGGGCAAGGGGGAAATGACGGGCATGGGACGATCCTCGAAACTGCTGCTGCTGGCGGCCGCGATGGCGATGACGGCCTCGCCGGCCTATTCGTTCGGCCTGAGCTTCGAGTGGGGGCCGACGAAGAAGTGTTTCGACAGCAAGTCCCCGCCCATCACGCTGAGCAAGGTGCCGAAGGGCACGGCCAAGATCCGCTTCAGGATGGTCGACATCAACGTGCCGGACTATCCGCACGGCGGCGGAACGGTGACCTATGGCGGGCAGACCTCGCTTCCCTACGGCGCCTTCCGCTACAAGGGGCCGTGCCCGCCGTCGCCCCATACCTACCAGATCACCGCCGAGGCGCTCGACGCCCGCGGCAAGGTGCTGGCCAAGGCGGCGGCGCGCAAGCGCTTTCCCTGACGGACGCGCCGGAATAAGCTGGTAACAGGGACGCCGCCCGTTCGGGCGGCGTTTCCGTTTCGGGCCGGCAGCGCGGTTGCGCGCGGGCCGGTTCCGGCGCGCGCAGTTGACTTGGCCCCGCCCTTCCGGTTTACACCGGCGTAACTCCTGAAAAACCGGACTTTTCCCATGCTCGACAAGACCTACGACGCCAAGGCCGTCGAACCCAGGATCGCCAAGGCCTGGGAGGAGGCGGACGCCTTCGCCGCCGGCGCCGGCGCCGGGCCGGGCGCGGAGACCTTCGCCATCGTCATCCCGCCGCCCAACGTCACCGGCTCGCTGCACATGGGCCATGCGCTCAACAACACGCTGCAGGACATCATGGTCCGGTTCGAGCGCATGCGCGGCAGGAACGTGCTGTGGCAGCCGGGCATGGACCATGCCGGCATCGCCACCCAGATGGTGGTCGAGCGCCAGCTCGCCGAGCGCCAGATCCGCCGCCGCGACCTCACGCGAGAGGAGTTCATCGACAAGGTCTGGGAGTGGAAGGCCGAATCCGGCGGCATGATCGTCAACCAGTTGAAGCGCCTCGGCGCGTCCTGCGACTGGAGCCGCGAGCGCTTCACCATGGACGAGGGCCTGTCGGAGGCGGTGCTGGAGGTCTTCGTCACGCTCTACAAGGAAGGGCTGATCTACAAGGACAAGCGGCTGGTCAACTGGGACCCCAAGCTGCTCACCGCCATCTCCGACCTCGAGGTCGAGCAGGTCGAGCTCGACGGCAACCTGTGGCATTTCCGCTATCCCGTCGAGGGCCGGTCCTACGATCCGCTCGATCCGTCGAGCTACATCACCGTCGCCACGACCCGGCCCGAGACGATGCTGGGCGACACGGGCGTGGCCGTCCACCCCGACGACGAACGCTACAGGGATCTGGTCGGCAGGCACGCGGTGCTGCCGATCGTCGGCCGCCGCATCCCGATCGTCGCCGACGAGTATTCCGATCCCGAGAAGGGCACCGGCGCGGTCAAGATCACGCCCGCGCACGACTTCAACGACTTCGAGGTCGGCAAGCGCCACGGCCTCGCCATGGTCAATGTGCTCAACACCGACGCCACCGTGAACATCAAGGATAACGAGGACTTCCTCGAAGGCGTCGAGATAACGAGTCAGCGCGAGGCGGTGTGGAACCGGCTTCACGGCCTCGACCGCTTCGAGGCGCGCAAGCTCGTCGTGGCGCTCATGGAGGAGGGCGGCTTCCTCGCAAGGATAGAGCCGCACCGCCACATGGTGCCGCATGGCGACCGCGGCGGCGTGCCGATCGAGCCGTTCCTGACCGACCAGTGGTATGTCGACGCCGCGACGCTGGCCAGGCCCGCCATCGCCGCCGTGCGCGAGGGCCGGACGAACTTCGTGCCGAAGAGCTGGGAAAAGACCTATTTCGAATGGATGGAGAACATCCAGCCCTGGTGCGTGTCGCGCCAGCTGTGGTGGGGCCACCAGATCCCGGCCTGGTACGGGCCGGACGGCCACGTCTTCGTCGCCAGGACCGAGAAGGAGGCGCTGGACGAGGCGGTCGAATACTATCTCGCGCTGGAAGGGCCGTGGAAGGCCTGGGTCGAGGACAAGCTGGAAAACTTCCAGCCCGGCGACATCCTGACCCGCGACGAGGATGTGCTCGACACCTGGTTCTCCTCGGCGCTGTGGCCGTTCTCGACGCTGGGCTGGCCGAGGAAGACGAAGGAACTCGACACCTACTACCAGACCGACGTGCTGGTCACCGGCTTCGACATCATCTTCTTCTGGGTCGCCCGCATGATGATGATGGGCCTCCACTTCATGAAGGAGGAGCCGTTCCACACCGTCTACGTGCACGCGCTGGTGCGCGACAAGCACGGCGCCAAGATGTCGAAGTCCAAGGGCAACGTCATCGACCCGCTGGAGCTGATCGACGAGTACGGGGCGGACGCGCTGCGCTTCACGCTGGCCATCATGGCGGCGCAGGGGCGCGACGTGAAGCTCGACCCCGCCCGCGTCGCCGGCTACCGCAACTTCGGCACCAAGCTGTGGAACGCCACCCGCTTCGCCGAGATGAACGGCGTGGCGCGCGATCCGGGCTTCCGGCCTCAGGACGCCAGGCTGACGGTCAACCGCTGGGTGCTGACGGAGCTGACGCGCGCGACGAACGAGATCACCGCCGGCATCACCGGCTTCCGCTTCAACGAGGCGGCGGCAGTGGCCTACCGCTTCGTGTGGAACCTCGTCTGCGACTGGTATGTCGAGCTTCTGAAGCCGGTGTTCGCGGGCGAGGACGAGGCGGCCAAGGCCGAGAGCCGCGCCGCCATGGCCCATGTGCTCGACGAGATCTACAAGCTGCTGCACCCGATGATGCCGTTCATGACGGAGGAGTTGTGGGCGCAGACGGCCGGCGAGGGCGCGCCGCGGGAAACGCTGCTGTGCCATGCGGCATGGCCGGTGCCGGACTTCGAGGACGCGGAGGCGGCCGCCGAGATCAACTGGCTGATCGAGCTGGTCTCGGGCATCCGCTCGGTCCGCTCGGAGATGAACGTGCCGCCCTCGGCCACGGCGCCGCTGGTGCTGGTGGGTGCGAACGCCTCGACGCGCGAGCGCGTGGCGCGCCACGAGCCGGCGATCCGCCGGCTGGCGCGCACCGGCGAGGTCGGCTTCTCGGACGCCGCGCCCAGGGGCTCGGCCCAGATCGTCACCGGCGAGGCCACCGCCTGTCTGCCGCTCGGCGAGCTGATCGACCTTGCGGCCGAGGCCGCGCGGCTTGACAAGGAGCTTTCCAGGAACGCCGACGAGATCGGCCGCGTCGAGAAGAAGCTCGCCAACCCGCAATTCGTCGAGCGCGCGGCGGAGGAGGTGGTGGAGGCCGAGCGCGAGAAGCTCGCCGGCCTCCGGGAGGCGCGGGCGCGGCTCGAGGTCGCGCGCTCGCGGCTCGCCGACGCCGGCTGACGCCCGCCTGACCCAACGGGTGGGCGCTGACAGGCCCGCCCGTTGCCGCTATTAGCCATTTCAGGAACTGGAAGAGCCAGAAGAAGGTCAGGAAACGCCATGCCCCCCTATCGCTCCCGCACGACGACCCACGGCCGCAACATGGCGGGGGCGCGCGGCCTGTGGCGCGCCACCGGCATGAAGGACAGCGACTTCGGCAAGCCGATCGTCGCCGTCGTCAACTCGTTTACCCAGTTCGTGCCCGGCCATGTCCACCTGAAGGATCTCGGCCAGCTCGTGGCGCGCGAGATCGAGGCCGCCGGCGGCGTCGCCAAGGAGTTCAACACCATCGCCGTGGACGACGGCATCGCCATGGGCCATGACGGCATGCTCTACTCGCTGCCCTCGCGCGAGCTGATCGCCGACGCGGTCGAATACATGGTCAACGCCCATTGCGCCGACGCCATGGTCTGCATCTCCAACTGCGACAAGATCACGCCGGGCATGCTGATGGCGTCGCTGCGCCTCGACATCCCGTCGGTCTTCGTCTCCGGCGGGCCGATGGAGGCCGGCAAGGTGGTGCTCGCCGGCAAGAGCCACGCGCTCGACCTCGTGGACGCCATGGTGGCGGCGGCCGACGACACCGTCTCCGACGAGGACGTCAGCGTCATCGAGCGCTCGGCCTGCCCGACCTGCGGCTCGTGCTCGGGCATGTTCACCGCCAACTCGATGAACTGCCTGACCGAGGCGCTCGGCCTGTCGCTTCCCGGCAACGGCTCGACGCTCGCCACCCATGCCGACCGCAAGCGGCTGTTCGTCGAGGCCGGGCACCTGATCGTCGACCTCGCCCAGCGCTGGTACGAACAGGGCGACGAGAGCGTGCTGCCGCGCAACGTCGCCAACCGCAAGGCGTTCGAGAACGCCATGTCGCTCGACATCGCCATGGGCGGCTCGACCAACACGGTGCTGCACATCCTGGCCGCCGCGCACGAGGGCGGCATCGACTTCACCATGGACGACATCGACGCCCTTTCCCGGAAAGTGCCGTGCCTGTCGAAGGTGGCGCCGGCCAAGAGCGACGTCCACATGGAGGACGTCCACCGCGCCGGCGGCATCATGCGCATCCTGGGCGAGCTCGACCGCGCCGGCCTGATCCACCGCGACACGCCGACCGTCCACGCCGCGACGCTGGGCGAGGCGATCGACCGCTGGGACATCACCCGCACCAGCAGCGAGAGCGTGCGCGAGTTCTTCCGCGCGGCACCCGGCGGCGTGCCGTCGCAGACCGCCTTCAGCCAGTCGGCCCGCTGGGACGATCTCGACACGGATGGCGTCAACGGCGTGATCCGCTCGGCCGAGCACCCGTTCTCCAGGGACGGCGGCCTTGCGGTGCTCAAGGGCAACATCGCGCTCGACGGCTGCGTGGTGAAGACGGCGGGCGTCGACGAATCCATCCTGAAGTTCTCGGGTCCGGCCGTGGTGTTCGAGAGCCAGGACGCGGCGGTCAAGGGCATCCTCGGCAACGAGGTCAAGGCCGGCGACGTCGTCGTCATCCGCTACGAGGGGCCCAAGGGCGGCCCCGGCATGCAGGAGATGCTCTATCCGACCAGCTACCTGAAATCGAAGGGGCTGGGCGCGGCCTGCGCGCTTCTGACCGACGGGCGCTTCTCCGGCGGCACGTCGGGCCTGTCCATCGGCCATGTCTCGCCCGAGGCCGCGAGCGGCGGGGCGATCGGGCTGGTGCGCAGCGGCGACATCATCGACATCGACATTCCCGGCCGCACCATCAGCCTTCGCGTTTCGGACGAGGAGCTGGCCGCGCGCCGCGCCGAGCAGGACAGGCTCGGCTGGAAGCCGGCCAGCCCCCGCAAGCGCAACGTGACCACCGCGCTCAAGGCCTACGCGGCCTTCGCCGCCAGCGCCGACAAGGGCGCCGTGCGCGTCCTGCCGGAATAACCGCGCGCTTGCCGCGGATATGTCGCGAGCCCGCTCCGGCACCCGCCGGGGCGGACGGGACCCGATCTGCAAGCATCGCTGCCCTTCCGGCTCACCCCGGGGTGTGTCGCGGGTTTCGGGATTTTGCGGTCAATGCAGAAGCGGGGAACCACATGCTCCTGGAGAATTTCCAGCATCTTCTGCTGGTCTATGCCGCATATGTGATCGCGGTCGCCAGCCCCGGCCCCAGCACGATGGCCATCATGGGCGTTGCCATGAAGCAGGGACGCGCCGCGGCCGTAGCATTGGCCCTGGGTGTCGTCACTGGCAGCATGTCTTGGGCGATGCTGGCCGCAACCGGCATCTCCACTGTTCTGACCGCCTATGCCGAGGCCGTCCTTGCGATCAAGATCGCTGGCGGCCTCTACCTGCTGTATCTCGCCTGCAAATCTGCAGGATCGGCCCTGTCAGCCGATACCCGGCAGGCGAAATCCGCGCCTTCTGCGAAGAAGGCGGCGCTCTACCGCAGAGGTGTCCTGCTTCATCTGTCAAATCCAAAGGCGGTTCTCGGATGGATCGCGATCATGTCGCTTGGGTTGCGGCCCGATGCTCCCTCATACACTTTTCAGGCCATCATAGTGGGGTGTGCCGTTCTCGGGCTTCTGGTCAATGTCGGCTATGCGCTGGTTTTCTCGACGACGCCCATGGGGCGGGCATACCAGAGATCCCGGCGCTGGATTGAAGGCGCGCTTGCCGCGATCTTCGGATATGCGGGCATCCGTCTTTTGCTGTCGAGGCCGTAAGCGCCGCGCCCCTTGCGTGTGCCCGCCACGCTTGTCGCGGGAATCCCGAAACCGGCGACAGATCGTCTGCACCCGAAAAATTAGGAGTTTTCGTGTCGCATGTCTCCAGCGTAGGCGGCAAGGCATTTGCGACAGGAGAAATCGTGACCGCACGGCGGATTCCGGACGATCGGGAGGGGTTCAGGCTTTGTCGGCGGTCCGGGGTCGGGGCGGGTTTCGTTTGTGGCGATTCGGCAACACTGACCGGACATCCGCAGGGTGTGTCTTCCGCGCCATGGCGGATTGCCCCTTTCCCGCCATAAACCCGGAGCACCTCGATAACCTCCCGGCAAGGACGCCCGAAAGAGGCGCCCGGCGGGAGAGCAGGCCGCACCGCCCGCGGCAAGGATGACGATGATCGTGTACGAAGTTTCGAGCACCAGACCGGCCGGCCGCCTCGCGATGGCGGGCCTGTTCTGCGCGGTCGCCGCCGGTACGCTTTGCGCTGCCACCCCGCAGGCTCATGCCCTCGACCAGTCGGTGATCGGCTCGCCCGACGAGCCGCGCAGCCCGTGGGCGGTGTTCCGCTTCGGCTTCACCGCCTACAAGAGCGGCCACAAGGACCAGGCGGTGGAAGCCTACCGCTACGCCGCCGACAAGGGCCAGATCGGCGCGCGCTGGAAGCTGGCGCGCATGTATGCCGAGGGCGACGGCGTGGCGCGCAACGACTACGAGGCGTTCAAGTTCTATCAGGAGATCGCCGCGCAGGAGGTCGAGCCCGGCTCGCCCGAGGAGAGCTACGTCTCCGACGCGCTGGTGGCGCTCGGCGGCTATGTGCGCGCCGGCATTCCCGGCTCGCCCGTGCAGGCCAACCCGGCCGCCGCGCAGGACTACTACATGCGCGCCGCCGCCACCTACCGCAACCCGAACGCCCAGTACGAGGTCGGCAGGATGCTGATGACGGGCGAGGGCGGGCTGAAGTCGAACATCCGCCAGGCCGGCCGCTGGTTCCAGCTCGCGGCCGAGAAGGGCCACACCGGCGCGCAGGCCACGCTCGGCCATCTCCTGTTCCAGAGCGGCAAGGTGGTGCGGGGGCTGGCCATGATGACGGCCGCGCTCGAACGCGCGCCCGCCGCCGACAAGTCGTGGATACGCGGCATGCAGGAGGAGGCCTTCGCCCTTGCCGGCGAGGCCGACCGCCGCACCGCCATCGCGCTCGCCCAGGACATGCTGGTCGGCGGCGAATAGGCCGCGCCGCGGCGGGAAAAGCCCGGCGGCTATCCGGCCTTGTCGATCCGAATATCGTTGGACGTTCCGGCTTCCGCGCCGGCTCATGTCAGGATCGCCGTTCGGGCTGCCGTGCAGATCCGTGACCGGGCCGCGCCGCTCAACGGGTTCGGCTTTCCCCGGTTTCACCCGGCCGGCCGGGGCGATGCCTTCTATGACGCCGCGGGCTTCGCGCGGCGCGGTTTGGCCGGCGCCTTCGCCGCGGACAGCCTGGCCTCGTTCTCCAGCCGTGCCTGCCGGAGCCTCGCGGTCTTGGCCTCGCGGCGCGCCGCTTCGTCCCCGATGATCGTTCGTGCGGCCTGGTCCGTGATGTCGGCCTTGGTCTCGGCCTTGGAGGGCCTCGGCTTGAACAGGTTGTGCTCGGTGATGTTGCCGCTCATGCTGTCCGTGTCCTTCGGTTCGAAAAAGCAAAAAGGCCGGGCGAACCCGGCCTCTCCTATGCGCCTCGACGATCGATGCCAGTACATCCGTGGTCAAGGATCAGAAGCGCAATCGCGTTACGCGGCCTGAAGGTTCTCGGCGGCGCTCTTGCCGTTGCGGTTGTCCTTCACCACGTCGAAAGTGAGCTTCTGGCCCTCGACGAGGCTGCGCATGCCGGCGCGCTCGACGGCCGAGATGTGGACGAAGACGTCCGGCTGGCCTTCGCCCTGCTCGATGAAGCCGAAGCCCTTGGTCGCATTGAAGAACTTCACGGTTCCGATAGTCATGACGATTTCCTTTCAATCGCTCATGGAAGATTGCTTGCCGTGCGCGAGGCGCGGCAAACGGTACAGATCGATTTTGAGAGAGGAAGATCGCAGACAGCGCGGTTCGCGCCAGAGACAAAGTTCGACAAGCAAGATCGATGCCTGCAACATAGGCCTTCACGGTGTCCGAAACAAGGCGCCGCCGAAAAGATTTGCCGATGGCGCGGTCCGGCCGGCCGATGCCGGGACAGGGGCCGGCATGCGGATGCGTTTCAGTCCAGCGCCAGTTCCGCCACCGCCGGCACGTGGTCCGACGGTTTCTCCCATGCCCGCACGTGCTTCTCCACCGACGCCGAGGCCAGCACGTTCGCCGCCTCGGGCGACAGCATCAGGTGGTCGATGCGGATGCCGTTGTTCTTCTGCCAGGCCCCGGCCTGATAGTCCCAGAAGGTGAAGGCCTGGCCGTCGCCGACGGCGCGGATCGCGTCGGTGAAGCCGAGATACTCGATGCGGCGAAGCGCTGCGCGGCTCTCGGGCCGGTAGAGCGCGTCGTCGACCCATTCGGCCGGGTTCTTCGCGTCGACCGGCTGCGGGATGACGTTGTAGTCGCCGGCCAGCACCAGCGGCTCCTCCAGCGCCAGCCGCGCCCGCGCCCACCGCTCCAGCCGCTCCATCCAGCCGAGCTTGTAGCCGAACTTGCGCTCGTCGCCGACCGGGTTTCCGTTGGGCAGGTAGAGCGAGACCACGCGCAGCGCGCCCTTTCGCGTCGAGAACACGCCCTCGATGAAGCGCGCCTGCTCGTCCGTCCCGTCGCCGGGCAGGCCGCGGTTGACCTCGTCGAAGCGCGTTTTCGACAGGATGGCGACGCCGTTGAAGCCCTTCTGGCCGTGGGTCTCGACGTGATAGCCGAGCGCCTCGATCTCGAGGCGGGGAAAGCCGTCGTCCTGGGTCTTGATCTCCTGGAGGCACACGATGTCGGGCCGGCTTTCCTTGAGCCAATGCAGCAGGTTGTCGATACGCGCGCGCACGCCGTTGATGTTCCAGGTCGCGATTTTCATGAAATGCTCGACACTATTTCAAACAGTTCTTGATGGTCTGCCGGCGGCATCGAGTCGATCCTGCACCATCGCGGCAGCCGAGGGAACCCGCCCGGGGGGCTGTTTCGCGGGGAGGAGAGGAAAATGTCAACCACATCGACGCATCCCGTCGACGAGGTGCTGCCCGCGCCGCGTCTGTTCACGCTCGGCCTGCAACACGTGCTCGTCATGTATGCCGGCGCCATCGCTGTCCCGCTGATCGTCGGGCGGGCCCTGCAACTGGAGCCGGCCGACGTCGCGTTCCTGATCTCGGCCGACCTGTTCGTGTGCGGCATCGTCTCGATCCTGCAATCGATGGGCGCCACGCAATGGTTCGGCATCAAGCTGCCGGTGATGATGGGCGTCACCTTCGCCGCGGTCGGGCCAATGGTGTCGATGGCCGTCGCCAACCCCGGACACGAGGGCGCGCGCATGATCTTCGGCGCCATCATCGGCGCCGGCGTCATCACGATCGTCATCGCGCCCTTCGTCAGCCGCATGCTGCGCCTGTTCCCGCCGGTGGTGACAGGCACGATCATCCTCGTCATCGGCGTGACGCTGATGAAGATCGGCATCAACTGGATCTTCGGCCTGCCGGTCGGGCCGACCGCGCCCAAGCTCGTCAATCCCGACCACGCCGCATGGCTGGCCTCGGTCAGGGAGGCGGCGGGCGCGGCCGGCTCCGCGCTGCCGGCGGTGCCGCAGGGCCTCGCGCTCTCGCCGAGCGTGCCGAACCCCGCCTATGCGCCGCTCTCCAACATCCTCCTGTCGCTGGCGGTGCTGGCCGTCGTGATCGGCGTGGCGCGCTACGCCAGGGGCTTTCTGTCCAACATCGCGGTGCTGGTCGGCATCGTCTTCGGCGGCGTCGTCGCGGCCGGCCTCGGCCTGATGCATTTCGAGAAGGTGGCCAACGCGGCCTGGTTCGCGCCGATCATGCCGTTCCATTTCGGCATGCCGATCTTCGACCCGATCCTGATCGTCACCATGGTGCTGGTGATGATCGTGGTGATGATCGAGTCGACGGGCATGTTCCTGGCGCTGGGCGAGATGACGGGCAGGAAGGTGACACAGCCCATGCTGTCGGCGGGCCTGCGCATGGACGGCCTCGGCACCGTGCTCGGCGGCATCTTCAACACCTTCCCCTACACCAGCTTCTCGCAGAATGTCGGGCTGGTGGGCGTCACCGGCGTGCGCAGCCGCTTCGTCTGCGTCGCCGGCGGCGTCATCATGGTGGCGCTGGGGCTGATCCCCAAGATGGGCGCGCTGGTCGAGGCGCTGCCGACCGTGGTGCTCGGCGGCGCCGGCATCGTCATGTTCGGCATGGTGGCGGCCACCGGCATCCGCATCCTGTCGGCGGTCGATTTCAAGGGCAACCGCAACAACCTGTTCGTCGTGGCGATCTCGCTCGGCTTCGGCATGATCCCGGTCGTGGCGCCCGAGTTCCACATCTGGCTGCCCAAGGCCATCGGGCCGCTGGTCGATTCGGGCATCCTGCTGGCCTCGATCGCCGCGGTGGCGCTCAACCTCGTCTTCAACGGCGCCACCGGCGACGAGCACGGGCTGCGCGAGGCGGCGCTGTCGGCCGAGGCCTGACCGTGAAAAGCGAAAAGGCCGGCGCGAGGCCGGCCTTTTCGATCGTGCGCGCTTGCCGCGCTCAGATCGAGAAAGAGGTGCCGCAGCCGCAGGAGGCGACGGCGTTGGGATTCCTGATCTGGAAGGACTGGCCCATCAGGTCGTCGACGAAGTCGATCACCGAGCCGCCCATATAGACGAGCGACAGGTCGTCGATCAGCACCCGCGCGCCGTCGCGCTCGATGACGGTGTCGTCGTCGTTCCTCGTGTCGGTCAGGTCGATGGTGTAGGAGAAGCCCGAGCAGCCGCCGCCCTCGACCGCGACGCGCAGGCCGATCTTGTCCGGCTCGCCGGCCAGCAGCGCGGCGATCTTCCTCGCCGCCGCCTCGCTCACCTCGACGCCCTTCATGTCCGTCTTCGCATCGACGCCCATCGCGCTCACCTTGCGTTCGCATCCGTGCAATAGGTATGAAGCGGCAGGGGGCAAGTCAACACGCCGCCGGCGCGCGGCAGCCGGGGCGTCACAAGGGGCTCGGATTGGCGGCATCCTTCGAGGGCATCGGCTTCGGCTACCGGCCGCGCGCGCCCTATGCGTGCGACCCGGCGCTGTCGCGCGGGCGCCTGTGCCCCGAGCCGGAGAGCCCGACGCGCACGCCCTTCCAGCGCGACCGCGACCGCATCATCCACTCGACCGCCTTCCGCCGGCTGAAGCACAAGACGCAGGTCTTCATTGCGCACGAGGGCGACCACTACCGCACGCGGCTGACGCACACGATCGAGGTGGCGCAGATCGCCCGCGCCATCGCGCGGGCCCTGCGCGCCGACGAGGATCTCGCCGAGGCGATCGCGCTCGTCCACGATTTCGGCCACACGCCGTTCGGCCATACCGGCGAGGAGGTCCTCGACGCGCTGATGCGGCCGTGGGGCGGCTTCGACCACAACGCCCAGTCGCTGCGCGTCGTCACCCGGCTGGAGCGCCGCTACGCCGAGTTCGACGGGCTGAACCTGAGCTGGGAGACGCTGGAGGGTCTGGTCAAGCACAACGGGCCGCTGACGGACGGTGAAGGGCGGGCGCTGCACGGCGAGGTGCCGGGAACGATCCTCGCCTTCAACGCCCGCTTCGACCTCGAGCTCGACCGCTTCGCCTCGGTCGAGGCGCAGGCGGCGGCCATCGCCGACGACATCGCCTACGACGCCCACGACATCGACGACGGCCTGCGCGCGGGCCTGCTGTCGCTCGACATGCTGGAGACGGTGTCGCTGCCGGCCGGCATCCTCGCCACGGTGCGCGCCCGCTATCCCGGCCTCGACGCCGTGCGCACCGGCCACGAGCTGATGCGCCGGCAGATCACCGCCATGGTCGAGGACGCCATCGCCACGGCGCGGGCCAATGTCGAGGCGCTGGCGCCCCGCAGCGTGGCCGACATCCACAATGCCGGCGGCCCGGTCGTCGCCTTCTCGGCGGAGATGGCGGCGCGGGAGAGCGAGCTGAAGCGCTTCCTCTACGCCAATCTCTATCGCCACCCGAAGGTGATGGCCGTGCGCGAGAAGGCCGACAGCATCGTCCACGACCTCTTCACCCGCTATTTCGCCGTTCCCGGCGACATGCCCGAGGGGCACGGCGCCGAGGTCGAGCGCGCCGACGAGGCGGCCCGGGCGCGCTACGTCGCCGACTTCATCGCCGGCATGACCGACACCTACGCCATCAAGGAGCACCGGCGGCTGTTTGACCGGACTCCGGAATTGGGTTAGGCGAAGCGCGATTTGTGAGTGCGTCCCAAGCGTGGGACCCCGCGTATGCCTCAACGGACTTCCGAGATTCAAACCATGAACATCTTTGCGCAGTTCGCGTCGCGCATCAGGCAGGCCATCGAAGCGCTTGGCCTGGAATCGCAATCGGGCGGCGCGCTCGACTTCTCGCGGCTCGCGGTCGAGCCGCCGCGCGACCCCAGCCACGGCGACCTCGCCACCAATGCCGCGATGGTGCTGGCCAAGCCGGTGGGCCTGAACCCGCGCGTGCTGGCCGAAAGAATAGCCGCCGCGCTGCGCGCCGACCCGGACGTGGCGGCGGTCGAGGTCGCGGGGCCGGGCTTCGTCAACCTGCGGCTCGCCGACGGCTTCTGGCAGGCGCGGCTTGCCGGCATCCTCGACGCGGCCGCGGACTACGGCCGCTCGGATGTCGGCGCGGGCCGCAAGGTCAATGTCGAGTACGTCTCGGCCAACCCGACCGGGCCGATGCATGTCGGCCATTGCCGCGGCGCGGTGGTGGGCGATGCGCTCGCCAACATCATGGCCTTCGCCGGCTACGACGTGACCAAGGAATACTACATCAACGACGCCGGCGCGCAGATCGACGTTCTCGCCCGCTCCGTCATGCTGCGCTATCGCGAGGCGCTGGGCGAGGAGATCGGCGAGATTCCGCCCGGCCTCTATCCCGGCGATTATCTGGTTCCGGTCGGCAAGGCGCTGGCCGGGGAGTTCGGCCGCAAGCTCGACCGGATGCCGCAGGACGAGGCGCTGGCCATCGTCAAGGACCGCACCATCGACGCCATGATGGCGATGATCCGCGAGGATCTGGCCGCGCTCAACGTGCATCACGAGGTGTTCTTCTCCGAGCGCACGCTGCACGCCGACAACGCTGCGGCGATCCGCGGCGCCATCGCCGACCTCACGATCAAGGGCCACGTCTACAAGGGCAAGCTGCCGCCGCCCAAGGGCGAGAAGAACGAGGACTGGGAGGACCGCGAGCAGACGCTGTTCCGCTCGACCGTGGTCGGCGACGACCAGGACCGGCCGCTCGTCAAGTCCGACGGCTCCTACACCTATTTCGCCGGCGACGTCGCCTACATGAAGGACAAGCACGCGCGCGGCTTCGAGGAGCTGATCTTCGTGCTCGGCGCCGACCATGGGGGCTACGTCAAGCGGCTGGAGGCGCTGGCCAACGCCGTCTCGGACAACAGGCTGAAGCTGACGGTGCTCCTGTGCAACCTCGTCAAGCTCTACCGCGACGGCGAGCCGGTGCGCATGTCGAAGCGGGCAGGGGAGTTCGTCACCCTGCGCGACGTGGTCGACGAGGTCGGCCGCGATCCGATCCGCTTCATGATGCTCTACCGCAAGAACACCGAGCCGCTGGATTTCGACTTCGCGAAGGTCACCGAGCAGTCGAAGGACAACCCCGTCTTCTACGTGCAGTACGCCTCGGCGCGCTGCCATTCGGTGTTCAGGCAGGCGGCCGAGCAGCTCGGCGGCCTGCCCGGCCGCGAGGAGATGAAGGCGGTCGCGCATCTGCTGGTGGACGAGGGGGAGATCGGGCTCATCCGCAAGCTCGCCGAATATCCGCGCCTGATCGAGGCGGCGGCGCAGTCGCTGGAGCCGCACCGGCTCGCCTTCTACCTCTACGACCTCGCGCAGGCGTTCCACGCGCACTGGAACCGCGGCACCGACAATCCCGACTTACGGTTTGTTAAGGTTAACGAACCACAATTGACCCATGCCAGGCTGGGTCTGGTGCGGGCCGTGGCGGATGTGCTGACATCCGGCCTGGCGCTGGTCGGGGCCGACGCACCCGAGGAGATGCGCTAGGAATCGCCGGGGTTTCCCGTCACCTTTTACCCACAATGCCTTGGTATGGGCCAACCCCGAGCGACGTCGCCGGCGTCCGACCGAGTATGAGTGTGGGAAAAAGCATGGCAGACACCAACCACATCAGGCGCGATGACTACGTGGAATTTTCCGAGAACGATCCGTTCGCGGAACTGACGCGCATCATGGGCCATGATCCTCGGGTGCAGGGGCCGGCCGTGAAGGCCGCGCCGGCGCCCGCCGAGGCCGCCGCAGCGCCGGCCGACGACGATTTCGAGATCGACCTGGAGCGCGAGCTGGCCGCCGATTTCGACTTTTCCGAGTTCGACGAACCCGCCGCCGTCGCCGACTGGCGCCGGGAGGAGCAGGCCGGGGAGCCCGCCGCCGAACAGGCCGCGCCGCCGGACCGCGCCGCCCTCGACATCGATTTCGACGACTTCTTCGCCGAGGAGGCGAAGATCGAGGAGCCCGTCGCCGCCGCTTCCGTGCCCGGGCCGGCTTACGCGCCGGCCGACATGCGCGACGAGGCGCAGGAAAGCCTCGACGACGCGCTGGAGCGCGAGCTTTTCTCCGAACAGGCATCCTTCGCCGCCGAGCCCGAGCCCGTCTACGACGCGCCGGTCCATGAGACCGGGGATGCGCCGGCCTACGAGGCTGAGCCCGCCTATGCCGAACCCGCCCATGTCGAGCCCACCTATGAAGCGCCCGCCGCCTACGAGGCCGCTTCCGTCCATGACGCCACGGCCGCCGACCCGGCCGGGGACGACTGGGCGGCCGAGGCCGAGTTCGACCTCGATTTCCTGGAAAGGGAGCTTGCCGCGAGCGCGCCGCCCGTCGAACCCCGTCCCGCCCCTCAGGCGGTGACGCCACCGCCGCCGGCATCGTTCGAGGCCGAGCCGTTCCCCGAGCCGGAGGAACCGGAGGAGGCGGCCGCCGGCTCCGCCGATCGCCCGCTCAGCCTCGAGGAGGAGCTGAACCTGCTTCTCGCCGACGATCCCGCGCCCGCGCCGGGCGTCGCCGCGCAGCCGCAGCGTCCGGCCGGAACCGCGTTCGGCCGCGCCAATTTCGCCCCCGCGCAGCCCGCGGCCGCCGCCCCGGCCTTCGCCATGGCGCCCGCCGCCTATCGACCCGAGGCGGCTCCCGCCGCGCCCGCCGCCGACGCGCGGCCGGCATTCACGCCGATCGCCACGCCGGCCCCGGCCCCGGCTCCGGCTTACACGCCGGCGCCCGCGCAGGCCGCCGCGCCGGTCGACGCCGTGGCCGAAGACGACCTGCACGACCTGTTCGGCGACGACTTCGCGCTCGATCTCGACGGCGAGGCCGGCGCGCGCAAGGCCGCCGCCGCCGAGCTGCCGGACATCGAGACCGTCGAGGTGGCGGAGACCGTGCAGCCGGTGGCCGACGATCTCGACATCCCCGAGGTCGATTACGGCGCGCCGGCCGCGCCGGCTTCGGGCCTCTACGACGACCTCGAAGCCGACTTCGCCGACGTGTTCGGCGACGTCGCGTCAGACGAGCCCAAGCCGGCCGCCGTCGCGGCGAGCGCGGCCACGCCCGCGCCGCAGGCGGAAGCCGGCTATGTGCTCGACGATACCCGGTGGCAGGCCGCTCAGGCCTTCCCGGACGCCGGTTTCGACCACGAGACCGACCTCGAGCAGGCCATCGCCATGTCCGCCTACGAGGACGAGCAGCCGCGGCCGGCGCCGCGCCGGCGCGGCCTGCTCGCCGCCGCGGTGGTGGGCGGCCTCGTCGTCCTCGGCGCCGCCGGCATCTTCGGCATGTCGATGTTCGGCGGCGGCTCCGACACGCCGGCCCTTGTGCGCGCCGATCCCGAGCCGATGAAGGTGCGCCCGGAAAACCCCGGCGGCACCACCGTGCCCAACCAGGACAACGAGGTCTACCAGCGCGTGTCGGGCGGCCCGTCCGACGCCGCGCCCGAGCAGGAGAGCCTGATAACGACCGCCGAGGAACCCGTTGACGTCGCGGCCCGCACGGTCACGCCGCAGGAGCCGGCCGCGCTCGCGCCCGGCATCGACGACGGGACGCCGGCCGCCGTCGCCCAGCCGAAGTCCGAGGACCGTATCGAGCAGCAGCCGCAAGCCGCCTCGCCCGTCGAGGCCGAGGAGACGGCCGTGGTCGCCCCGCGCCGCGTGCGCACCATGGTGGTGCGGCCCGACGGCACCATGGTCCCGCGCGAGGACCCCGCGCCCGTGGCCGCCGGGCAGCCCGCCGCCGCGACGGCGCAGCCGGGCGTGATCCGGCAGCCGGCCGGTGCCGCCGAGACGGCCGTGCTTGCGCCGGCCGGCGAAGCCGCGCCCGCTTCCGACGCGCTTGCCGCCGAGGCGGACGAGGGGCCGACGGTGGAGACGCCGCAGACCGTGGCGGTGGTGCCGACGCAGCGCAGCGAGCCGCAGG
>QEVK01000017.1 GCA_003577315.1 Hyphomicrobiales bacterium | reverse complement strand
CCGACCGAGATCCTCAACATCGGCCAGACGGTCAAGGTGCAGATCATCCGCATCAACCAGGAGACGCACCGCATCTCGCTCGGCATGAAGCAGCTCGAGGCCGATCCCTGGCAGGACATCGGCACCAAGTTCCCGATCGGCAAGAAGATCCGCGGCAAGGTCACCAACATCACCGACTACGGCGCGTTCGTCGAGCTGGAGCCGGGCATCGAGGGCCTCATCCACGTCTCCGAGATGTCGTGGACCAAGAAGAACGTCCACCCCGGCAAGATCCTGTCGACCACGCAGGAGGTCGACGTGGTGGTGCTCGAGGTCGACCCGCAGAAGCGCCGCATCTCGCTCGGCCTCAAGCAGACGCTGGAGAACCCGTGGGAGGCGTTCGCCCGCAACCATCCTTCGGGCTCGGTTGTCGAGGGCGAGGTCAAGAACAAGACCGAGTTCGGCCTGTTCATCGGCCTCGACGGCGACGTGGACGGCATGGTCCACCTGTCCGACCTCGACTGGAGCCGCCCCGGCGAGCAGGTGATCGAGGAGTACAACCGCGGCGACGTGGTGCAGGCGCAGGTTCTCGACGTCGACATCGAGAAGGAGCGCATCTCGCTCGGCATCAAGCAGCTCTCGCGTGACCGCATCGGCGATGCGGCCGCCTCCGGCGAGCTGCGCAAGGGCGCGGTCGTCACCTGCGAGGTCACCGGCGTCAAGGACGGCGGCCTGGAGGTCAGGCTGGTCGACCACGACCTCGACACCTTCATCAAGCGCTCGGACCTGTCGCGCGACCGCGACGAGCAGCGCCCCGAGCGCTTCTCGGTCGGCCAGAAGGTCGACGCCCGCGTCGTCGCCTTCGACAAGAAGACCCGCAAGCTGCAGGTCTCGATCAAGGCGCTCGAGATCGCCGAGGAGAAGGAGGCCGTCGCGCAGTACGGCTCGACCGACTCCGGCGCCTCGCTGGGCGACATCCTGGGCGCCGCGCTCAAGAAGCAGAGCGGCCGCGAGTAGACCTCGCCGCCCTCGGGCCCCGAACGAAAGACCCCGCCGGAGCGATCCGGCGGGGTTTTTTTGTCCCCAAGGCGCGACGGCGTCAGCCCGGCGCGCAGCCGACGCGGAAGCCCGGGCAGCGGAAGGCCATCAGCCGCTCGCGGCCGGCGAATTCGGCGAGCCGCGCGATGTCGCCGACCGCGATGGTGTTGTGGTTGATGCGCACGCCCACGCTTTGCAGCCGCTGGAAGGCGCGAGACAGGCTTTCGGGCTTCATGCCCAGCCGGCCGGCGATCAGGAGCTTCTCGTAGGGAAGCGCGATGGTGCAGGGTCCCTGCTTGACCGGCGCTAGCTCGACCAGGAAGTTGGCCAGCCGCTGCGGGCCGGTGCGCGCCTTCAGCTCCTCGATCTGGTCGACCAGCTTGCGCAGGTGCAGCGAGGTCGAGGCCAGCATGGCGAGCCCGATCTCGGGCGCGGCGCGGGTCAGCTCGACGATGCCGCGCGAGGGCACGGCAAGCACCCGCGCATCCGCCACCACCTCGGCGCTGACGGGATAGTTGCCGCCCGTCAGGCACGGCACCTCGGCGATGCAGTCGCCGCGGGCGAACACGCCCACCACCGCCTCGTCGCCGCTGACCGTCATGCGGAACAGCTTCACCCAGCCGTCCAGCACCAGATAGAACGCGGTGGCCGGATCGTCCTGCTCGAACAGCGTGGTGCGGCGGGCGTGGAACTGAAGCTCGGACTGCGCCAGCAGGCTGTCGATCGCTTCCGCCGGCAGCGCCGAGAACATGGGCGCCTCGCGGATCACCTCGCGGTCGTATCGGCCGATGCGCGCTTCGCTCATGGTCCTTCCCTCCGACGATACAGGACCACATCCGCGGCGGCCGGACTTTGCGCCCGCGCAACTAAAAATCGGGTTGCAAGGCCGGCTCCCGGGGTGCGGCGGGGTGTCCATCCGGTTCTTGACTTCAGTCAAGTGTTGCGGCCGCGCGCATCTGTTAGCCCTCACGTGACGAGCTCCCTTCAGGAGGAAGACCCATGACCGACCACCCGGAATCCAAGGAGCGGCAGGAGAAGGTGCCTGCCATGCAGCAGCTTCTGGATAACCCGTTCCTGCTTCTGTTCATCGGGATCACGGTCCCGACCGTTCTCTACATCGTATGGGGCGTGATGGAGATCGCATCCATCCCCATCGCGCCCTGATCCTGGTTCTGAGGGGACAACCATGGCAATAACACCGCCCGAAAACCGGCTCTGGTGGAACGAACCGATCGAGCGCGTCGAAATCGGCTGGATCGTCGTCGCCTTCCTCTGGGGCCTGTTCATGTTCTTCTTCATGATCGCCTGGCACTTCATCGGCGGTCAGAACCTGTCGACCGAGACCTATCGCGTCACGCCCGCCGCCTACGAGGAGAAGGTCGCGGCCTTCGCCGAGAAGTACCAGGTGGACGACGAGATGGGCGTTCCCATCGTGCGCCCGCCCGCGGGCGAGGACGTCTATCTTCTCGGCAGGCTGTGGGAGTGGTGGCCGATCCTCGAGCTGAAGAAGGGGCAGAGCTACCGCTTCCACCTGTCTTCGGTCGACTGGCAGCACGGTTTCTCGCTCCAGCCGGTCAACATCAACATCTCGGTGCATCCCGGCTACGAGCAGATCATCAATTTCACGCCGACCGAGGCGGGCGAGTACGGCATCGCCTGCAACGAATATTGCGGCATCGGCCACCACCTGATGACCGGCCGCATCCGGGTCGTCGAATAGGCTGGAGGGGACAATGACAGCCATAGACGCATCTTACGCCGGCACGGCGGCGGGGAACTTCCGCACCTGCCGCTACACCGGCCTCAAAGTCGACAGCGCCGCGCAGACGCTGATCAAGGCGAACGCGGTCGCCGCCGTCATCTTCCTCGCCGTCGGCGGCCTGATGGGCCTGCTGGTGGCGCTGACGCGCTGGCCGGCCGTCCACCTGCTGCCCTCGGAATGGTTCTACCTGATCCTGACCGGCCACGGCGCCAACGTGCTCTTGTTCTGGATCATCTTCTTCGAGATCGCGATCCTCTATTTCGCCTCCGCGGTGCTGCTCGGCTCGCGGCTGGCGACGCCGAGGATAGCCTGGGCGGCCTTCGTGCTGATGATCGTCGGCGCGGTGATGACCAACATCGCCGTGTTCCAGGGCGATTCCAGCGTGATGTTCACCTCCTATCCGCCGATGCAGGCCGCACCCCACTTCTATCTCGGGCTGATCGTGTTCGCGGTCGGCGCGCTGGTCGCGGTCGGGGTGTTCTTCGGCACGCTGGTCATCGCCCATGGCGAGCGCACCTATGAGGGCTCGATCCCGCTGGTCACCTTCGGCGCGCTGACGGCGGCCATCATCGCCGTCTTCACGCTGGCCTCGGGCGCGATCATCCTGGTGCCGACCTTCCTGTGGTCGGTGGGCCTGATCTCCGAGATGGACCCGCTGCTCTACAAGGTCATCTGGTGGGGCATGGGCCACTCCTCGCAGCAGATCAACGTCGCCGCCCACGTGTCGGTCTGGTACGCCATCGGCGCGCTGACCATCGGCGCCAAGCCGCTGTCGGAGAAGGTCTCCCGCTCGGCCTTCCTGCTCTACATCCTGTTCCTGCAGCTCGCCTCCGCGCACCACCTGCTCGCCGATCCCGGCATGAGCGCCTCGTGGAAGATCGTCAACACCAGCTACCTGATGTACCTTGCGGTGCTGGGCTCGATGATCCACGGCCTGACGGTTCCCGGAGCGCTGGAAGCCGCCCAGCGCCGCAACGGCTACACCAAGGGCGCGTTCGAGTGGCTGCGCAAGGCGCCCTGGGGCAACCCGGCCTTCGCCGGCATGTTCCTGTCGCTCGTCATGTTCGGCTTCATCGGCGGCATCTCGGGCGTGGTGCTGGGCACCGAGCAGCTCAACCTGCTCATGCACAACACCATCTACGTGCCCGGGCACTTCCACGGCACGGTGGTGACGGGCACGACGCTCGCCTTCATGGCCATGACCTACTACGTGCTGCCGCTGATCTTCCAGCGCGACATCATCTGGCCGAAGCTCGCCCGCATCCAGCCCTACCTGTTCGGGCTGGGTGCTGCCGGCATCTCGCTCTTCATGATGGGCGCGGGCACGCTCGGCGTTCCGCGCCGGCACTGGGACATGTCCTTCACCGACGCGATCCTGCAGTTCGAGCTGCCTTCCGGCGGGTTCCTGATGATGGGCCTCAACGGCCTGTCGGCGGTCGTCGCCTCGGCGGGCGGCATCCTCTACATCCTCATCACGGTGGGGACGGTGCTGTGGGGCAAGCGTCTCGACAGGGGCGAAGCGCCGCTGACCTTCCCGCTGCACAAGCGGGCGGCCACGGTTGCCGAATATGGCAGCCACGCCACGGTCAAGCTGCCGGGGACGATCATCCTGGTCACGATCTTCTTCGTGTCCTTCGTCCTCTACTACTTCGTCAACTGGAAGTACCTGTCGGAACTCTGGCTGATGCGCTGAGTGCCGAACGATAGGAGACCGGCCATGCTCGCTGCGACCAAGATCGTCATCACCCTGCTCAAACTCAGGATCGGCGTCGCCATCGCAGCGAGCGCCCTTGCCGGGCTCGCCGCCACCCGCGGCGGCTCGGCCACGGCCGGCGAGATCGCCGCGCTCACGCTTGCCGTCCTCGGCGCCTCCGGCGCCGCGGGCGCCTTCAACCACTATTACGAGCGCGACAGCGACAGGCTGATGGCGCGCACCGCCGGGCGCCCCTTCGCCAGCGGGCTGCTCAAGCCCGGCCCGGTGTGGCCGCTCACCTTCGCCTCGCTGCTCGCCGCCTCGATCCTGCTCGCCTGGGCGGCCTCGGGCACCATGACCGCGCTCTACGTCTTCCTCGGCGCCATCACCTACAGCCTCGTCTACACGGTGTGGCTGAAGCGCCGGACCTCGTGGAACATCGTCGTCGGCGGGCTGGCCGGCTCCTTCGCCGTGCTTGCGGGCGCGGCGGCGATAGACCCCGAGCCGCAATGGACGCCGAGCATCCTCGCCGCCGTCCTGTTCCTGTGGACGCCACCGCATTTCTGGAGCCTGGCGGCGGCCAAGGTCGACGACTACGCGGCCGCCGGCGTGCCCATGCTTCCAGTCATCGCGCCGCAGCGCGAATGGACCTTTGCCATCCTGTCCTATACCGCCACGCTCGCCGGCCTGTCGCTGCTGCCGGTGTTCTTCGGCATGGGCTGGATCTACGGCCTTTGCGCGGCCGCCGGCGGCGGCTGGTTCCTGTGGAAGAGCTGGCGGCTCCATGTCGCCCCCTCGCGCAGGGCGGCGATGCAGAACTTCCTCGCCTCGCTCGTCCAGCTCCTGCTTCTGGTCGCCGGCGTCTTCCTGTCGGCCCTCGCGGGCTAGAGCGGATCGCAGCCATGAAAGCCCCCTTTCACGGCCTTGCCGCCCTCCTTCTCATGTCGCTGCCCGCCTTCGCCCAGAGCGGGCCGCGCATCGACGCCGCCGAGGCGCTGGCGATCAGCGAGGCCGCCATCGGCGGCCAGGTGGGCGACCACCGCCTGCTGCGCTCCGACGGGACGACGCTGACCCTGTCGGAGCTGAGGGGCCGCCCGCTTGTCGTCAGCCTGATCTACACGAGCTGCTCGACGGTCTGCCCCGTCAGCACCCAGACGCTGAAATCCTCGGTCGCCCAGGCGCGCAAGGCGCTGGGAAGCGCCTCGTTCCAGATCGTGACGGTCGGCTTCGACGCGCGCAACGACACGCCGCGCCGCATGACCGCGTTCGCCCGCGACAACGCCATCGAGGGCGATGCGCTGTGGCACGTCGTGTCCGGCTCGCCCGCCGCGCTCGAGGCGCTGATGGCCGATGTCGGCTTCTCCTATTCGGGCGCCGCAGGCGGCTTCGAGCATGTCAGCCAGACGACGATCCTCGACGCCGAGGGCCGCGTCTACCGCCAGGTCTACGGCGACGAGTTCCCGCTGCAGGTGTTCATGGAGCCGCTGAAGGAGCTCGTCTTCGGCACCAGCGTCGCCTCGTTCACGCCGGCGGCGCTGGCCGACCGGCTGCGGTTCATCTGCACCGTCTACGACCCGAAGACGGGCCGTTACCGCACCGACTACGCCATCTATATCGGCATTACCGCGGGCGCCGTCTCGCTCATCCTCATGGCATGGGTGATCGTGCGCATGTGGCGCGGCAACCGCCGTTTCCAACGGCTCGAGGCCCGATCGTGACTGCTGCAAGACCCGTGGAGCGCCGCAACGACCGGGCGGCGCTTCGCTTCGCCAAGGCCGGCCTGCGCCGGCTGTACGACCCGCTGGAGCGCGGCGCCGAAAGGCTGTTCTCGCCGGCGCTCAACCCGGTGGCCCAGCTCGGCACCATCACCTTCTTCCTGTTCTGGGTGGTGGCGGTCAGCGGCGTCTACCTGTTCATCTTCTTCGACACCGGCGTCGTCAACGCCTATTCCTCGGTCGAGTGGATCAGCGGCCCGCACTGGTATCATGCCGGCGTGATGCGCAGCCTGCACCGCTACGCCTCCGACCTGATGGTGGTCACCATGGTGCTCCACCTGCTGCGCGAGTTCTCGCTCGACCGCTATCGCGGCACGCGCTGGTTCTCCTGGTTCACCGGCGTGCCGCTGATCTGGTTCCTCTACGTCTCGGGCATCACCGGCTACTGGCTGGTGTGGGACGAACTGGCGCAATATGTCGCCGTGGTCTCGGCCAAGCTGCTCGACGTGTTCCCGATCTTCGGCGAGCCGCTGGCGCGCAACTTCCTAACGCCGGCCCATTTGAGCGGCCGCTTCTTCTCGCTGCTGGTCTTCCTGCACATCGCCATACCGCTGATCCTGCTGCTCGGCATGTGGATCCACATCCAGCGCATCTCGCGGCCGCGCACCAACCCGCCGCGGCTGCTCGCGGCGCTGGTCCTGGCGGCGCTGGTGGCGGTCTCGCTGTGGAAGCCGGCGCTGAGCCAGGGCCCGGCCGACCTGACGAAGGTGCCGGACGAGATCGGCATCGACTGGTTCTACCTGCCGCTCTATCCGCTGGCCGAGGACTGGGGCGCCTGGAGCCTGTGGGCGCTGATGGTCGGGGTCTCGACCATGCTGGCGGCGATGCCGTGGCTGCCGCCGTTCCGCCGCCCGCCGGCGGCCGAGATCGACCTGCCCAACTGCAACGGCTGCAACCGCTGCGTCGAGGACTGCCCCTACGAGGCGATCCGGCTGGTGCCGCGCACCGACGACGAGCCCTTCCCGCACCAGGCCGAGGTCGATCCCGATCTGTGCGTCTCCTGCGGCATCTGCATGGGCTCGTGCCCGTCCTCGACGCCGTTCCGCCGCCAGCAGGACCTGAAGACCGGCATCGACCTGCCCGGCCAGCCGCTCAGCGAGGTGCGCGACAGCGTCGTCGCCGCCTCGGCCGGCCTTTCCGGCGAGCGCCGCGTCATGGTGCTGGCCTGCGAGCACGGCGCCGGCGGCGGCGACCTCGGCGGCGTCGTCGCCTTCCCCTGCGTCGCCATGGTGCCGCCGTCGCTGATCGACTTCATCCTGAGCAAGGACCTCGCCGACGGCGTCGTCGTCGCCGGGTGCTCGGAAAGCACCTGCTACAACCGGCTCGGCGTCGAGTGGACGAAGCAGCGCTTCGCCGGCGAGCGCGACCCCTACCTGCGCAAGCGCGTGCCGCGCGAGCGGCTGGCGACGATCTGGGCCTCGCCCTTCGAGACCGGCCGCTACGAGGCCGAGAAGGCGGCCTTCGCCGCCGGCCTGCCGGCACAGGCGGCGAGGAAGCCGGCCGCGGCGCAGGGCGGCGACAAGGCGATGGAGGCGCAGCCATGAGCGATGCGCTGTGGATGCCGGCGCGCTTCGCCGTGCTGGCCCTGTTCTTCGCCGGCGTCGTCTCGCTGTCGGACTGGCCGCGTCACCGCAGCGTGCCCGAGGGTGTCGGCGTCGTCACCCTGTCCTTCAGCCACGGCGCCGACCGCCGCGCGGCCTGCCGCCCGGCGACGGAAGAAGAGCTCGCCAGGCTGCCGCCCAACATGCGCCGGCCCGAGATCTGCCCGCGCGAGCGGCCGTCGATCACCGTCGAGTTCGAGATCGACGGCAAGCGGGTGTTCGAGGCCGACGTGCCGCCCTCCGGCATCGCCAGCGACGGTCCCTCGCGCGTCAACCGGAGCTTCGAGCTGCCGGCCGGCAGCTACGAGCTGGTCGTGCGCATGCGCGACCGCCCCGGCGACGACTTCAACTGGCAGGGCGCGAAGACCGTTGACCTGCGCGCCGCCGACCACCGTGTGATAGACTTCCGCGCCGATGGCGGCGGCTTCGTCTTTCACTGAGGCCCACCGCGAACCCGGGAGGAACCCGTCATGGCCCTGATCGAGTGGAAAGCCCATTACAGCGTCGGCGTCGAGGCCGTCGACCACGAGCACCGCGAGATGATCGACCTGATCAACGAGGTGCACGAGAAGCTGATCGCCGAAGGCGAGGCGCCCGACGTCACCGCCTTCCTCGGCGAGATCTTCCGCGCCATCTCGGCGCATTTCGCGCTCGAGGAGCGCTTCATGCGCCAGCACCGCTACGACCAGTTCGCCGAGCACAAGGAGGCGCACGAGGAGCTGCTCGACGACATCCGCGACATCATGGACGGCTACGAGGCCGACCCGGAAGGGGCGCGGGCGCAGCTTTCCAGCCGGCTCGATTCGTGGTTCACCGAGCACTTCAAGACCCACGACGCGCGGCTCCACCACCGCCTCGGCACCCACGACCATTGAGCACGGCACGATGATCGCGGCACAGGGCGCAGGCCCGGACGAGGAACGGGTCATCCTGGTCGACGACGCCGACCGGCCGCTCGGCACGGAAGGCAAGCTCGCCGCCCACCGGAAGAACCTGCGCCACCGCGCCGTCTCGGTGCTGGTGTTCGACCGCGCCGGCCGCATGCTGCTCCAGCGCCGCGCGGCGCAGAAGTACCATTCGCCCGGCCTGTGGAGCAACGCCTGCTGCACCCATCCGCGCCCCGGCGAGGCGGCGGCCGGGGCGGCGTCGCGGCGGCTCGCCGAGGAGATGGGCATCGCCCCGCCGCTCGTCTTCGCCGGCCTGTTCGCCTACGAGGCGCCGGTCGGCGACGGGCTGTGGGAGAACGAGATCGTCCACGTCTTCACCGGCATCCACGACGGCGCCGCCGCGTCCGATCCAGCTCCCGATCCGGCGGAAGTCGGCGACTGGCGCTGGATGGAGGGCGCGGCGCTGCGCGCCGACGTCGCCGCGCGGGGCCATCTCTACACGCCATGGTTCCGGCTCTACGCCGAAGCGCCCTGGTTCGCGGGGCCGGCCTTCGCCGCCTGAGGCGCCGCACTTGCATTTGCCGGCCCGGCCGCTAAACCCGGCGCAGCGCCAACCGCCCGCCGGAGACCTTCATGAGCCAGTTCGACGTCCTGTG
Organism: Hyphomicrobiales bacterium; assembly: GCA_003577315.1. Classification (GTDB taxonomy): domain Bacteria; phylum Pseudomonadota; class Alphaproteobacteria; order Rhizobiales; family Rhizobiaceae; genus Aerobium. The sequence continues at coordinate 86,108 of QEVK01000017.1, read as the reverse complement.
CATCGGCAACGCCATCGTCGACATCATCGCCCGCTGCGACGAGGCGTTCCTGGTCGGCAACGGCATCGTCAAGGGCGCGATGAACCTGATCGACGCCGGCCGCGCCGAGCTTCTCTACTCGCGCATGGGCCCGGCGGTCGAGGCTTCGGGCGGCAGCGCCGGCAACACCGCCGCCGGCCTCGCCTCGTTCGGCGCGCGCGCGGCCTATTTCGGCAAGGTCGCGGACGACCATCTGGGCGGCATCTACGCCCACGACATCCGCGCGCAAGGGGTGGCCTTCGACACGCGCCCGCTTGCCGGCGGGCCGCCGACGGCGCGCTCGATGATCTTCGTCACCCCCGACGGCGAGCGCTCGATGAACACCTATCTCGGCGCCTCGGTGGAGCTCGGGCCGCAGGACGTCGAGGAGGACAAGGTCAGGGCCGCGCGCGTCACCTATTTCGAGGGCTATCTGTGGGACCCGCCGCGCGCCAAGGAGGCGATCCGGCTGGCCGCCGCCCATGCCCACGCCGCCGGGCGCGAGGTGGCGATGACGCTGTCCGACCCGTTCTGCGTCGACCGCTATCGCGACGAGTTTCTCGACCTGATGCGCTCGGGCACGGTCGACATCGTCTTCGCCAACGAGAGCGAGCTGAAGTCGCTCTACCAGACCGCCTCCTTCGAGGCCGGGCTCGAGGCGATCCGCGCCGACTGCCGGCTCGCCGCCGTCACCCGCTCGGAGAAGGGGTCCGTGGCGGTGCGCGGCAACGAGACCGTCGCGATCGAGGCGATCGCGGTCGACGAGGTGGTCGACACCACCGGGGCGGGAGACCTCTATGCCGCCGGCTTCCTCGCCGGCTACACCGCCGGGCGCGGCCTTGCCGAATGCGGCGCGCTGGGCTCGCTCGCCGCCGGCCTGGTCATCGGCCAGATCGGCCCGCGCCCGCGCCAGGACCTGCGCCACGAGGCCGGGCAGGCCGGCCTCATGTGACGCCTACCCGATGTCCTCCGGCCGCCGCCCCGGCCGCCCCTTGTAGGGCGGTATCGACCAGCCGTAGCGCAGCGCCCCGGCGCGGATGGAAAAGGCGACGGTGAAGGCGGCGACGGCGGCGGCGACCAGCGGCAGGCCGGCGATGTGCAGCAGGGAGAAGACGACCGTGCCCGCCATCGCCGCGGTGACGTAGATCTCCCTGCGCATCAGCACCGACGGCTCGCCCGCGAGCTGGTCGCGCAGGATGCCGCCGAGCGTCGCCGTCAGGAGCCCCGTGACGATGGCCACCGGCGCCGAGCCGGTGACGACGAGGCCCTTCCAGGCACCGTAGGTGCTGTAGGCGGCAAGGCCGACGGCGTCGAGCCACAACAGCAGCCGGTAGCGCGATTCGATCAGATGGGCGGTGAAATAGACGACCGTCGCCATGGCGGCGCAGACGGCGAGATAGTCGTGGTTGGCGACCCAGAACACCGGCACGCCGAGGATCAGGTCGCGCACCGTGCCGCCGCCGACGCCGGTGACGGCGGCGAGGAACAGGAAGCTGACGATGTCGAGCTGCTTGCGCGAGGCCGACAGCGCCCCCGTGGCGGCGAACACCGCCACGCCCGCATAGTCGAGAAAGACGATCTGGTCCATGTCCGGCCCCTCCTTCCGGCGCTGCCGGTTGCGCCAGCACTACCGGCCAGCACTACCGGAAGGCCCGGGCCGGGGGAAGCCTCAGGCGTCCTTGCCGGCCTCCGCGTCGGCCGGGCCGGGCTCGGCCGCGGCCTCGGCGGCAGGCTGCTTCGGGCCGCCCTTGGCGACGCCGACCATGGCCGGCCGCAGCACGCGCTCGCCGATGACGTAGCCGGTCTGCACCACCTGCACCACGGTTCCGCTGGGCACGGACGGGTCCGGCACCTCGAACATGGCCTGGTGGAAATTGGGGTCGAACCTCTCGCCCTGCGGGTCGAGCTTCCTGACGCCGTGGCGCTCCAGCGCCGCGATCATCGCGCGGCCGGTCAGCTCCACGCCCTCCATCAGCGCCTTGAGGCCGGCGTCGCCGCCCTCCTTGGTCTCGGCCGGCACCGCCGCCAGCGCCCGGTCGAGATTGTCGGCCACCTGCAACATATCGCGGGCGAAGTTGGCGATGGCGTAGGACCTGGCGTCCTGCACGTCGCGCGCGGCGCGGCGGCGCAGGTTCTCGGTCTCGGCCGCCAGCCGCAGCGCCCGATCCTTGAGCTCCTCGTTCTCCTTCACCAGCCGCACCACGGCCTCGTAGTCGGCGTCCTGCCCTTCGGGCGCCTGCGTGTCGGCGGCCTGGAACGCCTCGCCCTCGGCGGCGCTTCTGGCGTACTCGCTCTGGGCCGCGGTTTCCTCGGGCGCGCGTTGTTCTTTCGGATGTTCGCTCATCGCCTGATCCGATCCTTGCATGGGGTTCTGAAGTTGGGCCCGATATCGAGGTTCGGGCGGGGAAAATCAAGAGGCGACACGTCGCAGAGGGGAATCGGTTCCTATCACCGCGCCGCGCGCTCAGCGCAGGATGCGGCTGACGAGCTGGGCCGTGTAGTCGACCATCGGCACGATGCGGGCGTAGTTGAGCCGCGTCGGCCCGATGACGCCGAGCGCGCCGATGACGCGCGCGTCCTTGTCGCGATAGGGCGCGACGACCAGCGACGAGCCCGACAGCGAGAACAGCTTGTTCTCCGAGCCGATGAAGATGCGCACGCCCGAGCCGTCCTCGGCGAGGTCGAGGAGCTGGATCAGCCCTTCCTTGGTCTCGAGGTCCTCGAACAGGTGGCGCAGCAGGTCGAGGTCGGCCTGCGCGGTGACGTTCTCGAGAAGGTTGGCGCGCCCGCGCACGATCAGCCGCGCCGGCAGGCCGCTTTCCGCGCCCGCCCACACGGCGAGCCCGCGCTCGACGAGGTCCTGCGACAGCGTGTCGAGCGCGGCCCGCGTCTCCTCGCGCAGCCTTGCGATCTCGGCCCTGGCCTCGGCCAGCGTGCGGCCGCGGATGTGGGCGTTGAGGAAGTTCGACGCCTCGTGGAGCTGCGAGGCGGTGATGCCCACGGGAAGCTCGACGACGCGGTTCTCGACGTCGCCGTTCTGCGAGACGAGCACGGTCAGCGCCCGGGTCGGCTCGAGCTGGATGAACTCGATGTGCTTCAGGGGCACCTCGGCCTTGGCCGCCAGGACCAGCCCCGCCCCGCGCGACATGCCCGACAGCATCTGGCTCGCCTCGGTCAGCACGTGCTCCAGCGTCGCGCCGCTGCCCGAGGCCTTGACCTGCGCCTCGATGGCGCGGCGCTCCTCGTCGGAGAGGTCGCCGATCTCCATGAAGGCGTCGACGAAGAAGCGCAGGCCCGCCTGCGTCGGCAGCCGCCCGGCCGAGACGTGCGGCGCATAGATCAGGCCGAGATGCTCGAGGTCGCTCATCACGTTGCGCACGGTCGCCGGCGACAGCGACTGCGGCAGGAGCCGCGACAGGTTGCGCGAGCCGACCGGCTCGCCGTCCCTCAGATAGGTCTCGACGATCATGCGGAAGATGTCGCGCGAGCGCATGTCGAGCGACTGGAGATAGGGCTGGTCTGCGAAAGGCTTGGTCATCGTCGGCATGGCTTCTTCTCCGGGCAAGGATATAGTGGCCGAAGGGGCGGACGCAACGCCCGGCGGCAGGATGGCCGAGCGGCTTTTCCTTTGCGTCGGCCCGCCGCTGCCGCTACAAGCGCCGGCATCTTCAAACGGAACGGAACCATGCGGCCATCGAAACGCCAGCCCGACGAAATGCGGGCGATCTCCTTCGAACGCGGCTTCTCCAAGCACGCCGAGGGCTCCTGCCTCGTCCGCTTCGGCGACACCCACGTCCTGTGCACGGCAAGCCTGGAGGAGCGCGTGCCGCCGTGGCTGCGCAATTCCGGCAAGGGCTGGGTCACGGCCGAATACGGCATGCTGCCGCGCTCGACGGGTGAGCGCATGCGCCGCGAGGCGTCGTCGGGCAAGCAGGGCGGCCGCACGCTGGAGATCCAGCGCCTGATCGGCCGGAGCTTGCGCGCCGTGGTCGATCTCCAGGCTCTTGGCGAGGTGCAGATCACCGTCGACTGCGACGTCCTCCAGGCCGACGGCGGCACCCGCACGGCCGCCATCACCGGCGGCTTCGTGGCGCTGCACGACTGCCTGAAGTGGATGGAGGCGCGCCAGATGCTGAGCACGGCCAAGGTGCTGAAGGACCATGTGGCGGCGATCTCCTGCGGCATCCACGGCGGCGTGCCGGTGATCGATCTCGACTATGCGGAGGATTCGGCGGCCGGCACCGACGCCAATTTCGTCATGACCGGCAAGGGCGGCATCGTCGAGGTGCAGGGCACGGCCGAGGGCGAGCCGTTCTCGCAAGAGGAGTTCGCTGCGCTGATGGCGCTGGCGAAGGCCGGCATCGCACGGCTGGTCGACCTCCAGAAGATGGCGATCGGCTGAGCGATGCCCCCCGCGACGTCTCCCTCCGGCATCCTCGAATCCGCGCTCTATGTCGACGACCTCGACGCCGCGGAAGCCTTCTATGGCGGGGTGCTGGGGCTGGAGCGGATCGGCCGGGTCGCAAACCGCCACGTCTTCTTCCGCTGCGGCGACGGCGTGCTTTTGCTGTTCAATCCGGCCGAGACGGCGAAGCCGCCGAAGCCGGACGCCAGGCTGCCGGTGCCGCCCCACGGCACGACGGGGCAGGGCCACCTGTGCTTCCGCGCCACGGCCGACGAGATCGGGCGCTGGAAGGCGCATCTCGAGAGCCGCGGCGTCGCCATCGAGGCCGATTTCGAGTGGCCCAACGGCGGCCGCTCGATCTATTTCCGCGATCCGGCCGGCAACTCGCTGGAGATCGCCGAGCCGAGGATATGGGGATTGTCGTGATGCGCATGCTCGAAGGCAGGAAGCTCGTGGTGGCGAGCCACAACAAGGGCAAGCTGGCCGAGATCGCCGACCTGATCGGGCCGTTCGGCTTCGAGGCGCGGTCGGCGGCCGAGTACGGCCTGCCGGAGCCGGCCGAGACCGGCACCACCTTCGAGGAGAACGCCTATATCAAGGCCTTCGCGGCCGCCTCCGCCACCGGCCTGCCGGCGCTGTCGGACGACAGCGGGCTTGCCGTCGACGCGCTCGACGGCGCGCCCGGCGTCTACACCGCCGACTGGGCCGAGACCGGCAACGGTCGCGATTTCGGCCGCGCCATGGCGCTGACCGAGGCGAAGCTCGCCGAAAAGGGCGCCGTCGCGCCCGGGGACCGCACTGGCCGCTTCGTCTCCGTGCTGTGCCTCGCCTGGCCCGACGGCCACGCCGAGTATTTCCGCGGCGAGGTCGAGGGCACGCTGGTGTGGCCGCCGCGCGGGGAGAAGGGCTTCGGCTACGACCCGATGTTCCTGCCCGACGGCCACGACAGGACCTTCGGCGAGATGAGCGCGCAGGAAAAGCACGGCACGGCCGCGCCGCTGTCGCACCGCGCCCGCGCCTTCGACCGCTTCCGGCGCGCCATGCTGGAACACGCATGAGCGACCCGGACCGCGCCCCCGGTTTCGGCGCCCCCGGCTTCGGGGTCTACGTCCACTGGCCGTTCTGCGCGGCCAAGTGCCCCTATTGCGACTTCAACAGCCATGTCCGCCACCGGCCGGTCGACCAGGGCCGCTTCGCCGCCGCCTTCGCCGCCGAGATGGCGGCGATGCGCGCCCGCACCGGCCCGCGCGAGGTCACCTCGATCTTCCTCGGCGGCGGCACGCCGTCGCTGATGGAGCCACGGACCGTCGGCGCGGTGCTCGATGCCGTGGCGAGGAACTGGAGCGTGCCCGCCGGCATCGAGGTGACGCTGGAGGCCAACCCGTCCTCGGTCGAGGCGGCGCGCTTTCGCGGCTATCGCGACGCCGGCGTCAACCGCGTCTCGCTCGGCGTGCAGGCGCTGAACGACGCCGACCTGCGCTTCCTCGGCCGCCTGCACGACGTCGAACAGGCGCTCCACGCCATCGATCTGGCGCGCAGGACCTTCCCGCGCCTGTCCTTCGACCTGATCTATGCGCGGCCGGGCCAGACGCCCGACGCCTGGCAGGCGGAGCTGGAGGAAGCCATCGGCCATGCCGCCGATCACCTGTCGCTCTACCAGCTCACCATCGAGGAAGGCACGCGCTTCCACCTGCTGCACGAGGCGGGCAGGATCGCCATGCCCGAGCCCGAACTCGCCGCCGATCTCTACCGGCTGACGCAGGAGGTGACGGCCGCGAGAGGGCTGCCCGCCTACGAGATTTCCAACCACGCGCGGCCGGGCGCGGAAAGTCGGCACAACCTCGTCTACTGGCGCTACGGCGAATATGTCGGCATCGGCCCCGGCGCGCACGGCCGCTTCGTGCAGGACGGCCGCCGCATCGTCACCTTCACGGAGAAGGTGCCCGAGGCGTGGGCGGCGCTGGTCGAGGCCAACGGCCACGGCGTCGTCGGCGGCGAGGTGCTGACGCGCGAGGAGGAGGCCGACGAGTTCCTGCTGATGGGCCTGCGCCTCGTCGAAGGCATCGACCTTGCCCGCTACGAGGCGTTGTCCGGCCGGCCGCTGTCGTCGCGCCGCATCGCCGCCCTGCAGGCGCATGCGCTGGTCGCGCCGGTCGGCAATGCCGGGCTGCGCGTCACCCCGGCCGGCATGATCGTGCTCGACGCCGTGGTGGCCGATCTGGCACGATAGGCCGATGAGCGGGGCGGAAGCGGAGAGAGAGCACAGCTATGTGATCGGCCAGGCGGTGTTTTCCGCCCGGCCGCTCCGGCCCGCGCTCTATCTGGTGGCGACGCCGATCGGCAACCTGGCCGACGTCACCGTCCGCGCGCTGGAGACGCTGGCGGCGGCCGACATCCTCGCCTGCGAGGACACGCGCGTCACCCGCACCCTGCTTGCCCGCTACGGCATTTCCCGGCGCGCCACCGCCTATCACGAGCACAACGCCGCGCAGGCCGGCCCGAAGCTCACCGAGGCGGTGATGACCGGCAAAAGCGTGGCGCTGGTGTCGGACGCCGGCACGCCGCTCGTCTCCGACCCGGGCTATCGCTTGGTCGAGAGCGTGATCGAGGCAGGCGGCGCGGTCGTGCCCATCCCCGGCCCCTCGGCGCTGCTTGCGGCGCTGACGGTCTCGGGCCTGCCCTCCGACACCTTCCTGTTCGCCGGCTTCCTCCCCTCGAAAGGCGGGCAGCGGACGACGCGGCTGGAGGAGCTGAGGGCGGTCCCGGCCACGCTGGTCTTCTACGAGTCGCCGCGCCGGCTGGCCGAGGCGCTCGCCGCCATGGCGGACGTTCTGGGCGACAGGCCGGCGGCCGTCTGCCGCGAGCTGACCAAGGCGTTCGAGCAGGTGCGGCGGGGCACGCTCGCCGTCCTCGCCGAAGCCTATGCGGCGGAAGACGCGCCGAAGGGCGAGGTCGTCGTCTGCGTCGGCCCGCCGCCGGAGCGTCGGGATGCGGAAGAGGACGTCGACGCCCTGCTCCTGTCGCTCGGCAAGGAGATGGGCGCGTCGAAGGCGGCGGCCGAGGCCGCGCGCATGACCGGCGGCAGGAAGGCCGACCTCTACCGCCGGCTGATGGAGCTGAAGGGCGATGGCCGATAGCGTGCGCGAGCGTCGCCGCCGCCACGAGCGGCGCGGCCATCGCGGCGAGTGGCTGGCCGCGCTGGCCCTGATGCTGAAGGGCTACCGCATCGTCGCGCGCCGTTACCGCACCAGGCTGGGCGAGATCGACCTGATCGCCCGGCGCGGCGATCTGGTGGCGATCGTCGAGGTCAAGGTGCGGCCGACGCTGGTCGAGGCCATGGAAGCGGTCGCCCGCCTATCGGAGCGGCGCATCGAGGCCGCCGCCGACCTGTGGTTGGCGCGCCAGCCCGACCATGCCCGGCTGTCGCTGCGCTTCGACATGGTGGCGGTCGTGCCGCGGCGCTGGCCGGTCCATGTCGAGAATATTTTCCAGGGCCGCTGAGCGCCGGCAAAATATTCCCTTGCGGCAGGTGCGGGGCGGGATCATGCTGCTCCCGTTCCATCGCAAAACCCGGGGATCACAACGATGTGCCACGCCTGCGTCATCGAGACCGTCAAGTCGAGCATGCTGTCGCGCCGCGGCTTCTTCAGGGGCGGCGTCGCGGCGGCGGCCGCCGCGACCGTCGCCGCCGCGCCGCAGCCGCTGTTCGCGCAGGGCTTGCCGGCCAGGGCCGAGGACCTGACCCACGAGCTTCACGAGAACTTCCCGACCTTCTTCGGCGACCAGCAGCTCTTCTACGACAAGAAGTTCAGCTACGAGAAGGACACGTTCAACCTCTACGAGCTGCGCATCAACGAGCACACCGGCACCCATATCGACGCGCCGCTGCATTTCTCGGCCGACGGCAGGTCGGTGGCCGAGCTGCCGGTCGAGGATCTTGTCGCGCCGCTGGTCGTGGTCGACATCCGCGCCCGCGCGGCCGACGACCCGGATGCGCAGTTGACGCCCGACGACCTCAAGGCGTGGACCGACGCCAACGGCGCGCTGCCCGAGGGCGCGGTGGTGGCGCTCAATTCCGGCTGGGACGCCCATGTCGGCACGGAGAAGTTCCGCAATGCCGACGCCGAGGGCAAGATGCACTTCCCCGGCTTCCACATCGAGGCGATCCGGCAGCTTCTGGAAACCTCGGTCAAGGCGATCGCGGTCGACACGCTGTCGCTCGATTTCGGCCCGTCGCCGGACTTCGCCGTCCACAACACCTGGCTGCCGGCCGGGCGCTACGGCATCGAGGGCGTCGCCAATCTGGGCAGCCTGCCGGCGAGCGGCGCCACCATCGTCGTCGGCGCGCCCAAGGTGCGCGGCGGCACCGGCGGCCCGGCGCGGGTGTTTGCCTTCGTGTGAAGCCGACGCAGCCGGAGGGGTGCCGGTCGGGCGTCTGCGCCGCTACCGCCGGCTGACCCGCATCGGCAGGCCGCCCTGCGGCTGCGTGGTCAGCTTCTGCACCGGCCACGGCCTGGTTTGCGGCAGCGTGTCGAAGCGCAAGCGCGACATCAGCACGCCGAGCGCGATCACCGCCTCCTGCATGGCGAAGGCCGCGCCGATGCACACGCGCGGCCCCGCCCCGAACGGCAGGTACTGGAAGCGGTCTATCCGCTCGCGGTTTTCCGGGTGGAAGCGCTCGGGGACGAAGGCGTCCGGCTCTCGCCACAGCTTGCGGTGGCGGTGGATGGTCCACGGCATGATCTGCACCTGCGTGCCGGCGGCGATGTCGAGGTCCTGCCAGCGCTCGGCTTCTATCGCCTCGCGGCTGATCGAGGCGGCCGGCGGATAGAGCCGCATCGCCTCCTCGAAGGCGGCGCGGGCGAACGGCATCTTGCCGAGCCATTCGTAGGGGTCGGGCGTCGTCGCCACCACGGCGTCGATCTCGGCCTCTATCCTTTCGCGCTCCCACGGCGCCTCGGCCAGGCAATAGAGCGTCCAGCCGAGCGCGCGCGCCGTGGTCTCGTGGCCGGCGCCGATGAAGGTGATGATGTTGTCCTCGATCTCGTCGGCGCAAAGCCCCTGCGGCCCCTCGGCCTTCAGGAGCAGGGTGAGGAAGTCGTTGGGCGAGCCGTCCGGGTCCTTCGTCAGCTTGTCCTTGCGCATGCGCATGGTCTCAGCCACCAGCCCGCGGAAGAAGGCGAGCGCCTTTTTCCCGCGCAGGCGGGTGATGCGCGGCAGCCAGTCGGGCGCGCCGATCAGGTCGAGCGGATCGACCCGGCCCATGGTCTCGAACAGGCGGTCGACCTGATGCGCGAAGGCGCTGGGGTCGCCGGCGATCTCGCCGGAAAACAGCGTCTCGGCCAGGATGTCGTAGGTCAGCATCGTCATGTCGCGGGCCACGTCCGCGACCGCGCCGTCCTCGTAGCGGGCGGAAAACGCCTCGGCGCGGGCGAGCATCGGGCCGGCGAAGCCGGCGATGTGGCGCGGCGTGAACACCGGCGCCATCGCCTTGCGCGAGCGCTTCCAGGTCTCGCCCTCGGCCGTCAGCAGCCCGTCGCGCAGGATCGGCCGCAGGATCTTCTGGCGCACCCGCGCCATGCGGTAGTTGGCGACGTTGTCGACGAGGATGTGGCGGATCAGCGCCGGGTCGTTGGCGATCAGGAGCGGGCCGCCGATGCCGGTGCGGATGGAGATCCACTTCTCGTTGTAGGAGGGCTCGCCCCACAGCTCGAGCGGGTTGCGGTAGACGATGCGCATCAGCTCGAGCGTCGAGGGCGGGCGCGCGCGCGGCTTCGGCGCCGGCGGCACGAAGGGGGCGGGCTTGGCGTCCATCGAGGCGGCTGCGCTTGGCATTCCTTCAATCTAGGGGCGCGGCGGCCGGCATTCAAACCGGAGCGCGCGCAAGGGGCGTCGTCCCCGGGCAAATACCGCCCAAACCTTGGAAAATCATGGCCCAGAGCCTATATCTGGCAGGTCTTCCGATGCGTGATTCGCCTTCGCGCGACCCCTTCCTCAACGGCAGAAACGGACCTTCATGAGCGACGAGACCGAGAACGGCAACGCCAGCGACTACGGCGCGGATTCGATCAAGGTTCTCAAGGGCCTGGATGCGGTGCGCAAGCGGCCGGGCATGTATATCGGCGACACCGACGACGGCTCGGGCCTGCATCACATGGTCTACGAGGTGGTCGACAACGCCATCGACGAGGCGCTGGCCGGCCACGCCGACAGGGTCACCGTCACGCTCAATCCCGACGGCTCCTGCACCGTCACCGACAACGGCCGCGGCATCCCGACCGACCTGCACCCCAGCGAGGGCGTGTCGGCGGCCGAGGTCATCATGACCCAGCTCCATGCCGGCGGAAAGTTCGACCAGAACTCCTACAAGGTCTCGGGCGGCCTGCACGGCGTCGGCGTCTCGGTGGTCAACGCGCTGTCGGTCTATCTGCGGCTCAGGATCAGGCGCGGCGGCAAGGTCCACGAGATGAGCTTCACCCACGGCGTGCCCGACGCGCCGCTGGCCGTCACCGGCGAGTCCGGCGGCGCGACCGGCACGGAGGTCACCTTCCTGCCCTCGCCGCTGACCTTCTCGAGGACCGAGTTCGACTATGCGACGCTGGAGCACCGGCTGCGCGAGCTCGCCTTTCTGAATTCCGGCGTGCGCATCGTGCTGACGGATGCCCGCCATGCCGACGTCAGGGAGCAGGAGCTCGTCTACGAGGGCGGGCTGGAAGAGTTCGTCAAATATCTCGACCGCGCCAAGAAGCCGCTGATCGCCGCGCCCATCGCCATCCGCGCCGAGCGCGACGGCATCACGGTCGAGGTGGCGATGTGGTGGAACGACAGCTACCACGAGAACGTTCTGTGCTTCACCAACAACATCCCGCAGCGCGACGGCGGCACCCATCTCGCCGGCTTTCGCGGCGCGCTGACCAGGCAGGTGACGGGCTATGCCGAGACGTCCGGCATCTCCAAGAAGGAGAAGGTGACGCTGACCGGCGACGACTGCCGCGAGGGGCTGACGGCGGTGCTGTCGGTCAAGGTGCCGGACCCGAAATTCTCGTCCCAGACCAAGGACAAGCTGGTCTCGTCCGAGGTGCGGCCGGTGGTCGAAAGCCTCGTCAACGAGGCGCTCGGCACCTGGCTGGAGGAGCACCCGGCCGAGGCCAAGGTGCTGGTCGGCAAGGTGGTCGAGGCCGCCGCCGCCCGCGAGGCCGCGCGCAAGGCCCGCGAGCTCACCCGGCGCAAGGGCGCGCTCGACATCGCCTCGCTGCCGGGCAAGCTCGCCGACTGCCAGGAGCGCGACCCCGCCAAGTCGGAGATCTTCATCGTCGAGGGCGATTCGGCCGGCGGCTCGGCCAAGTCCGGCCGCTCGCGCCAGAACCAGGCGATCCTGCCGCTCGCGCTCGGCACCGGCATCGGCAAGGACGAGTTCAACGCCGACAAGCTGCGCTACCACAAGATCATCATCATGACCGACGCCGACGTCGACGGCGCCCATATCCGCACGCTGCTCCTGACCTTCTTCTTCCGGCAGATGCCGGAGCTGATCGAGCGCGGCCACCTCTACATAGCCCAGCCGCCGCTCTACAAGGTCACGCGCGGCAAGAGCGCGCAATACATCAAGGACGAACGCTCCTTCGAGGAGTTCCTGGTCGAGACCGGGCTGGAGGACGCCTCGCTGGAGCTCGGCGACGGCGAGGTGCGCGCCGGCGCCGACCTGCGCGCCGTGGTCGACGACGCGCTCGCCCTGCGCACGCTGCTGAACGGCCTGCACACGCGCTATTCGCGCTCCGTGGTCGAGCAGGCGGCGATCGCCGGCGCGCTCAATGCCGGGGTGCTGTCCGATCCCGGCCGGGCGGCCGAGGCCGCCGCCTATGTGGCGCAGCGCCTCGACATGATCTCCGAGGAGACCGAGCGCGGCTGGGAAGGCCGCGCCAACCCCTCCAACGAGGGCGCCGGCGGCCTCGTCTTCGAGCGCACGGTGCGCGGCGTGCGCGAGATCGTGGTGCTCGACGCCGCGCTGATCGGCTCGGCCGACGCGCGGGCCATCGACCGCTACGCCCCGCGCCTGCGCGAGATCTACGGCCGCCAGCCGGTGCTGCGCCGCCGCGACGTCGCCGAGGCGATCTCCGGCCCGACGGCGCTGCTCGACGCCGTGTTCGCCTCCGGCCGCAAGGGGCTGTCGCTCCAGCGCTACAAGGGGCTGGGCGAGATGAACGCCGAGCAGCTGTGGGAGACGACGCTCGACCCCAACGTGCGCTCGCTGCTTCAGGTCAAGGTCAACGACGCCACGGACGCCGATTCGCTGTTCGCGCGGCTGATGGGCGACGAGGTCGAGCCCAGGCGCGACTTCATCCAGGAAAACGCGCTGTCGGTCGCCAATCTCGACATCTGAGCGAGGCGGGGAGCGCCGCGGCCGCGACGGAGCGTTGCCCGCGCGCGCGCCGGCGCGGCCGTCCTCGCCCTCCGCCCGGACCGTTCGATTTTAACTAAAGTTTTACGCTGTTTCGCATTTGCGGCGCTTGTCCGGAACCTTCGCCGGGTAAAGACGGTTTTCCCTGCGAACCGGAAAACAGACCATGTCTGCATCGAACACGCGAACGGAAGGCAACGAACGGCTGGCGGGCACGATCCGTCGCCAGCTCGGCACGCAGGCCAACCGCCGCCTGCTCGCCCGCCTGCCGGTCTTCGCGCCGCAGCAAGGTCCGCTTCCCGACCGGCTCGCCTCCCTGCTCGACGCGCTCGACTGCGCCGAAGACGGCCTCACGTCGCCAGGAAGCCCCGCAGCAGCGCGATCTGCGCCGCGTCCGCCAGCGTCGGAGCATGGCCGCAGCCCGAAATGACGCGAAGGTCGGGCCGCGGCCCGCGCCGCGTCATCTCGTCGGCGACCGGGGCGGCCAGCACGTCGGAGCTTTCGCCGCGGATCAGCAGCGTCCTCGCCGCCACCGCGTCATAGGCGTCCCACACGTCGAGATCGGCCTTGTGGTGGGTGAACTGCGAGACGATGTGCGGGTCGTAGTGGACGGTGACGCGGCCGTCGTCGGTGCGCCGTGCCGAGGTGTCGGCCATGCGCCGCCAGAAGGCGTCGGTGTTGGCGCCGAACGGGGCGTAGTTGGCGCGCAGCCACGCCTCCAGCTCCGCCACCGTGTCGTAGACCGGCGGCGTGCCGACATAGGCCGCGATGCGCTCGGCGCCGGCCGAGGGGATGTCAGGGCCGATGTCGTTGATGACGAGGTGGCTGATGCGCCCCTTGAGCGCGCCCGCCGCCAGCGTCACGCCGATCAGCCCGCCCATCGAGGTGCCGACCCAGCGCAGCCTGTCGATGCCGTGATGGGCAAGCACGGCCTCGGCGATGCGCCCGAAAGTGGCGTAGGAATAGTCGCGGCGATAGTCGCGCGCCCAGCTCGACAGCCCGCGCCCGGGCGTGTCGGGGCACAGCACGAAATAGCTGTCGCAAAGCGCTGCGGCCGCCTCGTCGAAGTCGCGGCCGGTGCGCGCCAGCCCGTGCCACATCACCAGCGCCGGCCTGCCCGGATCGCCCCATTCGGTGACGTGGATCTCGAGGCCCTCGGCCTCGATATAGGTGGAGCGTGGCGCCGTCATTTATGTCCGCCCTTTCCCATCAGCGTGCCGGCGATGCCCGCCGGGAAGAAATAGACCAGAAGGATGAAGACCAGCCCGAGCCAGAACAGCCAGCGGTCGGGGTTGAGCAGGTCGGGCAGCAGCGGCAGGTCGGCCGTGGCCGCCGCGCCCGCCGCCATCACGTCCTTCAGGTAGTACTGCGCCAGCGTCATCACGGCGACGCCGATCACCGCTCCGTAGAGCGTGCCCATGCCGCCGATCACCACCATCAGGAGGATGTCGAGCATGATGTCGAAGGACAGCACCACGTCCGGCCCGGTATATTTCAGCCACACCGCGCGCAGGATGCCGGCGAGGGCGGCGATGACGGCGGCGATGCAGAAGATGGCCGTGCGGTAGGCGACGACGCGGTAGCCGATGGCCTCGGCGCGCATCTCGTTCTCGCGGATGGCCTGAAGCACCGTGCCGAGCGGCGAGGCGACGATGCGCATCATGACGAGGAACAGCAGGAAGGACGAGACGAACACGAAATAGTAGTGGGCGACGCGGCCGTTGAGAGCCACGCCGAACAGCCTGAGCGCCTTGCCGTCCTCGCCGGTCACGAGCGGCTGCGCCGGCGAGAACGGGCGCGGCACGGAGAACGTCATGCCATCCTCGCCGCCGGTGATCGCCGAGAGCTGGCTCGCCAGCACCATCATCACCGAGGCCGCCGCCAGCGTGACCATGGCGAAGAAGATCGCCTTGACGCGCAGCGACAAGAGCCCGATCAGCACCGCAAGCACGATGGCCGCCAGCACCCCGAGCGCGCCGCCGAAGAAGATGGCGTCGAAGCCCGGCCCCATCGCCTTGAGCGCGATGGCCGCGCCATAGGCTCCCAGCCCGAAGAACATGGTGTGGGCGAAGGAGACGATGCCGGTATAGCCGATCAGGAGGTCGTAGCTCGCCACCAGCACGACGAAGACGCAGATGCGCGCCGCCACCTCCTGCGCCCGCACGTCGGGAAAGAGGAACGGCGCGAAGGCGAGCGCCAGTCCGATGGCCAGGACCACGGCGTAGACGAGGAAGCGGCCGGCCTGGCGGCGGCGGGAGACGGCGGGGACGGCGCCGGGAAGGATCGCTGCGTTCGCCATGGCCTAGCCCTTCACCGCCGGCTTCAGCCCGAAGGGCCGCCACAGCAGGATCGCCATCATCAGGATCATGTTCGAGGCCAGCGACATCTTGGGAAACAGGAAGGCGACGTAGTTGGCCATCAGGCCGACGAGGATGGCGCCCAGCAGCGAGCCCTCGATGGAGCCGAGGCCGCCGATGATGACGACGATGAAGACGAGGATCATCATCTCCGCGCCGATGGCGGTGGTGATCAGGCTCTGGTAGCCGGCCCACATCGCCCCGCCCATGGCGGCGAGCGCGGAGCCGGCCATGAACACGGCGATGAACAGCCGGTCGATGCGGAAGCCGAGCGCCTCGACCATCTCGCGGTTCTCGACGCCGGCGCGGACAAGCAAGCCGATGCGGGTGCGGTTGAGCGCGAAGTGCATGGCGACGTAGACGCAAAGGCCGAGCAGGAAGGCGAAGATGCGGTAGATCTCGATCGAGACGTCGCCGACCACGATGGAGCCGGTCAGCACCGCCGGCCGCGGCACCGGGATCGGCGCGCCGCCCCACAGCGTCAGGATGATCTCGTCGGCCACGATCAGCGCACCCATGGTGATGAGGATCTGGCGCAGATGATCCTTGTAGACCGGCTTGACGATGACGCGCTCGAACGCCCAGCCGGCCAGCGCGCCGAAGGCGGTGGCGGCGGCGATGGCCGCCATCAATGCCGCGATGTTCAGGACGGCGCTGCCGCCCGAGACCCAGGCGCCGAGGAAGGCGAGCACGCTCGCCGCGATGAACGCGCCGAAGGAGACGAAGGCCGAATGGCCGAAATTCAGCACGTCCATCAGCCCGAAGATCAGCGACAGGCCCGACGCCATCAGGAAGATCATCATGCCCATGGCGAGCCCTGCGACGGTCAGCGTCACCCAGGTCGAGGGCCGGCCGATCAGCAGGAAGGCGATCAGCGCCAGCGCCACCGGCAGGAGCATGACGCCGCCGAAGCGCTCGAAGGTTGCGGAGAGCGTCTTCATCATCTCAGTGCGCTTCCATCGACAGGCTGAGGAACTGGTTCTGCAACGCCTCGTCGGCGGCGAGCGCGGCCATGGTGCCGCGATGGACGATGCGGCCGTCGTCGATCACCGCCACCGTCTCGCCGAGCGCCCGGGCGAAATGGAAGTTCTGCTCGACCAGAAGGATGGTGGTCTCCTTCGCGATCTCGCGGAAGGCGTCGATCATGGCGCGGATGATGGCCGGCGCCAGCCCCTTGGTCGGCTCGTCGATCAGGATCAGGTCGCGCTTCTCGACGATGGCGCGCGAGATCGCCAGCATCTGCTTCTGGCCGCCCGACAGCGCGTGCGCCTGGCTCTGCCAGAACTTCTCCATCGCCGGGAACAGCGCGAAGATGCGTTGCAGGCGTTCGTCGTCGAAGCGGCCGCCCTCGGCGGCCAGCCGCATGTTCTCCTCCACGGTCAGCCCGCCGAAGATGCCCATGTTCTCCGGCACGAAGGCGACGCCGAGGCGGGCGATGTCGGGCGTGGGCAACGCGGTGATGTCGCGGTGGCGCAAGACGATCGCGCCCTTTCGCGCCCGCCACAGGCCCATGATGGTGCGCAAGCTGGTGGTCTTGCCGGCGCCGTTGCGGCCGAGCAGCACATGGACGCCGCCCTCCGGCACGTCGAGCGAGACCCCGTGCAGGACGTGGTACTGCGCGATGTCGGTGTGGACGTCGTCGAGGCGCAGGATCGCTTCCCTCATGCCACATCCTCCGCGCCGATGCCGAGATAGATGTCGCGCACGATGGGCAGCGCCATCACCTCGGCCGGCCTGCCGTCGGCGATCAGCGTGCCGTTGTGAAGGACGACGATGCGGTCGGCGAGCGCGCGCACCACGTCCATCTTGTGCTCGACCAGAAGGATGGTCTTGCCCGTATCCTTCTTTATCCCGGCGATCAGCTCCAGGATCGCCGGCGCCTCGTCGACCGACATGCCGGCGGTCGGCTCGTCGAACATGAAGACGTCCGGCTCCATCGCCGCCAGCATCGCCACCTCCAGCTTGCGCTGGTCGCCGTGCGGCAGGGCGGCGGCGGGAAGATGCGCGACGGAGGAAAGCCTCGTCGCCTCGACGAAGCTCTGCGCCCTGTCGCGGATTTCGGTGAGTGCGGCGGCGCGCGAAAAGATGCGCGGGCCCTGCCCGGCGCGGGCCTGGACGGCGAGCCGCACGTTCTCCAGCACGGTGAGCTTGGGAAACAGGTTGGTCAACTGGAAGGCGCGGCCGATGCCGGCCTTGGCGCGGGCCGAGGGCGAAAGCGAGGTGATGTCGGCCTCACCCTTGAAGATGCGCCCCTCGGTCGGCTTCAACTGGCCGGAGACGAGGTTGAACCATGTGGTCTTGCCCGCGCCGTTCGGCCCGACGATGACGGTCAGCTCGCCCGGCCGGAAGGCGCAGGAAACGCGATCGACGGCGGCATGGCCGCCGAAGCGGATCGTCAGGTTCTCGGTGCGGATGGACGCTGTGGTCACGAAAGCTCGCTCTTTCGGAAATGCGACGATGCCCCCTCAACCCCCTGCCGGAACCTTCTCCCCGCAGGCGGGGAGAAGGGGAGGCCGCTGCGTTGTCGCCGGTTTTCCTCTCCCCGCATGCGGGGAGAGGATGGGCCAGGCAGGCGAGGGGCCGCGCCGGCCCTGGCGGCTATTCCTGGTTGTTCCTGCCGATGGGGATGTCCATCTCCTCCGGCTTGATCTCTCGCACCAGCTCGGGGATCGCCCAGTCGACGCCGTCCTCGACCTTGATCTTGAAGTGGTACATCGACTGAAGCGCCTGGTGGTCCTCCGGCCGGAAGGTCATCGGCCCCTTCGGCGTGTCGAAGGTCATGCCCTCCATGGCGGCGATCAGGCTCTCGGTGTCCCATTCCTCGGCCTTCTCCAGCGCGGCCACGATGGCCATGGCGGACGCCATGCCGCCGGCGGTGAAGAAGTCCGGCGGGGCGTTGAAGCGCTTGGTGTGCTCGGCCACCAGCCAGTCGTTCACCGGGTTCTTCGGCGCCTCGTAGTAGTAATACATGGCGCCTTCCATGCCCGGCACCTGCTTGTAGCCGACCAGCGCGGGCAGGATGTTGCCGCCCGACGACAGCTCGATGCCGTAGCGGCCGGGATCGGCGGCGGCGAGCGGCGTCATGGCGTCGATGCCGGCGACGTTGATGAAGATCACCTTGCGGCCCGGCTTGTCGCGCAGCGCGTCGAACAGGCGCTCGATGGTGGCGGTGAAGTCGGTGGTCTGCTGCGGCACGTATTCCTCGGCCACGACCTTGGCGCCGGTGCCGTCGAGCGCGGCCTTGAAGGCGGCGATGCCGTCGCGGCCGAAGGCGTAGTCCTGCGCCAGCGTCGCGACATGGAGGTTCTCGTCGGGCTGGAGCGCGATGGCCTGCGCCTGCATGTCCATCGACGAGTTGCGCGAGGTCTTGAAGACGTAGCGGTTGGAATCCGGTCCGGTCAGGCTGTCGGCCACGGCCGGCTCGACCAGCAGGATCTTCTCGTACTCCTCGGCCACCGGCAACAGCGCCAGCGCGACGCCGGAGGAGGTGTCGCCGACGGCGATCAGCGCGTCGTCGTCGCCATAGGCCTCGGCCAGCAGCGCGCGCGCCACGTCGGGCTTGAACTGCGTGTCCTTCTTGATGACCTCGATCTTGCGGCCCTTGACCTCGAGCGTGCCGTTGGTGGCGTATTCGAGGCCGAGCTCGAAGCCGGCATGGGTCTGCTTGGAATAGGCCTCCAGCGGCGAGCCGGACAGGCCGTGCAGCAGGGCGATCTTGACGGGACCGTCCTGCGCCAGCGCAGGCGCGCCCATGAGCGCGGTGGCCACGGCCAGCGCGGCGAACAGCTTTTTCATGATGTCTCCTCCACGAAACACGGACGCCGCCGATTGGCGCGGTCCGGTCTGAAAGCTATTATCGAGGAGACGCGCTCTGCGTCGCAATATCGTATAAATACGGACCCGTGACGCCGAAAGATGACCCCGAGCGACGACCTGCATCTTCTTGCCTTCCAATACGCTCCCGTCGGCCTCGTCGTCACGGAAAGCCGGGTCATCCGCGCGTGCAATCCGCGCTTCGCCGAGATGTTCGGCTACAGCCCCGAGGAGCTGGCCGACCGCTCCTTCGCCATCCTCTACCCTTCCTTCGAGGAGTTCGTGCGCATCCGCGACGTCGGCGTCGAGCCGCTCAGGAAGACCAACCGCTATTCGGACGAGCGCATCATGGCGCGCAAGGACGGCACGCTGTTCTGGTGCCGGGTGCGCGGCCATTCGCTGACCCGCGACGACGACCCGCTGCGCCGGGCGGTGTGGAGCTTCGCCGACCTGTCGGAGACGCGGCAGGTGCTCGACCTTTCGACCCGCGAGCGCCAGATCGTCATGCACCTCGGCGAGGGCCGCACCTCCAAGGAGATCGGCCGCATGCTGTCGATCTCGCCGCGCACGGTCGAGGCCTACCGGGCGCGGCTCCTGAAGAAGTGCGGCGCCGCCAACGTCGCCGAGCTTCTGTCGCACCTGTCCTCGATGCCGCATTGAGGATGCAGGCGGCCGCTCACACGTGCTGGCCGCCGTTGATGTGGATTTCCGAGCCCGTCACGTAGGACGCCTGGCCCGAGCACAGGAAGAAGATGATGTCGGCGACCTCGCCCGTCGCGCCCAGCCGGCGCATCGGGATCGTCTCGACGATCTTCTCCGTGCCCGGCGACAGGATCGAGGTGTCGATCTCGCCGGGCGCGATGGCGTTGACGCGGATGCCGTGGGGGCCGAAATCCGCCGCCATCTCGCGCGTCAGCGAGGCGAGCGCGGCTTTCGACGTGGCATAGGCGGTGCCGGCGAAGGGATGCACCCGCCCGCCGGCGATGGAGGTGACGTTGACGATCGAGCCCCTGGCCGCCGCCAGCTCGCGGAACAGGCCGCGGCCGAGCATGATCGGCGCGAAGAAATTGACCTGGAACACGTCGCGCCACACATGCATCGGCGTGTCGATGGAGTTCATGCGCGCGCCGCCCTCAAGCTTGGGCGAGATCGCGGCGTTGTTGACCAGCGCGTCGAGCCGGCCGCCCTCGGCCTCCAGCCGGTGGCGGATTTCCGCCACCGCGACGCCCACGTCCTCGGGGTCGGAGAGATCGACCCGGATGTGGTCGTCCGGCCCGGACGGCCATGGGCAGGCTTCCGAGAACGCCTGCCGCGAGCAGGTGATGACGCGCCAGTTCTCGCGCGAGAAGCGCTTGACCGTGGCGTGGCCTATGCCGCGGCTCGCGCCGGTCAGCACCAGTGTCTTCCTCGGGGGTTTCTCGGCCATGGCGGTTTCTCGTGTTGCAACCGCTATCTAGCCCAGTCCGGGCGCGAAGGCGAGCGTGGCAAAACCCCTCACGCGCCCTCAGTCGCCGAAGATGACATCCATGATCGAGCCGACCCGGCGCGGGGAGGGGGCGCCGACATCGGCCGGCGGCACGGGTCGGCCGATCGAGGCGGTATGGCCGGCCTCGACCGCCGCGGGCGGCCTCGGCGGCTGGGGCGCCGCCGCTTGCGACACGGCAGCCTGCGGCGCGGCGGCTTCGCCGCGCAATATGTCCTCGACCGTGCCGAGCAGGCGACCGTTCCAGCCGCCCGGCAGCCGCGCCACCGGCACGCCCTCGTGCGCGGCGGTCATGAACTCGTTCCACGCCGCCGCCGGCAGCGAGCCGCCGGTGATGTTCTTCGTCGCCGTGCCGTCGTCGTTGCCGAACCACACCCCGGTGGTCAGGTTCGCCGTGTAGCCGACGAACCAGGCGTCGCGCGCGTTCTGCGAGGTGCCGGTCTTGCCGGCCGCCGGCCAGCCGAAGGCGGCGCGCCGGGCCGTGCCTTCCGAAAGTGTCGTCGCCATCATCGCGTTCATCGCGCCGATCACTTCCGCGCGGGCGATGCGTGGCCCCGGCGTCTCGCGGTGCTCGTAGAGCACCTCGCCCCTGGCCGTGCGCACCCGCCTGACGAAATGGATCTCGGGCCGGAAGCCGCCATTGGCGAAGGGCACATAGGCGGCGGTCAGCTCCAGCGGCGTCACCTCCGAGGTGCCGAGCGCGATGGACAGGTTCGGCTCGAGGTTCGACTCGATGCCCATGCGCCACGCGGTCTCGACCACCGCCGCCGGCCCGACCTCGCTCGCGAGCTGCACCGCGACCGAGTTGAGCGACTTCGCCAGCGCCGTGGTCAGCGAGACCGGGCCGTAATATTTGTCGTTGTAGTTCTTCGGCGCCCATTTGCCGAACCGGACCGGCGCGTCGTTGCGCATCGTGTCGGGGGAGAGCCCGTTCTCCATCGCCGCCATGAACACGAACGGCTTGAAGGCGGAGCCGGGCTGGCGGCGCGCCTCCGAGGCGCGGTCGAACTGGCTGGTGGCGTAGTCGTAGCCGCCGACCATGGCGCGCACCGCGCCCGAGCCGTCGATGGAAACCAGCGCGCCCTGGCTGACATTGTGCTTCTTTCCCTCGGCGTCGATCAGCCGGCGGATCGCGCCTTCCGCAAAGGTCTGGAGCACGAGGTCGACGGTGGTCTCCACCACGATGTCCTGGCGCACCTCGCCGATGAGCTGCGGCAGCTCCTCCATCACCCGGTCGGCGACGTAGTGCTCGGAGCCGGTCCAGTAGGCCGCCGCGCGCACCGCCGGCGTCGAGATGGCGGCGGCGAGCTGGCTGTCGCCGATCATGCCCTGCTCGCGCATGGCCGCAAGCACGATCTGGGCGCGGCTTTCGGCGGCCTGCGGGTCGCGCGCCGGCGACAGCCGCGACGGGGCTTTCAGCAGGCCGGCGAGAAGTGCCGCCTCCGACAGCGACACGTCGCGCGCCGACTTGCCGAAATAGCGCCGCGACGCCGCCTCGACGCCGTAGGAGCCGGAGCCGAAATAGACCCGGTTCAGGTACATCTCCAGGATCTGGTCCTTGGTGTAGGTGCGCTCCAGCCACAACGCCATCAGCACCTCCTGCACCTTGCGCTCGATGGTGCGCTCGGGCTTCAGGAACAGGTTCTTGGCGAGCTGCTGCGTCAGCGTCGAGCCGCCCTGGCTGACGCGCCGGTCGACGATGTTGGAGACCATGGCGCGCGCGAGCCCTATGGGATCGACGCCGAAATGCGAGTGGAAGCGTCGATCCTCGATGGCGATCACCGCCTGCGGGATGAAGGGCGACATCTCGTGCAGGCCGACGGCCTCGCCTCCGGTCATGCCGCGATTGGCGACGAGCTGGCCGTTGACGTCGACGATGCGCACATTGGGCGGCCGGTCGGGAATCACCCAGGTGGTGGCGGCCGGCATCTTGGCGCCGTAGAAGGCGACGAGGCCGGCGCCGGCGATGCCGGCCCACAGCGCCAGCACCATGGCCCAGTAGACCGCCCGGCGCAGGAAGCCGAACGGCCCCTGCCGCCGCTTGCGGCTCCTGCCGCCGCGGCCCGGCGGGCGGCGGCCGCCTCCCGAACCCCCGTTCCTCGACCCTCCGCCGCGCGCCGCGCCCTCGGCCGCCGGCCTTCCCGCGGCCTTCGTCCCCTTGCGCGGGGACGGCACCACGCGGTCGTCCTCGCTCAGGCGCAGGCCCGCCTGCGCCTCGGCGCCGAACGGTGCGTCGAAGGTCGGTTCTATGCGCGCGGGTCGTCTTCGGCTGGCCATTCGCGTCCGGGTTCCATCGGGACCGGAAAAGTCCCGGCTCGCGATGCAGGCTAAATCGGGCGTTTTAAAGGGGTGTTAAGGCGCGGCGCCGCCGGATCGTTCGATATTCGTTGACGCACCGTTGACCATTCCGGCAACAATGCTATGAAACGAATCTCAGGCAACGAGCCCCGCCTCTTCCTTCCGGGAGGGCGGGGTTCTTCCTTTTCGGCTTGCGCGGGGCGGATGCCGCGCGGCCCTGGCCGGCCGGGGGCTTCAGCGGGGCGCGCGCTTGGCGAGGATGCGTTGCAGCGTGCGGCGGTGCATGTTGAGCCGGCGCGCGGTCTCCGACACGTTCCTGTCGCACATTTCGTAGACGCGCTGGATGTGCTCCCAGCGCACGCGGTCGGCCGACATCGGGTTTTCCGGCGGAGCGACCTTCTCGCCCGTGGTGCGGGTCAGCGCCGCGAAGACGTCGTCGGCATCCGCCGGCTTGGCGAGATAGTCCACCGCGCCGAGCTTCACCGCCGTCACCGCGGTGGCGATGTTGCCGTAGCCGGTGAGGATGACGGTGCGGGCATCCTCGCGCTTCTCGCGGATGGCGGCGACGACGTCGAGGCCGTTGCCGTCGCCCAGCCGCATGTCGATCACCGCATAGGCGGGCGCGGCCGTCTTCACCTTGGCCACCGCCTCCTCGACGCTGTCGGCAGTGTCGACCGCAAAGCCCCGGCTTTCCATGGCGCGCGCCAGCCGCGTCAGGAAGGGCTTGTCGTCGTCGACGAGCAGAAGCGAGCGGTCGTCGCCCAGAATACCGGAGGGGTCGAAGGCGTTGTCGTCGGTCATGCCTGCATTCATCCTGCTGATCTTTCCCCTTTTTAGGACAATTCGTCGCAATTTCCAGCGCCGAAGCCGTCAATAGGCGATCTCGCCTTCCCCCGCCGAGGCGAGGAAGCTCTGCCTCGGCCACGAGACCTTGACCACCGCGCCCTTGCCCGGCTCGCCGGCATTGCCGAAGTTGACCGAGGCGCCCGAGCGCTCCAAAAGCGTCTTGGCGATGAACAGGCCGAGCCCGAGCCCGCCGCCGCCCTCGCGCGAGGTGCGCTTGGACATGTAGGGCTCGCCGATGCGGTCGATGATCTCGGGCGGGAAGCCGGGGCCGTCGTCGGTCAGCTCCAGAAAGACGCGGGCGTCGTTCCAGCTCCACGCCAGCACCACCTTCTCGCGGGCGAAATCGACGGCGTTCTCCACCAGGTTGCCGAGTCCGTAGATGACGCCGGCGTTGCGCCGGCCCACCGGCTCCGGCCCCTGCCGCTCGCCCGGCTCCAGCGCGATCTCGATGCCGAAATTGCGGTGCGGCGCGATCACCTCCTCGATCAGCGAGGTGAAGGGCAGGCGCGCCAGATGCGCCTCGCCCTCGCTCGACAGGCTGGTCAGCCGCTTCAGGATCTCGCGGCAGCGCTCCGACTGCGAGCGAAGCAGCACCACGTCCTCGCGCAAGCGCGAGTCCTGCCCCAGCGCGTGCTCCATCTCCCTGGCCACCAGCGCGATGGTGGCGAGCGGCGTGCCGAGCTCGTGCGCGGCCGCCGCCGCCAGCCCGTCGAGCGCCGAAAGGTGCTGCTCGCGTTGCAGGATCAGCTCCGTCGCCGACAGCGCGTTGGCGAGCAGCCGCGCCTCCTCGGCGACGCGGTAGGCGTAGAAGGCGGTAAACGTCATGGTCGAGAACACCGCCATCCACATGCCCGCGACATAGATGAACGGCACGGCCAGCTCCGTGCCCGGAAACCACGGCAGCGGCAGGTGGAAGAAGGCGAGCAGGGTGGCGAGCCCCACCACCGCCAGCCCCAGCGCCAGCGTCATACGCGCCGGCAGCGAGGTGGCCGAGATCACCACCGGCACGATCATCAGCACCGAGAACGGGTTGGTGAGGCCGCCCGTCATGTAGAGCAGGCCGACGAGCTGGATGGCGTCGAACAGGAGGATGGCGAAGGCGAAGCCGGGCGTGAGCCGGTGCGTGGCCGGATAGCGGAAGGCCAGGAACAGGTTGAGCCATGCCGACAGCGCGATCAGCGCGAAGCACAGGCTGACCGGCAGCGGAAATTCCAGCCAGTAGGCGACGAACAGGACGGCCGCGCTCTGGCCGATGATCGCCAGCCAGCGCAGGCGGATCAGCGTGTTGAGGCGCAGGTGGTGGATTCGCCGGGGCTCGGGCCGGCTCAGTTTCGCATCCATGACCGGCCTATAGAGCAATTTCGCAAAAAGTGTGAGGCCGTTTTCCGGTTCGGCGCGCAGCCCGCCGCCGTTCACCCCGCCGCGCGGTAGCGCACCGTCTCGAAGCGCGCGCTCAAGCCGTCATAGAGCAGCAGCCGGCCGACCAGCGGCTCGCCGATGCCGGCGATCAGCTTGATCGCCTCCATCGCCTGCAGCGAGCCGACGACGCCGGCGAGCGCGCCGACCACGCCCGCCTCGGCGCAGGACGGCACCATGCCGGGCGGCGGCTCCTGCGGGTAGAGGTCGCGGAAGGAGGGGTTCGGCGCGCCGTCCGCGCCGGCCTCCCAGGGCTTCAGCACCGTCACCGAACCGTCGAAGCGGCCGATGGCGGCGGCCACCAGCGGCCTGCGTGCGGCCGCGCAGGCATCGGCCATGACATAGCGGGCGGCGAGATTGTCGGTGCCGTCGACCACCAGATCGTAGGCGCCGACCAGCGCGCCTGCATTGCTTTCGTCCAGCCGCAGGCGGTGCGTCTCGACGCTGACATGCGGGTTGATGCGCGCGATGGCGGCCGCCGCGCTCTCCACCTTCGCCCGGCCCACGCCCGCCGTGTCGTGGATGATCTGGCGTTGCAGGTTGGACAGCGACACGGCGTCGTCGTCGACGATGCCTAGCGTGCCGATCCCGGCGGCGGCCAGGTAGCACAGCACCGGCGCGCCGAGGCCGCCCGCGCCCACCACCAGCACGCGCGCGCGCTTGAGCTTCTGCTGCCCCGGCCCGCCGATCTCCGGCAGCACGATGTGGCGGGCGTAGCGTTCGAGTTCCTGCTGGGAAAGCGGTTCCGGCATGGCCGCAAGATAGGCGAGCGCCGGGAAAATGTCAGCGCCTCACGCGCGCGAGACCGCGCCGCCGGAAACGGTGAGGAACTGCGCCCGCGCCCGGATGCTGGAGAACAGCTCCGGGTCGGTGCCGGTCATGAAGGCCTGGCAGTCCAGCTCCTCCAGGATGGCAAACAGCGCGGCGCGGCGCACCGAGTCGAGATGGGCGGCGATCTCGTCGAGAAGCAGGACCGGAGCCGCCCCCGACAGCTCCGCCACCAGCCGCGCGTGGGAGAGCACGAGGCCGGTGAGCAGCGCCTTCTGCTCGCCGGTCGAGCACAGCCCCGCCGGCATCGCCTTGGGCCGGTGGCGCACGACGAAATCGGAGCGGTGCGGCCCTTCCAGCGTGCGCCCGGCGGCGCGGTCGCGGCTTCGGTTCGCCGCCAGCGCGCGGCGGAACGCCTCCTCGGCCTCCACCGCCGGCATCCCCGGCAGCGTCTCCTCCAGCGTGCCAGAAAGCGCGATGTCGGCGCGGGGGAAGGGGCCGTCGCCGGGCAGGCGCTCGATCATGGCGAAAAGCAGCCGCACGATCTCGACGCGCGCGGCGGCGATCGCCGTGCCGGTCTCGGCCATCTGCGTCTCGATCGCCTCGAACCAGGCGTCGTCGCGGACGTTGTCGGCGAGCAGCCGGTTGCGGCCGCGCATCGCCTTCTCGTAGTCGAGCGCGCGGCGGCCGTGCGCCGGGTCGATGGCCAGCACCAGCCGGTCGACGAAGCGGCGGCGCTCGGCCGCGGGGCCGGTGAACAGCGAATCCATGGCCGGCGTCAGCCACATGATGCGCAGCCAGTCGAGCATTTCCTCGGCCGAGCGCACGGCCGAGCCGTTGATGCGCACCTTGCGGCCGGCGGCCTCGCCCGCCTCGCCAAGCGTGCCGGTGCCGATCTCGACCTCGCCGAACGCGCCCTCGATGCGGGCATGGACGGCGAAGCCGCCCGCCGCGCCGGCGCGCGCCACGTCCTCCAGCACCGCCCGGCGCAGGCCGCGCCCGGGCGACAGGAAGGAGATGGCTTCGAGCAGGTTGGTCTTGCCGGCGCCGTTCTCGCCCGTCAGCACCACCGCGCCGGGCGAGAAATCGAGGACAAGGTTCGCATAGTTGCGGAAATCGGCCAGCGACAGCCGCGCGACATGGGTCTGCATCTGGCTGCCCGGTCCCGTCGGGGCCTCCCGGCTCAAACGCGCATCGGCATCAGCACGTAGAGCGCGTCGTCGTCGGCCGTGTCCTGGATCAGCGTCGGCGAGCCGGCGTCGGCGAGCAGGAAGCGCGCCTCGCTGCCGGAAAGCTGCGCGGCGACGTCGAGCAGGTACTTGGCGTTGAAGCCGATCTCGATCGGGTCGGCGTCGTAGTCGGCGGCGATCTCGTCGGTGGCGCTGCCCGAATCCGGGTTGTTGACCGTCAGCGTCACCATGCCCGAGGCGATGGCGAGCTTGACGGCGCGGCCGCGCTCCGACGAGATGGTCGAGACGCGGTCGACCGCCTGGGCGAAGCTCTGCCGGTCGATGGTAAGCCGCTTGTCGTTGCCGGTCGGGATGACGCGCTGGTAGTCGGGGAAGGTGCCGTCGATCAGCTTCGAGGTCAGCACCACCGAGCCGATGGTGAAGCGGATCTTGGTGTCCGAGAGTTCCGTCGTCACCGCCACGTCGGGGTCGTCGACCAGCTTCTGAAGCTCGCTGACCGTCTTGCGCGGGATGATGATGCCCGGCATGCCCTCCGAGCCGGCGGGCGCGTCGACCTCGGCGCGCGCCAGCCTGTGGCCGTCGGTCGCCACCGAGCGCAGCTTGAGGCGGCCGCCCTCCTCGTGGGTGTGGAGGAAGATGCCGTTGAGATAGTAGCGCGTCTCCTCGGTGGAGATCGCGAACTGGGTCTTCTCGATCAGCCCCTTCAGCGCCTGCGAGTCGAGGCGGAAGATGTGGCTGAACGAGCCGGCCGACAGCTCGGGGAAGTCGGCCTGCGGCAGGCTCTGCAACCGGAAGGAGGAGCGGCCGGAGACGACGGAGACGAAATTGCCGCTCTCGTCGAGCTTCAGCATCACCTCGGCGCCGTCGGGCAGCTTGCGCACGATGTCGTAGAGCAGGTGCGCCGGCACGGTCGTGGCGCCCGCCTGCTCGACATTGGCGGCGGTGGCCTCCGTCACCTCGAGGTCGAGGTCGGTGGCCTTCATCTCCAGGCTCGCGCCGGAGGCGACGAGCAGCACGTTCGACAGGATCGGGATCGTGTTGCGCCGCTCGACCACGCGGTGGACATGGTTCAGCGACTTGAGCAGATTGGAGCGTTCGAGAATGACACGCATGATACGCAAGGATCCTGCAGGCAGACGGTTTTTCGGCGTCGCGCCGTGGCCGGCCCCCCCTCCCCGGTGCGGGTGTCAGGCTCGTCGGGCGCGCGAATGGACGACGAACCTGACAGGAAAACGCCTCCAAAGGCAAGCCCGCGCGCGGCCTGCGCGCGGGCGGGGGCCCGCTTTCCCCAGCTCGTGCGGCCTTCGCCCTATGCCTGGTCGCCGATCAGCCGCTTCAAGAGCTCCAGCTCCTGCGCCATGGTGCCGTCGGCGCTCGACAGGCTCTCGATCTTGCGCACGGCGTGCAGCACCGTGGTGTGATCGCGCCCGCCGAAGCGGCGGCCGATCTCGGGCAGGGAGCGCGGCGTCATCACCTTGGCCAGATACATCGCCACCTGGCGCGGCTTGACGATGGTGCGCGTGCGCCGGTTCGACAGAAGCTCCGTCTTCGACACGTTGTAGTGGCGCGCCACGATGCGCTGGATGTCCTCGATGCGCACGCGCTTGGGCTCGCCGGCGCGGTACATGCTGCCGAGCATCTCCTCGACCCAGGCGACCGACATTTCCGGCTCGAACGACTGGCGGAACAGCACCTGGTTGAACGCGCCTTCGAGCTCGCGGCCGCTGCCGGTCACGGTCTGGGCGATGTGGGCGAGGATCTCCTCGGGAATGTCGACGGCGCCGTCCTCCATCGCCGCGGCCGCCAGCCGGTGCTTGAGGATCGACAGGCGCATGGCGAAATCGGGCGCGCCCATCTCCAGCGCCACGCCGCCGTTGAGCCGCGAGCGCACGCGCGGCTCGAGCGATTCCAGCTCCGCCGGCGGCCGGTCGGCGGCCACCACCACCTGCCGCGCGCTGTCGAGCAGCATGTTGATCAGGTGGCAGAACTCGTGCTGGATCGACTTGCCCTGCAGGAACTGCATGTCGTCGATGATGAGCAGGTCGATGTCGCGGAACTGCTCCTTGAGGTGAAGGGCGTAGTTGTCGCGGATCGCGGTGGCGAAGCGCCACATGAAATACTCGGCCGTCAGGTAGACGACGCGGGCCTGCGGCTTGCGCACGATGGCCTCGGCGGCGATGGCCTGCAGCAGGTGCGTCTTGCCGAGCCCCACCGAGGCGTGGATGAACAGCGGGTTGAAGCGCAGCGCGCTGGCCGAGGATTCGGCCACCGAGCGGGCGGCGGCGAAGGCGACGCGGTTGGACGGCCCCTCCACGAAGGAGTCGAAGGTGTAGCGGGCGTCGAGCGGCGAGCCGAGCACGGCCTGCCGCGACGTCTGCGGGTCGGAAGCGGCGGGGCGCTGCGGCGCCGGCCTGTCGGCGCGCACCGGCCCGGCCGCGCCATTTGCGGCGCCGTTCGTCGCGCCCGTGCCCGCGGCCGTGCGGGGCTGCGGCCTGCGCGGCTCGCGCCGGTCCTCGTCGGTGGCCGGGGCGTTGCCGCGCACGGCCGAGCGCACCACGATCTCCACCTTCAGCACCGACGCATCGTCCTGCTTCCACAACTCCGCGATCAGGTCGAGATAGTGGCTGTTGATCCACTGCCGCAGGAAGGCGGTCGGCACCGAAAGGCGCACCAGCCCCCGCGAGGTCTCGGCCAGCTTCATGCGGCCGAACCAGCTCGAATAGACGTCGTTGCCAAGCCGGGCCTTGAGCTGCGCCTTGACGCGCTCGAAACTTGCCTCGGAGCCGCCCGACGCCGCCATATCCGCCCCCTCGTCAAATTTACAAACCAAAACCGGCGCGTCCTTATCGGCCCGCGATGCAATGTCGCTCTGCATTATGCTTCCCTGTCCTGCCTGTCGGGCTGTCGTCGCCGCCTGCCGCAATGCCGGCGCGGCGTCCGCCCGTTATCGTTGCCGTTCCTCGTACCGGCCCATCCGGCCTTGCCTCTCCTTTCCTGCTTCGCCCCGCCCTTCCGCATCGGGCGGCGCGCCCCTCGGACCACGGCGCATGAAACCCCGCCCCCCGGACACTCGCCCGGGGCCGCAACGCCATGCCATATCGCCGTTTCCCTCGCGTCGAACAGACATGACCCGACCGCCCGCGGACTGTTGTCCACGTCGCGCTGTCGCCGCTGTCTGGCTGGGTCAGACGGGCTTTTCGCCCGCCCCGTTCGATGTCAGAACTCTACAAAAAAGGCCGGCTCCAGGGCAATAGACAGGTAAGGAATTTTTCATGATTGAGGCGCAAGATTCGCCTTGACTCGCTGCTTCCGTCAGCATCGCTGACGATAAGTCGTTTTGATTCAAAACCTTTCAGCAGCAGCGAATGAAAGCTGCCTTCCGCGACAAAATGCGCTTGACAGCCGGGTGTTCGGGAGACGTTCCGCGCGCGGACCGGCCCTGAATCGCCACCACGAGCAAGTATCTGGAATCGCTTGTCTTTTTTTGTACGGTCCGAGCTGCCCGATAACGTAACGAGACCCTGCCGGCCCGGCCCGGGCGTGCTGAGCCGGCAATGCGGCCGCGCCGCGGGGCGACGGCTTTTGCGCTGCGCGGCAAAATAAAAACCCGGCGCTTTCGCGCCGGGCCGGCATGCTGGAAACGGTTTGCGCCGGGCGCCCCGATGGGGCGTCGGGAGGGGACCCGGGGAGGGGTCCGCTCAGGCGTTGAGCGCCTTGACCCGCTGGGCCAGCCGCGAGACCTTGCGGGAGGCGGTGTTGCGGTGCAGGACGCCCTTGGAGGCGGCGCGCGCCAGCTCCGGCTGGGCGGCGGCGAAGGCGGCCTCGGCCGCGGCCTTGTCGCCGGCGGCCAGCGCTTCCTCGACCTTGCGCACGAAGGTGCGCACGCGCGACCGGCGGTTCTTGTTGATCGCGGTCCGGCGGGCGATCTTGCGCGTTGCCTTTTTGGCCGAAGACGTGTTGGCCATGATGCCTCTCTCTCAAAACTGTCAGCGTGGTCACGCCTTGTCCGGTTGTCCCAAAAGGGCCGTTCCGTCCGGCGCAGCGCATAAGGGGCAGCCCACAGGCCGCCTTGGTTGCGGCGGCTTATAGAGAAGGTTTGCGGTCGCGTCAACGCCCGCGCGCCGACTCTTTCGCCGCCCTCAGCGGTCGCGGAAGTTCGCCTTGCGCTTCTCGGTGAAGGCGGCCATGCCCTCCTTCTGGTCCTCCAGCGCGAACATGGAATGGAACACCCGCCGCTCGAAGCGCAGGCCCTCCGCCAGCGTGGTCTCGTAGGAGCGGTTGACCGCCTCCTTGACCATCATCACCGCCGGCAGCGAGAATTCGGCGATCCTGGCGGCCGCCTTCAGCGTCTCCTCGATCAGCTCGCCCGCCGGCACCACGCGCGACACCAGCCCCGCGCGCTCGGCCTCGGCGGCGTCCATCATGCGCCCGGTCAGGCACATGTCCATGGCCTTGGCCTTGCCGACGAAGCGGGTCAGCCGCTGCGAGCCGCCCATGCCGGGCATGACGCCGAGCGTGATCTCGGGCTGGCCGAACCTGGCGTTGTCGGCGGCGATGATGAAGTCGCACATCATGGCGAGCTCGCAGCCGCCGCCCAGCGCGTAGCCCGACACGGCGGCGATGATCGGCTTCCTGATGCGCAGCAGCGCGTCCCAGCCGGAGAAGAAGTCCGACGCATACATGTCGATGTAGGACTTCTCGCTCATCTCCTTGATGTCGGCGCCGGCGGCGAACGCCTTTTCGGAGCCGGTGATGACGACGGCGCCGATGCCGGCGTCGGCCTCGAAGGCCTCAAGCGCGGCGACCAGGTCGCGCTCGACCGCCGAATTGAGCGCGTTGAGCGCCTGCGGGCGGTTGAGCGTGATCAGCCCCACCTTGCCGCGGGTTTCGACGAGGATCGTCTCGTAGGCCATGGTGCTTCTCCCTCTCGCTGCTGGCGTCGTCTCGGCCCTGCCAATAGCTCAAGCCTGGCAGGACGGGCAATAGAAGGTCGAGCGTCCGGCCTGCACGAGGCGCGAGACCGCGCCGCCGCAGCCGGGCCGGCGGCATGCCTCGCCCTCGCGGTCGTAGACGCTGAAGGAATGCTGGAAATAGCCGAGCGAGCCGTCGGTGCGGATGTGGTCGCGCAGCGACGAGCCGCCGGCTTCGATCGCCTCGGCGATCACGGCGCGGACGGCCTCGGCCAGCGCCGCGCACAGGGCGGGGTCGGCCGCGACGGCGCCCGCCTCGCGGGCAGGCGGAATGCCGGCGCGCCACAGCGCCTCGCAGACGTAGATGTTGCCGAGCCCGGCGATCAGCCGCTGGTCGAGCAGCGCGGCCTTGACGGCCACGCGCCGGCCGGAAAGCAGGCGGGCAAGCAGCGGCCCGTCGAGCGCGTTGCCGGTCGGCTCCACGCCGAGGCCGGCGAGCGAAGGGTGCGCGTCGAGGCTGGCCGCCTCGCAGAACAGCATGAAGCCGAAGCGGCGGGGATCGTTGAAGACGACGCGACGGCTTTCTCCCGCCTGGTCCTTCAGGTGGAAGACGACGTGGTCGTGGGCCTCGTCCTTGGAGCGGGCGTGGTGGAACTCGCCCGGCAGCGTCTCGGCGGCGCCGGAGTGGATACGAAAAGAGCCGGACATGCCCAGATGGCAGATCAGCACCGGGTCGGCGTCGAGATGGGCGATCAGATATTTCGCCCGCCGGCCGAGCGAGACCACGGTGCGGCCGCGAAGGCGGCGGGCGAAGTCGGGCGGGAAGGGGTAGCGCAGGTCCGGCCGGCGCTGCTCGACGTCGAGGATGCGCGCGCCCTCGAACACGGGTTGTAAGCCCCGCCGCACGGTCTCGACCTCGGGCAGCTCAGGCATCGGCGGCGAGCCCGCTTCTGAACGAGGCGCCGTGGCGGCCGGGCGCGATGCCCAGATGCTCGGCCACCGTCTCGCCGATGTCGGCACAGGTGGCGCGCAGGCCGACCGATCCCGGCCTCAGCCCCGGGCCGGCGCCGACGATCGGCACGCGCTCGCGCGTGTGGTCGGTGCCGCGATAAGTGGGGTCGCAGCCATGGTCGGCCGTCAGCACCAGCATGTCGCCGCGGCGCAGCCGCGACAGCGCCTGCGGCAGCCGCGCGTCGAAGGCCTCCAGCGCCGCCGCATAGCCCGCCACGTCGCGGCGGTGGCCGAACTCGGTGTCGAAATCGACGAAATTGGCGAAGACGAGATCGCCGTCGCCGGCCTCGTCCATCGCCGAAAGCGCCGCGTCGAACATCGCCATGTTGCCGGAGGCCTTGCGCAGGCTGGAGATGCCGCGATGGCAGAAGATGTCGCCGATCTTGCCGACGGCGAGCACCTTGCGCCCTTCCGCTTCCAGCCGGTCGAGCAGGGTGGGTTCGGGCGGCGGCGTGGCGAAGTCGCGGCGGTTGGGCGTGCGCACGAAGGTGGCGGCCGTCTCGCCGGTGAAGGGGCGGGCGACGACGCGGCCGATGCGCCAGCGGTCGGCCAGGCCGCGCGCGACGGCGCACAGCGCGTAGAGCCGCTCCAGCCCGAAATGGCTCTCGTGGGCGGCGATCTGGATCACCGAGTCGACCGAGGTGTAGCAGATCGGCCTGCCGGTGCGGATATGCTCCTCCCCGAGCTGCTCGAGGATGGCGGTGCCCGAGGCGTGCCGGTTGCCGAGGATGCCGGGAAGGCCGCCCTCGCGGATGAGCGCCCCGGTAAGCTCGGCCGGAAAGGCGGGCTCGGCATCGGGGAAATAGCCCCAGTCGAAGCGCGCCGGCAGGCCGGCGATCTCCCAATGGCCGGAGGGCGTGTCCTTGCCGTTGGAGATCTCGGTCGCCGCGCCGAAGAAGCCGCGCGGCGCTTCGGCGGGCATGGGCCGGCCGTGGGCGAGGGCGGCGGCATGGGCAAGGCCGAGGCCGCGCATGTGGGGAATGCGCAAGGGGCCGGCGCGCACGCCCGCGATGTCGGCCCGGCCGGCCGCGCACTCCGCCTCGATATGGCCGAACGTGTCGGCGCCCTCGTCGCCATAGCGCCCGGCGTCCGGCGCGCCGCCTATGCCGAAGGAATCGAGCACGAAGAGGAAGGCGCGCGCCATCGACACTCCTGTCATTCGCCGGAACCGCTTGGCCGAGAGATAGGCCGCGACGCAGGCCTTGGCAATTCGGAAACCAAAACCCGCGAAAATGCCGGGCGAAAGATGCGGCGGAGCTTCGGACATGACGGCAACAAGGCGGGCGGCAGGGAAGGGCACGGCGCGCGGGGCCGCCGCCGCGGCGGCGGTGTCGCTCGCCGTCCTCGCCGCCGGCGGGCCGGCATCGGCACAGGAGGGGGCGCGGGAGGGCGCGCAGGAGCCCTTCCGCATCGGGCTTGTCGCGCTCCCCGGCGAGGAGGCCGGCGTCGAGGGGCTGGGGCAGATCAAGGCCGCCTATTCGGGCGCGCTCGGCCTGCCGGTCGAGGTGATGGTGGCGCGCGACTACGCCGCGCTCGCCGAGGCGCAGATCGGGGGCCGCATCGACTATGCCGTCTACAGCGCGCCCGCCTATGCGGCGGCATCGCTGCGCTGCGGCTGCCTCGTGCCGCTCGCCCAGCCGGTCGACGCAGGCGGCGCGGTCGGCTTCCGCTCGGTGCTGGTCGTCAGGACGGACGGCCCGGGCGGCGCGGGCAGGCTCGCGCTCGGCCCCGCCGACAGCCTCGCCACGAGGCTGGCGCCGCTTGCCGCCTCGCGCGAGGCGCGTGAAGCGGCTGCCGGGGGGCGGCTGGTCGAGGCGCAAAGCGCCGCGCACGCGCAGGCCCTGTTCCTGCGCGGCGAGGTCGACGGCTTCTTCGGCTGGGTTCCGGCGACGGCGGAGGACGGCGACGGCGACGACGCGGCCGTTTCCGGCACGCTTGCATGGCTTGCGGCGTCGGGGCTCGATCCCTCGGCATGGCGCGTCGCCTGGCGCTCGGCCGTGCTGCGCTACGGGCCGCACGCGGTGCGCGCCGACATGCCGGCCGCGCGCATGGAGCGTCTGGCCGGGCTTCTCGCCCGCGCGGCCGATGACGGCGTCGATCTCGGCGCGCGGCTTGCGGGGGGCCATGGCGGCGGCTTCGCCGCGGTGTCGGCGGCCGACTATGCGCCGGTCGAGGAGGCGCTCGCCGCGCTTGGCGGGCCGTGACGCGGGCGGGGCGGCAGGCGCCGCCCGCGCCGCCTCAGCAATTGGTGCAATCGATCTCGGCGCTCATGCGCGGGCGCAGATAGTAGGATTCCTGCATGGCGATGTGGTCGAACATGCCCAGAAGGCCGACCGACGTCTTCTGCTGCGCCGTCCAGGCCAGGATCGGGAGGTATTCGAGCTCGGCGGTGACGCGCAGCAGGAAGGTCTCGGGTATCTTCAGCTCCGCGGGAACGGTGGTCGTGTCGCCGGCATTGGCGTCGCGGCCGAACACGCCGCCCCGCATCGCGCGCGACCACTTCACCTTCACGTTCGAGTTCTTGTCGATCTCGATGCCGGTTATGACGATGTCCGCCCGCGAGCGGTTGTAGGGTTGCAGGATCGCCTCGCCGATCTCCATGATCGGGTCGAGCTCGCCCGTGTTGACCTGGCGTCCCTGCTGCGCGACGAGGTCCGCCACCATCGAGCCGATGCGGCTGACCTTCTTGCCGGTCTCCATGCCCTGCGCCAGTTCGATGGTGACGAAATACAGCGTCAGAAGCAGCGGCGCGATGAGCGCGAACTCGATCGCCGCCACGCCCCTTCGGTTCCTGAGGAACGCGCCCAGCCGCGTGCGCGCCTGCCGCCGTTCTTCCGTCGCGATGCCACGCTTGTCCATCACCCCGTTTCCCCCGCCTGTGTCGGCATCTCGTGCGAATGTCAGTCGTCGAAGGGCTCGTTCTGCCAGGTCACGCTGGCGAACAGCAGCGTCGTGCCGTCCGGCAGGTTCGACATCGACTTGCGCATGAAATCGGTTATCACCGGCCAGCGGTAGAACACGCGAAGCTGGTTCTTCGAGCCCGACTGGCCGGGTCTGGTGTCGAAGTCGTCGGTGTCGAGGTCGCCGCCCTCCTTGAAGCGGATGCGCCTTGAGGCGGCGTCCGCGAAGGTGGGGTAGCTCTTCAGGTCGACTTCCAGGCCCGGGCAGGTGTTCGCGACCACGATCTTGATCCTGTCGCAGATCTCTTCGCTCACGCGGTCGGGGTTCGCCTCGAGGTCCGCCGGCCTCAGCTGGCCGGTGCGGAACTGGCGGGCCACGTCGTCGGTGGCGTTGGCCAGCATCTGCTGCGCGGCGAAGGCAAGGCAGCTCTCGAGGATGGCGAAGACCAGCAGCGAGAACGGGATGACGAGGGCGGCGAACTCGATGGCGACGCTGCCGCCTTCCCGCCGGCCGAACCGGCGCCACAGGGCGCGGCCGCGCTTCGGCTTGCGTCCCGTGCCTGTTCCCGTCCCTGTCGAAGTCTCGTCGCGGAAATCCATCGTCGCGTCCTGCCGTCGGCCGTCCTGTTTCCGGGCGTCATGCGCGGACCATACACGCCACGGGTTGAGGCCCGGTTTTGCCGAACGATAGGAATGCGCCGATTCCGTCAGGAAACCGTTAACCGGCGCCCGCGGCCGCGCGCCGGCTAGGGCTGGCTGCCGATGGGCTTGCTGCGCGCCTCGCAGTAGGGCGAGCACGACAGCGCCTGCAATTCGGCGCGGCGGTAGACGTTGACGGCGTTGGCCGAGGTGCGCGAGACCACGACCTGCTCGTCGACGATGGCCGCGCCGTCGCGGTCGAGGATGACGAGGTTGGTGACGCCGAACCCCTTGCCCGTCAGCACGACGGTGGAGGCGTCCTGCACCGCCGCGTCGGCGATCTCGGGATTGCCGACGATGATGGTGTCGGCCGGCCGGGCGAGCTTCACCACGCGCGCCTGGTCGATGAAGACGCGGATCGCTTCCGCCCGTGCCGGCAACGCGGCAAGCGCCGCGCAGGCGGCCAGCGCGGCGGGGCCGAGCAGTTTCGTCAAACGCCGCGCCATGCGGAGCCTCCCCGGTTCGAGCGATCTTTCCGGAAGATGAAGGATATTGGTGAACCAAGCGTTAAGGGCGCGGTCGCCGCCCAGGGCCATTCCATCAGGGCCATTCCACCGGGGCCATTCCACCGGGGCCATTCCACAAGGAACGCGCGCAAGGAGCCGGCCGGGCCGCGCGGCCCGCCTTCCCCGTTCGCTCGCGCAAGGGGTAGCCCGCGGTTAACCAAGAAATACGCGGCGCGGGCGCAAGAATTCGGTAAGGCTGTTTCTTAAGCCGATTGCAACGGCTTCATCATAGTGTTCGGCCATCCGATCGACACGGAAGAAACGTTGACGGAAGTGCTGTAAACACACGGAGTAAGGAGTTCTCCCATGTCCAAGATTCTCGCCCGCTTTTCCAAGGACGAATCCGGCGCGACCGCCATCGAATACGGCCTGATCGCCGCCCTGATCGCGCTGGCCATCGTCGGCGGCGCCACCGCGCTCGGCAGCGCGATCGGCAACCTGTTCGACGACATCGGAACCTCGCTGGGCGGTGTCGACACCACCATCAACCAGTAATCGGCGCCTTCGGGCATCCGACGGACGAAGCCGCCCCTTCCGGGCGGCTTCTTTTTTGCGGCCGCGCCTTTACCGGACCGAAAGGGTCCTGTCCTAGAGTCCGGCCCGAAATCGTGCGAACACGGGTCGTCCCATGCTTGAAGCGCTGGTCTTCGTCGTCTTTCCCTTCTGCATGGCGTTCGCGATCGTCTCCGACATGGTGTCGATGACCATCGCCAACCGCGTCTCCATCATCCTCGTCGCGGCCTTCGCCTTCGCCGCGCCCCTGACGGGCATGGCCTGGGCGGACTATGGCTGGCACTTCGCGGCCGGCGCGACGGTGCTGTGCATCACCTTCGGCCTGTTCGCAGTGGGCGGCATGGGCGGCGGCGACGCCAAGCT
Organism: Hyphomicrobiales bacterium; assembly: GCA_003577315.1. Lineage (GTDB taxonomy): Bacteria > Pseudomonadota > Alphaproteobacteria > Rhizobiales > Rhizobiaceae > Aerobium. Next base: position 48,214 of record QEVK01000017.1, on the reverse strand, counting down.
GCTGGCCGCCACCGCGCTGTGGATGGGCTTTTCGCCGCAACTGCTGCACTATCTCGTCCAGGCCGCGGTGCTCGGCGGGCTGCTCACCCTTGTCCTCGTCTTCTATCGCGGGTCCTCGCTCTCGGTCGTGACCGGCGGCAACGTCCTGCTGCGCAACTTCGCCGACAGGAAGGCCGGCGTGCCCTACGGCGTCGCGCTCGGCATCGCCGGGCTGATGGTCTATCCCTCGACGCCGCTGATGCAGTGGGCGCTGGCGCGCCTCGCCGCCGGCTGAGCGGCGCGATTGCGTAAACGCTAAATTAATCACGATCGTAAGCGATCCATTAACCCTAATTTGACGATTGGGACCGCACAGTCCGGCTCGGCTCATGGTTTGCCGAGTGTGAGGTCCCGACAGATGGCACCATCCCGCGTTATCATCCTTGGCGTCGCGGTCGCGACGGCGATCGGCGCCGGCTATGTCGCCAAGAACATGGCGACCCCGTCCCAGGTCGTCGTCGACACCGCGCCGCGCGAGCCCGCGGTCCGCCTGACCGAGGTGCTGGTGCTCGACGGCGACGTGGCCATGGGCGCGCCGATAGGCGACCAGATCTCCTGGCAGTCGTGGCCCTCGGCCGGCGTCGCCGACGGCTTCATCACCCGCGACGCAGAGCCCGCCGCGCTGGAGGAGCTGAAGGGCGCGATCGCCCGCGTGGCCATGTATGCCGGCGAGCCGGTGCGCCGCTCCAAGCTGATCGGCGAGGGCCAGAGCTTCATGTCGTCGATCCTGCCGGCGGGCAAGCGCGCGGTGGCGACGCAGATCGCCGCCGACACCTCGGCCGGCGGCTTCATCCTGCCCAACGACTATGTCGACGTCATCATGACCCGGCGGGCGCCCGGCGCCGGCGGCGGCGAGGGCTACGTCACCGAAACCATCCTGCGCAACATCAGGGTCCTCGCCATCGACCAGGCGATCCAGGAGGACGAGGAGGGCCGCAAGGTGCGCGTCGGCGACACCGCCACGCTGGAGCTGACGCCGCAGCAGGCCGAGATCATCACCGTCGCGCAGCAGATGGCCGACCGGCTGGCGCTGTCGCTGCGGGCGGTGGTCGACACGCAGGAAGTGGTCGAAGAGGAAGCAGACTACCTCGTTTCCGGCAGCGGCCGGCGCGGCACCGTGCGCCTGATCCGCTCGGGCGAGGTCACCGAAGTGGGAGCGCGTCGATGATTGTCCTGGATGAGCAGCACCACCCGCGCCGCCGTTCCCGCTGGCTCGCCGCGCCGCTTCTGACGCTGTCGCTGGCCGCGGGCGCCGGCCTTGCGCCGTTCCCGGCCGGCGAGGCCGCCGCGCAGGGCGTTTCGACCATCGGCGGCCAGCGCGCCGTCCAGACAGTCAATCTCGGCCTCAACAAGTCGCTGGTCATCGACCTGCCGCGCGACGCCTACGACATCCTGGTCGCCAACCCGGCCGTGGCCGACGCGGTGACGCGCACGGCGCGCCGCATCTACCTGTTCGGCAAGTCGGTCGGCGAGACCAACATCTTCGTGTTCGGCCCGAACGGCGAGCAGATCGCCTCCATCGACCTGCGGGTCGAGCGCGACGTGTCCGGGCTCGAGACCCATCTCAAGCGCTTCATCCCCGATTCCGACATCAAGGCCGAGCTGATCAACGACAACGTCGTGCTGACCGGCACGGTCGAGACGCCGCTCGACGCCAAGCGCGCCGAGGAGCTGGCGCGGATCTTCGTGACGGGCGGCGAGGCGACGACCGGGCAATATTCGCAGACGGCGGCCGGCGGCGACGCGGCCGGCGGCGTCGCCATCGACAACCCGGATCGGCAGCGCCAGCAAAGCCGCATCGTCAACATGCTCAAGATCATCGGCGAGGACCAGGTGACGCTCAAGGTCACGGTCGCCGAGGTCTCGCGCAACGTCATGAAGCAGCTCGGCGTCAACATGATCGGCGGCGGCGCCGTCGACGGCATCCGCTGGGGCGCGATCAGCGAGCAGTCGCTCGGCCTCGGCAAGCCGTTCTCGGCCTCCTCGCTGTCGGTGGGCGGCTCGCTCATCGACGCCTATCTCAACGCCATGGAGCAGGCCGGCGTGATGAAGACGCTGGCCGAGCCGGCGCTGACCGCCGTTTCCGGCGAGAAGGCGACCTTCCGCGTCGGCGGCGAGTTCAACATCGTGCGCGACCGCAGCTACGACCCCGAGACCCAGCAGCTGAGCTATGAGATCGAGCAGATCGACTACGGCATCGGCCTGGAGTTCCTGCCGGTGGTGCTGTCGCCCGGCCGCATCAGCCTGAAGATCAGGACGCAGGTTTCCGAGCCGACCAACGAGGGTTCGGCGATGCTGGAAGGCGGCGCCGCGCGCGGCGGCGGCAGGTCGCTGACGGGCATGAACTTCATCTCCATCCGCAAGCGCCTCGCCGACACCACGGTGGAGCTGCCGTCGGGCGGCTCGATGATGATCGCCGGCCTCGTGCGCGACGACGTGCGCCAGGTCGCCACCGGCCTGCCCGGCCTGTCGAAGGTGCCGGTGCTGGGCGCGCTGTTCCGCAGCCGCGCCTTCGAGCGCAACGAGACCGAGCTGGTCATCATCGTCACGCCCTATCTGTCGAAGCCGACGGCGCGCACCGCGCTCGCCAGGCCGGACGACAACTTCAATCCGGCCAGCGACGGGGCCGGCATGTTCCTCAACCGCGTCAACCGCGTCTACGGGACCATGAAGACCGACAAGCCCGCCGGCCGCTACCACGGCGTCGTCGGCTTCATCTACAAGTGATCGGGGACGGATCCATGTCTGACCAGCGTTTCATGTCCGACCGGCCCGCGAAGGCCGTGCTGCGCCTGTCGTCGATCGCCGCCGTCGCGCTGCTGGCCGCCGGCTGCGCGGGCCGCGACTCCATCACCGTCGGCTCGGTGCCGGACGACTACCGCACCAACCACCCGATCGTGATCTCCGAGAAGGACAAGACGGTCGACATCCCCGTCGGCATCGCCGACCGCGGCCTGTCGCGCATGCAGCGCGTCGCCGCCGACGGCTTCATCGCCGGCTACGACCGCAGCGCCGCGCCCGTCGTCAGCGTCATGGTCCCCTACGGCTCGGCCAACCAGGCGGCCGCCTCGGTGGTCGCCGCCGACCTCGTCAAGCGCCTGCGCGCCGCCGGCGTGCCGGAGGGCCGCATCCTGCATCAGCCCTACGAGGCGTCGCAATATGGCGACGGCGCGCCGGTCAGGCTGGTCTATGCCGAGATGCGGGCCTCGACCGGGCCGTGCGGCCGCTGGCCCAAGGATCTCATGGACAACGCCGAGAACAGGCACTGGGCGAATTTCGGCTGTTCCTACCAGAACAACCTCGCCGCCCAGATCGCCAACCCCGCCGATCTGCTCGGGCCGCGCAAGCCCGGCGACATCGACGCGCAGAACAGGTCGCACGCCATCGACCAGTACCGGGAGCGCGAGATCGCGCCCGATATGCGCAGCAACCGCGAAGTCTTCTACTGACGGGGAATGGGGGCATCGACATGAGCAATCTCGCCTATGACGACGCGCCGGCCGTCGAGCCCGCCAGCGAGAGCGAAATCGCCGCCATGGCCGAGCTGCGGCCCGTGCCGCGCATCTCGATCCAGGCCTTCTGCGAGACGGAAGGCGTCGCCGGCCCGATCGAGCGCGCCGGCTCCGACCGCCGCATGGCCAAGACGCATCTCAAGGTGCACATGGGCGGCATCGCCACGGCCATCGACTTCTATCATTCGGCCCAGACGCCGAACCTCATCATCGTCGAATCGCGCGACGATCCCAGGCAGCTCATCGCCAGGCTGGGCGAGCTCGCCGAGGTCTGCGACCCCTCGTCCAAGGTGGTGGTCGTCGGCCACTACAACGACGTGTGGCTCTATCGCGAGCTGATCCGCTTCGGCATCTCCGAATATGTCGTCGCGCCGGTCTCGATGGCCGACATCCTGTCGGTCATCTCCTCGATCTTCGTCGATCCGGCCGCCGAGCCGCTCGGCCGCTCCGTCGCCTTCATCGGCGCCAAAGGCGGCGTCGGCTCCTCGACGCTGGCGCACAACGTCGCCTGGACGGTGTCGAGCCTGTTCTCCTCCGAGGTCGTGGTCGCAGACCTCGATCTGGCCTTCGGCACCGCCAACATCAATTTCGACCAGGACCCGGCGCAGGGCATCGCCGAGGCGGTGTTCTCGCCCGAGCGCATCGACGAGGTCTATCTCGACCGGCTTCTGGCCCAGTGCGCGGAGCGGCTGTCGCTGCTGGCCGCGCCCTCGATGCTCGACCGCACCTACGATTTCGAGGCCGACGCCTTCCTCCAGATCATCGACGTCGCCCAGCGCACCGCCCCGTTCCTGGTGCTCGACGTGCCCCATGTCTGGAGCGGCTGGGCGAAATCGGTGCTGATGCAGGCCGACGACGTCGTCATCACCGCCACGCCCGAGCTCGCCAATCTGCGCAACGCCAAGAACCTCGTCGACACGCTGAAGAAGCTGCGCCCCAATGACGGGCCGCCGCGGCTGGTCATCAACCAGGCCGGGATTCCCAGGCGGCCGGAGATTTCGCCCGAGGACTTCGCCGAGCCGCTCGGCCTCGAGCCGATGGCGGTGATCCCCTTCGACCCGGCGCTGTTCGGCAACGCCGCCAACAACGGCCGCATGCTGGGCGAGACCGACGCGAACCACGCCGTCGTCAGGACGATCGGCGACATCGCCCACGTGCTGACCGGGCGCGCCGAGATCAAGTCGAAGAAGAGGCCGGGCCTGTCGGATCTGATCGCCCGGCTGAAGCTGAGGAAGTAGCGGCATGTTCGGCAGGAGAGGCAACGACGGCGGACCGCGCGAGACGCCGGCCTTCAGGCCGGCGAGCCCGGCCGCGCCGGTCCAGGAGCGCCCGGCCGAGGCGCGCGCCGAGGCGGCCGAGGCCGTCGCGCCGCCGCCGGCGCAAAAGCGCACCATCGAGGCGACGCCGCCGCTGGCGCCCGAGCCGCACAAGCGTGCCCAGCGCGAGCGCGGCGACAGCTACTACGACACCAAGAGCCAGGTGTTCTCGGCGCTGATCGACACGATCGACCTGTCGCAGCTCGCCAAGCTGGAGCCCGACGCCGCGCGCGAGGAAATCCGCGACATCGTCAACGACATCATCGCGATCAAGAACTTCGCGATGTCGATCTCCGAGCAGGAGGAACTGCTCGAGGACATCTGCAACGACGTTCTCGGCTACGGGCCGCTCGAGCCGCTCCTGGCGCGCGACGACATCGCCGACATCATGGTCAACGGCTCCAAGGACGTCTATATCGAGGTCAACGGCAAGGTCGAGAAGACCGGCATCCGCTTCCGCGACAACCAGCAACTGCTGAACATCTGCCAGCGCATCGTCAGCCAGGTCGGCCGGCGCGTGGACGAATCCTCGCCCATCTGCGACGCGCGCCTGCCCGACGGCTCGCGCGTCAACGTCATCGCCCCGCCGCTGGCCATCGACGGCACGGCGCTGACGATCCGCAAGTTCAAGAAGGACAAGCTCACCCTCGACCAGCTCGTGCGCTTCGGCGCCATCACGCCCGACGGCGCGGAGGTGCTGAAGATCATCGGGCGCGTGCGCTGCAACGTCGTCATCTCCGGCGGCACCGGCTCGGGCAAGACGACGCTGCTCAACTGCCTGACCAACTACATCGACCGCGACGAGCGCGTCATCACCTGCGAGGACTCCGCGGAGCTCCAGCTCCAGCAGCCGCATGTGGTGCGCCTCGAGACACGCCCGCCCAACCTTGAGGGCGAGGGCGAGGTGACGATGCGCGACCTGGTCAAGAACTGCCTGCGCATGCGGCCCGAGCGCATCATCGTCGGCGAGGTGCGCGGCCCCGAGGTGTTCGACCTGTTGCAGGCCATGAACACCGGCCATGACGGCTCCATGGGCACCATCCACGCCAACAGCCCGCGCGAATGCCTCTCGCGCATGGAATCGATGATCGCCATGGGCGGCTTCCAGCTTCCCCAGAAGACGGTGCGCGAGATCATCGTCGGCTCCGTCGACGTCATCATCCAGGCCGCGCGCCTGCGCGACGGCTCGCGCCGCATCACCCACATCACCGAGGTGATCGGCATGGAAGGCGAGGTCATCATCACCCAGGACCTCGTCCTCTACAACATCAAGGGCGAGGACGCGCAAGGCCGCATCATCGGCGAGCACGTGTCGACCGGCATCGGCCGGCCGGCCTTCTGGGACCGCGCCCGCTACTATGGCGAGGAGGCGCGGCTGGCGAACGCGCTGGAGTCCATGGAGAAGGCGACGCAATGAGCGGGGGCGGCGCGCGCGCGGCTGGCCCGGCCGGCAGGCAGGAGCGGGCATGTTCGGTCTGGATATGACGGTTCTCGTCTTCGTCGCGCTGGTGGCGATGAGCGCGGCCGCGCTCGCCTACGGCCTGATGTTCTCCACCATCGAGAACGAGAAGAAGGCGGGCCGGCGGCTGGAGACGGTCAAGCGCGCCGAGACCGACCGCCTCGTGGTCAAGGCCTCGCGCGACCGGCTGGCCGAGGCGGCCAAGCGGCGCAAGTCCGTGCAGGACACGCTCAAGGAGCTGGAGACCAGGCAGAAGTCGCGCAGCGCCCGCACCCTGAAGCCGCCGCTGAAGGTGCAGATCCGCCAGGCCGGCCTCACCCTGTCCATGCAGCGCTTCTATGTCTGGTCGGTCGTCACCGGCTTCCTGCTGGCCTTCGTCCTGCTGATCTTCGGCGCGCCGCTGCTGGTGGTGGCCGGCGGCCTCGTCGCCGGCACGCTCGGCCTGCCGCGCTGGTACGTCGCCTTCCGGCGCCAGCGCCGCGTCAAGGCGTTCCTGGAGGAGCTGCCCAACGCGCTCGACGTGATCGTGCGCGCGGTCAAGTCCGGCCTGCCGCTCAACGACGCGGTGAGGCTGATCGCCTCCGAGTCGCCCGAGCCGGTACGATCGGAGTTCCGCCGCGTGGTCGAATCGCAGCAGCTCGGCCTGTCCCTGCCCGAGGCGGTCCTGCGCATGCCCGAGACCATGCCCTGCCCGGAGGCGAGCTTCTTCGGCATCGTCATCCAGATCCAGAACCAGGCCGGCGGCAACCTGTCCGAGGCGCTCGGCAACCTGTCGAAGGTGCTGCGCGACCGCAAGAAGATGAAGGCGAAGATCCAGGCGCTGTCGATGGAGGCCAAGGCGTCGGCCGCCATCATCGGCGCGCTGCCCTTCATCGTCGCCTTCCTCGTCTACCTGACGAGCCCGGCCTACATCATGCCGCTGTTCACGACATCGATCGGCCACCTCATCCTCGTCGTCTCCGCCGTGTGGATGTCGATGGGCATCTTCGTGATGAAGAAGATGATGAACTTCGATATCTAGGGGGATAGGCAAGTGGTCGACCAGATCGTCAGGTCCGTCACCGATCCGAGCTTCATGATCGCCCTCGTGGTGGCGGTCGCGGTGTTCGTCACGGTCTTCACCGCGCTGCCGGCCTTCGGCGGCGACCCGCTCAAGGCGCGCATGAAGTCGGTGGCGCTGGAGCGCGAGGAGCTGCGCGCCCGCCAGCGCGTCCGCCTCGCCGCCGAGGCCGACCGCCGCCGCAAGGGGCTGCGCGAGGAGCAGTCCACCGGCATGAGGAACATCGTCGAGCGGCTGGATCTCAAGCGCGCGCTCGCCGACGAGAACACCGTGGCCAAGCTCAGGGTCGCCGGCTTCCGCGGCCAGAACCCGCTGACGAAGTTCCTGTTCTTCCGCCTGGTGCTGCCCTTCGCGGGCTTCGCGATCGGCGTTCTCTATATCTTCGTCCTCGGCGCGCTCCCCGACCAGCCGCTGTTCATCAAGCTGTTCGTGTGCATCCTGCTCGCCTATGCCGGCTTCTACGCGCCGGTGCTCTATGTCACCAACCGCGCTTCCAAGCGCAAGGATTCGATCCAGAAGGCGTGGCCCGACGCGCTCGACCTGCTGCTGATCTGCGTCGAATCCGGCATGTCGGTCGAGGCTGCCTTCCGCCGGGTCGCCGACGAGATCGGCACGCAGTCGGTGGACCTGGCCGAGGAATTCGTGCTGACCAACGCCGAACTGTCCTTCCTGCAGGAGCGCAAGCAGGCCTACGAGAACCTGGCCGCCCGCACCGGCCTGGAGACGGTCAAGAGCGTCAGCCAGGCGCTGATCCAGGCCGAGCGCTACGGCACGCCGGTGGCGCACGCGCTCAGGGTGCTGTCGGCCGAAAGCCGCGACATGCGCATGAACGCGGCCGAGAAGAAGGCGGCCGCGCTGCCGCCCAAGCTGACCGTGCCGATGATCCTGTTTTTCCTGCCCGTGTTGTTCGCCGTCATCCTCGGCCCGGCCGGCATCCAGGTCTCGCAGCAGAACATCTTCCCCAACTGACGCCGGAACCGGCGCCGCCGCGCGCCTTCGGCGCGGCGGGCCTGCCCCGCCTCACCGTATGCCGGGGATGGAGCATTTTGCAGTCAAGTGGAATCGCTTGACGTCGCATAAATGCGGCTGAAACAAACGGATAGAGTGGCGGCGCTCAGGCCGGCCGCCTGACGCCGGCGGCCGCCTCGCGCACGATCGGCAGGAGATCGTCGCCGCCCGCCTCGACCACCTCGAAGAACTGGCGGCGCATGCGCGGCTCCCAGAACTTGTTGATGTGCTCGGCCACGCCCGCCACGCCTTCCCGGTGCGGCTTGGACTGGAAGAACAGGCCGATCTGGTTGGCCATGCGCACGATCTTGGCGTGCGGCCGGGCTTCGGCATGCGCTTGCTCATGCGACATTGCGGGCCTCCCCGTCGCCGTCCCTGCCGGCGAGCCGCCCGGCGTGGGTGAAGACGTCGAACTCCTCGCCGCGCACCAGCGCAACCAGCATCATGCCGGCGTCCTCGGCCATGGCGATGGCCAGCGCCGTCGGCGCCGAGACGGCGAGGATGGCCGGCGCGCCGATCGCCGCCGCCTTCTGCACCATCTCGACCGACACGCGCGAGGTGACGACGACCGCGCCCGACGCGCCGTCGACGCCGGCCTTCGCCAGCGCGCCCGCCAGCTTGTCGAGCGCGTTGTGGCGGCCGACATCCTCGCGCGCCGCCACGATGCCGCTGCCCGGAACGTAGAAGCCGGCGGCATGCACCGCCCCGGTCTGCACGTGCAGCGTCTGCCGCTTCGCCAGCAGCGCGACGGCGCGGGCGATGTCGGCGGCGGAAAGCGTAAGCGGCGACTTTCTTACGTCGCGCGGCGGCCGCAGCGCCTCCTCGATCGATTCGATGCCGCACAGGCCGCAGCCGACCGGCCCGGCAAGGTGCCTGCGCCGCGCCGAGAACCGCGCGCCGGCCTCGTCCCGGAGCGCGATCTGGATGTCGATGCCCGCGCCGGCCTCCTCGACGGCGACGGCCTCGATCTCGCCGGGCGAGGCGACGACGCCCTCGGTCAGCGAAGAGCCGAGGGCGAAGTCCTCGAGGTCGGCGGGGGTCGCCATCATCACCGCGTGGGTGGTGCCGCCATAGCTGAAGGCGACGGGCGTCTCCTGCGGCACCATGCGGGCCGCGGCCGCCGTGCCGGAGGCGCGGCGGGCGATGCGGGGAACGGAGATGGCCGGCGGGCGCGTCATGCCTATTCCGCCGCCTCCGTCGCCCTGGCGGCCTCGGCCGGCCGCGCGATGCGGCGCGAGCGGCGCGAGAAGGCCTCGTAGTCGCGCTGCCACTCGCTCGGCCCGTTGGTCGGCGCCACCTGCACCGCCGTCACCTTGTATTCGGGGCAATTGGTGGCCCAGTCCGAGTAGTCGGTGGTCACGACATTGGCCTGCGTGTCGGGGTGGTGGAAGGTGGTGTAGACCACGCCCGGCGCCACCTTGTCGGTGATCTCGGCCCGCAGCGTCGTCTCGCCCGCGCGGCTCGTCAGCCGCACGAGATCCCCCTGCCGGATGCCGCGCTGCTCGGCGTCGTGGGGGTGGATCTCCAGCACGTCCTCGTCGTGCCACACCACGTTCTCGGTGCGGCGCGTCTGCGCGCCGACATTGTATTGCGACAGGATGCGGCCCGTCGTCAGGAGCAGCGGGAAGCGCGGCCCGGTCTTCTCGTCGGTGGCGATGTAGTCGGTGCGGATGAACCTGCCCCTGCCGCGCACGAAGCCGTCGACATGCATCACCGGCGTGCCGAGCGGGGCCTTGTCGTTGCACGGCCACTGCACCGAGCCCTCGCGGTCGAGCAGGTCGTAGGTGACGCCGGCGAAGGTGGGCGTGGTGGCGGCGATCTCGTCCATGATCTCGCCCGGATGGCCGTAGCTCCAGTCGAGGCCGAGCGCGCGCGCCAGCTCCTGCGTCGCCTCCCAGTCGGCATAGCGGGCCCTGGGCTCCATCACCTTGCGCACGCGGTTGATGCGCCGCTCGGCGTTGGTGAAGGTGCCGTCCTTCTCCAGGAAGGTCGAGCCCGGCAGGAAGACGTGGGCGAAGCGCGCCGTCTCGTTGAGGAACAGGTCGTGGACGACGACGCATTCCATCGCCGCCAGCCCGGCCGAGACGTGGCGGGTGTCGGGGTCGGATTGCAGGATGTCCTCGCCCTGGACGTAGAGACCCTTGAACGAGCCCTCGACCGCCGCGTCGAGCATGTTGGGGATGCGCAGGCCGGGCTCCTCGTCGAGCTTGACGCCCCACAGCGATTCGTAGATGGCGCGCGTCGCCTCGCCCGAGATGTGGCGATAGCCGGGAAGCTCGTGCGGGAAGGAGCCCATGTCGCACGAGCCCTGCACGTTGTTCTGGCCGCGCAGCGGGTTCACGCCGACGCCCGGCCGGCCGATATTGCCGGTCAGCATCGCGAGGTTGGCGATGGCCATCACCGCGGTCGAGCCCTGGCTGTGCTCGGTCACGCCGAGCCCGTAATAGATCGCGCCGTTGCCGCCGGTGGCGTAGAGCCGCGCCGCGCCCCGGATCGCCTGCGCCGGCACGCCGCTGAACTTCTCCACCTCCTCCGGGCTGTTCCTCGCCTCGGCGGCGAAGGCGGCGTAGTCCTGGAACTCGTCCCAGTCGCAGCGCTCGCGGATGAAGGCCTCGTCGAACAACCCCTCGGTGACGATGACATGCGCCATCGCGGTGATGACGGCGACGTTGGTGCCGGGCTTCAGCGGCAGGTGGTAGGCGGCCTCGACATGCGGCGCCCTGACCAGCTCGGTGCGGCGCGGGTCGACGACGATCAGCTTCGCGCCCTGCCTGAGCCGCCGCTTCATGCGCGAGGCGAACACCGGATGCGCGGCGGCCGGGTTGGCGCCGATGATGACGATGACGTCGGCATGGTCGACCGAGTCGAAATCCTGCGTGCCGGCCGAGGTGCCGAACGCCTGGCCGAGCCCGTAGCCGGTGGGCGAGTGGCAGACGCGGGCGCAGGTGTCGACATTGTTGTTGCCGAAGCCCTGCCGCACCAGCTTCTGGACGAGGTAGGTCTCCTCGTTGGTGCAGCGCGAGGAGGTGATGCCGCCGACCGCGCCGCGGCCATATCGATGCTGGATGCGGCGGAACTCGGCCGCCGTGTGCGCCAGCGCCTCCTCCCACGTCACCTCGCGCCACGGGTCGGTGACCCTCTCGCGGATCATCGGCTTCACGATGCGATCGCGATGGGTGGCGTAGCCGAAGGCGAAGCGGCCCTTGACGCAGGAATGGCCGTGATTGGCCTTGCCGTCCTTGTAGGGCACCATGCGCACCACGTCCTCGCCGCGCATCTCGGCCTTGAACGAGCAGCCGACGCCGCAATAGGCGCAGGTCGTCACCACCGAGCGCTCCGGCATGCCCATCTCGAGCACCGATTTCTCGCGCAGCGCGTCGGTCGGGCAGGCCTGCACGCAGGCGCCGCACGAAACGCACTCGGACTCGATGAAGTCCTCGTTCATCGAGGCCACCATGCGGCTCTCGAAGCCGCGGCCCGCGATGGTCAGCGCGAAGGTGCCCTGCACCTCCTCGCAGGCGCGCACGCAGCGCGAGCACACGATGCACTGGGCCGGATCGTACTCGAAATAGGGGTTGGAGGCGTCGCGGGCGAGATAGTCGACATTGAGCGAGCCCTCGCCGGGCGCGACATGGTTGCGCCCGTCCGTGCCGTAGCGGCTGCCGGAAAGGCCCATCTCGCCGGCCAGCCGGTCGAACTCGCTCTGGCCGGTGCCGGCCTGCTCGCCGCGCCCGGCCGGATGGTCGGAGAGGTAGAGCTCCATCACGCCGCGCCGCAGCCGCTCCAGCCGCTCGCTGGTCGTCCTCACCGCCATGCCGTCGGCCACCGGCGTGGTGCAGGAGGCGGGCGTGCCGCCGCGCCCCTCGATCTCGACCAGGCAGACGCGGCACGAGCCGAAGGCGTCGAGCATGTCGGTGGCGCACAGTTTCGGGATCTCGACGCCGGCCTCCATCGCCGCGCGCATCACCGACGTGCCCTCCGGCACGGTGACGGACGCGCCGTCAATCGTAAGCGTCACCTTACGTTCTGCGGCCGGGGCCGGGGTGCCGTAGTCGGTCTCATGGATAAGGCTCATGGTCGCCTCCTATTCGGCCGCCTGCGCGCGCGGGCGCGGCGCGAAATCCTGCGGGAAGTGCGTAATCGCGCTCATCACCGGATAGGGGGTGAAGCCGCCGAGCGCGCACAGCGAGCCGAATTTCATAGTTTCGCACAATTCGGCGACGAGCGCGAGGTTGTCCTCGCGCGCGACGCCGGTCGCGACCTTCTCCAGCACCTCGGCCCCGCGCACCGAGCCGACGCGGCAGGGCGTGCACTTGCCGCACGATTCGATGGCGCAGAACGAGAAGGCGAACTTCGCCAGCGCCAGCATGTCGGCGCTGTCGTCGAAGACGGTGATGCCGGCATGGCCGATCAGCCCGTCTTTTTGCGCGAACGCCTCGTAGTCGAACGGCGTGGTAAACAGCGAAGGCGGGAAATAGGCCCCGAGCGGCCCGCCGACCTGGACCGCCTTGACCGGCCGGCCCGACGCGGTGCCGCCGGCGACGTCCTCGACGATCTCGCCGAGCGTGAGGCCGAACGCGGCCTCGAACAGGCCGCCGCGCCGCACGTTGCCGGCGATCTGGATCGGGATCGTGCCGCGCGAGCGGCCCATGCCGAAATCCTTGTAGAACGCCGCGCCCCGGTCGAGGACGATCGGCACGGAAGCGAGCGAGATGACGTTGTTGACCACGGTCGGCTTGCCGAACAGCCCTTCGAGCGCCGGCAGCGGCGGTTTGGCCCGCACCACGCCGCGCTTGCCCTCGAGGCTGTTCAGGAGCGACGTCTCCTCGCCGCAGACATAGGCGCCCGCGCCGACCCTGACCTCGATGTCGAAGCCGTGCGGCGAGCCGAGCACCGAGGGGCCGAGCACGCCGGCATTGGTGGCGATGCGGATCGCCTCGCGCATCGTCGCCACCGCGTGCGGATATTCCGAGCGGATATAGACGAAGCCCTTCTGCGCGCCGGTGGCGATCGCCGCGATCGCCATGCCCTCGATCAGCACGAAGGGGTCGCCCTCCATGATCATGCGGTCGGCGAAGGTCGCCGAATCGCCCTCGTCGGCGTTGCAGACGATGTATTTCCTGTCAGCGGCAGCGTCGTGGACGGTCTTCCACTTGATGCCGGTGGGGAAGCCGGCGCCGCCGCGCCCGCGCAGGCCGGACTCCGTCACCGTCTGCACGATGTCGGCCGGGGCCATCGCCACGGCCTTTTCCAGCCCCTTCAGCCCGTCATGGGCGCGGTAGTCGTCGAGCGACAGCGGGTCGATGACGCCGCAGCGCGCGAAGGTCAGCCGCGTCTGCCGCGCGAGGAAGGGAATCTTCTCCGTCTCGCCGAGGAACAGCGGATGCTTTCCCCCGTCGAGCAGGCCCGCATCGAGCAGCGAGGCGACGTCGCCGGCCCTGACCGGACCGTAGGCGAAGCGGCCGGCCGCCGTCTCGACCTCGACCATAGGCTCCAGGAAGTAGAGGCCGCGCGAGCCGTTGCGCACGACCTTCACGTCCAGCCCGCGGCGCAACAGCTCGGTCTCGAAGGCGCGCGCCACGCGGGCGGCGCCCAGCGCCAGCGCGCCCGAATCGGCGGGGATGTAGAGGGTCGGCCTCATCGCCTCACCTCCGCCGCGATTTCCGCGACCGTCGCCGCGTCGAGCCGGCCGATCGGTTCGCCGTCGAGCATGGCCGACGGCGCGCAGGCGCACAGGCCGAGGCAGTAGACCGGCTCCAGCGTCACCGAGCCGTCGGCCGCCGTCTCGTGGAAGCCGATGCCGAGCGCCTCTTGCACCTGGCGGGCGATCGCCTCCGCGCCCATCGACTGGCAGGCCTCCGCCCGGCACAGCTTCAGCACGTGCCGGCCGCCCGGCTCGCGGCGGAAATCGTGATAGAAGGTGACGACGCCGTGCACCTCGGCGCGCGACAGGTTGAGCGCCTCGGCGACCACGGGCAGCGCCTCGGCCGGCACGTGGCCGAACTCCTCCTGCAACCCGTGCAGGATCGGCAGCAGCGGCCCTTCTACGCCGCGAAGCGCCTCGACGATCTGCGCGGCCCGCGCCGCGGTTTCGGTACCTTGCGGCTGCATGCCCATGCAGCGCCCTCCCTGTTCCTGGCCGGAACTCGCTAAGTGGTTAGGAAAGCGGAGGAAACCCTTCGGATCAATACCCGTGTTCCGTCGTTTGATAGATATTTTCTATCAAGGGCCGGCGCCGCCGCGCGCGGCGAAGCCGCCCGCGAGCGCCGCCGCCTCGTCGAGCAGCGCCGCCACCAGCGGCGTGCGCGGCTCGCGCTGGGCCGCCACCAGCCCGACGATGTGGCTGGCGTCGGGCGCGACGATGGGGATGGCGCGGATCGGCTCGGAAAGGCCGAGCGTCTCGGCGAGGTTGAGCGGCATGATCGACGACCACTTGCCGGTGCGGATATGGGCGTAGAGCAGGATCATCGAGTTCGATTCGAGCGTCGGCCGCGCCTCGACGGCGGCTTCCGCCAGGTGCTGGTCGATGATGCGGCGGTTCTGCATGTCGGGGGTGAGCAGGCACAGCGGCAGCCCGGCGACCTCCTTCCACGTCACCTCCTCGCGCTCCGACAGCGGGTTGCCGGCGGCGGTGATGAGCTGGTAGCGCTCCGAATAGAGCGGCACCGAGACGACGCGGCCGAGCGGTTCGTTGTCGAGATAGGTGATGCCGGCGTCGATGTCGAAATTGCCGAGCATCGACAGCACCTCGACCGAGGTGCGCGACAGCACCGTGAAGGTGACGCCGGGGTGCTTCTCGCGAAACGGCGTCGTCAGCGCCGGCACCATGGCGAGCGCGGTGGGGATGGCGGCGATGCGCAGCCGGCCCGACAGGCCGTGGCGCGAGGCCCGCATCTCCTCCTTCATCGCGCGCGTGTCGGAGACGATCCGCCGCGCCCACGACAGCACCTGCTCGCCCTCCGGCGTCAGCCCGCGGAAGCGCGAGCCGCGCAGCACCAGCATGACGCCGAGGATGTCCTCGAGCTGCTTGATGCCGGCCGACAGCGTCGGCTGGGCGATGCCCAGCTCCTCCGCCGCCTTGCCGAAATGGCGGGCGCGCGCCAGCGCGAGGAAATATTCCAGCTTGTCGATCATCGCCGGCAAGGTCGGGCAAAACGTCCCGGCGCACAAGCCCGGCTTGGTTTCAAACCGGAAATGATCTATCCCCGATCTATCTAAACAGACAGATAGAGCCGTCGCCATGTCCGTCACCAAGGAAGCCGTCCTCGAGACCTTGAGGACGATCAAGGGGCCCGATTTCGAAGGCGACATCGTCTCGCTCGGACTGGTCTCCACCATCGTCATCGTCAACGCCAAGGTGTTCTTCTCCATCACCGTGCCGGCCGCGCGCGCCGAGGCGCTGGAGCCGCTGCGCGCCGCGGCCGAGCGCGCCGTCAGGGCCATGCCCGGCGTCGAGGGCGCCGTGGTCTCGCTCACCGCCGAGAAGAAGGGCGGCGGCATGGAGGCGGCCCCGCCGCCGCGCCGTTCCGGGCCCGCCCCCGCCGGCCGCCCGATGCCGGCCGCCGCCCCCGCCGGCCGCCAGCAGGCCCGGCGCGGCGTGCCGGGCATCGAGGCCATCGTCGCGGTGGCCTCGGGCAAGGGCGGCGTCGGCAAGTCGACCACGGCCGTCAACCTCGCCCTCGGCCTCGCCACGCTCGGGCTGAAGGTCGGCATCCTCGACGCCGACATCTACGGCCCGTCGATGCCGCGCCTGCTCGGGATTTCCGGCCGGCCCGAGACCGTCGACGGCAAGATCCTGAAGCCGATGGAGAAATACGGCCTCAAGGTCATGTCGATCGGCTTCCTCGTCGACGAGGAGACGCCGATGATCTGGCGCGGGCCCATGGTGGTCTCGGCGCTGACGCAGATGCTGCGCGAGGTGCGGTGGGGCGCGCTCGACGTGCTGGTGGTCGACATGCCGCCCGGCACCGGCGACGCCCAGCTCACCATGGCCCAGCAGGTGCCGCTCGCCGGCGCGGTCATCGTCTCGACCCCGCAGGACCTCGCCCTGATCGACGCCCGCAAGGGTTTGAACATGTTTAAAAAGGTCGACGTGCCGCTGCTCGGCATCGTCGAGAACATGAGCTATTTCATCGCCCCCGACACCGGCGCGCACTACGACATCTTCGGCCATGGCGGCGCGAAGCGCGAGGCCGAGCGGCTCGGCGTGCCCTTCCTCGGCGAGGTGCCGCTGACCATGGACGTGCGCGAGACCTCGGATGCCGGCACGCCGGTGGTGGTTTCGGCCCCCGGCGGCGCGCAGGCCGCCGCCTACCGCGCCATCGCGCAGAAGGCATGGCAGCGCATCGAGGCCGAGCAGGCCGGAGCGAAGGCCGCCACGCCGGCGATCGTGTTCGACTGAGGCCGGCCGGCGGCCGCGGGAGGGGGAGGAGGATGCCATGACCCGCCGCAACTCCTCGCTCGGCTTCCTCGGCCGCTTCGGGCGCTCGGCCGACCTGCGCCGGCTCGACGCCGCCTTGCGGGCCGTCGACCTGCACCCGGCGCTGGTGCCGGAGGGCGTCAAGCTCGCCATCGTCAACATGATGAAGGACGCATGGGCCGACAGGGGGCCGCGCGAGGAGCCGCCGGAGCCGGCCTATCCGCCCGTCGCCGCCCTGTTCGCCTATTGCCTCGTCGGCCCCGGCATCTTCGGCGAGGCCAATGGCGAGGCGCTCCTCGCCGCCGCCGAGGCGCGCGTCGAGGCCGCGCTCGAAGCGGGCGAGGGCATGGATGCCGACCTGATCCTGCTTGCGCTGCACGCCCGCCTCGCCAGCCCGCAGGTGGTGGAGAAGTTCGGCCTTTCCATCGAGCGCGAGTGATTCTTATCCCTGCCAGCCCATGGCGCTGCGCGGCAGGTGGATGTTGGGGTGGCGGGCGCGCAGCGCCTCGTCGATCTCGCGCCGCACGTGGCGGGGAAAGTGGCCGTCGAGGATGCGCCGCTTCTCGGCCGCCGCGCGCCGGAGCATGTCCGGGCAGCCCTCCTCCAGCCATTCCTTGACGCCGAGGCGGTCGGCGAAGGCGGGATGGCGGCGCTCCCGCGCCGCGGCCGCCGGACGCTCATGGCCGAGATAGTGGCCGGGGCCGTCGAGGCAGGCGCGCGCGATGGCGTCGACCGAAAGCGTGTCGTGCGACACCTCGATGCCGCGCGCGCAGGCCAGGCATTCGCCGATCATGTCGTTGTCGACGATCAGGCTTTCGAGGCAGAAGCCGCCGAGCGAGGCGTGCATGCCCGCCGCCTCGTAGACCAGCGACAGGCCGGACAGCGCCGCCATGGTCTCGGTGATGCCCTTCTCGTAGCCCGATTGCACGTCGGGCAGCTTGGAATCGGCCATGCCCGCGGCCGAGCCGCCCGGCAGGTCGTAGAAGCGCGCCATCTGCGCGCAGGCCGCCGTCATCAGGCCCTGCTCGGCCGAGCCGCCCGCCATCGCGCCGGTGCGCGGGTCGCAGGCGAAGGGGAAGGTGCCGAGGATGCAGGGATGTCCCGGCTTCAGCGCGTTGACGTAGACGAGGCCCGCCAGCACCTCGGCCAGCGCCTGCGCCACCGCCCCGGCGAGCGTGGGCGGCGCGGTCGCGCCCGCCTGCGCCGTCGACAGCAGCAGGATCGGCAGCCCGCCCTCCACGCAGGCTTCGAGCACGCCGCAGGCGTTGGCGGCGAATTTCAGCGGCGAGGCCACGAAGGGGTTGGAGTTCGACACGAAGGGCCGGGCGCGGAACTTCTCCTCGCCGCCCGCCACCGTGTGCAGCAGGTCGAGCGCCGGCGCGACGTTCTCGCGCACCGAGAACGAGGTGCCGACATGCTTGGTCGTGCCCGCCACGCAGGCATAGAGCGTGTTGAGGTCGAGATCGGCGGGATCGACCATGTCGCGCGCCACCATCGGCCGCTGGAAGAAGTGGATGTTGTCCATCACGTCGACGATGCGCGCCGCGTCGTAGATGTCGGCGAGCCGCGATTCGCGATAGTCGCGCGCCTCGATGTCGACGAGATGCACGGCCGCGCCCGCCGTGCCGAAATGGATGCGCGGCCCCTGCACCGCCATGTCGTGGCGCGGCTTCTGCCCGTGCAGCGTGAAGCGCCGCCCCGCCCTCGCGATGGTGTCGAGGACGAGGCCGCGCGGAAAGCGGATGCGTCCGTCCGCGCCGGGGATCGCGCCGGCCCGCGTCAGCGCCTCGACGCACGAAGGCGGCGCGTTGGCGAGGCCGATCCGTTCCAGCACCGCGAGCGCCGCGTCGTGGATGCGGCCCATGTCGCCCTCGGCGAGCGGACGGTACCGATCGCCCCGGCTGGGAAGGAGAGGGCCTTCATCCTCGACGGTCGGCTCCATGGCCTCGGCTCCGCGACGGGTGGAGGCAGACTATGTCGCGCCCGCCGCCGCCCCGGTTGAGCCAGCCCCCCGGCGAAAATGAGCCAGCCCGGCCGGCGCCCCGGTCAGGCGGCGGCCGGCCGGCGGCCCGCCGCCGTCGCCAGCTCGCGGATGCCGGGCTCGATGTGCTGAAGCGCGATCGAGGAGATGCCGAGCCGCAGGAAGCGCGAGTGCCGCTCCGGCCGGTCGAAGAAGCGCGCGCCGGGCTCGATCAGCACGCCGCGCGCGGCCGCCGCCTGCGCCAGCGCGTGCGTGTCGGTGCCGGGCGGGCCTTCGAGCCAGACCGAGGTGCCGCCGGGCGCGGCCGGCGAGCGCCATTCCGGCAGGAAGGTGTCGATGGCCTGCGCCAGCCGCCTGCGCCGCTCGGTGAAGGCGGCCGAGAGCTTGCGCACCAGCGCTTCGTGGTGGCCGAGCGACAGGAACAGCGCCACCGCGCGCTGGTTGTTGGCCGGCGGGTGGCGCAGCATGAAGCGCCGCAGCGCCCTGAGCTCCGCGATCAGCCCGGCGGGCGCGACGATGTAGCCCAGCCGAAGCCCCGGCGCCAGCGTCTTCGACAGCGAGCCGACATAGACGACCCGGCCCGAGCGGTCGATGCCGCGCAGCGCCTGCGGCGGCGCATCGTCCACGAGCTGGGCGTCGTAGCCGTCCTCGATGATGATGCGGTCGTGCCTCTCGGTGTCGGCGATGAGATGGGCGCGCCGCTCGTCCGACAGCGGCGCCATGGTCGGGCAATGGTGGCTGGGCGTCACGAAGACGAAGCCGCAATCGGCCGGGATCGCCCCGGGGTCGATGCCGTCGCGGTCGACCGGCACCGGCACCACCTCGGCGCCGGCCAGCCGGAAGATCGAGCGCGCGTCGGGATAGCCCGGCTCCTCCATCGCCACGCGCGTGCCGCGCCCCATCAGCAGCGTCGCCAGCATGTAGAGCGCGTTCTGAGCGCCGAGCGTGACGATGATCTCGTCCGGGTTGGCGAAGATGCCGCGCCGCGGCAGGAGCCTGGCCTGGATCTGCTCGATCAGCAGCGGGTCGTCGCGGTCGACCATGTCGGCCGCCCAGTTGCGGATCTCCAGCACGGCCAGCGCCATGCGGTTGCATTCGCGCCATTCGGCGGTGGGAAACAGCGCCGGATCGAACTGGCCGTAGACGAACGGATAGGACGACTTGATCCAGTTCTCCTGCTTGCTCGGCTCCGGCATCTCGGAGGCGGCGATGCGCCGGCGCGCCTTCCAGTCGATGGCCTCCTGCGCCGGCTGGCCGGCCTGCTCGCGCATGCGCCCGGGCGCGGTCAGCACCTCGGGGTTGACGAAATGGCCGCGCCGCTCCCGGGCGATCAGGAAGCCCTGGTCCACGAGCTGCTGGAAGGCCAGCACCACCGTGCCGCGCGCCACGCCCAGTTTCTCGGCGAGGATGCGGCAGGACGGCAGCGGCATCGAGGCCGCGATCTGCCGGTCGAGGATGGCGGCGACGATCGCCTGGCGGATCTGCGCCTGCAGCGTCTGGCCGGAATCGGCCGAAATGCGGAACAGGCCGGACCAGATGGCCGGATCGGTGCGTGTGGACATGAAATCTCTCCTCGGGCCGGGCGCGGCTCGGCTCGCGAACGGGTTGGCCCAGCCCATTCAAGACTGGGCCAACGATTTGCGCCAATGAAATAAATTGATCGTACCAATTTGTGCCACTGATCGGTCCGGCCTTGGGCCATCGGTCCGGTCGCCTTGCGCCTGCGGCCTGCGGCGACCGGCGGGGTTCCCAATCGCGCCGCGCCTGATAGTCTCCGCGCCAAAACCGCCATGGCCGGAGGCTGGAATGGACAGGATGCGATTCGACGCCGCGCTCGCCGCGCTTCATGCGCATTGGCGCGCGCGGGGCGGCCTCGACCTGCGCGCGGCCTTCGCGGCCGATGCGGACCGCTTCGCCCGGTTCTCGCTCGCCCTCGACGACCTCCTGCTCGACCTTTCCAGATGCGCGCTGACCGACGAGACCGTGGCGCTGCTGGAGGAGCTGGCCCACGCCGCCGGGCTGGAGGCGCGGCGGGCGGCGATGTTTTCGGGCGCGCGCATCAACGCCACCGAGGACCGGGCGGTGCTGCACGTGGCGCTGCGCGACCTTTCCGGCCGGCCGACCCTCGTCGACGGCCGCGACGTGTCCGGCGATGTCGCCGCCGTGCTCGACGCCATGGCCGCCTTCGCCGACGGCGTGCGCTCGGGCGCGATCACCGGCACGACGGGACGGCGCATCACCGACATCGTCAACATCGGCATCGGCGGCTCCGACCTCGGCCCGGCCATGGCCACCCTGGCGCTGGCGCCGTACCATGACGGGCCGGCGGCGCATTTCGTCTCCAACGTCGACGGCGCCCACATCGCCGACACGCTGAAGCGGCTCGACGCGCAGACGACGCTGTTCGTCGTCGCCTCCAAGACCTTCACCACGGTCGAGACCATGACCAATGCGCGGACCGCGCGGCGCTGGCTGGCCGGGCGGCTGGGCGAGGCGGCGGTGGGGGGGCATTTCTGCGCCGTCTCGACCGCGCTCGACAAGGTCGCGGCGTTCGGCATCCCGCCGGACAGGGTGTTCGGCTTCTGGGACTGGGTCGGCGGCCGCTATTCGCTGTGGTCGGCCATCGGCCTGCCGGTGATGCTGGCGGTCGGGCCGGCCCGCTTCCGCGAGCTGCTTGCCGGCGCGCACGCGATCGACCGGCATTTCGCGCAGGCGCCGCTGCGGCGCAACCTGCCGGTCATGCTCGGCCTCGTCGGCTTCTTCCACCGCGTGGTCTGCTCCTATCCCACCCGCGCCGTCATTCCCTACGACCAGCGGCTCGCGCGCCTGCCGGCCTATCTCCAGCAGCTCGACATGGAATCGAACGGCAAGGGCGTCACGCTCGCCGGCGCGCCGGTCTCCACGCCGACCGGGCCGGTGGTGTGGGGCGAGCCCGGCACCAACGGCCAGCACGCCTTCTTCCAGCTTCTCCACCAGGGCACCGACGTGGTGCCGGTCGAGTTCATCGTGGCAGCACTTGGCCACGAGCCGGAGCTTGCCCATCATCACGACCTCCTGGTCGCCAACTGCCTCGCCCAGTCGGAAGCGCTGATGAAGGGGCGCACGCTCGGGGAGGCGCGGGCGCAGATGCTGGAGAAGGGCATGCCGGAAGGCGAGGTCGACCGCATCGCGCCGCACCGGGTCTTCCCCGGCAACCGCCCGTCGCTGACGCTGCTCTACCGCCGGCTCGACCCGTTCGCGCTCGGCCGGCTGATCGCGCTCTACGAGCATCGCGTCTTCGTCGAGGCGCAGCTTTTCGGCATCAACGCCTTCGACCAGTGGGGCGTGGAGCTGGGCAAGGAGCTGGCCACCGGCCTGCTGCCCGTGGTCGAGGGCGGAGAAGATGCCGCAGGCCGCGACGGCTCGACAGCCGGCCTCGTGCGGCATATGCGAAGGCTGCGGGCTCGGGAGTAGGGATCATGGCCGACATTCGCGGCATCCTGTTCGACAAGGACGGCACGCTGGTCGATTTCCACGCCACGTGGTTCGCGCTGGCCGACCTGCTGGCGCTGCGCGCCGCCGACGACGACCGGGCGCGCGCCGACGCGCTGCTCGAGGCCGCCGGCTTCGACTTTTCCGCCCACCGCTTCCGTCCCGATTCGGTGCTTGCCGCCGGCACCAACGAGGACATCGTGGCGCTGTGGTATCCGCACGTGCCCGACGCGCAGCGCCGCGTCCTGGTCGAGGAGTTCGACCGGGTGGCGGCGACGCATACGCTGGCGACGCCGGTGGCGCTGCCGGGCTGCCGGGCGGCGCTGTCGGCGCTGCACGCGGCCGGCTACCGGCTGGGCGTGGCCACCAACGATTCGACCGGCGGGGCCGAGCGCGCGCTGCTTTCGCTCGGCGTGGCGCAGATGTTCGACGCCGCCTTCGGCTACGACGCCGTCGCCAACCCCAAGCCGGCGCCGGACACCGTCCACGCCTTCTGCGACCTGACCGGGCTGAAGCCGTCGCAGCTCGCCATGGTCGGCGACAACCGCCACGACCTGCAGATGGCGCGCGCCGGCGGCGTCGGGCTGGCGGTGGGCGTGCTGTCGGGCACCGGCACCTTCGAGAGCCTGTCGCCGCTCGCCGACGCGGTGCTCGATTCGATCGCCGACCTGCCCGATTTCCTCGCCGTCAGGGCCGCGAGCTGACCCCCTTCACGGCCGCCTGAAGCCGACCGGCCTTCCGTAGAGCCGGGCGATGCGGTCCACCGCCTCCGCCAGCCCCTCGCGCACCACCGCCATGGCGTGGCCGCTGGCGTGGATGATCGTTTCGGCGTCGAGCACGATCGCGACATGGCCCTTCCAGAACACGAGGTCGCCGCGCTCCAGGCCGGCCAGAGCCGCGCCGATGTCGAGCGGCCGCCCGAGCGCCGCCGCCTGCATGTCGGTGTCGCGCGGGCAGGCGCGCCCGGCCATGCGCAGGCAAAGCTGCACGAGGCCCGAGCAGTCGATGCCGAAGGCGCTCGTCCCGCCCCACAGATAGGGCGTGCGCTCCAGCGTCTCGGCGACCGCGACATAGTCGTCCGCGCCATGGTCGACCGGCGAAATGTGGCTGGAAACTACCGCCTCGCCGCTCTCCAGCAGCGCATAGGCCGTGCCGCGCGTCTCGGCCGCCCCGACGATGGCGAGCCGGCTTCCGAGCGACAGCGCCGCGGTCGCCGGCCGCTTCATGTCCGCCCGCGCGTAGACGAAGGTGCGCGGCGCGGTCACGACATGGGTGGCGGCGGGGCCGGGGGCGCGAAGCCCCGACGCCGGCACGTAACCGACATAGGAATCGCGCGTGGCCTGCACCCAGGCGAAGCCGCCGGCCTCGTCGAACACGGTCACCGCGTCGCCGGCGAGGAGCTGCGTGTCGAGGCCGGCGTCGACGCCCGGCGCGCTTCTCACGTCGAGCACCGGCGCGGCGACCTCGGCCGCGCGGCCGGCAACGAAGCGCGCCGCCTCGACGCGGCCCTTCAGCCGCGCATCGGCGAGGTCGGGGCGAAAGGCGTTCAGCCGGCGGTCGGGCCCGGTCACAGCGGCAGCTCCGCCGCCTTGTCGATGACGAGGTCGCCGAAGCGCTCGACGAACAGCGCGCCCTCCACCGTGCGCCGCACCAGCACGTTGCGCCGGTCGGCCTCGTCGCGGTGGCGCGACACCAGCTTGAGCGCGCCCATCGTGTCGAGGGCGCGGGTGACGACGGGCTTGGTCACGCCGAGCTTCTCCGCGAGCCCCCGCACCGTGTGCGGCGGCGGGTCGAGATAGACGGTGAGCAGGATGGCCATCTGGCGCATGGTAAGGTCGTGCGAGGCGGCGCGCACCTCGGCAAGTGTGACCTGCTGCCAGAGTCGCAGCGACTGGCTGGGACGCATGGTGATTGCCATCGCCGCATCATGGCGGCAAATCGTTTCGGTTCCGTTTCTTTCCCGGCGAGGACCGTCATCGCCAACGCTCAGCCGTAGCGGGCGGCCAGCACGGCCTCGAGGGCGCGGATACCCTGCGCCTCGCCGCCGACCGGGCAGTGCGGCTTCTCGACCGGGCACCAGCCGTAGATGTCGAGATGCGCCCAGCTCGCCGCCTTCTCCACGAAGCGGCGCAGGAACAGCGCCGCGACGACCGCGCCGGCGAAGCCGTCGCCGGTGACGTTGTTCAGGTCGGCCACCTTGGAGGCGAGCTTGCGGTCGTAGGGCGACCACAGCGGCATGCGCCACAGCGGGTCCGCCGCGCCGGCCGAGGCCGCCGCCAGCTCGGCCGCGAGCGCGTCGTCGTCGGTGAAGAAGGGCGCAAGGTCCGGTCCGAGCGCCACACGCGCCGCCCCCGTCAGCGTCGCCATGTCGATCAGGAGGTGCGGCTCCTCCTCGTCGGCGAGCGCCAGCGCGTCGGCCAGCACCAGCCGGCCCTCGGCGTCGGTGTTGCCGACCTCCACGGTGAGGCCCTTGCGGCTCGCGAGCACGTCGCCCGGGCGGAAGGCGGCCCCGGAAATGGCGTTCTCCACCGCCGGGATCAGCACGCGCAGCCGCACGTCGAGCCGGCCGCCCATGACGAGGGCGGCGAGCCCCAGCACGTTCGCCGCCCCGCCCATGTCCTTCTTCATCAGGAGCATGCCGGACGGTGTCTTGATGTCGAGGCCGCCGGTGTCGAAGCACACGCCCTTGCCGACCAGCGTCACCTTCGGCGCCTCCGGCCGCCCCCACCTCATGTCGATCAGGCGCGGCGCCTCGGCCCCCGCGCGCCCGACCGCGTGGATCATCGGGAGGTTCTGCGCCAGAAGGTCGTCGCCGGCGGTGACGGCCACCTGCGCGCCATGCGTGGCGGCCAGCGCCCGCGCCGCCGCCTCCAGCGCCTGCGGCCCCATGTCGTTGGCCGGCGTGTTGATGAGGTCGCGCACCAGATACACCGCCTCGGCGCGCCGGCGCACGGCCTCGACGTCGACCCCCTCTGGCGCGGCGAAGGCGATCGCCGGCGTCTCGGCCTTGCGGTAGCGCGCGAAGGCATAGGCGCCGAGCATGAGGCCGAGCGCGGCGAGCTCCGGCTCGTCCGGCGTTTCGGCGAAGCGCCATGCGCCGCCGGGCAGGCTGCGCGCCAGCGCGCCGGCGGCGAGCGGCGAGAAGGCGTCGCACCTGCCCGCCACGCCCCTGTCCGCCACGCCCCTGTCCGCCACGCCGTAGAGCGCGCCCGCCACCGCGCCGTCCGGGCCGGGCAGCGTCAGCAGCTTTCCCGCCGCGCCCGCGAAGCCGTTGGCCTCGACCCACCTGCGCGCGGCATCGTCCAGCGCAAGGCCCGCGAGGCTCTCGCGCGTGACGAGATGCACCGGGCGCGCGTCGGCGGCGGGCTTGGCGGTCAGCGTGAGCGTCATGATGTCCTCGTCCTCGGATGCGGACGGCGGCGCGGCCTTAACCGTCCGTTAGGGTTAACGGAATATTGCTCGTCTTCAGCCTTGGGCCCCGGTGGACGGCATCGTCGCGGGCCGCATCACCGATGGAGACGTGAGGCCGATGTTGACCAACCACGACGCGAACGCAACGGGTAAACGCCTCGGCGTTGCCGCCCTTGCCGTGGTGGCGGCGCTGTCGCTTGCCGGCTGCGCCGGCAAGGACCGCATGAGCACCGGCTCGGTGTCGCGCGATTCGGGACGGCCGCTGGAGACGATGTCGGCGCCGGAGCTGGCCTCGAGCGTCGATTCGCTCGGCCGCGCCTACGCGAGGAACTCCAGGGATCTGAGCACGGCCATGCGCTACGCGCAGGCGTTGCAGATGAGCGGCCGCAACGACCAGTCGCTGGCGGTGATGCGCAAGCTCGCCATCGATCATCCCACCGAGCGGCAGGTGCTGGCCGGCTACGGCAAGGCGCTGGCCGCGGCCGGTGAGCTGGAGCCGGCGCTCGACGCCGTGCGCCGCGCCCAGACCCCGGAATATCCCGACTGGAAGCTGATCTCGGCCGAGGCCGCCATCCTCGACCAGCTCGGCCAGCAGGACGAGGCGCGCCGCCTCTATCGCCGCGCGCTGGAGATGAAGCCGGGCGAGCCGACCGTCCTGTCCAATCTCGGCATGTCCTATGTGCTGAGCGGCGACCTGAAGAGCGCCGAGACCCACATGCGCCAGGCCGCGCAGGCCCCGGGCGCCGACAGCCGCGTGCGCCAGAACCTCGCCCTCGTGGTCGGGCTTCAGGGCCGCTTCAAGGAGGCCGAGGAGATCGCCACCCGCGAACTGTCGCCCGACCAGGCCAGCGCCAACGTCGCCTATCTGCGCTCGATGCTCGCCCAGCAGAACACCTGGAGCCAGCTCCGCGACGAGGAGCGCAACACCAACTGATCCGGGGCGGTTCCGGGAGAACGCGAAGCGGCCTCGCGTCCGCCATCGCGGAAGCACGGAAGAAGGACCGTTTCGTCGCCTCCAAGGAGCCGTGAAACGGTCGTCCCGCGGCGCATCGCCGCAAGCGGGCCGCGCCGCTAGCGGGCCGGCACCGGCCTTCCTACCTGTGTTGCATCGCACAACAGGCAACAGGAAGGACGACAGCCATGTCCACCCGCTCTTTCGCCAGGGGGTTCGCCGGCTTCCTCGACGTCCTCGACAGCGCGCTTGCCGTCTCGGCGGCCACGCGCCGGCACCGCCAGCCCGGCGACGCCGACCTGAAGCGCCTCGGCATCGACCCCGACCAGTTCCACCGCATCCGCCGCTACTGAGCCGGGCGGGCGCAAGCGTTCCTATTTGCGCAGGAAGGTGAGGTAGGCGGGGGTGCGGCCCTCGCGGATCGCCTTGGCCTCGTAGCGCGTGCCGGGCCAGCCCTCGTAAGGCGTGCGCCAGTCGAGCGCCGACCGCGCCTGCCAGGCGAAGGCGCCGTGCGCCTCGCAGGCGAGCAGCGTCCAGTCGACATAGCTGTCGATGTCGGAGGCGAAGCGGAAGCGGCCGCCGCCCTTCATCACCCGCGCGAAGCGGTCGAGATTGGCGGGGTTGACGAAGCGCCGCTTGAAGTGCCGCTTCTTCGGCCACGGGTCGGGATAGAACAGGTCGATGCCGTCGAGCGAGCCGTCCGGCAGCCAGTCGAGCAGCCGCGTGGCGTCGTCGTCGTAGAGGCGCAGGTTCGGCCGCGGCTCCTCATGGAGCCGCGACAGGAATTTCGCCATGCCATTGACGAAGGGCTCGACGCCGATGAAGCCGGCGGCGGGGAAGCGGCCGGCCTCGTGGTGGAGGTGCTCGCCGCCGCCGAAGCCGATCTCCAGCCGCACCGCCGAGACGGGCACGGCAAACAGGCTCGAAAGGTCGGCCGGCGCCGGCCGCGACAGGTCGAGCCTCAGGCGCGGCAGAAGCTCGGCCGCGATCTGCGCCTGCGCCGGGCGCAGCGTCTTGCCCCTGCGGCGGCCGAAGAACGCCTCGGTCGAGCGTGTGCGACGTTGCTCTGCCATGGCCGGCCGCCGGCGTCCGCGCTCAGGCGGCGATCGCCTGCTTCAGCGCCCTGGTGAGATCGGTCCTCTCCCACGAGAAGGAGCCGTCGCGGCCGGGCTTGCGGCCGAAATGGCCGTAGGCGGCGGTGCGGGCATAGATCGGCCTGTTCAGGTCGAGGTGCCGGCGGATTCCGCTCGGCGACAGGTCCATCACCTTGCGGATGGCGGCCTCGACCTGCTCGTCGCCGACGTTCCTGCCCGTGCCGTGCAGGTCGACATAGACCGACAGCGGCTGGGCGACGCCGATGGCGTAGGAGAGCTGGATGGTGCAGCGCTCGGCCAGCCCCGCCGCCACGACGTTCTTGGCCAGGTAGCGCGCGGCATAGGCCGCCGAGCGGTCGACCTTGGTCGTGTCCTTGCCGGAGAAGGCGCCGCCGCCATGGGGGGCCGAGCCGCCATAGGTGTCGACGATGATCTTGCGCCCCGTCAGCCCGGCGTCGCCGTCCGGCCCGCCGATCACGAACTTGCCGGTCGGGTTGATGTACCAGTTGCAGTCGTCGGCGATCTTCAGGTCGCCCAGCGCCTCGCGGACATAGGGCTCGACGACCTGGCGCACCTTCCGGGAATCCCAGCTCTCGTCGAGATGCTGGGTCGACAGCACGATCGAGGTCGCCTCGGCGGCCTTGCCGTCGACATAGCGCACCGTCACCTGGCTCT
This sequence comes from Hyphomicrobiales bacterium, assembly GCA_003577315.1. Classification (GTDB taxonomy): domain Bacteria; phylum Pseudomonadota; class Alphaproteobacteria; order Rhizobiales; family Rhizobiaceae; genus Aerobium. Next base: position 19,817 of record QEVK01000017.1, on the reverse strand, counting down.
TGGCGTCGGGGCCGAGCCTGCCGACATCGCCCTCGCCCTTGTGGCGGGCGGCCGACAGAAGCTCGAGGATGCGGTGGCTGTAGTAGATCGGCGCCGGCATCAGGTCGGGCGTCTCGTTGCAGGCATAGCCGAACATGATGCCCTGGTCGCCCGCGCCTTCCTCGCCCTGGCGGTCGGCCGCGTTGTCCACCCCTTGCGCGATGTCGGCCGACTGCGGATGAAGCAGCACGTCGATCTTCACCGTCTTCCAGTGGAAGCCGTCCTGCTCGTAGCCGATGTCGCGGATCGCCTTGCGCGCGACCGACCTGAACTTGGCCGGGTTGATGACCTTGTTGCCGTTCCTGTCGGTCTTGAGCAGCGAGTCGGGAACCCGGACCTCGCCGGCGATGATCACCCGGTTGGTGGTTGCCAGCGTCTCGGCGGCGATGCGCACCGTCCACGGGTCCGTTCCGGTCTTCCTCGCCTCGCGATAGACGAGGTCGACGATCTCGTCGGAGATGCGGTCGCACACCTTGTCGGGGTGGCCTTCGGAAACGGACTCACTGGTGAAAAGATAGTTGCGGCGAGACACGGGCATCCCCTCATGAAAGAAAAGCCGGGCGGTCCCCGGCCAAAGCGCCGTTAGTTATCTGTGCGCGCCTTGCCGCGTCAAGCAGACAAACGGCCACGCGGAAGCGGGGAAGGGGAAAGAGATTCCCTATAGTTAAACGGCGCGCGCGGCCGGCGCCGTCACTCGTCGTCGGCCAGCGTGCGCACCAGGTCGATGATCCTGCGCCGCACCTTCGGGTCGCCGATGCGGGCGAAGGCGCGGTTGAGCAGCAGCCCCTCGGTGCTGGACAGGAAATCGACGACATAGGCGGTCTGGCTGTCCTCGGCGAAGCCTTCGGCGCCGCCGCCGCCCGGCGCGCCCTCGAAGAAATAGGAGACGGGAACCTCGAGGATCGAGGCGATGGCCTGCAGGCGGCTGGCGCCGACGCGGTTGGTGCCCTTCTCGTATTTCTGGACCTGCTGGAAGGTGATGCCCAGATGCTCGCCGAGCTTTTCCTGGCTCATGCCCAGCACGTTGCGCCGCAGGCGGATGCGTCCCCCGACATGGACGTCGATCGGATTGGGCTTCTTCTTGCTTTCCGCCATGATTCCCCTCACCGTCGCCGCCTGTGGCCCGCCGGGCCGGCGCTCCTGGCCAAGGCGACCTGCCGGCTCCGCCCCCCGACGGTCCAGCTTCTCGAATCCCGCGGGAAACGTGGCGGCACTATGAGTCGCTAATATACCCATGTCAATCCGCGTTGACCGCCGCGCGCAGGCCGAGCGCGGCCCACAGCGCAAGCAGGAAAACGACGGCGAGCCCCGCCAGTTCCGGCCGGCCGGCGGGCGAGGCCAGGCGCTGGCGCGGCACCGCCACGTCGAGGGCGCCGACCGCGTCGAGCGCGAAGGCGTCGATCACCCGCCCATAGGCGTCGATGACGCCCGAAATGCCGTTGTTGGCGGCGCGCACCAGCGGCCGCCCCGCCTCCACGGCGCGGATCTGCGCCTGCCGGAAATGCTGGTACGGGCCCGGCGTGTCGCCGAACCAGGCGTCGTTGGTGACGTTGAGGATGAAGTCGGCCTTCGTGTCGCCGTAGCCGGCCGTGCCGGGAAAGATGATCTCGTAGCAGATGAAGGGCAGCGCCGTCGCGCCGCCCTGCGTCGACAGAAGGTTGCGCTGGCTGCCGGCCGAGAAGGCGGAGACCGAGCGCACCAGCTTCTCGACGCCGATGCGCGACAGAAGATCGGCGAAGGGCATGAACTCGCCGAAGGGCACCAGCCACAACTTGTCGGCGGCGTCGACGATCTCGCCGGCGGAATCGATGGCCACGATGGCGTTGTAGTAGCGCGCGTCGGCCCGCTCGCCTTCGATGCGCACCGCGCCCGCCATCAGGGTCTGGCCGTCGCCGACGAGGTCGGCCAGCGCCACCAGCGCCTCGGGCTGCTCGGACAGGATGAAGGGAACCGACGTCTCCGGCCACACGATCAGCCCGGGCGCGGGGGCCCCCTCGGCCGGCGGGCGGGCCGACAGGTCGATCAGCGCGCGGAAGATGCGCTGGCGCACCGAGGCGTCCCACTTCTCGGCCTGGTCGACCGAGGGCTGGACGATGCGCACGTTCACCAGCGCCGGCGGCGCGGCTTCGGCGGTCGAAAGCCGCCAGAGGCCGTAGCCGGCATGGAGCGCGACGGCGAGCGCGGCGACGGCGAGCCCCGCGGCGCGCCCGCGGCGCGAGGCGGCGAGCGCGGGCGCGGAAAACACGAACACGGCGAGCGCGTTGACGCCCGCCATGCCGACGACGCCGACCGACTGCATCAGGAGCGGCACCGGCATCGCCGCCTGGCCGATCGCGTTCCACGGAAAGCCGGTTAGCACGAAGCTGCGCAGCCACTCCGCGAGCGCGAAGGAAACGGCGAGCGCGGCGATGCGGCCGGCCCCGTCGCTCCACATCAGCCGCGCCAGCATGGCGGCGAGCCCGTAGAAGGCGCCAAGCAGCGCCGGCAGGCCGACGACGGCGACGGGCAGCGCCCACGCGAACAGCTCGGCCTCGACCAGAAGTGCCGCGCCCGTCCACCACAGGCCGGCGAGGAAATAGCCGAAGCCGAACCACCAGCCGATGGCGAAGGGCCGCAATGCCCGGCGCACAAGGCGCTCGCCCGGCTGGCTCGCCGCGCCGTCGAGGAGCCAGACGAGGACCGGGAAGGAGACGAAGCAGGCGGCGAAGAAGTCGAAGGGCGGCTGCGACAGCGCGGCAAACGCGCCGGCGGCCAGCGCCGCGAGCGCCCGCCGCCATCCCCACAGCAATATCACCTTGCCGGCAAGGCGCTCCATGAAATCACCGGAACTGTCGCGCGAATCACCCCGGACCCGTTCTAGCAGCGGCCGCGGCGGGCTCCAAACCCGCGCCGGCCGCGTCAGCCCTCGAGATCGGTCTTCAGCCGGTCGAGCAGGTCGACGGCCCGCGCGGCGTAGGGGCCGATCCAGCGGTCGTGGATGCGCTTGATCGGCAGGGGGTTGAGATGGTTCCAGCGTTCCCGCCCCTTGCGCCGCACGATCACCAGATCGGCCTCCTCCAGCACCTTGAGGTGCTGCATCACCGTGCAGCGGTCGAGCGCCGGGAAGGCGGCGCACAACTCGCCCGTCATCCGCGGCCGGTCCTTGAGCGCGTCGAGGATCGCGCGGCGGACCGGCGCCGCCAAGGCCCTGAAAATCCTGTCCGAATCGGCTTCGCTTGACATATTGTATTTTTATAACATGATGTGGCGTCCAACAAGCGGCCCGATCGTCGGGCGGGCCGGCAGGCACAGGAGGCCGACCGTGGAGCTGAAGTTCTCCGTGTCCGGCCGGATCGCGAGGCCCGTGGCCGAGGTGTTCGAGGCCGTCGTCGATCCGGCGCAGCTGTCGCGCTATTTCACCACCGGCGGCGCGCGCGGCCGCCTGGAGGCGGGCGCGACCGTCTATTGGGATTTCCACGACTTTCCCGGCGCCTTCCCGGTCGAGGTGGTCGAGGTCGAGAAGGACCGGCGGATCGTGCTGCGCTGGGCGGCCGAGGAGGGCACGGCCGGCGGCGAGGCCGGGGCGGCGGGGTCCTTCACCACGGTGACGATGACCTTCGAGCCGACCGGCGACGGGCGCACCCTCGTCACCATCGCCGAGGAGGGCTGGCGCGAGACCGAGGCGGGCCTCAGGGCCTCCTACGGCAACTGCCAGGGCTGGATGCAGATGCTGTGCGCGCTCAAGGCCCATATCGAGCACGGCATCAACCTGCGCGAGGGCATGTTCAAATAGGCGCGGCGCGCCCGGCACCTTGATAAGCCGCGTCCTTTCCTTTATATGAGCATCAAATTCTTGGTCGGTACGGCGAAGAGTGGGTCCACCCGGTCCCGCTCTTTTTTGTTAGCCGGCCCATGGAGACGAGATGACCGAAGGGCTTTTGGGCGACGACCGCATCATCCGCGAGACCGGCCTCGACGCGCGCATCGCCGGTATCGTGCGCCCGGTGCTGGCCGCGGCCGGCTTCCGGCTGGTGCGCGTGCGCCTGACCGGCCAGAACGGGCTGACGCTGCAGATCATGGCCGAGCGCGAGGACGGCACCATGGACGTCGACGGCTGCGAGGAGGCAAGCCGCGCCGTCTCGCCGGCGCTCGATGTGGAAGATCCGATCGACAGGGCGTATCATCTGGAAATCTCCTCGCCGGGCATCGACCGGCCGCTGGTGCGCAAGGACGACTTCGCCGCGGCGCTCGGCCATCTCGCCAAGCTGGAGACCGCCGTGCCGGTGGCCGAGCGCAGGCGCTTCCGCGGCAGGATCGTCGCCGCCGACGACGAGGCCGTGACGATCGAGCGCGACCAGGCCGCCTATGGCGAGGAGCCCACGGTGCGCGTCCCCTTCGATGCGCTGGCCGAGGCGAAGCTGATCCTGACCGACGAGCTGGTGCGGGAGGCGCTGCGCAAGGACAAGGAAGCCCGCCAGGCGGCGAAGAGGAATGCCGGCGACGACGCCGGCGACGCCGACGGGATCGAAGACGGAACCGAAACGGAAAACTGAACCGGACGCCCGGCTGGGACGCCGGGAACCTGCCTCAGGGAGACGAAGATGGCAGTCAGTGCAAACAGGCTCGAGCTTCTGCAGATCGCCGATGCGGTCGCGCGCGAGAAGGCGATCGACAAGTCAATCGTGATCGCCGCCATGGCCGACGCGATCCAGAAGGCGGCGCGCTCGCGCTACGGCCAGGAGACCAACATCCGCGCCGACATCAACCCCAACACCGGCGAGATGAAATTGCAGCGGCTGCTGGAGGTGGTCGAGAACGTCGAGGAATACGCCCGCGAGATCTCGCTGGCCGACGCGCGCCACCGCAACCCCGACGCCCAGATCGGCGACTTCATCGCCGAGCAGCTGCCGCCGATGGATTTCGGCCGCATCGCCGCCCAGTCGGCCAAGCAGGTCATCGTCCAGAAGGTGCGCGAGGCCGAGCGCGACCGCCAGTTCGAGGAATACAGGGACCGCGTCGGCGAGATCGTCAACGGCACGGTCAAGCGCGTCGAGTACGGCAACGTCGTGGTCGACCTCGGCCGCGGCGAGGGCATCATCCGCCGCGACGAGCTGATCCCGCGCGAGAACTTCAAGTATGGCGACCGCGTGCGCGCCTATGTCTACGACGTGCGCCGCGAGCAGCGCGGGCCGCAGATCTTCCTGTCGCGCACCCATCCGCAGTTCATGGCCAAGCTGTTCACCATGGAGGTGCCGGAGATCTACGACGGCATCATCGAGATCAAGTCGGTGGCCCGCGATCCGGGCTCGCGCGCCAAGATCGCGGTGATCTCCCGCGACAGCTCGATCGATCCGGTCGGCGCCTGCGTCGGCATGCGCGGCAGCCGCGTGCAGGCCGTGGTCGCCGAGCTCCAGGGCGAGAAGATCGACATCATCCCGTGGAGCCAGGACGCCGCCGCCTTCATCGTCAACGCGCTTCAGCCGGCCGAGGTGGCCAAGGTAGTGCTCGACGAGGATGCCGAGCGCATCGAGGTCGTCGTGCCCGACGACCAGCTTTCGCTGGCCATCGGCCGCCGCGGCCAGAACGTGCGGCTGGCCTCGCAGTTGACCGGCTGGGACATCGACATCCTGACCGAGCAGGAGGAGAGCGAGCGCCGCCAGAAGGAGTTCGTCGAGCGCTCGACCCTGTTCATGGATGCGTTGAACGTCGACGAGATGGTCGGCCAGGTGCTGGCCTCCGAGGGCTTCACCTCCGTCGAGGAGGTGGCCTATGTCGACGCCGACGAGATTTCCTCCATCGACGGCTTCGACGAGGCCACGGCGGAAGAGATCCAGATGCGCGCGCGCGAGTATCTCGACCGCATCGAGGCCGAGCACGACGCCAGGCGCCGCGAGCTGGGCGTCGAGGACGAGCTGCGCGAGCTGCCGGGCATCACCACCGCCATGATGGTGGCGCTGGGCGAGGACGGCGTGAAGACGGTCGAGGACTTCGCCGGCTACGCCGTCGACGACCTCGTCGGCTGGAAGGAGCGCAAGGACGGCGAGACCAAGTTCTTTCCCGGCGTGCTGGCCGATTTCGGCGTCTCCCGCGCCGAGGCCGAGCAGATGGTGGTGGCCGCCCGCCTGAAGATGGGCTGGATCTCCGAGGACGACCTCGTCGCCGAGGGCGAGGAGGACGAGGCCGCAGAGGAAGCAGCCGGGGCATGATCGTGCGTCCGGACGGAGCAGCGCTTGAACGAGATGAGCGAACGCACATGTATAGTGACGCGCGGGTCGGGCGAGCCGGACGGCTTGCTGCGCTTCGTCGCGGGGCCGGACATGTCCGTGGTGCCCGATCTCAAGCGCAGGCTCCCCGGACGCGGCTGCTGGGTCACGGCTGAGCGCGTCCACGTCGACCAGGCCGCGAGGAAGAACCTGTTCGCCCGCGCCCTGAAGGCGAAGGTGACGCCGCCGGCCGATCTCGGCGCCATGGTCGACCGGCTGATGGCGCAGGCGGCGCTGGGCAGCCTCGGCCTCGCCCGCAAGGCCGGCCAGGTCGTGCTCGGCGCGGCCAAGGTGGAGGCTGCGGTGCGCGCCGGCAAGGCCGCGCTGGTGCTTCACGCGCTGGAAGCCTCGCCCGACGGCGTGCGCAAGATCGATCAGGCCCGCCGGGCGACCGTCCACCTGGGCGGCCCGGACATCCCCGCCTACAAACTCTTTTCGCAGGCCGAATTGGGTTTGGCATTGGGGGGCACAAATGTGATACATGCTGCCGTGCTCGCCCAGGATGCGGGCAAGGCGGTCGTAAAGCGCGTGGTGGCGCTTGACCGTTACAGGGGCGGTTCCCCCGACGACCGGACGTTTGTTGCGGCAACCGGCGTTTGCGACGACGCCGCAGAGGACATGGAATGAGCGATACCAAGGACGACAAGACGCTGAGCGTCAACACGAAGAAGACGCTGACGCTGAAGCGGCCCGGTGTGGAGCAGGGCACGGTGCGCCAGAACTTCTCGCACGGGCGCACCAAGGCCGTCGTCGTCGAGACCAAGAAGCGCAAGTTCTCGCTGCCCGGCGACCGGCAGGAGGCGCCGCAGCCGGCGGTGACGCTGAAGTCGCGCGCGCCGCAGCCGGCCGCGCCGCAGCAGCCGGCCGCGCCGCAGCCCGTGCAGCCCTCGTCGCGCCCCGGCATGGTTCTCAACGAGCTGTCGACCGAGGAGATGGAGGCGCGCCGCCGCGCGCTTCAGGATTCTAGGGTCCGCGAGGTCGAGGAGCGCAGGCGCGCCGCCGAGGAGGCGCAGCGCCGCGCCGAGGAAGAGGAGCGCCGCCGCCGCGAGCGCGAGGAATCCGCCCGCCGCCAGGCCGAGGAGGAAGCCCGCCTTCAGGCCGAGGCCGAGGCGCGCCGCCGCGCCGAGGAGGAGGCGAAGCGCCGCTCCCCGGTCGAGGAGAAGGTGGCGATCGTCGACGACGAGGAGGAAAAGCCGCGTGGCGCCGGCGCCGGCGTGCGCCGCGGTCCGGTCAAGCCCGAGGTCGCCGCGCCCAAGCCGGTCAAGGCCAAGGGCGAGGAGGACCGCCGCCGCGGCAAGCTGACGCTGACCTCGGCGTTGTCGGACGAGGACGCGCGCGCGCGCTCGCTGTCGGCGATGCGCCGCCGGCAGGAGAAGTTCAAGCGCTCGCTGCACAACGAGCCGCGCGAGAAGATCTCGCGCGAGGTCGTGCTGCCCGAGACCATCACCATCCAGGAGCTCGCCCAGCGCATGGCCGAGCGGGCGGTCGACGTCATCAAGTTCTTCATGAAGCAGGGCCAGATGATGAAGCCCGGCGACGTGATCGACGCCGACACCGCCGAGCTGGTCGCCAGCGAGTTCGGCCACACCGTCAAGCGCGTCGCCGAATCGGACGTCGAGGAGGGCCTGTTCGACATCGAGGACAGGCAGGAGGACCGGAAGTCGCGTCCGCCCGTCGTCACCATCATGGGCCATGTCGACCACGGCAAGACCTCGCTGCTCGACGCCATCCGCAACGCCAACGTGGTGGCCGGCGAGCACGGCGGCATCACCCAGCACATCGGCGCCTATCAGGTCGAGCAGAACGGGCAGAAGATCACCTTCATCGACACGCCCGGCCACGCCGCCTTCACCGCCATGCGCGCCCGCGGCGCCCAGGCCACCGACATCGCCGTGCTGGTGGTGGCGGCCGACGACAGCGTGATGCCGCAGACGATCGAGTCCATCAACCACGCCAAGGCGGCCGGCGTGCCGATCATCGTGGCGATCAACAAGATCGACAAGCCGACGGCCGACCCGCAGAAGGTGCGCACCCAGCTCCTCCAGCACGAGGTGTTCGTGGAGTCGATGGGCGGCGAGGTGCTCGACGTCGAGGTCTCGGCCAAGAACCGCACCAATCTCGACAAGCTGCTCGAGGCCATCCTGCTGCAGGCCGAGATCCTCGACCTCAAGGCCAATCCCGACCGCACGGCCGAGGGCGTGGTCATCGAGGCCAAGCTCGACAAGGGCCGCGGCCCGGTGGCGACCGTGCTCGTCCAGACCGGCACGCTCAAGCCCGGCGACATCATCGTCGCCGGCAACGAGTGGGGCCGCGTGCGCGCGCTTGTCGACGACCGCGGCGGCCAGGTCAGGGACGCCGGCCCGTCGATGCCGGTGGAGATCCTCGGCCTTCAGGGCACGCCGCAGGCCGGCGACCGCATCGCCGTGGTCGAGAACGAGGCCCGCGCTCGCGAGATTTCCGAATACCGCCAGCGCAAGGCGCGCGAGAAGGCGGTGGCCCGCCAGGCCGGCCAGCGCGGCTCGCTCGAGCAGATGATGTCGCAGCTCCAGACCACGGGCCTCAAGGAGTTTCCGCTGGTCATCAAGGGCGACGTCCAGGGCTCGATCGAGGCCATCGTCGCCGCGCTCGACAAGCTCGGCACCGACGAGGTGCGCGCCCGCATCGTCCATTCCGGCGCCGGCGCCATCACCGAGAGCGACGTGTCGCTGGCCGAGACGTCCGACGCCGCGATCATCGGCTTCAACGTGCGCGCCAACAGGCAGGCGCGCGACGCCGCCGAGCAGGCCGGCATCGAGATCCGCTACTACAACATCATTTACGACCTGGTGGACGACATCAAGGCGGCCATGTCGGGCCTGCTGTCGCCCGAGCGCCGCGAGACCTTCCTCGGCAACGCCGAGATCCTCGAGGTGTTCAACATCACCAAGGTCGGCAAGGTGGCGGGCTGCCGCGTCACGGAAGGCAAGATGGAGCGCGGCGCGGGCGTGCGCCTGATCCGCGACAACGTCGTCATCCACGAGGGCACGCTGAAGACGCTGAAGCGCTTCAAGGACGAGGTGTCGGAGGTGCCGGTCGGCCAGGAATGCGGCATGGCCTTCGCCAATTACGAGGACATCCGCGCCGGCGACGTCATCGAGGCCTACCGCGTCGAGATGGTGTCGCGGTCGCTCTGAGCGCCGGCATCGCGCGGGGGGAGGCCGGCCGTGCCGGCCTTCGTCCACCCGGCGGCGCGGCGGCGGACGGGAGGCCCGGTTCAGAAGCGGTATCCGACCCGCACGCCGGCATGGTCGGCGCCCTGGTTGCGCGAACACAGGCCCGCATTCGAGAAATGATCGTGATAGACCTGCACCGTGAGGTTTGGGCCGATGTCGTAGCCGAGCCCCGCCGAAAGGTGGAAAAGGGCCCGGCAGCCGAGCGCCTTGTATCGGGTCGGGTTGTGCAGGTCGTCCGCGTTGTGGATCGCGCCGCCGACGCCGGCCACGAGGTAGAGGCGGTCGGTGACATAGGCTTCCCATTCGACGCCCGCGAACAGGAAGTCGGTCCGCTCGCCGCCCGGGGAGAGGTTCACGCCAACATAGGGGCGCGGCGCGCCGACGGCAGCCAGGAAGTCGGGCGACGGAAACATGACCTGGCCGTGCAGCGTCACGCCGGAATGGTTCCGCCCGCTGAGGACGCCCGTGTCGTAGGACGCCAGGCCGAGGCGCAGCTCGAGGCGGTCGGCGTTGCGCGTCTCGAAGCGCAGGCTTTCGATCAGCGATTCGCCGCCCGCCGCCGCGGGCGAGGACAGGACAGGAAAGAGCGCGAGGGCGCAAAGGACATGACAGCGTTTCATCGTCGGCCAAATCATCGGGATCCCGCGCCGCGCAGCTTCGTGCCGGGCGCGCGGATCTGTCAAGCGGGCGCGGGCGCGGGCGCGGCGCTTCCGGCGGGGCTGGCGGCATGACCAAGCCGGCCGGACCCTCCCAGCGCCAGCTCCGCGTCGGCGAGCAGGTGCGCCACGCCCTGACCGACATCCTCCAGCGCGGCGAAATCCGCGACGAGGTGCTGGAGACCGTCCTCGTCTCGATCTCCGAGGTGCGCATGTCGCCGGACCTGAAGATCGCCACCGCCTTCGTCTCGCTGATCGGCGAGGCCCCGGACGCGCAGGACGACCAGGCCGTCATCAAGGCGCTGGCCAGGAACGCGAAATTCATCCGCGGCCGCGTCTCGGGCGCGCTCAGGCAGTTGAAATACATGCCGGAATTTCGCTTCCGGCTCGACACCAGCTACGACAACATGGCCCGCATCGACGAATTGCTGCGCTCCCCGCAGGTGGCGCGCGACCTCGATGCCGGCGAGGAAGAGGACGATTGATGGCCCGCCAGCGCAGGAAGAAGGGCCGGCCGGTCTCCGGCTGGCTGGTGCTCGACAAGCCGAGGGGCATGGGCTCGACCGACGCGGTCTCGAGGATCAAGTGGCTCTTCGGCGCGGAGAAGGCGGGCCATGCCGGCACGCTCGACCCGCTGGCCTCGGGCATGCTGCCGATCGCGCTCGGCGAGGCGACCAAGACCGTTCCCTACGTGCAGGACGGGGCCAAGGTCTACCGCTTCACCGTGGCGTGGGGGCAGGAGCGCACCACCGACGACCTCGAGGGCGAGGTGACGCGGACCTCCGACGCGCGCCCGGACGAGGCCGCCATCCGCGCCCTCATGCCGAAATACACCGGCGTCATCATGCAGACGCCGCCGCAGTTCTCGGCGATCAAGATCGCCGGCGAGCGCGCCTACGACCTGGCCCGCGAGGGCGAGGCGGTCGAGATCCCCGCCCGCGAGGTCGAGATCGTCCGCTTCGACCTGGTCGAGATTCCCGACGACAACGCCGCCGTGTTCGAGATCGAGTGCGGCAAGGGCACCTATGTCCGCTCCATCGCCCGCGACATGGGCCGCGACCTCGGCTGCTGGGGCCACATCGCCGCGCTGCGCCGCACCGAGGTCTACCCCTTCACGGCCGACGATCTCGTCACCCTCGCCGAGCTGGAGGCGGCGGCCGCGCCGGCCGCCCCGGCCGATACGGCGGCGGAAGGGGAGGAGCAGCGCCCCGCGCGCCCCGGCCCGCAGGAATGGAAGGCGCTCGACGCGCTGCTTCTCGACACGGGCGCAGCCCTCGACAGCCTGCCGCAGGTGGTCGTCACCGACGATGCCGCCGCCCGCATCCGGCTCGGCAACCCGGTGATCGTGCGCGGCCGCGACGCGCCGGCCGAGGCCGACGAGGCCTGCGCCTTCGCGCGCGGCCGCCTCGTCGCCATCGGCGCCATCGAGGCCGGGATGTTCCGCCCCAAGCGCGTCTTCACGGGCTGATTCCTCTGGCATTTCGGTACCCTTGGGGGCATTGTCCCGGCGAGCCGATGTGAGGATGCCTTGTCGAACCACGACAATGTCAGCAATGCGGGGAACCGCGGCCGGATTTCGATCAGCACGATCCTGTGGCTTCTGGTGGCCGCCATCATCGTGCCGGAGATGATCTTCTCCGCCATCGCCTTCCACCGCAACAACCAGGCGCAGCAGGCGATGCTGACGACGCTGGCGGAGGCCACCGCGGGCTCCATCGCCGAGACGGTGGACCGCCAGATCGCCGGCATGGTCACGACGCTGCGCGCGCTGTCCACCTCCGGGTCGCTGGAGGCCGGCGCGCTGTCGGATTTCTACGCCCGCTCGGCCCAGGCGCTGCACGACACCGGCACCCACCTCGTCGTCGCCGACGAGAACCTGATGCAGATCTTCAACACCCGCGCGCCCTTCGGCACCAAGCTTCCCGACATCACCGACATCGTCACCGGCGAGCGCGCGCTCGCCACCGGCCAGCCGACCGTCAGCGGCGTCTTCTTCGGCGAGACCGCGCAGCGCTGGGTGTTCAACGTCATGCTGCCGGTGCATCAGGAGGACGGGCCGGCGCGGCTTCTCATCCTGTCGCAGAACGTCGAGGCGCTGGCCGGCGCGCTCGCGGCGCGCAACCTGCGCGGCGGCTGGAACGCCGTCATCGTCGACGGCGCCGGCTCCGTGCTCGCCTCCTCCTTCTCGTGGACCGACGTCGGCAAGCCGTTCTTCCTCGCCGGCAGGGACCTGCCGGCGGCCGGCATCACCCTTCCCGCCACGGTGGAGCACGAGGGCGAGACCTACGAGACCATCCGCGCCCGCTCCGAGCTGACCGGCTGGCAGACCATCGTCTGGGCCCCGACCTCGGTCGTGCGCGCGCCGGTCGTCAGCGCTATGCGCATGCTGGCGCTGGGCGGGCTCGCCATCGTCGCCGTGGGCATCGTGCTCGCCTGGGTGCTCGGCCGCCGCATCACCGGCTCGGTGCGGCGGCTGGCCGGCGACGCCAGGCGGCTGGGCGCGGGCGAGCATGTCGAGGCCGGCGACTATCCGGTCATCGAGATCGCCACCGTGTCGCAGGCGCTGGCCCAGGCCTCGAAGGACCGGCGCGCGGCCGAGAACGAGATCCGCTTCCTGATGCGCGAGGTGGCGCATCGCTCGAAGAACCAGCTGACGGTGGTCTCCTCCATCGCCAAGCAGACGGCGCGGCACGCCCGCACCTTCGCCGCCTTTCAGGATTCGTTCCAGAAGCGGGTGCAGGGGCTGGCGCGCTCGACCGACCTCCTGATCGCCGGCGGCGTCGCCGGCGTCGAGCTGCGCGCGCTGGTCGACGCCCAGATCGAGCCGTTCCGGCCGAGCGACGCGGCGCGCATCGAGATCTCGGGCGCACCGTTCCGCCTGTCGCACCAGGCGGCGCAGACGCTCGGCCTGGCGCTGCACGAGCTGTCCACCAACGCCGCAAAATACGGCGCCTTCGCCTGGCCGGAAGGGCGGCTCGCCGTAAGCTGGAAGCGCGTGGGCGACCGGCTGGAGTTCCTGTGGCGCGAGACGGTGCCGCGCGTGCGCCGGCGCGGCGACACCCGCGGCTTCGGCACCGAGGTGATCGAGCGCATGCTGGGCGGGGCGCTGGAGGCGCAGATCGCGCGCACGCTGCATGCCGACGGGCTGGAATGCCGCTTCTCCATGCCGCTCGCCCGGCTGGAGCCCGAGGCCGCCCACCCCAAGCCCGAGGCGGCGAAGGGCGGGGCGGCCTGAGCGGCCGGCCGGGCGATCCGGCCGGGCGATCCGGCCCTCCGGCGCGGCCGCGGCGATTTTTCTGGCAATCGGGCGGCGGTTCCACTATATGGCGCCCAACGCTTGTGCATGGCGCAGGTGTTCACCGGCCCCCGCTGGACGACATCCCGGCCGTGGGCGTCCCGTTTCCTCACAATCTGAAAGGAAAAACGCGATGTCGATCACCGCAGAACGCAAGCAGGAGCTCGTGAACGAGTTCGCGACCAAGAAGGGCGACACCGGCTCGCCGGAAGTCCAGGTCGCGATCCTGTCCGAGCGCATCCGCAACCTGACCGAGCACTTCAAGGACCACAAGAAGGACAACCATTCCCGCCGTGGCCTGCTCGCCCTGGTTTCGCAGCGCCGCAGCCTGCTCGACTATCTGAAGCGCAAGGACGAGGGCCGCTATCAGGTCCTGATCGAGAAGCTCGGCCTGCGCCGCTAGAAAAAGCCGGCCGGCGGCGCCCCGGCGCCGCCGGCCGCATCCCATGGGCCGGCCCCCCGGCCCGCATGGCTCCGCCGTTTGAAAGCGTTGCGCGGGGCCGCCCCAGGGACAGGGTCATGGGGCAGGATTGCAGGGCGCTTTCGGCGGATCGCCGCCGCCCGTGGCATCGCAGCGCAGCGTGGGACCGTGTTCCCCGCGCGCGATGCCAAGACGAGAAGCGTCCCGTTGTCTTGCCCGTGGCTCGTCCCGCAACGAAGCCGGGAAGCGCCCGTGCCGCCATGCCGGCGTACGGAGCGGCTTCCGCATTGAAGGACAAGACATGTTCAACCATCACAAAGTGGAAATCGAGTGGGGCGGGCGTCCGCTCATCCTTGAGACCGGCAAGATCGCGCGCCAGGCCGACGGCGCCGTGCTCGCCACCTATGGCGAGACCGTGGTGCTCGCCACCGTCGTCTCCATGAAGGAGCCGAAGCCCGGCCTCGACTTCTTCCCGCTCACCGTCAACTACCAGGAAAAGACCTTCGCGGCCGGCAAGATCCCCGGCGGCTACTTCAAGCGCGAGGGCCGCCCGACCGAGAAGGAGACGCTGGTCTCGCGCCTGATCGACCGGCCGATCCGCCCGCTCTTCGCCGACGGCTACAAGAACGACACGCAGATCATCGTCACCGTTCTCCAGCATGACCTCGAGAACGACCCCGACATCGTCGCCATCGTGGCCACCTCGGCCGCGCTGACGCTGTCGGGCGTGCCCTTCATGGGCCCGATCGGCGGCGCGCGCGTCGGCTACATCGCCGGCGAGTACGTGCTCAACCCGCATGTCGACGAGATGCCCGAATCGAAGCTCGACCTCGTGGTGGCCGGCACCTCCGACGCCGTGCTGATGGTCGAATCGGAAGCCCGGGAGCTGCCCGAGGACGTGATGCTCGGCGCCGTCATGTTCGGTCATCGCTCGTTCCAGCCGGTCATCGACGCCATCATCAGGCTGGCCGAGGTGGCCGCCAAGGACCCGCGCGACTTCACCCCGCCCGATCATTCCGAGCTCGAGGCCGAGATGCTGAAGCTCGTGGAGGGCGAGCTGCGCGAGGCCTACAGGAACACGGTCAAGCAGGAGCGCTACGCCGCCGTCGACGCCGTCAAGGCCAAGGTCAAGGCCCACTTCACCCCCGCCGAGGGCGAGGCGGCGAAGTGGACGCCCGAGCAGGTCGGCGCCGTGTTCAAGGAGCTCCAGGCCAAGATCGTGCGCTGGAACATCCTCGACACCGGCTCGCGCATCGACGGCCGCGACCTTTCGACCGTGCGCCCCATCGTGGCCGAGGTCGGCGTCCTGCCGCGCACCCACGGCTCGGCGCTGTTCACCCGCGGCGAGACCCAGGCCGTGGTGGTCGCCACGCTCGGCACCGGCGAGGACGAGCAGTACATCGACGCGCTGACCGGCACCTACAAGGAGACCTTCCTCCTCCATTACAACTTCCCGCCCTACTCGGTGGGCGAGACCGGCCGCATGGGTTCGCCCGGCCGCCGCGAGATCGGCCACGGCAAGCTCGCCTGGCGCGCCATCCACCCGATGCTGCCCGCCGCCGACCAGTTCCCCTACACGCTGCGCGTCGTCTCCGAGATCACCGAGTCGAACGGCTCGTCCTCGATGGCGACCGTGTGCGGCACCTCGCTGGCGCTGATGGATGCGGGCGTGCCGCTGCAGAAGCCCGTGGCCGGCATCGCCATGGGCCTGATCAAGGAGGGCGAGCGCTTCGCGGTGCTCTCCGACATCCTCGGCGACGAGGACCATCTCGGCGACATGGACTTCAAGGTGGCCGGCACCGCGGGCGGCATCACCTCGCTCCAGATGGACATCAAGATCGACGGCATCACCGAGGAGATCATGAAGATCGCCCTCGACCAGGCCAGGGGCGGCCGCCTGCACATCCTGGGCGAGATGGCCAAGGCGCTGTCGCAGAGCCGCGGCGAGCTGGGCGAGTTCGCCCCGCGCATCGAGGTGATGCACATCCCGACCGACAAGATCCGCGACGTGATCGGCTCGGGCGGCAAGGTCATCCGCGAGATCGTCGAGAAGACCGGCGCCAAGATCAACATCGAGGACGACGGCACGGTCAAGATCGCCTCGTCCAACGCCAAGGAGATCGAGGCGGCGAAGAAGTGGATCCACACCATCGTCGCCGAGCCCGAGGTGGGCGAGATCTATGAGGGCACCGTGGTCAAGACCGCCGACTTCGGCGCCTTCGTCAACTTCTTCGGCCCGCGCGACGGCCTCGTCCACATCTCGCAGCTCGCCGCCGACCGCGTCCAGAAGACCACCGACGTGGTCAAGGAAGGCGACAAGGTCTGGGTCAAGCTGATGGGCTTCGACGAGCGCGGCAAGGTGCGCCTGTCCATGAAGGTCGTCGACCAGGCCACCGGCAAGGAGATCGTCAGGGAGAAGAAGAAGGAAGAGGCCGAAGACGCCGACGCCTGATTCTTCCGGCAGATGATCGACCGGACGGGCGCGGGCCGCAGGCTTCGCGCCCGTTCTTCTTTGGCGGGGAGCCGGCCATGGGCGACGATTTCGCAAAGACGCTGTTTCATCCCTTCGAGGCCGGGCTGCTCGACATGCCGGGCGGGCAGGCGCGCGCGCTGTTCCTCAACGCCGCGCCGGATTTCCGCCCGCCGCGGGGCTTCGGAGCCGCAATCGCGGCGGTCCAGGATTTCCGGCCCGCCTTTCTGGCGCTGAAGGCCGCCGGACACGCGGTCGAGCCGCAGCCGCAAGGCGAAGGCTACGACCTCGCCCTGGTGCTCGTCGGCCGCCATCGCGGCCAGAACGAGCTGTGGATCGCCGAGGCGCTCGAGCGAGTGCGGCCGGGCGGCCGCGTCGTCGTCGCCGGCGGCAAGACCGACGGCATCGCCAGCCTCGCCAAACGCCTGTCCGCGCTCGCGCCGGTCGAGGACCGCGCCTCCAAGCATCACGGCGTCGTCTTCTGGCTGCGGCGCGGCGACGACGCGCCGGCGGCCTGCCGCGCGCTGCGACAGGCGAACCCGCAAACGACGCTCGAAGGCGGCTTCCGCACCGCGCCCGGCCTGTTCTCGCACGAGCGCGCCGATGCCGGCTCGAAACTGCTGGCCGACAGCCTGCCCGCCGGGCTGAAGGGCGCGGCGGCCGATTTCGGCGCCGGCTGGGGCTATCTCTCCGTCAGGCTTGCGGCCCTTGCCCCGGACCTCGCCGCCATCGACCTCTACGAGGCGGACTTTTGCGCCTGCGAGGCGGCGCGGGCCAACATGGCGGCGCTCGCTCCCGGCGTCGAGGCGCGGGTCGTCTGGTGCGACCTCATCGCCGAGCCCGTCGGCCGCCGCTACGACGTGGTGGTCATGAACCCGCCCTTCCATCAGGGTCGGGCGGCGGAGCCCGCCATCGGCGAGGGCATGATCCGCGCCGCCTCGAAGGCGCTGAAGCCCGGCGGCCGGCTGTTCCTCGTCGCCAACCGGCCGCTGCCCTACGAGGCGGCGCTTCAGCGGCATTTTTCGCGCCATGGCGAGACCTGCCGCGACGCCCGCTTCAAGGTGCTGTGGGCGGTGCGATGAGGCGATCCGGCCGCGGCTTGCCGGCGGCCTTCGCCCGCCCGCAAAAAACCTGAGCGATCAATTCAGGGATTTGCCGGGCGGACCGGGGAATGCCGTTCCCGGCTGTCCGCGGCTGCGGAGCAAGATCGACCACGAACCGCGCCAGGAAGCGCAGCCCATGGCCTGACTTCCCCGCCGCCGGCCGCTTAGATGCGCGCATCTTTCCGGTCGGATGCGCGAAGGGGGCACGGCAATGCGACGATCATCGGTTTTCCACGCGGCGGGGCTGGCGTCGGCGGCGCTGCTCGCCGCCGTCCTGGCCGGCGCCGCCGCCGCGCAGGAGGCGGACGCCTCGCTGCTCGCCGGCGCCTGCGCCAGCTGCCACGGCACCGACGGCCGCTCGCCGGGCTCGATCCCGCCGCTGGCCGGCAAGCCGTTCGCCGTGCTCAGCGCCCAGCTTGCCGCCTTCAAGGCCGGCGAGGCCAGGGACGCCACCGTCATGACGCGGCTGGCGCTGGGCTACAGCGACGCCGAGCTCGAGGCGCTGGCGCGCCATTTCTCGCAGATCGAGCCGTGAGGGGCCGACCATGATTTCGCGACGCAATCTCCTGAAATCCATCGGCGCCACCGCGCTGGCCGGCTCCGCGCTCGCCATGCCGGCCCTCGCCCGCGCCAATGGCAATGCTGCCGGCCGCGTCGTCATCGTTGGCGGCGGCTTCGGCGGCGCCACGGCGGCCAAGTACATCAAGCGCCGCGCGCCCGGCATCGACGTCACGCTGGTCGAGGCCTCGGGCCGCTTCTACACCTGCCCGTTCTCCAACCTCTATCTCGGCGGCCTGCGCGATTTCGACTCGATTGGCCACGACTATGCCGAGCTGACCGGGCGCTACGGCGTGCGCCTCGTCGCCGACCTCGCCCGCGACGTCGACGGCGCGGGGCGCACCGTCACGCTGGCCTCCGGCGAGACGCTCGCCTACGACAGGCTGGTGCTGGCGCCCGGGATCGACTTCCGCTGGGACGCCATCGAGGGCTATGACGAGGCCGCCGCCGAGCTCGCGCCGCATGCCTGGAAGGCCGGGCCGCAGACGAAGCTGCTGAAGGCGCAGCTCGAGGCGCTGGAGGATGGCGGCCTGTTCGTGCTGTCCGCGCCGGCCGACCCGTTCCGCTGCCCGCCCGGACCCTACGAGCGCGTCAGCCTGATCGCCCACTACCTGAAGACCCACAAGCCGAGATCGAAGATCCTGATCCTCGACGCCAAGGACGCCTTCTCCAAGCAGGGCCTGTTCACCGCCGGCTGGCAGGCGCTCTACGGCGACCTGATCGAATGGGTCGGCCTGTCGAACGACGGCAAGGTGGTGCGCGTGGATGCCGCCGCCGGCGAGGTCGAGACCGAGTTCGGCACGATCCACAAGGCCGGCGTGCTCAATGTCATCCCGCCGCAGAAGGCCGGCTTCATCGCCCACGCCGCCGGCGTGGTCAACGAATCGGGCTGGGTGCCGGTCAGGGCCGAGACCTTCGAGAGCGCGCAGGTTCCCGGCATCCATGTCGTCGGCGACGCCACCATCGCCGCGCCGATGCCGAAATCCGGCTTCTCCGCCAATGCGCAGGGCAAGGTGGTGGCCGCGGCCGTGGTCGCCGCGCTGGGCGGCCCGGCCTCGCCGGAGCCGGTCTTCGCCAACACCTGCTACAGCCTCGTCGGCCCCGACTACGGCATCTCGGTCGCCGGCGTCTACCGCGCCGCCGACGGCAAGGTGGTCCCGGTCGAGGGTTCGGGCGGCCTCAGCCCCGCCGAGGCCGACGCCGCCTATCGCCGCCGCGAGGCCCGCTATACGCTCGGCTGGTACGCGGCGATCACGCAGGACATCTGGGGAACCGCGGCCTGAGCGGCAGGAACGGGATGGAACCATATCGGATGACGCTGTGGGCGGGGCTGGCGATCGGCCTCGCCTTCGGCATCGTGGCGCGAGGCACGGCCTTCTGCCTGCTTTCGGGCCTGCGCGGCTGGTGGGTGACGGGCGAGCGCGCCAGGATCCGCGCCTTCGGCCTCGCGCTGGCCGTGGCGATCCTGGCCAGCCAGGCGCTCGACCTCGCCGGCCTCGTCGACCTGCGCGCCTCGCTCTACGCCCGGACCGCCTTCGCGCCGGCCCTGATCCTGCTCGGCGGGGCGCTGTTCGGCTACGGGATGGTGCTGGCCAATGGCTGCGGCGCCCGCGCGCTGGTGCTGCTGGCCGGCGGCAACCTGCGCTCCTTCGTGGTGCTCGCCTGCCTCGGCGTCGCCGCCTACGCCACGCTCTCCGGCGTGATCGCGCCGCTGCGCCTTGCCGCCGCCGCGCGCGGCGCCGTGGCCTCGCCGCCTGACCTCGCCGCCGCGCTGGCGGCCTGGGGCGTCGGCGAGGCGGCCGCGCGCCTGTGGCTGGCCGC
>QEVK01000016.1 GCA_003577315.1 Hyphomicrobiales bacterium | reverse complement strand
TCTGGTCGGGCTACGCCCTCCCGGCGTTCCCCAAATGCGCCGCCAAGTGGACTACTTTTGCGCCGCCCAATGGCCGACTTTTACTCCGCCGTTGACATCCCCGCGTGTCCCCACGAAACCTAGGGGCTGGGGTGAGGAAGGCCCGACCACCGGGAGGGCTGGGAGCGAAGCGACCGGGAGCTATAGCGACCTTCTTCCCGTAAATGATCTTGATCGGATTGATAGGGTTCCCGTTCGCCTTGGCGAATGGGAAACCGTTCCATACTGGACTTTCTTTTATTTCGTGAAACGTAAGAGTATGGAACTGTATCTTACCCGTTTAAATGTGTTCTACCTATACAGTGGGACATAAACAAAGTCCGATTTCCGTCACGGCTTCTTTTTGGGTTTCTGCCACAGCCACGGCGTGAGTGCCTTGAACTCGTCCGGCGGCTCGGTCCCCGACTGCTGGTAGTGATCCTGCATCATTTCCAGCGCGACTTCATTGTAGTCGAAGATGGTCTTGATGTGGGGGTAGCGAAGGAACCGGGGAGGCACCACGTCCTTCCCCTCGGCTTGTTCCATCGCCTTCTTGGTCCTGACCCCCGTCATGAAGACCGGCAGGTTGTCCAGAACCATCCTGAAAATCTCGACCTGCATTCCAGCGGGCCATGCCTTGGCAAGTCCGATGAAAAGTCCGAACTCATTGGGTGTTTCTCGTGGCTGTCGCTCCCTCTTGAGAGCCTTCTCGACCCTCGCGAGCTTCGCCTGCGCCTGCTCCTTGGCGACGGCGTCAACTGCCTGCTGCACCAGAGCTTCGAGCTTCGCCTTCCGCGCCAGTCGCTCGGCTCGGTGGAGGGGAAGGTTCTTCACCAGCCATTTCCGCCAGACCGCGACCATCATGCTGGCGTAGTCGTGTTCGGTCTTCGGCCCCGGCTCACCGACGCGGAGAAGAGTAACAGGCTTTCCACGCTTCTTCCTGCCCTCCTTGTCCACTGTCGGCGCTTCAATGACACGGGTCTTCGATACGAACGGCGGGTTGCCCGGAGGTTTGCCGATGATGCTGAGCAGAGTGCTTCTGGAAACGCCGAGGGCCTTCCATCGCGCCTCGTGCGACATCTTGCACCAGAGGAAGCCGTCAAGCTCATGAGGGTTGTTGGCGATGCTGCCTGCAATGAGCTTCTTGAGAGCCACCACGTGGGGACTGACGCTATACCGCGTCATCCCCGTGCTCCCATGCAACGGAAGGGAACAAGCGCGGAACACTGTCCCCCGATTTTCCCCCAATGTTCGGGGGAAAGTGGGGGAAACGTCACGTTTCGTTCTTGGGGGAAAGGGGAGTGCTTGGCGTTTTTCCCCTTGGAAAGTAAGGGGAAAATGGTGCTGCGAGAGAGGATTGAACTCTCGACCTCTCCCTTACCAAGGGAGTGCTCTACCACTGAGCTACCGCAGCAGGTCGCGATTGCGGCGGACTTCTGCCACAAGCATCGCCCGAGCGCAAGCGCAGATCGCCCTCATCGCGCGATGGCGTCGCCGCATTTGGCGCGCGGCCCGCAGTCTGCTATGGCTGGGGCAGCCGAAGCAGTCGATCAGCCGCATGTGACCACGCCCGGGATGCCTCCATCCAGCGACGAAAACCCGCCCAGGCCGGACCCGCGCCGCAGCGACAGGAAGGCGCGGCTCGCCGAGCAGCTTCGCGCCAACCTGCAACGCCGCAAGGCGCAGGCGCGCTCGCGCCGGGCGGGCGAGGCCGACCCGCGGCCGGAAGGGCTGGCGGCGGCGCGGCCGGAGGAGGGCAGCGGCGGGGACGGTGGCGGAAGCTGAGCGGCGGCAAGGGGAGGCCGCCCCGGTTTCGCCAAGATGATCGTTGATCGCGGCCTGCGGCCGGGCTAGAGCAGGTCCGGGAAGGGCGTGGAGCGCCTTTCCGCCGGAGCCGCGCGAAAGCAAGGAGATGGACCGTTTCGCGGGAACGGAAGCGGTCCGGGCGGTTCCGGGACGGGCGCGGCGGTTCTCCCCCGGCGACTGCGTGGAAACGAAAGATGGCTCGCCCGGCGTTCCGCCTCGGACGCTGAAGCGATCCGGAGCGGCCGGCTTCGGCCCGACAGAAAGCCGGCAGGCCGGCGGAAGGACAGCGCATGGACCGCATCAGGATCGTCGGCGGAAACGAGCTCAACGGGTCGATCCCGATTTCCGGCGCCAAGAACGCCGCCCTGCCGCTGATGATCGCCTCGCTGCTGACCGACGGGACGCTCACCCTCGACAACGTGCCGCATCTGGCCGACGTCGAGCAACTGACCCGCATCCTCGGCAATCACGGCGTCGACTATTCGGTCAACGGCCGCCGCGAGGCGCAGGATTCGGCCTATGCCCGCACGGTGAACTTCACGGCGAAGAACATCGTCGACACCACCGCGCCCTACGAGCTCGTCTCCAGGATGCGGGCCTCGTTCTGGGTCATCGGGCCGCTGGTGGCGCGCATGGGCGAGGCGCGGGTGTCGCTGCCCGGCGGCTGCGCCATCGGCACGCGGCCGGTCAATCTCTTCATCGACGGCCTGCGCGCGCTGGGCGCGGAGATCGACATCGAGCAGGGCTACGTCAACGCCCGCGCGCCCAGGGGCCTGGTCGGCAACCGCTACGTCTTCCCCAAGGTCTCGGTCGGCGCCACCCACGTGCTGATGATGGCCGCCACGCTGGCCAGGGGCCAGACCGTGCTGGAGAACGCCGCGCGCGAGCCCGAGGTCGTCAACCTCGCCGAATGCCTCAACGCCATGGGCGCCAGGGTCTCGGGCGCGGGCACGCCGACCATCGTCGTCGACGGCGTCGCCACCCT
Organism: Hyphomicrobiales bacterium; assembly: GCA_003577315.1. Taxonomy (GTDB): domain Bacteria; phylum Pseudomonadota; class Alphaproteobacteria; order Rhizobiales; family Rhizobiaceae; genus Aerobium. The sequence goes on along the minus strand of QEVK01000016.1, from coordinate 126,564 downwards.
GTCGGGGGCCACGCACCACGTCATCCCCGACCGCATCGAGACCGGCACCTACGCCATGGCGGTGGCGATGACCGGCGGCGACGTCATCCTCGAGGGCGCGCGCGCCGAGCTCCTGGAGGCCGCGCTCGAGGCCGTCGAGCAGGCCGGCGCGGAAGTGACGCGGCTCAACTCCGGCATCCGCGTGCGCCGCAACGGCGCCGGCATCCGCCCCGTCGACATCACGACCGAGCCGTTCCCCGGCTTCCCGACCGACCTGCAGGCGCAGTTCATGGGCCTGATGACGCGGGCCGGCGGCCGCTCGCGCATCACCGAGACCATCTTCGAGAACCGCTTCATGCACGTGCAGGAGCTGGCGCGGCTGGGCGCGAAGATCACGCTTTCCGGCCAGACGGCCATCGTCGACGGCGTCGAGCGGCTCAGGGGCGCGCCGGTGATGGCGACCGACCTGCGCGCCTCGGTCTCGCTGGTCATCGCCGGCCTCGCCGCCGAGGGCGAGACCGTCGTCAACCGCATCTACCATCTCGACCGCGGCTTCGAGCGGCTGGAGGAGAAGCTGTCCGGCTGCGGCGCGGTGGTCGAGCGGCTGAGTGAGTAGGAACAGCGAGTAGCGAATAGGGAATAGCGAGTAGTGAGCATGATCTGGTCGGGCGTGCGCGCGCGACGCAATCGCCGATGCAATCCTTTCTACCCGCTATTCCCTATTCGCTGCTCGCTCCCCTTCCTTTCGGTTGCGCCGCACACGAAGACGGCCTAACACCGGAACGAACCCCGTCCCGGTTTCCCGGATAGCGCATCGGCCATGTCACAGCTCAAGCTTGTCGCTCTCGACGAACAGGATCTTGCGGTCATGTCCGCCCATGTGCAGGACGCCGTGCTGAAGGTGGGCGACCTGTCCTGGCGCACCGCCGAGAAGCGCTTCGTCGTCGCGCTCAACCGCTTCGTGTGGGAGAACCGGCCGGGCTTCTTCCGCAGGAACAACGAGCGCCGGCGCAGCGCGCTGCACTTCGAGGCCGTGCGCGGCGTCAGCTCCGCCGGCATCGCGCGCGACAGGCCGGACGAGGTCCTGTCGCTGCTCGCCATCCGCTTCGAGCCGGGCGCGCAGGCCCCGGCCGGCACGCTGGAGCTGACCTTCTCGGGCGGCGCCGCCATCCGCCTCGATGTCGACTATGTCGAGGCGCGGCTGGCCGATCTCGGCGCGGCCTGGCAGGCCGCCTCCCGCCCCACGCACCAGGACTGAGGAAGCGTTCCGCCATGCCGTTGCGCCTCGACCGCACCGCCCCCGATTTCGATGCCCGCTTCGCCGCCTTCCTCGCCACCAAGCGCGAGGTGTCGGAGGATGTCGACGCGACGGTGCGCGACATCATCGCGCGCGTGCGCGCCGAGGGCGACGCAGCGCTGATCGACTACACCGCCCGCTTCGACCGCCTCGAGCTGACGCCGGCCGCGATCCGGATCGCCGAGGCCGAGATCGACGCGGCCATGGCCGCCGTCGACGCCGGCACGCTCGCCGCGCTGAAGCTGGCGCACGAGCGCATCGCCGCCCACCATGCGCGCCAGATGCCGAAGGACGACCGCTACACCGACGCGCTGGGCGTCGAGCTCGGCTCGCGCTGGACGGCGATCGAGTCCGTCGGCCTCTACGTGCCCGGCGGCACGGCGAGCTATCCGAGCTCCGTGCTGATGAACGCCGTGCCGTCGCGCGTCGCGGGCGTCGAGCGCATCGTCATCGCCGTGCCGTCGCCGGGTGGCGTACTCAACCCGCTGGTGCTGGCGGCCGCGCGGCTTGCCGGCGTCTCCGAGATCTACCGCGTCGGTGGTGCGCAGGCCATCGCCGCCCTTGCCTACGGCACGCAGACCATCGCCCCGGTGGCCAAGATCGTCGGCCCCGGCAACGCCTTCGTCGCGGCGGCCAAGCGCCGCGTGTTCGGCACGGTCGGCATCGACATGATCGCCGGTCCGTCGGAGGTGCTGGTCATCGCCGACGGCGCCAACGACCCGGCCTGGCTCGCGGCCGACCTCATCGCCCAGGCCGAGCACGACGCGGCGGCGCAGTCGATCCTGATCACCGACGACGCGCGGCTGGCCGAGGCGGTCGAGGCCGAGGTCGAGCGCCGGATCGCGCGCCTGCCGCGCGGGCAGATCGCGGCGGCGAGCTGGCGCGATTTCGGCGCGGTCATCCTGGTGGCCGACCTTGCCGACGCCGTGCCGCTCGCCAACCGCATCGCGGCCGAGCATGTCGAGCTCGCCGTCGAGGACCCGGAGGCGCTGCTGCCGAAGATCCGCAACGCCGGGGCCGTCTTCCTCGGCCGCCATACGCCCGAGGTTATCGGCGACTATGTCGGCGGCTCCAACCACGTCCTGCCCACGGCGCGCTCGGCGCGCTTCTCGTCGGGCCTGTCGGTGCTCGATTTCGTCAAGCGCACCTCGGTGCTGAAGCTGGGACCGGACCAGCTTCGCGCGCTCGGGCCGGCGGCGATCGCGCTGGCGCGGGCGGAAAACCTCGACGGCCACGCCGCGTCCGTCGCCGTCAGGCTCAATCCGGAAGGCTGAAGCGCGATGGGCGAGCACGACGCCAACGCCCGGCTGATCGACGTCGAGCTCGACGAATCCATCGGCCGCTCGACGCCGGACGTCGAGCACGAGCGGGCGGTGGCGATCTTCGACCTGATCGAGGAGAACTCCTTTCGCCCCGTCGGCGACGCCGGCGCCGGCCCCTACCGGCTGAAGCTGTCGCTGGCCGAGGCGCGCCTCGTCTTTGCCGTCTCTCGCGAGAACGGCGAGCCGGTCGTCACCCACATCTTGTCGCTGACGCCGTTCCGCCGCGTGGTGAAGGACTACTTCCTGATCTGCGAGAGCTATTACGAGGCGATCCGCTCCTCGACGCCCTCGCAGATCGAGGCCATCGACATGGGGCGGCGCGGCCTGCACAACGAGGGCTCGCAGACGCTGATGCACCGGCTGTCCGGCAAGATCGAGGTCGATTTCGACACGGCGCGGCGGCTGTTCACCCTGGTCTGCGTCCTGCACTGGAAGGGATAGGCCAACTTGACCGCGGGCGCGGCGCATCCCCGCTCCATCCTCTTCCTGTGCGGCATGAACGCCATCCGCTCGCCGATGGCCGAGGTGCTGGCGCGCGCCACGCTGCCGCCGGGCACCTTCCTGGCCTCGGCCGGCGTGCGGGCCGGCCAGCGCGATCCCTTCGTCGACGCCGTGCTCCAGGAACGCGGCCTGTCGCTCGGCGACCGCCAGCCGCAGCGGCTCGACGATCTGGAGGACATCTATTTCGACCTGATCGTCACGCTCGCGCCCGAGGCGCATCATGCCGCGCTGGAGCTGACGCGCTCGCTCGCCATCGACGTCGAATACTGGCCGACCGCCGACCCCTCCATCGCCACCGGCACGCGCGAGCGCATCATGGACGCCTATCGCGACGTGCGCGACCGGCTCCAGGCGCGCATCGTCGAGCGGTTCGGGCGGGGCGGGGCGTGAACAATCCGCGAATAAGCGTGTTCACAAACCGGGCGCGATCATATAGGTTCCGCGCAAAATCCCGGCCGAGGCGGCCGGGAATTTCAATCCAAGCCACAGGTATCGGATGCCGAAGGAAGAAGTACTGGAGTTTCCGGGCGTCGTCACTGAACTGCTGCCCAATGCGATGTTCAGGGTGAAGCTCGAAAACGATCACGAGATCATCGCGCACACGGCCGGACGCATGCGCAAGAACCGCATCCGCGTGCTCACGGGCGACAAGGTCCTGGTCGAGATGACGCCCTACGACCTCACCAAGGGCCGCATCACCTATCGCTTCAAGTAGCGGCGGCGCCGCCTCCTGTCCTGTGGTCCTGCGATGAGCGTCTCCCGGAAGCTGGTGCTTGCCTCGGCCTCGCCGAGACGGATCGCGCTTCTGCAGCAGGCCGGCATCGAGCCCGACCGCCTCTATCCCGCCGACATGGACGAGACGCCGCTTCGCGCCGAGCATCCGCGCTCGCTGGCCAAGCGGCTGTCGCGCGCCAAGGCCGAGGCCGCGCTGGAGGGGCTGAGGAAGGAAGGCGCGGACGAGGCCGGCGGCTTCATCCTCGCCGCCGACACGGTCGTGGCGGTCGGCCGGCGCATCCTGCCCAAGGCCGAGACCGCCGACGAGGCGGTAAACTGCCTCAGGCTGCTTTCCGGTCGCACGCACCGGGTCTATACCGGCGTGTGCCTGATCACGCCGGCCGGCAAGCTGCGCCAGCGCCTGTCGGAGACGCGCGTGCGCTTCAAGCGCCTGTCGCGCGAGGAGCTCGACGCCTACCTCGCCTCCGGCGAGTGGCGCGGCAAGGCCGGCGGCTACGCCGTGCAGGGCCTGGCCGGCGCCTTCGTGGTCAAGATGGTCGGCTCCTATACCGGCGTGGTCGGCCTGCCGCTCTACGAGACCGTCGGGCTGCTGACCTCTGACGGCTTCAAGGTGCATTCCGCCTGGCGCTCGGGCGTGGGGGGCTGAGCGATGCCCGGCCCGCAGGATGCCGCCGGCAAGGTCACGCCGCTGAGGCCGAGGCGGCCCTGTCCCGAATGCGGCAAGCCGTCCTCGCGCGCCGACTATCCGTTCTGCTCGCCGCGCTGCAAGGACGTCGACCTGAACCGCTGGCTGTCGGGCGCCTACGCCATCCCCGCGACCGAGGACGACGAAAGCCCGGGCGACGAGGTCAAGTGAGGCCGTTCCGGCCCCGTCGCGCGGCCGCCCGCGCGGGCGGGAAAAACCGGAGAAAACAGCGCCCGGCCCGCTGGACACGGTGAAATTGCGTGCTATAACCCACGCGCTTTCGGCGGGCAGCCAACACCGCCGCCTCGAAGACGGTCCGTGCGGACCGGGTCTTCCGGCAAGCCCAGGTAGCTCAGTTGGTAGAGCATGCGACTGAAAATCGCAGTGTCGGTGGTTCGATTCCGCCCCTGGGCACCACTACACCGCCAAGGTGTTGACGTAGCTGAAAAAATAGCAAATTGATGCACTTACGTTCGCCCGATTGCTACACACGGGTGATACACATGGTGCTTTCGATGAGCCGTCCAACCAAGCATCCGAAGACTGGTGTGTATTGGTTGCGCAAGCGCGTACCGAATGATCTGGTCGACAAGCTCGGCCGGAAGGAAATCACGAAAAGCCTTGAAACCCGTGATCCCGACGAGGCCAAGCGCAAACACTCCGAATTGCTAGCGGAGCTTGAATCGCAATGGGCCAATTTCCGACTTGGCCCCCGAATGATCACGGATCGTGAAGCTCATCTTCTGGCCAGACCCGCGGGCTTGCAATGGTTCTCGAACTACCGGGATAATCCCAGCAACCAGCTTCTATGGCACACCAGCCTGTACGAGGGGTTGTGGACCAAGTATCCACTCCCTCACGTCGAGCCCGTTGAAGGCATTCCCGGAATCGCTGATCCAATACCCGGCTTCATGCCGCTTGAAAACCTCCTCTCCAAGCCCATGAGAAAGCTTTGCATCGATGAAGCGACCCGCATCCTTACGGAAAATGGCTTCGCTGATGATGAGTGGAGCCTGCGAAAGACCGCCCGTGCCGTTGCGGCCGCGTTGCAGAAGGCGAGCCTGAAACTCGAAAAGCTGGAAAAAGGCGAGTTCGATTCGGATGACGATTGGGCTAGGTCCGATCCGGTTGCGGTATCGGAGATGAGGCGGGAGCAATCTCGCGTTTCCAGCGAGAAGGAACCGCGCTCACCATCCCAAACGAAGCAGACTCTAACCGGCTTGCTGGCAGCATGGTGGCAGGAAGGCAAAGCAACTGGATTAAAGCCGAGCACATACGAGAGCTATCAGAATACCTTCTCCAGTTTCATCCGGTTCCTGAAATATGACGACTACTCAAAGGTGCAAGTGCAGGATATCGTTGCATTCAAAGACTATCGCCTCAGCACGCCATCCTCAAAAACGGGAAGGATTCCCTCAGCAAAGACGGTCAGAGATAGCGATCTATCGGCTCTTAAGTCCGTTTTCGGATGGGCAGTGCGAAACGGCCTCCGCAAAGACAATCCGGCAGCAAACATAACGATAAAGTTGCCCAAACGGCTTCGTCTGCGGTCCAGGAGCCTTACCGACGCGGAAGCAAAAAGCATATTGACCGCAGCAAGGGGTCATCAGCGAGGAAACGAACACCCGAAGACATTCGCAGCGAAACGATGGGTTCCGTGGTTGTGTGCGCTCACAGGAGCCCGCGTTGGGGAAATAGGGCAACTGCGCAAGGAGGACGTTTACCAGCGTGACGGCATCTGGTTGATCCGCATCACTCCGGAGGCCGGTACGGTGAAGACCAATGAAGCTCGAGAAGTCCCGCTCCATCAGCAACTGGTCGAATTGGGCTTTCCGGCATTCGTTGGCGGATCGTCGAATGGACACCTGTTCCTGAATGTGAAACCCGACAGCGACCCACGTGGTCCACTAAGAGGATTAAAGAACCGCCTTGCCGAACTCGCACGTGCTGTGGTGCCCGATCCTGATGTCGCTCCCAATCATGGATGGCGACATCGGTTCAAAACGGTTGGTATGGAAGCAGGGATTCCTCCACGAATTCTTGACGCCATTCAAGGACACGCCCCTCGGACAGTTGCCGAGAGTTACGGGGAGGTCACGGTGAAGGCGATGGCTCCGGAGATTGCCAAAATCCCACGCTATGACATTTAGCATTCACGCCTGCACTCCTATCATGGACATTTATAAGGCAAGAGTGTAGTGTTCTGCCGTCTCGATATGCAGAGCTATCGAGCTTGTCGGCCGGCAACAATGCCGCAGATCAAACGAGTCAGCAGTGCTGGCCAGTTGTCGACACGCCCTCCACCTATCTGGCGGGACGATCTCGAAAACTCCAAAACAATGATCGGTGAGCTCTGCCGCCGAGGAGTTATTGAGGTCAATAATGAAAACCAAATCTACATCCGCTCCCTCGCAGAAAAAGCCCTCTAATCCGACCCGTGATAGTGATGCGAGCAAAAAATGCGCGTCGTCTATTGAACAGATACACGATTTGCGCCGTAGAGCAGCCAAGGTGAGGAAGAAATACCGCGAAACCCTCTATAAGCTGACCCAGGAAGCCGTCCTGATCGCGGCCGAATTGTCCTCCGATGCCAAAGCATGGGGTGAGTTCTGCGCTGCCAAGCTTTGCAAGGAGAAGCCGGGCAGGGATAAGCGGGAGCAGGCCGTCCGCTACGTATTCGAGGCTGTGTTCAAGCGTGACGCAAAGACCATCAGTCTCTACGTTCGAGCCGTAAAGGCCCTGAGGAAGCAAGGCACAGCCGACGAAGAGATCGCCGATGCCCTGAAGAAGCAGGGCGGCTTCAAGAAGGTCACCGCCAAAGGGGTTGCCGATCGCAAGAAGAAGAAAATTCAAAAGCCCTCAAAAGAGGGGCGTGATGGCATTACTCGTATTGCCGGCGGCTCACAGACAATTCTCGTGAAATACCCGAATGAAGCTAAGGCACTGAAGCTCGAGAAGATGCTGGGGTCCAACAAGAAAAAGCTGGCCTCGGGGAAGATCGTCTTGATCGTTGATCCAGATATCGACCTCTCCGCGATCAAGCCGGGAGTGCCGTTCAACATTCACACGGTCATCGCCGAGAGCAGCTATCACGGTGCTGACCTTGTTGGGGAACTGCGTCTCGGGGATTAAGCTGCTGGCCCAAGGAAGGCTTTGCGTTCCTACCCCCCAGCGCGCAGAAAACGATCACCACATCGCCTACAATGGCGATGTGGTGAGCTCTGTAAACGATAGCTCACGCCTCGACCGCGGCAGAATAATGACCCCGTCAAGGTCCATTCTTCCATGACCGATCGTCTTGAGCATATACTCTGTAACCCGACCAGGGGTCTTTTCGATGCGTTCGGAAACGATCCGGCTGATCGGGCGGCCTGGGCCTGCATAGCGGCGCTGGTGGTTGAGGAACTCCCCGGACAGGTCACCCTCCAAACGTGTCTTCCGGGGCATCATCCAGATACCGTGGACATGAAGACCGTCGTTGATGGCGATGTCGGCAAGATGGTCCTTGTCGTACTTGAACACCGGGAGATCGAAAGCGGCGATAATGATCGGCAGGTGACCCCGATTCTTCTCCGCTTTCGGGTTGCGGACGGTACGGGTCAGGATTCTGCTATACGTCTCAGTGATGGCATCCTCCATGCGCGTTCTCTTAGCTTGAGTTCCACCACGTAGCGGATTGAACATGAACGTTACAAAGTGAGCTTTCATTCCACCGGCTATCATTTCTTCTACCCAATCTGCATACCCACTCAATATATCGTCGTACATCTCTTAACCCTTCTGATTGTCGATTGCTGCCTACTTACTAATTGGGTTTTCCGTTTTAACCGTATTCAGGTCGACCGAAGCCATATGCTCTACCCGTTCTGGCAGAGACATTGTGTCCGCGTATGAGGTGAGGAGCGCACGCATCGGCCCAGGTTCCGTGTGGTGTACTCGTTCACATAATAAATTGGCTTTGCGCGATATTTTACGGAGCAGCGCGTACAGGCATCCCGGTGAAAGGGAGCGCTCCGTAAGATCGTGGTCTCTCGAATGCGAACCACGCTGCGTCTGGATTGATAGGTACGCATACACCGAGGACCGCGTGATAGGTGCCCGCGCGTGTGCGATGCCGGGGCTATGATGGTGGATCGCGAGGGTCAGGCGGCCTGCTGATCCGCAGGCTTTTCGGCATCGCGCAGGCGTTTCCACTCCCACGGCAGCAGTTCTGTCAGGCGCGAGACGGGCAGATCGGCGATGCGGGCGAGAACGTCGGCCAGCCAGAGGGCTTTGGGTCGATTTCGTTGAGGCGGGCCGTAGTGATCAGCGTGAGCATGACGGCGGCGCGACCCGAATAACTCTCCTCGACGATCCGCAGCTTCACTTCATCGCTGAAGCGCCGCCGACCGCCTCTCTCAACGATCTCAAGCCGACTGATCGGTGTGTCTGTATAGACGTCCATACAGACGTTTTCTCACCGCAAATCCTCGTAGCTCAAGACGGCCGCCCTCGGACGGATACATTGATAGCAGGCATGAGGATTTTTCGGATAATCCGAAACTTCCAACCGGGTTCGGAGTTTGATTTTGTCCGACGTTTCCGATAGTTACACTGCCTATAGCGCACATACGCCTGTTCCGTCGGCGGACGTGATCCGCCCCTTCATTTTCGTTCCCAATCCTCGCTGAGATCCGGGCAGGCGCCTTCACAAGGAGCCGTCATGTCCCGAGACGAAGCCTCCGGCCGGCTGGATCGGATTCGTGATCTGAATGACCGCCTGCGGGTTGATCTGCTCGACGGCGAATGGGTTCTCACCGCGGGCATCGCAGGACTCGACAACGCTCTCGCCCTGAAGGTCATCCATGCGGTGCGAACCTTCGATGCCTTCCCCTCCGATGATGGTTCCCGCGACGAACACGACTTCGGAGCGATGCAGGTCGACGGCGTGCGGGTGTGCTGGAAGATCGACTGCTACGATCTGGATAAACGTCAGGCCTCGTCCGACCCTGCCGACGAGACCCGGACCCTGCGTGTCCTGACCGTGATGCTGGCAGAGGAATTTGGGGGTCCGGCGGGGCGGAATTGACAGTAGGAGTATTTTCCTATATGCTGATGTAGCGACGGCTTACGCATGGCGTTCGCCCGGCCGCTTCACCCCACCAGCATCAAGGAACCCCCAGCGATGTCGCAGATCGCAAGACTTGCCGTGCCCGAAGAAACCCCTTCGGACACCACCGACACCCCCGCCATCGTCCTGTTCGGCTGCGAGGCCGACGGAAAGCCACGCGGATCATGGTTTGCAGGCGTCGACGTGAAGGCGGCGAAGGAAGCCGCTGCTCTTTCCGGCATGAGGATCGCCATGGTCAAGCCCGGTGAACTGGCCGAACTGGCGGGAAGGGTTCCGAAGGGGCGTATCTTCTCCAGCGGCAAAGCCTTCGCACCGATGATCCAGAAAAGCGTGTACGAGGCGCTTCTGCCCCATGCAGCCAAGCAACCGGACAGGAACAGGCTCAAGCTGATCGCGGCCACAGTCGGCAACACGCCGGAAGCGGCAGGCGAGGTCAAGAAGGCTTCCGCCAGCTATGTGCATGTCGACAAGCTGCCGAAGGACTGGGGCGACTTCGCCAACGGTCATACCGTCCTCGCCTATTCTCCGGATGACGAGGCATGGTTCGAGGCGGTGATCGTGCAGGTTCTGTCCAAGGACAGGATCACGCTCAAATGGCGGGACTATTCCGAGCAGCCGGCCTTCGACCGCCAGCGTCATGAGCTGGGGCTTCTCCACCCGAAGCAGGAGGCCACCGCATGAGAGCGGCAGGGTGGCTGTCGGCAGGAAGCTGCGTGATGGGCCGTTCAGCGTTTCCGCTTTCGCCCGGCAGGCAGGGCAGCAGGTTTCGAGGCATCGTCCGGCACCTCCACGAACAGGGCCGACACATGCACCCCCAGCACGGCCGAGAGGGCTTCGAGCGTGGATACGGTGACATTTTCCGAGCCACGCTCGACACGGCCGACATAGGAGCGGTCGATGCTGGTTTCCAGGGCAAGCCGTTCCTGCGAGAGCCCCTTGGCCACACGCAACCGCCGCAGGTTCCAACCGATAGTCTGGCGCACGTTCATGAGCCAGATCAAAGGCATGGTTGCTGCTTGACAATCGACGGACTGTCTGTCCCATATTACTTCGGCGGGACCGCAATTGCGGATCAGATTCATCAATGGCTCGACACGATCGCAAAAGAGGATGGTTGTCAGCCAACACAATCTGGAGGGCATTTGGATGAAAATTGCTGCGGGTGTTATTGGTCTTATTCTAGGGCTGCTCGTGCTCCTGCAATCCTGCACGGTCGCCACGACGGCCGGGTTGATTGGGGAACAGGCCTCCAGCGAAGCGGGCATGATGGGTATCCTCGTCGCCTTGCTGCTCTTTGTCGGCGGCGGGTTCGCTTTCGGTTTGCCGATGGTTGCGGCTATCGTCTTTACCCTCGCGGGGCTTCTGGGATTTGCTGCATCCGGCAATTTCGGGGATATGGGCATCTGGGGCGTTGTGGCGCTCGCCTTGGCGGCGATGTCGTTCTTCGCGTGGCGTTCCGACCGCCGCAAGAAGGCAAACGCTGGACAAGCGAGCTAATCGCCGTGGATTGCTCGGTTTCGTGGAAGCCAGCGCATTCCCTCAAACGGAAAGGCCGGCCTGCTGGTCGGCGGGTCTTTCGGGCTCTCACGCTGGCAATCGCATTCGCTGCTTCGTCCGCTTTCGCTCAAGCAGAACGACGCCAATGGCACTGCGCGACAGCTACGGATTTGAGTAGTTTCGAGTTGAGTATCGGGGGAATTGTCCTCAACAATTTCCAGTTGCGAGAATCCTTTGGGATGTTTTCCCGGCGACCCTATGTTGAACTGTCTTTCAGTGCCGGGAACCGTAATCCCGATTCAAAGTTTCTCTCGGTTCAATTTATCGGTGCTGACAAGCAAGGGAGGCCAGTTTTTGCCATCTCCACCGAGCCCACACTCGGTATGGTTTCCGCGAATTCCTTTGAGCAGGTGACGGAGAGCATCAATGTCTTCCGCGATGAGCTGAATGACATGGATAATTTCTGCATTCGTGCTGATGGGGATTTCAGGTGAGCGCGAATGAGGAAATTGCCAGAGTAAGGCACTTCGCCTCACAGCCTCCCTTCCTGAAACGTTCTCCCTTGGGGCATAGGGCTCGCCGGTCAGATCATCGTCCGCCCGATGTGAAGCATGTACCAGTCATCAGTTTGTCCGAAGGAGGTAGTCTATGAAAGCCTCCGCCGTCTGGCGCCGCCGCCGACTTCGACGCAAGCATCTGTTCTGGCGAACGAACAAGGAACCCATCGCCCCTTCCGACGCTGCGTCCGTGTTGTACGGCGTAAGCCAGATCATCAACAACCGTCTCGTTGCCCTCATCGCCTTCAACGAGGGCCTGGACCCGATATCGCTGCACGAATTAACGGGCGAACTGGAGTGTATAGCAGCAATCCGGCTGTCGCCTCACGGTCGCCGGATGAAGGCGAGGACCCTGTACCGCCTGCTGGCGATCAAGCATTTTCGCGGATCGGTGTCCGGCCGGGCTTCGGTCAGGGTGAACCTGTGGGCTGAATTCCACACCCGCAACGGGCGCTCCATCGTGGAGATCGATCGGCTGGCCATGGATTTCCACCGGCAGGCGGCCGTACTGCTCAGCCGTGGCGAATCCCCCGTGCACCTGCTCGATGCCCTGCATCGCGATGACCTTCAGGATCGGCGGTCGCATGATGCTGCCGGCGACACGGAGACTGTCGACTGCCACGACAAACCGTCTACCTCGAAAAGAGATGGGCCATCTCGAATATACTCATCAACAAAGAACGCGTCCAACTGATCAGCCTCAGGAGGCATTCATGTTCAAGACCGCCACCTTACTCGCTTCCACCTTATCCGTCGTTGCAATGTTTGGGAGTGGCGCATTTGCTGACGATAGCGGAGCCTACTATCGGCAAGGTGATTGGGCTGTCGTGCAATTACCGCGCAGTTCACCCGTGTTCTGTTTGGCCCGCTATGACGTTGGGCAGGGCAACGCCATTGCCTTATACGCCAATGAGAACGAGGGCTTCTCGATCATGATTGGCAGGCAGAACCAGAACTACACAGATACGAGGGATCATCAAATCCGGCTGTATTTCGACGGAGCTCTTGTCAGCGACTATACCGTGGACACCCCAAGGCCGAATATCTTGGCAATTGAACCCATAGGGGTCGAGGAAACAGATAGCCTCCAGCCATTGCTGGTAAACAGCAAAATCATGAAGGTGCGATCCGACACCCACGATCTGGATTTCGAAATCGACCTGACAAGCATCGATACGGTACTTCCAATCCTATGGGGCTGTACCGATGGAGAGCCATTTAGCCCTGCAAAATATGCTATGCACGATAGGAATGGCAATACGAACTTACATGAAAATGCCCAACATCCCGCGAAGCAAGATTCCACCCGCAAGACGGAGTTTGAAGATAGCTTGTGGAGATTGTTTGGAAATAGAAACATATTTGTAGTACTTCCAAGTGGAAAAATATCTGGAAAACCGATAGATTTAGGAACTCGACGTGTGTTTGATGATCTGATCGGCCCCCCTGGACGGGTCCGGTTGGAATGTTAGTGCAATGACGGTCTCGGCGCCAGCGCGGGCGGCGTCGCCGGTTCGGGTTGCAGAGCCGCCCGCGCGAATGCGGGGATGAAGACCTCAGGGGCCGGCGGCTTGTAGCCGAGCGATCCATGTGGGCGCACGGTGTTGTAATGCCGGCGCCAACTTTCCACGATGATCCTGGCCTCCTTGAGCGTGTAGAAGATCTCGCCGTCGAGAAGCTCGTCGCGCAAGCGAGCGTTGAAGCTCTCGACGTAGCCATTCTCCCATGGACTTCCGGGGGCTATGTAGGCGGTCTTCGCCCCGACGGCGGTGATCCAGTCCTGCACGGCCCTGGCGATGAACTCCGGGCCGTTGTCGGAGCGAACATGCTCGGGCACACCGCGCAGGATGAACAGGTCGGACAGGACGTCGATGACGTCGGTGGAGTTGAGCTTGCGATCGATGCGGATCGCCAGCGCCTCATGCGTGAACTCGTCGATCACGTTGAGCATGCGATACTTCCTTCCGTCATGGGTTCGGTCCTCGACGAAGTCGTAGGACCAGACATGGTTGGGTCGCTCGGCGCGCAGGCGGATGCATGATCCGTCGGCAAGCCAGAGCCTGCCCTTCTTCGGTTGTTTGGCTGGAACCTTCAGCCCCTCTTGCCGCCAGATGCGCTCGACCCGCTTGTCGTTGACCACCCAGCCCGCCTGGCTGCGCAGAAGCTCGGCGATCTTGCGATAGCCGTAGCGGCCATAGCGACGGGTCAGTGCAACGATGTCGTCGGTCAGTTGCTGATCGTCGTCCCGGCCGCGAGGAATGCGGCGCTGCGTGGAGCGATGCTGCCCCAGAGCACGACATACCCGGCGTTCCGACACGCGCTTTGGCAAAGCTGAGCGGACATGGTCGATGCAGGCACGGCGGCGCGAGGGGCTCAGAAGTTTCCCCGGGCAGCCTCCGTCAGGATCAGCTTGTCCAGCGTCAGATCCGACACCGCCTTGCGCAGCCGCTCGTTCTCCTTCTGGAGCTCTTTCAACTGACGAAGCTGGTCACGGCTCATGCCGCCATACTGCTTGCGCCACCTGTAATACGTCAGCTCCGAAACGCCGATCTGGCGAACCGCATCCGCCATCGCCATTCCCTGTCCACGCAAAACCTCAACCTGCCGAAGCTTCGTGACGATCTCCTCGGGCTTGTGTCGCTTGCTGCTCATCGTGGTCCTCCTTCATGGTCAAAACCATACTTCAAGGTGGACCCGTTCAATGGGGGTGGATCATCAAAGAGCGAAGACTTGCCGGATCCGTTCGGGCCAGCAAGCACTACCAGCTTGGCGCTGGCTGGGATATCCCGAATGGTCAGATCGGCGAACCGGCGGAACTGGGTGATATGGGTATTGAGCAGACGCACGGCGAAGCCCTTCGGAATCAATCTGAGGAGTAGAGCCGGTGCACGGTCGTTTGACTAGCTCGATCGAAGCTCATTGACCGGCTTCCACAGCAGCACAGCGTACTCTTGGGATTATCCCTAGGACTTCAGCCCGTAATCACAAGGCGGCCGTCAACGGAGGGGTACGCCGTGACAGCCGAGACGCGATATGAATGCGCTGAAAGGGCATCAGGCGGATGCGAGGATTCTGTAGACCTGCATCCGTGAGCATCTGAGGGCAGTTGCAATGGCCGTCGGAGTTTGCCCCTTGGCGTGCAATTCGTGAACCGTCTGCCGGTTGATCCTCCGCTTGCCCCCGGTGTAGACGCCCGTCGCCTTGGCACGCTCTATTCCCTCGCGCTGCCTCTCCTTGATGAAGCGGCGTTCCATTTGAGCGACCATGCCGAGAACCGTCAGCACGAGATGGCCCATCTCCCCACGGGTGGAAACATGGGGGTCAAGGACGGTGACGAAGGCTGCCCGTCGCTCGCATTCATGAATGAGGTTCAGGACATCGCGTGTATCACGTCCCAGGCGGTCCAGCCGGGTGACGACGAGTTCATCCCCCGGCCGCAGGAACTCGATGACGGTGGCAAGTTCCTCCCGCCCCTCACGGCTTGCGCCGGACATCTTTTCCGACCGTATGATGTCGCAGCCTTCGGCCTTCAGCCGTGAGAGCTGAATATCGAGGTCCTGATCGGTCGTGCTGACGCGGGCGTAACCTATTCGTGCCATGTGTCACCTCGGGGTTTAGGCCCGAGCCTCGCATGTCACAAATAGTCGATGTCAACCCGGATGTTACGCAGTCCGTGTAACGGGAAACCCGTCACATAGGGGTATACCTGAATGTGATGAATGCTCCCCTCAACCGTCTTCGTCGCTGAACCATCCGGTATGGACGCTACGTGGACCTCTATCGAGCTTTCACGCGCGGGGCGCAGTTGGCGGTTTATGTCAACTTTTGCCGGGTTGCTTACCGCCGGATAGATGCGGTCGGCATCATATCGAGCGCGGGCCTATCCTTGATGGCGCTGAGGACCGCTATGGATAGGATTGCCACCAGCAGAGGTGCGAAAAGAATCGCGGCACGTTTGACATCATCGCTGTTCATGCCCGCACAATAGCGGATGGAAATTAACCAGTTCAGAATCAAAGCAGCTGTCGGGAAAAATCCACGCGAGATGTGTCGGTTCTGGAACTGGGCGGACAGGGCATCTCGGCCGCTACGAAACCATGAGCCGCTGCATCGCAGCCGCGATTGGCCGTATGGAATAGATCAACCAGCGTAGCTTGCTGTATAGGACGGCACGAGTGCTTCTGCCGGCCTTCCCCTGATCCATTTACTGTTGCGTGTGGCCATCTACATGTATACCGCTTATGCGGTCCCAATAGCTGAATCACGGATTTTCAATGACCGAACAAAAAGCTGATGGTGCAATCGTAGAGCTTGCCGCCAACATCGTATCTGCCTACGTCACCGGCAATTCCCTGAAGCCGACAGAACTGCCGGCCCTGATTGCCGATGTGCATCGCTCCCTCACGATACTTTCAAATCCGGCGAGCATAGAACGGGCCGAGCCGCTGAAGCCCGCGGTTCCCATCAAAAAGTCCATTCATGACGAGTACATCATCTGCCTGGAGGACGGAAAAAAGTTCAAATCGCTGAAGCGCCATCTTTCCACGCACTACAACCTTACTCCTGAAGAGTATCGCTCCAAGTGGGGCCTGCCCGCAGACTATCCGATGGTTGCGCCCTCATATGCGGCAGCTCGTTCGGAACTCGCCAAATCGATGGGCTTGGGACGCAAGAAGGTAGAGGCGCCAGCACCGGCGAAGCGTAGCCGGAAAAAGCCCACGGCCACGGCAAGCTGAGTAGGATGGACACATCGTCCGGGGATCGAAATGCTATCTCTCAGGAGGGCGCCGCCGAAATTCGTGGGCGGCGCAGGTCTCGTTCCGTTACCGGTCCCTCTGGAGGACTCGTAACAGGATCATCGCATCCCGTTGGTTATTAGGGGTTCATGGCGGCGGAAATGAAGCCCCGCCACAGGGCGGCGTGGCGAGGCTTCTGTGTCGGGATAAATCCCTGTCTCCTTGTGTCAGGGCATACTTGCGCGAGGCTGACAACTCCTCCTGCTGGAGCGGACAGTTTGGACTGGCCATTTGAGCGACCAAAACTGTGCTGGCATTACTCGCATTCGACTCGGATACGGTCGCCACTCTGCACCTGCCGGCATGACAACGAACTTCGAGGTTGGGGCTGCGGAGCAGCGTTGGGTCGAGATTGCGGTTGTCGACGAAATGCGGGCTGGTCAGAGACAATCATCCGAGGAGGGGCCACTGATGAAGGAGCATGTGGAAATTGATATAGTGGATTCTTTTGATTGGTCGTCAAGGTCGTTACCGGCACAGGTCCGACTTTGCTGATCACCGGCAAGTATTTGGGTTCAATACTGCCATCCGACGTGCGCACGCACCCCGTTACCAGTGGAGCTATGACGAGCGTGAAAGTCACGATATTATTTCTGGATCGCAAGAACGCACCTCCAACATGTGGTGCGGAAAATGGTAACCGCGATTCTTGATCGAAAATGGGCAAGAGCCGAGGTCTCGGTGAGGGAGAGCAATTTCAACAAGAAGCGTTGTGGAGTTACGAAGGTTGCACGCTCCTCGGAGCAAGGGTAGTCACGGCTTCAATTTGCCAGTCCTTATGCGGCTTTCGGCGCATCTGTTCACGGTAACCTCTCACGAGCGGTGCGCATTCGAAGTATCGCGATCCAATCCGATTCGTGATCGGGAACCTGTCAGCTTGACTCCGCGCCATCGTGAATCAGAATTCTCGCATCCTTCGCCGCTATGACGAAGGCCTTTCTTGCATAACTTGGCGGTTTCTTCCCCTTGATGACTGCAAGGCAAGCCTTCATTGCCTCTTCGCGCCGTTCCTGTGCTTTATCATGAGGCCAGTCGCGCAGTAGGACCAGCGCTGCGTCTCTGGTTGAGAGAACGATGCGGTCCCGGTCGATACGTCCAGGTTGCACGATCACCGGCTTGTGGAACTTTCCCCTGCTCATGCCCGGATCATGGCGCTGCTGCGAGTCTTACAAAAGCGCCTCCGTTACTTATCCACAGGTCGGACCCCGCATGCGGAAAAGTACATCCTGTTCCACCCCATTGGCCGGGTCCACCTCACCATCAGCTTCGGAGTCCATTGTATCCTCGCCTGCTGTTGGTGGGTGGCTCGGTGCGAGCTGTCAACCGTTCGCTATAGGTCTCCCTGCAATTGACAGCCGTGCCGCTTATCTGGCCTTCCGCCATACGATCGGGTATAATTGTCAGATGAAAAGAGCCTCTGGATCGCTATTCGAGGAAGACGTTGCCGAAGCTCGCAAGCGGCGGTTGGCGGCTGCGCATCTTCAGGAGATCGAGGACAGCGGCCCCACGCCTGAGCAGACTGCCATGTTCGAGATGTTCGAGCGCGAGGGGTGGCCGCATGAACGGCGGCTGTCCTATATCCGCGAGCGGGCGCGTTCCGTCGCCGCTATGCCTGCGGCCGAATGAGCGATACGAAATACTGCTATCCCCCCGATTTCACCGTTCTCAAAAACAAGCTGGATCTGAGGAACGCTCGCGACCTCGCCTTCTTCGAGACCGAGTTCGTCATGCAGCGTATTGCGGAAGGTGTGCCTGCGGGGAATTTCGATCTCGCTCATCTGCGCGCCATACACCGTCATCTGTTTCAGGACGTCTATGATTGGGCCGGCGAAATCCGCACGGTGGAGATTTCCAAGGGCGGACATCAGTTCCAGTTTCGGCGTTTCATCGAAACCGGCATGGCTGACATCCACCGGCGGCTTGAGGGTCAGCAATTTCTGTGCCGGCTTTCAGCTGAAGATTTTGCGGTGCGTGCCGGCGAAATCCTTGGTGACGTAAACTACGTCCATCCCTTTCGCGAGGGGAATGGCCGAGTCCAGCTTCTCTACCTTGAGCAGCTTGCACAGCAGGCGGGCCACCCGCTCGATCTCACCCGGCTCGAACGGGATGAATGGATGGCGGCCTCACGCGAAGCCCATTTCGGCCGCTACGAGGCCATGAGCCGCTGCATCTCAGTCGCCGTTGACCGTATGGAATAGTGGCGCAAGCAGCGTAGGTATCCCCATTGTTCCGGACTCCTCATGGCCGCCTCGACTTCCAAGTCATAGGCGCCTCCTCATTGCGATACAAACCTGTGCCTTCAAGAACCTGACAGCATCCGCTGAATCCAAGCGGGTACGATTTCACTGGCTGGACCGTAGTGCCTCTCATCAAACAGATAGGCATTGTCGGATGGCTCCAGATTGATCTCGCAGGTCGAGCTTGCGCTTGCCGTCAAGCGCACGTGGTGGCAGTCTTATCACATGACGAGGCCGCCACCAAAAGACCGCGCCGATGTGAAGGCGAACGAGGAAGCCCTCCGCGCTGCCTATGACGCGATGGTGCTACGCCACATGCAGGCGGGTTGGAAAGAGGCTGATATCGCCTTCGGTATGGAAGCGCTGGCGCGGGAGCACATAGCGAGCCTTGGTGGAGATGAGGCGAACGAGATGATTGCACAGGCGCGCTACGATGCGCAATTCGACTGGCTTACGGCCGAGCCGAAAGAGAGCACTGGCCTACAATGGGCCGGAGCAGCGGGAGCGCTGATCTGGTGCGTGCTGCTGTTTTCCGCCGTGTTCCTCGCAGACTGGGCCTTTCTGCGGTTCGTGCGCTAGGACACACCCTTCGCGCTTACCTCGCGGACTATGGCAGCGGCGGCGATCAGCGCTTCGATTGTATGCGGCTCCCCGATCATGTTTTCATACGCGCGACTATGCTGGCGATTGTCTTTGCAACCGGTCTGTTCGGCTAATGATCTCTACCCACCGTTGCCGGGCGGTTCGGTTTGTGGTTGATGGATACGGGCGCGGCCCGGGGCGGGCCGGCATGGTGTCAGGCAACAGGCCATGCGCCGCTGAAGGGCCAGAACCTCCAGTCAGCGGCCGCCCGCTTTGTCAGGGAGGCGTAAGTGAGCACCTACAACTGGGACAGGCCGCCGACATTCGTGGAGCGGCATGGAAAGAAGACGATCATCCCGGCATTGGTGGCGTTCGTCGGTGGCATGTTGATCTGGTCGACGGTGGCACCGGGGTCTGGCTGAATGAAAGAACAGAAAGCATTTGGCCGGAGGACTAGCGTCAGAAGCGCGCCGAAAGCGACGGAACCCGTCCGGGAAGAACCGCGCGTGACCGTACCCAGGAAAGCGGGAAGCCGCCCTGATATCCTGCGAAAAGATATCGGCCCGAGCGGGTTTCTGGCTATGATCAAACGCGCCCTACGCCTAGATTAGGACCACCTTGTAGTAAAAGTTTCGCAGTCGGCCGCGCCCACCAGCACGCCGCGGGGGGGGGGAAGGAGGGTCCGGATCACGCCATCGGGGTGGCGAACTTCATCGGATCGAACCGTTCCGATAGCCCGTTCTTATCTCGAAAGGTACCCGTGCCGCTTTCGGCCGAGCAACCTGCGCCTGTCAGGACGAATATGTTCATGATCTGACCCCTTTCGGGTTATCCGAATATAGCGTTCACCGACAGAGATGCATCATTCTCACCTATCCATAGCGGTCTGGCTGGCCCCTGACATCGGGTGAACTTTATTGCTATCGCAGAGCGGCAAATAGATCACAACAACCGGCAGTAAGGGAATTGTCTGCTTGGGGAACAAACCAAGTGAGGCATTCATGGGTGCATACTGGAACACAGTTCCCTCATGAGAGCCTCGACTTTGTTGCACAACAGTGATACACATAACATTCGAACGGCGACCGTCAGCAATTGATTTTGCTGCGTTTTTTCTGCTATCGGCACAATCCGCCCCTGGGCACCATCCTTCTTCCTCGCGCGGCTTGCCGCCGCTTCGCTGCGGAGCGCGCGCCGTGCGTCAATCTGCGGCCGCACGGTCTATAGCGGCTCGCCGCAAGCGCGCGATTGCGGCAATCCCCATCTCGCGCGGGTGGCCAGATGGAACCTCGGCCACACCGTCACCGGCTACGACGCGACCCTCTGGCGCGAGCAGGGCCGCCGGCGGCGGGGTTCGGCCCGCGTGGACCCCGCCTCTTTCGCCGCGCGGTTCTTTTTCGTCTTGAATTGCCGGGTGCGAGCGATCATTAAGACCGCGATCGAGTACCCCGCGACGGAGAAGACGAAGAGTGGCGATCTACAAGGAAAGGAATTTCGCGGACCGCAGGCAGGCTGCGAACGAGGCGAAGAAGGCGCTGCTGGAGAAGTTCAAGGCGCGCCCGGCGGCCGACGACCCGGCCGTGCTCGCCCGCCAGGCCGAACGCAAGGCGGCTGCCGAGGCGCGCGCAAGGCGCGAGGCCGAGCGGCTGGCGGAAAAGCGCCAGAAGGCCGAGCAGGAGGAGCGCGAGGCGGCCGAGCGCGCCGCCGCGGCGGAAGCCGCCGCCCGGGCCGAGGCCGAGGAGAGGGAGCAGAGCGAGAAGGATCTCGTGGCGCGTCTCCTGGCTGACGAGGCCGCGCGCAAGGCCAAGCGCGACGCCCGCTACGCCGCCCGCAAGGCGCGCCAGAAATAGGCCGGCCGGCCGCGGGGCGGGCCGCGCCTCAGGCGGCGGCCTGCGTCCCCGGCGCGCCGAAGACGACGCGGTTGCGGCCGCGCGCCTTGGCCTCGTAGAGGCGGCTGTCGGCCTCGCGCATCATCTGCGACCACGACAGATGCGGGCTCACGCGCGCCGCGCCGATGCTGACGGAAAGCGGCAGGTACTTGCCCTCGCCCGGCGAGAAGCGCAGCGCCTCGACGCCGAGCCGGATGCGCTCGGCCACCAGAAGCGCCTCGGCCTCGCTGGCGCCGGCCAGGAAGGCGGCGAACTCCTCGCCGCCGATGCGCCCGACGAGATCGCCCTCGCGCACGCCGTTGCGGATCGCCTCGGCGATCATCAGCAGCGCGACGTCGCCCTGGGCGTGGCCATGCGTGTCGTTGATGCGCTTGAAGTGGTCGGCGTCGATGATGAGCAGCGCGCCCTCGTCGGTGCGCCGGCGCGAGGTCTTCAGCGCGTCGAGGAACGATTCGCGGTTGAGCAGGCCGGTCATGTCGTCGTGGCGGGCCTTTTCCGAGAGCCGGGCATGCGCCTCGGCAAGCTCGGCATGCGCCCTGGCGAGCCGCTTGTGGGCCATGGTCAGCGCCGCGAGCGCGTCGGCGAGCTTGCGCTTCTGGTGGAACAGGTAGGCGCTGGCCGGAAAGGCGATGACCAGCGGGCACAGGATGCTCATCACCAGCGCGTTGCCCTCGACCACGCCGCCGACCGCCGGCACGATGGTCAGCACCAGCAGCAGCGACACCGCGGTGGAGACAAGAGCTGCGAAAGCCGCCTTGGCGAGAACCTGCTTCATGACCCGTCCTTACGTTGCGGCGGCTTCATGGCACAGGAACGTGAATCTTCGCTTTCACGCTTCGCGCGCATTTGAGGCAATGCCGTCGCCTGCGGCCTTCATTCGCGGCGGCAAATCGTCTAGCAACGTGCCATGACACAATCTCCCGATCCCGCGCGCTTCGCCCATGTCACGGACTGGGTGTTCGACCTCGACAACACGCTCTATCCGCACAAGACGAACCTGTTCTCGCAGATCGACGTGCGCATGACGGCCTATGTGTCGCAGCTCCTCCAGCTCTCGCGCGAGGAGGCGCGCGCGCTGCAGAAGGAGCTCTACCGCGAATACGGCACGACCATGAACGGGCTGATCGTGCGCCACGGCATCGACCCGGACGACTTCCTGAACAAGGTTCACGACATCGACTATTCCTGGGTTGCGCCCGATCCGGCGCTGGGCGAGGCGATCCGGGCGCTGCCCGGGCGCAAGTTCATCTTCACCAACGGCGACCGCAGGCATGCCGAGCGCACGGCGCGCCAGCTCGGCATCCTCGACCATTTCGACGACATCTTCGACATCGTCGCCGCCGGCCTGACGCCCAAGCCCGCGCGCGCCACCTACGACAAGTTCGTCGGCCTGCACCGGGTCGATGGCGCGCATGCGGCGATGTTCGAGGATCTGGCGCGCAACCTTTCCGTGCCCAAGCAACTCGGCATGACCACGGTGCTGATCGTGCCCAACAATTTCGAGCCGACCTTCTCCGAGATCTGGGAGCGCGACGCCGACAACGAGGACGACGTCGACTACGTCACCGACGACCTGGCTTCCTTCCTGCGCACGGTGCTGGAGGGCCTGCCGGCCCGCTGATCCCTTAGCCGCGCGGCTTGGCGCGGCTGGTGGCGACCGCCTGGAGCGGGTCCTGTGGCCAGTGGTGGCGGGGATAGCGGCCGCGCATGTCGGCGCGCACGTCGGCCCACGAACCGCGCCAGAAGCCGGGCAGGTCGCGGGTGGTCTGGATCGGCCGGTGCGCCGGCGACAGAAGCTCCAGCGTCAGCGGCACCGTGCCGCCGGCGATGGCGGGGTGGCGGTCGAGGCCGTAGAGCTCCTGCACGCGGATCGACAGCACCGGCTGGTCCTCCTCGTAGCGGATCGGCACCGACGAGCCCGAGGGCGCGGCGTAATGCGTCGGGGCGAGCGTATCGACGCGGCGTTGCAGCTCGTGCGGCACCAGCGCCATCAGCGCCTGCGCCACCGCGTCCGGCGCGATCCTCGCCAGCGACGCCTCGCCGCCGAGATAGGGCAGCAGCCAGTCCTCCAGCCGCGCCAGAAGCGCCTCCTCGCTCACGTCCGGCCACGGCGCGCCGAGGCCCCGGTTGAGCCAGGCGAGCCGGCGGCGCAGCATCGTCGCGCCCTTGCTCCATTCCAGCAGCGACAGCCCGTGCTCGCGGATCGCGGCGATGACGGCGCGGTCGGCCGCCTCGCCCCGCGGCGCGGCAAGCTGGCGCTCGGAAAGCCGGATCGCGCCCAGCCGCACGCTCTCGCGCACCCTGACCGCGCGCTTGTCGGCGTCGAACACGGTCTCGCGCACCGTCTCCAGCCGGTCGGCGGCAAGCGCGCGCACCTCGTCCTCGTCGATGGCGGCGGCGGCGGCGATGCGGGCGTTCTGCGCCTTGCCCTGAAGGTCCGCGACGACGAGGAAGCTTTCTGTCGCCAGCGGCTCGGCGGCGTCGAGCACTGCCCCGCGCCCGTTGGCCAGCACGAAGCGGCCATGCTCGCCGCGCGCCTTCGCCACCCGGTCGGGATAGGCGAGCAGCAGCAGCGCGCCGGTGGAGGCCTCCTGCCCGGTCTTGCCGCCCGCCTCGCGCGCCAGCCGCTGCGCCAGCGCCCTCGCGCCTTGCGCGCGCGGGCCGCGCTCGTCGCGGAAGCGGGAAAGCCGTCGGTCGAGGTCGACCGAGGTGCCGCCGAGCCCGCGCTCGGTCAAAAGCACGGCAAGCTCGGCCGCCGCCCGGCTGTCGCCGGCCTCCGCCACCATATGGGCGAGCCTGACCGGCAGCGAGAGCCGGCGCATGGCCCGCCCCTGGCGTGTCAGCCGGCCGTCGTCGTCGATGGCGTCGAGGCTGCGCAGCAGCGCCTTCGCCTCGGCGAGCGCGGCCGCCGGCGGCGGGTCGAGGAAGGAAAGCGCGGCGGGATCGGCGACGCCGAAGGCGGCGCAGTCGAGCACGAGGCCGGACAGGTCGGCCTCCGCGATCTCCGGCGGCGTGAAGGCGGGCAGGGCGGCGGTCTGCTCGGCCCGCCACAGCCGGATCGCCACACCCGGTTCCGTGCGGCCGGCGCGGCCGGCGCGCTGGTCGGCCGAGGCGCGGGAGACGCGCACGGTCTGAAGCCGCGTCAGCCCGGTCGCCGGCTCGTAGCGCGGCAGGCGCGAAAGCCCCGAATCGATGACGACGCGCACGCCGTCGATGGTGATCGAGGTCTCGGCGATGGCGGTGGCCAGCACCAGCTTGCGCCGGCCCGGCGGCGCGGGGCGGATGGCGGCGTCCTGCGCCCTGCCGTCGAGCCCGCCGTAGAGCGGGGCGACGTCGACGTCGCCGGGCAGCCGCCCGGCCAGAAGCCCGGCCGTGCGCTCGATCTCGCCCTGTCCGGGCAGGAAGGCGAGCACGCTGCCCGTCTCCTCGGCCAGCGCGCGCCGGCAGGCGGCCGCCATCGCTTCCTCGATGCGCAGGTCGGCCGGGCGCTCGCGGTGGCGCAGCTCCACGGGAAAGGCGCGGCCCGCGCTTTCGACCACCGGCGCGCCGCCCATCAGCGACGCCACCCGCGCGCCGTCGAGCGTCGCCGACATGACGAGGAGCCTCAGATCGGGCCTGAGCGCGCCCTGCACGTCGAGCGCCAGCGCCAGGCCGAAATCGCCGTCGAGGGAGCGTTCGTGGAACTCGTCGAACAGCACGGCGGCGATGCCGGGAAGCTCGGGATCGTCGAGGATCATGCGCGACAGCACGCCCTCGGTGACGACGAGGATCTTCGTCGCCGCCGACTGCCGGCTCTCCATGCGCATGGCGTAGCCGACCGTGCCGCCGGGCTCCTCGCCGATCAGGGCGGCCATGCGCCGCGCCGCGGCGCGGGCGGCCAGCCGCCGCGGCTCCAGAAGCAGGATGCGGCCGTCGCTCCGCCACGGCGCGTCGAGAAGGGCAAGCGGCACCAGCGTGGTCTTGCCGGCGCCGGGCGGCGCGACGAGGACGGCGCTTGCGCGCTCACACAGCGCTTGAAGAAGGCGCGGCAGCGCCTCGCTGACGGGCAGGCAGGGCAGGGCGGTCGTCATGAGGTGCCGATATGCCCGATGTCGCGGCCGCCCGCCAGCCGTCGACCGTTCGGCGATACCATTCGATGTAGAAGGCGAGCGCGAACTGCGCCGTCAGGCCGATGGCCACGATGGTGGCGTCGCTGGCCGGCGAGGGGATGTGGACCATACGCCAGGCCTGCGCGGCCATGGCCAGGACGGTGCCGAGCACGAAGACCGGCAGGCCGTGCCGCCCCATGACGGCGAGCGGGTTGGTGGCGGGCAGGCGGAACAGCCCCGACAACGACGGCAGGACGGCGACGAGATAGGCGGCCGAGAGCACGTGCAGCAGCCTGGGCGCCGACAGGTAGGTCTTGTCGAAGCCGGTCAGCACCGCCGGCAGGCCGAAGGAGGTGTCGATGCCCCACAGCGGGATCTTCACCCAGGCGAAGGCGAGCAGCATGTAGCAGGCCGCCGCCAGCGCCAGGAGCGGGCTCTGCGGCAGGCGGCCGCCGCGCCTGACGTGCAGCGTCGCCGCGACGCCGATCACGAACAGGAACTGCCACGACAGCGGGTTGAGGAACCACACGCCCGGATTGGGATAGTTCGGCGGGCCGATGCGCAGGAGCCCGGCCGCGAGCCACAGGCCGCCGGAGACCGCCACCATGGCGCCGAGGCCGAACAGGCGGCCCACGAGCAGCAGCGCCGGCAGGAGCAGCAGCACGGCCGCATACATCGACAGGATGTTGTTGTAGCCGAGCTGGTGGCCGAGCGTGGCGATGCCGAACAGCGCGGCGGCCGTGTCCTCCATCACCGGGCCGATGTTTATCTGCGTCATCAGCTGCGGCACGGCGAAATGGAGGGAGAAGAAGGCGAAGATGGCGAGCGTGGCCATGGTGGTGCCGAGCTGGGCGAGATAGAGCACCCCCGCGCGCCGCCACGCCTTCAGCGTCGTCGCCAGCGCCGCGCCGGACACGAACCTGGTGCCGTAGGCGAGCGCCGCCGAGATGCCCGACAGGAGCACGAACGCCTCGGCGGCGTCGGAGAAGCCGAAATTCTTCGACGTGAGCTGTTCGAGCGGGTTGCCCGGCACGTGGTTGACGAAGATCGTGATGAGGGCGAGCGCCCTCAGGACGTCGATGCGCGTATCGCGCGCAGGCGGCATATGGACGGTCATGCGGATCAAAGGCTCTCGGTCGCGATTCGGTTCCCCGCGGCGCGGGATTGTTACAAGCCGGCGACCGTTGGGAGCCCCTCATAGCGGCCACCATGAGGCGGGAGGCCGGAATCGACAGGTTTTGGCCGTGACATAGCGTCACTTTTTGTGGCCGCCGGTAATGCAAGCCGGCCAGTCTGGAATCGTTCCAGATCTATTATGAGTGTTCTTGTCATGTTTCGGTTGACTCCCGCGCCGCGACCCGGCTTTATGGGCGCGCGCCGGTGCGGCGCACCCTTTGATGTCTGGGCCTTGAACCCTTTCGATTGGAGGCGACGATGCGAACCGCCCTTCCGGCCGTCCTTGCTGCGGCCAGTCCACGACCGGGTCTGCTTTCATCCGCCAGGCGCGGGCTGGCGTCGGTCTCCCCGCTCTTCGCCACCACGCTGCTGACGGCGGCCGTCTTCCTCCTGCCAGCGCCCGGCGCGCGGCACGGGGCGCCGGCTTCCGCCGCCGGCTTCAAGGTCCCCACGCTTTCCTCCGCCCTGGAACAGGCGGTTTTCTAGCCCGGCCGGCCCGCGAGGCGGGCGGCCCAGCGAGCAGGCGCATGCTGGTTTGTCATTGCAACGTCATCACGCAGAAGGAGATCGAGGGCGCGATCCTCGAGCTCCTCGAGGCCGATCCGTGGCAGCTCATCGTGCCTGCGAAAGTCTATCACGCCCTCAGCAAGCGCGGCCGCTGTTGCGGCTGCTTCCCAAATGTGGTGGAAACGATCATTCGGGTAACCGAGGACTACCATCGCCGCCTCGGCGGCAGGGAAACCGAGATCGTACCATTCCTGGACCGCGTGCGAGGTTTGCGCGGCCAGTACGGGAGCTTGAGTCATGAAGGGCGACGAACGGATAATCGAGCGGCTTAACGAAGCCTTGTTCCTCGAGCTGGGGGCGGTCAACCAGTACTGGCTGCACTTCCGGCTGCTGGAGGACTGGGGATACGCGAAGCTCGCCAAGAAGGAACGCGCCGAATCCATCGAGGAGATGCACCACGCCGACAAGATCGTGGAGCGGATCATCTTCCTGGAGGGGCATCCCAACCTGCAGAAGGTCGGCCCGCTGCGCATCGGCCAGAACGTCAAGGAGGTGCTGGAGGCGGACCTCGCCGGCGAATACGACGCCCGCACCTCCTACAAGAAATCGCGCGAGATGTGCGACGAGCTTGGCGACTACGTCACCATGGCGCTGTTCGACGACCTGCTGAAGGACGAGGAAGGCCATATCGACTTCCTCGAGACGCAGCTCGACCTGCTGGAGAAGATCGGCGAGGAGCGCTACGGCCTGCTCAACGCCGCCTCGGCCGACGAAGCCGGGTAGTCGGGTCCGACGGGCGCAGTTCCGCCCGGAGTTGCGTCAAACAAGCAGATGGATCGTCTCACCGTTTCCGTGACACGGTGAGACGATCCGGTCGGGAGGATGCCGCGACCGTTCTCACGCCGCCTCGGGCGGCCGCTCGGCCGCGACGTCCATGGGAACGGTGTGCAGCCGGTCGGCGCCGTCGAGCAGGCCCCCGGCGCGCAGCAGCGCGGCGAAGCGGCCCTGGTCACGCGCGGCGAGCTCGTGATAGCCGCCGATCTCGACGATGCGGCCCTTGTCCATGAAGATGACCAGATCGGCATCGCAGACCGTCGACAGCCGGTGCGCGATGACGAAGGTGGTGCGCCCGGCGCGCAGCCGGTCGATGGCGGCCTTGACCTTGGCCTCGGTCTCGACGTCGAGCGCGCTCGTCGCCTCGTCGAGGACCAGGATCGGCGCGTCCTTCAGCACCGCGCGCGCGATGGCGATGCGCTGGCGCTCGCCGCCGGAAAGCTGGCCGCCGCGCTCGCCGGCCACGGTGTCGTAGCCCTCGCTCTTGGCCAGGATGAAGTCCTGCGCGGCGGCGGCCATCGCCGCCTCGTGGACCTCGTCATAGGTGGCGTCGTCGCGGCCGAGCCGGATGTTCTCCTCGATGGAGCGGTTGAGCAGGCCCGAATCCTGGAAGACGGTGGCGATCTGCGCGCGCAGCGAATCGCGCGTGACGGTGGCGATGTCGATGCCGTCGATGCGGATGGCGCCGGAATCGGGGTCGAACACCCGTTGCAGCAGGTTGACGAGCGTGGTCTTGCCCGCGCCGGTCGGGCCGACGATGGCGACCGTCTGCCCCGCCTCGACGCGGAAGGAGACGTCGTTCACGCCGGCGCCGGAATCGGGGAAGCGGAAATCGACGTTCTCGAACGTGACCTCGCCCCTGAGGCGGCCCACCGGCCGCGCCCCCGGCCGCTCCGCGCGCTCGGCCGTGGCGTCCTCCAGCGCGTAGAACGGCTCGAGCCTGGCGCGCGCCTCGAACACCTGGTTGACGAAGCCGGTCAACTGGTCGAGCCGGCCGATCAGCAGCGTCGCGAAGCCGGCGAAGGCGACGATGTCGCCGATGCGCAGGTGGCCGCGCTCGACCAGCACCGCGCCGATGGCCAGCACCACCATCATCGAGATGGTGGCCGACAGGCGATGCAGCGCGCTCGCCAGCGCCCACCAGTTGAGCACGGGAAACTGCGCGTCGATCAGGTCGCCGGTGTAGCGGCGCAGCACCTCCGCCTCCCTCGCCAGCCGGCCGTAGCTTTGCAGCACCGAGACGTTGGAGATCGAATCGCTGACATGGGCGAAGACGCGGTGGTAGTGGCGCTCGACCTGCGCCTGCCCGTCCTTGGTCCGCGCCATCACCGCGCGGCTGATCGAGACGTAGGAGGCGCCGAGCGCCACAAGCACGGCCGCCATGCGCCAGTCGAGCGTCAGCGCCGTCGGGGCCAGAAGCATCAGCGCCACGGCGGTCGACAGGTGCTGGCGCATGAATTCGAGCCACAGCGAGAACAGCGTCTCCATGGCCCTCAAAAGCGTGTGCAGCGACTGCGAGGTGCCGTGGCGGTGGTGCCAGGCCAGCGGCATGGACACGACTTTCTCGAAGGAATCGGCCAGCACCTCGGCGCGGCGGCGGTGCGCCAGCCGGTCGGCCCCGCGCGCGACGAGCACGAAGGCGACGATGTTGAAGATGCCGAGGCCCGCCCACGCGGCGACCTCGGCCATCACGCCCTTCTCGTCGGCGATCGATTCGATGATGCGGCCGAACAGGATCGGCTCGGCGATCATCGCGACCGCGAGCGCCACGTTGGCGACGCAGATGACGGCCACATGCCGCCGCGCGACTGCGAGATAGCTCAGCGCTCTCCAGTAAACCTCGAACAGGGACAACAGGATTCCTCATTGCGTCTGCTGCATCGCACAACGCGCGACGTTATGCGGGCGGACATTCGTCATCAACGAGGAAAACGGCGATCCGTTGCCCGGCGCTCAACAAGAAAGGCGACAGTCCGTCACGGTTCGTGATCGTGTAACAGTCTGAAATATAAAAAAGAATGGCGGCAATGCGGCGCGATCGCGGCGGCGCGTGGGCGCGCGTCGCCGCGGCGGTGACGCCGGGGGCAAAAATGTCAGCCTGCGCTTACGGAAACTTCGTATCCGCCCTCCTCCCGCAGCGGCACCGTGCCGTCCGCGACCTCGTTTCCGTCGACCGTGATCGTGACCGCGCCCGCCGCGCCGCGCCTGACCTCGACGCGGTGGAACGCGCCGCCGATGCGAAGCCGCGCCGAGAAGCCGTTCCAGGCCGAGGGCAGGGCCGGCTTCAGCCGGAGGCGGTCGCCCTCGCGCACGATGCCGAGGATGTTCTCGACCGCCACGCGATAGAGCCAGCCGGCGGAGCCGGTGTACCATGTCCAGCCGCCGCGCCCGGCCCTGTCGCCGCCCGAATAGACGTCGGCGGCCACGACATAGGGCTCGACGCGGTAGCGCAGCGCCGCCGCCTCGTCCCGCGCATGGTTGACCGGGTTGACGAGCGAGAACAGCCGCCAGGCCTCGTCGGCGCGGCCGAGCTCGGCGAGCGCGGCGATCAGCCATGTCGCGGCGTGGGTATACTGGCCGCCGTTCTCGCGCACGCCGGGCGGATAGCTCTTGATGTAGCCGGGGTCCCTGGCGCTGTGCTCGAAGGGCGGGGCGAACAGGCGCACGACGCCGGCCTCCCCCTCGGCCCCCTCCTCGGTCAGCATCCCGACCGCCTTCGCCACCGCCTGCTGCGCGCGCTCGCGGTCGCCGACACCCGACAGCACCGACCAGGACTGGGCGATGGAGTCGATGCGGCACTCGTCCGACTGCGCCGAGCCGAGCGGCGCGCCGTCGTCATAGGTGCCGCGGCGATACCATTCGCCGTCCCAGCCGTGGCTTTCCAGCGCCTGCTTCAGCCTTCCGGCATGGGCGCGCCAGGCATCCGCCCGCGCCGTGTCGCCGCGCTCCTGCGCGAGCGCGGAAAAATCGCGCAGCGTGCCGGCGAGGAACCAGCCCAGCCACACGCTGGTGCCCAGACCCTTCTCGCCGACGCGGTTCATGCCGTCGTTCCAGTCGCCGCCGAGGATCAGCGGCAGGCCGTTCCCGCCGGTGCGGGAGACGGCGAGGTCGAGCGCGCGGGCGCAGTGCTCGTAGAGGCTGGCGGTCTCGCGCGCCGGCTCCGGCGTGAAGAAGGCGTCGTGCTCGCCCTCCTTCAGCGGTGGCCCGTCGATGAAGCGCACGGGCTCGTCGAGGATGGCGCGGTCGCCGGTGGTCTTCACGTAGTGGTGCGCGGCATAGCCGAGCCACACCACGTCGTCGGAGATCGTGGTGCGCACGCCGGCCCCGCTTCTGGGCAGCCACCAGTGCTGCACGTCGCCTTCCGCGAACTGGCGGCCGGCGGCGTTGAGGAGCTGGGCCCGCGCGAGCGACGGATCGTGGCCGATCAGCGCCAGCGTGTCCTGCAACTGGTCGCGGAAGCCGTAGGCGCCGCTCGCCTGATAGAAGGCCGCGCGGGCCCGCACGCGGCAGGCCAGCGCCTGATAGGGCAGCCAGGTGTTGACCAGGGCGTCGAAGGCCGGATCGGGGGTCTCGACCTGGAGCGCGCCGGAAAACGTCTCCCACGCCGCCGCGTTGGCGGCGAGCCGCGCCTCGAAATCGGCGGCCAGGTGCCTTCTCGCCAGCAGCGCCGCCTCCTCGGCCGAGCCGGCGTCGCCGAGCACGAAGGCGACGTCGGCCGTGCCGCCCGGCGCGACCTCGACGTCGCAGGCCAGCGCCGCGCACGGGTCGCGCCCGGCCTCGCAGGCGCCCGACAGCGCCGCCCCCTTCAGCACCGCCCCCGGCGCGGCGGTCGAGCCGCCGGCGCCCAGGAACTCGGCGCGGTCGCAGGTGAAGCTCTGGTTCGCGCCGTCGCAGGCGAGGAAGGCGGTGCGCTCGCCGAAGTCGAGATGATAGGGGTTGCGCGCGAGAAGCGCGCCGCTCAGCTCATCGCGTCCCGGCACCACGAAGGGCGCGGTGCGGCCGCGATTGCTGCCCAGCACCCACTCGGCATAGGCGTAGACGCGCAGCCTGAGCCGCCGGTCGCCGTCGTTCCTCAGCCGCAACCGCTGCACCTTGACCGGATCGGCCGGATCGACGGTCTGCGTCAGCGTCGCGACGAGGCCGTCCCGCTCGACGGTGAAGGAGGAGACGCCGCGCCCGTGCCGTGCCTCGTAGGCCGCGGCCCCGTCGCGCACGAGGCAGGCCAGCGGCGAGAACGCCTCGCCGCTGTCGAGGTCGTGGAGATAGACGCCTTCGCCCGGCCGGTCGACGACCGGGTCGTTGGCCCACGGCGTGATCTGGTAGTCGCGGCTGTTGCGGCTCCAGGTGAAGGAGGCGCCCTCCGACGAGGTGTGGAAGCCGAAGGCGTCGTTGGCGATGACGTTGATCCACGGTTGCGGCGTCGCCCTGTCGCCGGTCAGCCGCACGACATATTCGCGGCCGCCTGCGGCGAAACCGCCGAAGCCGTTCCAGAAGGCGAGGCCGTCGCCGCCGGGCGCGGCGGCCGGGACCGGTAGGGCGGGAGCGCGCGGCGGCGCGGCCGCCTCGCGCGGCAGGGCGGTTCCCTCGGCGCGCTCGACCTGGTCGAGGATCGGGCCGTTCCTGGTGTGCAGCACGATGCGCGCGGCCGCGATCAGCGTGCGGTAGGTCACCTCGTCCATCAGGTCGCGGCGCACGGCGAAGATGTGCTGGCGCGGCCCCAGCTCGCGCCCGTGCAGCCGCGCGTTCTCGCACAGCCGCTCGATCGCCTGTTGCAGGTCCTGCACATAGGAGGCGGCCTGCTCGTTGACGACGACGAGGTCGAAGACGAGGCCGCGCGCGCGCAGGTATTCCAGCATCCGCAAGGCAGAGGCGACGATCTCCAGGTCGGCCACGTCGCCGATGCGCATGACGATCATCGGGAAGTCGCCGGAGATCGAGGTCGGCCACAGCGCCGACTGGCGGGAAAGGCCGGCGACTATCGTTTCCGACGGCGCGCGCAGCGCCGGATCGGGGAACAGCAGATGGCGGGCGAGCTTCTGCACGCCGGCCGCCTCGGCGAGGCTCAGGCCGACATGGCGCGTCTGCACCTGCGAGCGCGTCCAGGCGAGCATGGCCTGGCGCTGGAAGCTGTCGGGATGGAGGAAGCGCCGCATCTCGGCCTCGACGTCGGCGCGGTTGGCCGCCACCAGCGTCCAGAAGGTCAGCGCCACCTTCTTGCGCGCCGGCACCCGCACCCTGGCGCGCAGCGCCATCGCCGGATCGAGCGTGAAGCCGGCCGCGCCCGAAAGCCTCGCACCGCGATCGAAGGCGGCGGCGTCCTCCAGCGAGCGTCCGCGCCCGATGAAGGCGCGCCGGTCGGTCTCGGCCTCGATCTCGCGCGCCACGCCCGCGCCGGAGGTGACGAAATGGGCGAGCGCGATGGCCGGCTCGCCGTCGGAGCGCCGCCGCCGCTCGGCGAAGATGGCGGGGTTGTCGCCGCCGATCTCGCTCCTGACGAACATCTTGGAGAAGGCGGGGTGGGCCGAGTCGGCGACGTCGTAGGCGAGCGCCACCTCGGCGAAGGACGTGACCTCGACATGGCGGTCGCGGTCGCTCTCGTTCCACAGCGTCAGGCGGCGGGCCTCGCCGTTCGATTCCGACAGCACGATGCACTCCACCTCCGAGCGCAGCGTGCCCACGGTCTTGGTGAAGGTGGCCTTGTCGTCGCAGAAGAAGGCCTGCGCCGTCTCGCCGGGCGCGCGCTTCGGCTCGGCGGTCGTCGACCACCACGCGCCGGTCTCGGTGTCGGCGACGAACAGGAAGGTGCCGGTGCGCTCCTCGCAGGCGTCGCCGCTCCAGCGCGTCACCGCGATCTCGCCGGCGCGGCTGTAGCCGGCGCCCGTCGCCGTCATCATGACGTTGTAGTAGCCGTTGGACATGACGTTGATGGCGCGCGGCGCCGTCAGCGGGTCGTGGACCAGCCGCGAATCCGGCCGCTCGTCGGCGAAGGCGGGCTTGACCCGCTCGCCTGCGTCGGCGCGCAGCGGCATGGCCGGCACGGTGCGCGGCGCCTTCTCCTGCAACAGAAGCTCGGCCGCCACGATCACCGGGTCGGAATGGAAGCGGTCGCGCATGCGGCCCTCGAACACCGTGTTGGCGACCGCGACGATCGACATGCCGTGGTGGTGGGCCATGAAGTTGCGCACCACGGCGTGGGTCTTGCCCTGCGGCAGGCGCGCGGGCGTGAAGTCGACGGCGTCGTGGAAGCCGTAGCGGCCGAGCGCGCCGAGGCCCTTCAGCCGCGAAAGGTTGTCGACCGCGTCGGCCGGGCGGAACTGGGCGGCGAGCAGGCTGGCATAGGGCGCGATCACCGTGTCCTGCCCCAGCCCGCGCTTCAGCCCCAGCCCCGGCACGCCGAAATTGGTGTACTGGTAGGTCATCTCGCGGTCGCGGGCGTTGTAGGCCGCCTCCGAGACGCCCCACGGCACGCCCTTCTGGCGGCCATAGGCGATCTGCTTGGAGATGACGAGGTGGCTGGTGTGGTCGAGGATGCCGCCGCGCGGCTCCTTCATCACCAGCGGCGGCATCAGATACTCGAACATCGAGCCCGACCACGACATCAGCGCGCCCGAGAAGCCGATGGCCGCGACCGGCCGCCCGAGCCGGAACCAGTGCTCGGTCGGCAGGTCGCCCTTGGCGATGCCGAACAGGCTGGTCAGCCGCGCCTCGGAGGCGAGCAGGTCGTAGCAGGCCTCGTCGAGCTGGTGCTCCTCGACGCGGTAGCCGATGGACAGAAGCTTGCGGTCCTGCCGCATCAGGAAGGCGAAATCCATCTCGAAGGCGAACTTGCGCGCCCGCTCGCGCAGGGCGACGAGCCGCGCGCGCAGCCGGCCCACCCCGATTTCCTCCATGTGCGCGTCGGCCAGATGCGCCTCGCACGCCTTTTCCAGCCGCTCGGCCCACAATGCGACGTCGCCGCTGACGCCGGTGAGGATCTCCTCGTCGAGCGCCTTGGCCAGCTTGCGGATGTCGGCGGCCAGAACCGTCAGGTTGAAGGCGCGGATCGAGGCGGTCTCCGGCTCGCGCCGCAGCGTCTCGACCGCGCGGCGCATGCCCTGGATGCGCTCGGACAGGCGCTTGCGCAGCGGCCTGAGCGGCCGCCGGTCGTCGGGCAGGGCCTCCAGCGTCTCCTCCAGGATGGCGGCGGCGTCGAGGATGCCCTCGAAGTCGCCCTGAAGATGCGCGGCCGGCGCCGCCGCCCATTCGTCGCACGCCCCCGCCACGGCCACGAGGTGGCCGGCGAGATTGCCGCTGTCGACCGACGAGACGTAGTAGGGGTGCAGCGGCTTCAGCGTGCGCGTGTCGTACCAGTTGTAGAGATGGCCGCGGAAGCGATCCATCGTCTCGATGGTGGCGAGCGTCTTCTCCATCCGCTCGATGGCCTCGGCGAGGCTGATCCAGCCGAAGTCGCGGGCCGAGACGGTCGAGAGCATGTAGACGCCGATATTGGTCGGCGAGGTGCGCGGCGCCACCACAGGCTCCGGCACCTCCTGGAAGTTGTCGGGCGGCAGCATGTTGTGCTCGGCCGTCACGAAGGTCTCGAAATAGAGCCAGGTGCGGCGCGCCATGCGCCTGAGCGCGATGGCGTCGCCGGGCGCGACCTCCAGCCGGTCCTCGGTCTCGGCCGAGCGGCTGACGAACCAGGCGAAGGCGGGCGAGGCCGCCCACAACAGGGTGAAGATGGCGGCGACGAACGCGCCCGTCGAGCCGGAGGCGAACGGGATCGCAAGGCCGGCCGCAGCGATCGGCAGCACGCCGGCCATGACGCGGTAGTGCCCGGCAAGGCTGCGCTCGCCCGAGCGGGCGGCGGCCGAGGCGGTGCGCCATTCGAGCATGTGGCGGCGGCTGACGGCGAGGCGGTAGAGCGTGCGCGCGATGGCGTCGCCCATCGACCAGGCGGCGTGGGCCATCAGCACCACCCGCGCCACCACCTGCGCGGTGGCGAAGGCGGCGTCGCGGCCGAAGGCGGCGAAGTGGCTCGACAGCGTCGCGCGGCCGTCGCGCGGCACGAAGGAATCGAGCAGGCCGAAGGTCAGCGACAGGAACAGGCTGAGGATGAGCAGCGCCTGCCACTGGGCGGCATAGCTGAAGGGCAGCAGCGTCCAGCCCGCGACCGAGGCCGCCACCCACAGGAGCGGCGTCAGCGAGCGGCGCAGGTTGTCGATCATCTTCCAGCGCGACAGGCCGGACAGGCCCGAGGCCGGGTTGATGAGGAAGGGCAGGAGCTGCCAGTCGCCGCGCGCCCAGCGGTGGTGGCGCGAGGCGTCGACGAGATAGCGCGTCGGATAGTCCTCGATCAGCTCGACGTCGCTGACGAGGGCTGCGCGCGCATGGGCGCCCTCGATCAGGTCGTGGCTCAGCACCGTGTTTTCGGGGATGCGGCCCCTGAGCGCCGTCTCCATCGCGTCGATGTGGTAGAGGCCCTTGCCGGTGAAGGTGCCTTCCCCGAACAGGTCCTGATAGACGTCCGAGACGGCGAAGACGTAGGGGTCGAAGCCGCGATTGGCCGAGAAGACGCGCTGGAAGAACGAGGCCTCGTCGCCGGTGGTCAGCGACGGCGTGACGCGCGGCTGCAGGATGCCGTGGCCGGCGGTGATCCGGCCGGCCTTCGCGTCGATCGCCGGCCGGTTGAGCGGATGGGCGAGCTTGCCGACGAGCTTCGCCGCCGCGTCGCGCATGGTGCGGGTGTCGGCGTCGAGGGTGAGCACATACTGCACGTCCTGCGGCAGCGGGTCGGCCGGCGCCAGGAAGGTGGTGTCGCGGTCGCCGCGCAAGAGCGCGTTCAACTCGTGCAGCTTGCCGCGCTTGCGCTCCCAGCCCATCCAGCAGCCTTCCGCCTCGTTGTAGAGCCGGCGGCGGTGGAGCAGGAAGAAGCGGGCGTGGCCTTCCCTGGGGTAGCGCGCGTTGAGCGCGGCGATGCCGGCGCGCGCATGGGCGAGAAGCTCGCGGTCGGCGCGGCTTTCCTCCGTGTCGCTGTCGGGCCAGTCGGACAGGATGGCGAAATGCAGCTCGCCCGTCATGTTGGCGAGGTAGTGGACCTCGAGGTTGCGCACCGCCTCCTCGACGTCGTCGCGGCTGCCGATCATGGTCGGCACCACGACGAAGGTGCGCGCATCCGCCGGCACGCCGTCGCGGAACTCGTAGCCGATCAGGCGCGTCGGCTTCACCAGCGCCGAGACCATGGCGTTGTAGAGCCCGACGGCGGCCTCGACGGCCGGGGCGAGGAACAGGACCACCAGCCACGCCACCGCATCGGGGGCGAGGCCGGTCGAGGCGAGCGCCAGGCCGGCGGCCGCCGTCAGCAGGCCGGCCATCAGCACGACGGGCACGACGACGCCGAGCCAGCCGCTGCGGCGCACGGCGCGGTGGACGCACTCGCCGAAGGTCGGCGCGTAACCGATGGCGCGCTCCAGCTCGCGCCGGCCGGAACCGACGAGCAGGCGGCCGACGTCGGCGCGCTCGCCGGCGGGCCTTTCGGCGGTCGCTTCCGCCAGCTCCACCGCCTTCAGCGCGACCTCGTGCTCCTGCCTGCCGGAGCGCTTGGCCAGCTCCTCGATGGCGCGGCGGTAGGCGTCGCGCGAGGGGAAGTCGAGCGCGGCGAAGTCGGTGCGCTCGCGCATCAGCCGGTCGATGCCGCTCACCTCCTCGAACCACACCGTCCAGTCGATGTCGTCGATGAGGCGAAGGCCCTTGATGATGTTGCTGGTGGTGACGTTGCCGGCCGACAGGTTGGCGTGCTCGTAGAGCGTGATCTCCTCGGCGTCGGTGCCGGCGGCCTCCAGCGCCGCCTCCAGCCAGGCGAGCGCGGCGTGCGAGGTCTGCGAGCCGTCGCGCAGGCGGTGCAGCAGCTGGGTGGCGAAGGTGCGGTCGCGGGCGTGGCCGGCATGCTCGGCCAGCACCTGCGCCTGCGTGCCGGCGGGCGCGGCGGCGAGCCGGTCGGCGATCTCGTTGGCGGCGAGCCGCATGTCGCGGGCGCGCGCCACGCGCAGCGCGAGCCGGCGCAGGTTCTCCACCAGCACGAAGCGCAGGATCGACGGCAGCGCCCACAGCTCGCCGATGCGCAGCGGCTGCTCCTGCTGGAAGCCCTCGACGATGGCGTGGAAGCCCTCCTGCGAGACGGCGCTGTCGGTGTGGGCGACATAGGCCCAGGCGATCGCCAGCGCGCGCGGGATGTCGCGCCCCGGCATCAGCGGAAGCTGGCGGTAGAAGCGCGGCGGCAGGTCGCGGCGGATGCCCACGATCGCCTCTTCCACGACATGGGAGTTGTCGAGCAGCCAGTTGGCGGCCGGCGTCACGCTTTCGCCGGCCTGCTGGGCGCTGTCGAGCGTCTGCACGACGGCGCGGATGTGGGCCGCGTTCTCCCTGGTGCGCTCGCGCGGGTCGAAGGGCTGCAACCCGTCGAGGAGAGGCATGCCGGTGCCGCGCGCCAGGCTGGCGCCGATCTGGCGCAGGTCGCCGTGGAGCGCGAAGACGGAGCGGATGGGAACCTCGCTGTC
This sequence comes from Hyphomicrobiales bacterium, assembly GCA_003577315.1. GTDB lineage: Bacteria > Pseudomonadota > Alphaproteobacteria > Rhizobiales > Rhizobiaceae > Aerobium. The sequence continues at coordinate 88,237 of QEVK01000016.1, read as the reverse complement.
GCGAGGCGCTGCTGCGGGATCAGGCCGAAACTTCGGACCGATGTCGACGTTCATTCTGGTCTAGTCTCTGTGGCAGGCCAACGGGACGGGTGGCGCGACCCCCGGGACAGGCGAGGGGCTGCGCGCGAGCGCAATACTGCTAAACCGATTAGGCGGCCATCGGTTCCCGCGTTCGGGCGTTTCGCGGCGGACAATTTTTGTTGCGGTGCGAAATGTGGCTCGCGCCTGCGGTGCGCGGCCGCGCGCCGCGTCGCACGAAGCGCGGCTGTGCGCGACCGCACACCGGGTGTGCATGAAAAGGAGTCGATATTGGCGGCGCGATTTGATCTGCTGTCCTTCCGTCACCACAGTGCGATCGACAGGGAGGAGATCATGAAGCGCTTTGGCATTCTCGCGGCCCTTTTGGCCTCGACGTCCTTTGCCTCGGCCCAGCAGCTCAGCGACGGGGTTGTGCGCATCGGCGTCCTCAACGACCAGACCGGCACCTACGCCGATTTCGGCGGCCTCACCTCGGCCGAGGCCGCGCGCATGGCGGTCGAGGATTTCGACGCCGAGGCCAAGGGTATCAAGGTGGAGATCATTTCCGCCGACCACCAGAACAAGGCCGACGTCGCCTCGGCGCTGGCGCGGCGCTGGTTCGACGTCGACGGCGTCGACGCCATCGCCGACCTGACCAACTCGGCCGTGGCCATCGCGGTCAACACCATCGGCAAGGAGATGGGCAAGGTCACGCTGATGACCGGCCCCGCCACCACCCGCCTGACCAACGAGGATTGCTCGCCCACCGGCTTCCACTGGGTGTTCGACACCTATTCGCAGTCGGTCGGCACCGCCAAGTCGGTTCTCGAGCAGGGCAAGGATTCGTGGTTCCTGCTCACCGCCGACTACGCCTTCGGCCACCAGATGGCGGCGGAGATCACCCGCGTGGTCGAGGCCGGCGGCGGCACCATCGCCGGCAGCGTCAACCATCCGCTGGGCAGCCCCGACTTCTCCTCGTTCCTGCTTCAGGCGCAGGCCTCGGGCGCGCAGATCGTCGGCCTCGCCAATGCCGGCACCGACACGATCAACGCCATCAAGCAGGCGGGCGAGTTCGGCATCGCCCAGGGCGGGCAGAACCTCGCCGGCCTGGTCATCGTCATCTCGGACGTGCATGCGCTGGGGCTGGAGACGGCGCAGGGCCTGCTCGCCACCACCGCCTTCTACTGGGACCGCGACGACGCCAGCCGCGAATGGTCGAAGCGCTTCGAGGAGCGCACCGGCCGCATGCCGGGCATGGTGCAGGCCGGCACCTATTCGTCGGTGCTGCACTATCTGCGCGCCATCGAGGCGGCCGGCACCGACGACGGCCCGACCGTCGCCGCGAAGATGAAGGAGATGCCGGTCGACGACTTCTTCGCGCCCGGCGGCACCGTGCGCGCCGACGGAAGGCTGATCAAGGAGATGTACCTCGTCGAGGTCAAGACGCCGGCCGAATCGACCGGCGCGTGGGACTACTACAAGGTGCTGCGCACGATCCCGCCGCAGGACGCGGCCCAGCCGCTCGAGCAGAGCGCCTGCCCGTTCGTCAAGGGCAACTGAGCGGGAGGCGTCGCCGCCCGCTGCCATCCGTCCCGGCCGCACGCCGGGGCGGGTGGGGTTGCAGGGGGGCCGGTGCCGTATTCCGGTGCCGTATTTATACGACCTTGTGTTGGCGGGCATGGTTGTGCAACTTTCCTGCCCGGGGATGAAAACAAGCGGCCGGGAACGGCCTGAGCGCTTCCTGGGAGGAGGCCTCATCGCAAGAAATCCGCGTCCGTGCGACGCGGCCGATGGGTATGAGGAACGCATGAGCGACGGGGTCATACTGGCCGCACAGGACCTTACGAAGGAGTTCAAGGGTTTCTTTGCGGTCGAGGGAGTCGATCTGAATGTCCGGCGCGGGCAGATCCACGCGCTGATCGGCCCGAACGGGGCCGGCAAGACGACGTGCTTCAACCTTCTGACGAAGTTCCTTGCGCCGACGCGGGGGAAGATCACCTACAAGGGCGAGGACATCACGGCGCTGTCGCCGGCCGACATCGCGCGGCTGGGCCTGGTGCGCTCGTTCCAGATCTCGGCGGTGTTCCCGCACCTGACGGCGCTGGAGAATGTGAGGATCGCGCTGCAGCGGCGGCGCGGCGACTCGTTCGACTTCTGGCGCTCGCAGAAGGTCCTGTCTTCCTTCGACGAGGAGGCGCGGTCGCTGCTTGCCGATGTCGGGCTGTCGGAGTTCGAGGCGACCAATGCCGGCGACCTGCCCTATGGCCGCAAGCGGGCGCTGGAGATCGCCACCACGCTGGCGCTGGACCCGGAGATGCTGCTGCTCGACGAGCCGATGGCGGGCATGGGCCACGAGGACGTCGAGCGCATCTCGGCGCTGATCAGGCGCATCTCGGCCAACCGCACCATCCTGATGGTGGAGCACAACCTGTCGGTCGTGGCGTCGCTGTCGGACACGATCACGGTGCTGGCGCGGGGCAAGGTGCTGGCGGAGGGCGACTACGCCACGGTGTCGAAGGACCCTCGGGTGATCGAGGCCTATATCGGAGCGGGACATGGCTAAGGCGGCAGTTGCAAGGAATGTCGACGCGGCCGCTCCGGCGCCGCTGCTTGCCGTGAAGGACCTCGAGGCCTGGTACGGCGAAAGCCACGTGCTGCACGGGGTGTCGTTCGACGTGAATCCGGGCGAGGTGGTGACGCTGCTCGGGCGCAACGGCGCGGGCAAGACCACGACCCTGAAGGCGATCATGGGCATTCTGCCCAAGCGCAAGGGCTCGGTGACGTTCGAGGGCAGGGAGCTGATGCACGCGCCGGCCCGCTTCGTGGCCCGCGCCGGCATCGCGTTCTGCCCGGAGGAGCGGGGCATCTTCTCGTCGCTGAACGTGGAGGAGAACCTGATGCTGCCGCCGCAGGTCAAGCCGGGCGGCATGAGCGTGGAGCAGATCTTCGATCTGTTCCCGAACCTGAAGGAGCGGCTTGCCAGCCAGGGCACCAAGCTTTCGGGCGGCGAGCAGCAGATGCTGGCGATCGGGCGCATCCTGAGGACGGGCGCCAAGATGCTTTTGCTCGACGAGCCGACGGAGGGCCTTGCGCCGGTGATCATCCAGCAGATCGGGCGCACCATCGCGCGGCTGAAGCAGGAGGGCTTCACCATCGTGCTCGTGGAGCAGAACTTCCGCTTCGCCTCGACGGTGGCCGACCGCCACTACGTCGTCGAGCAGGGCAAGGTCATCGACATGATCCCCAACGCCGAGCTCGACGCCAACATCGACAAACTGCACGCCTATCTCGGCGTGTAGGCAAGGAAAGGCCGGCTTCGACCGCGCCGACAACGGAGGAGAAGAATATGACCAAGACAGGATTTCTGCTGGCGTCGCTCGCCGCGTCGCTGATGGCGACGAGCGCACTGGCGCAGGACATCACCGTCAAGATCGGCGTGCTCAACGACCGTTCGGGCATCTATGCCGACCTGTCGGGCGAAGGCTCGGTGATCGCCGCGCGCATGGCGGCCGAGGATTTCGGCGCGGCCGAGAAGGGCATCAAGGTCGAGATCGTCTCGGCCGACCACCAGAACAAGCCCGACGTCGCCTCCACCATCGCCCGCCAGTGGCTCGACCAGGACGGCGTCAACGCCATCGTCGACGTGCCGACCTCCTCGGCCGCGCTTGCGGTCAACGAGATCATCAAGGACGCCAACGCCCTGTTCATCAACTCCGGCGCGGCCTCGTCCGACCTGACCGGCCCGGCCTGCTCCCCGCACACCGTCCACTGGACCTACGACACCTGGGCGCTCGCCAACGGCACCGGCTCGGCCATGGTGCAGCAGGGCGGCGATTCCTGGTTCTTCCTGACCGCCGACTATGCCTTCGGCCATGCGCTGGAGCGCGACACGGCGGCCGTGGTCGAGGCCGCGGGCGGCAAGGTCGTCGGCACCGTGCGCCATCCCTTCCCCGGCACGGACTTCTCCTCCTTCCTGCTGCAGGCGCAGGCCTCCGGCGCCAAGGTGATCGGCCTGGCCAATGCCGGCGGCGACACCATCAACTCGATCAAGCAGGCGGCCGAGTTCGGCATCACCCAGGCCGGCCAGGCGCTCGCGGGCCTGCTGATCTTCATCACCGACGTGCATGCGCTCGGCCTGCAGACCGCGCAGGGCCTGGTGCTGACCGAGAGCTTCTACTGGGACCTGAATGACGGCACCCGCGAATGGTCGGCCCGCTTCGAGGCCGCCGACGGCGACAAGCCGACCATGGTGCAGGCCGGCGTCTATGCCGGCGTGCTGCACTATCTGAAGGCCGTCGAGGCCGCCGGCACCAACGAGGCCGACGCCGTCATCGCCAAGATGAAGGAGATGCCGACCGACGACCCGCTGTTCGGCAAGGGCGAGATCCGCGCCGACGGCCGCAAGGTACACGACATGTACCTGTTCCGCGTCAAGTCGCCCGAGCAGTCGAGCGGCGCCTGGGACTATTACGAGACGCTGGCGACCATCCCCGCCGACAAGGCGTTCCGCCCGATGGCCGACGGCAACTGCCCGCTGGTCAAGTAACGCGGATCCGACACGCGGCGCGCGCCCGTCTTGCCGGGCGCGCGCCCGCCTTATGACAAAGCTCGCCGGGGCAATCGGATGTTTGAACTCTTGGGAATCCCGCCGCAGGCGTTGTTCGGCCAGCTGCTGCTCGGCCTGATCAACGGGTCGTTCTACGCGATCCTGTCGCTCGGCCTTGCGGTGATCTTCGGGCTGCTGAACATCATCAACTTCGCCCATGGCGCCCAGTACATGCTGGGCGCGTTCGTGGCCTGGATGCTTCTGAACTATCTCGGCATCGGCTACTGGTGGGCGCTCTTGATCGTGCCGATCGTGGTCGGCGCCTTCGGCATCGTGCTCGAGCGGCTGATGATCGCGCGGCTCTACCATCTCGACCACCTCTACGGGCTTCTGCTGACCTTCGGGCTTGCGCTGATCATCCAGGGGTTGCTGAGGAACCAGTACGGCATCTCGGGCCTGCCCTACTCGATCCCGCCGCAGCTCGCCGGCGGCCAGAACCTCGGCTTCATGTTCCTGCCCAACTACCGCGGCTGGGTGGTGGTGGCCTCGCTTGCCGTGTGCGTCGCCACCTGGTTCGTGATCGAGAAGACCAGGCTCGGGGCGTACCTGAGGGCGGCGACCGAGAACCCGACGCTGGTCGGGGCCTTCGGCATCAACGTGCCGCGCATGATCACGCTGACCTACGGCTTCGGCGTGGCGCTGGCGGCGTTCGCGGGCGTGCTGGCCGCGCCCGTCTACTCGGTCAACCCGAACATGGGCGCGGACCTGATCATCGTCGTCTTCGCGGTGGTGGTGATCGGCGGCATGGGCTCGATCCTGGGCTCGATCGTCACCGGCTTCGGGCTCGGCCTGGTCGAGGGCCTGACCAAGGTGTTCTACCCGGAAGCCTCGTCCGTCGTCATCTTTGTCATCATGGCCATCGTGCTTCTGGTCAAGCCGGCCGGCCTGTTCGGGAGGGCCGCGTGATGTCCGCCGCCAACCACACCGCCGCCAGCCACGCCGCCCCGGCCCCGGTCGCGGCCGGGCGCGCCTCGGCCACCGGCATGCCGCGCCACCATGCGGCGATCTTCCTGGCCCTGCTGGCCGCCGGGCTGGCGGCGCCCTTCTTCCTCTATCCCGTGTTCCTGATGAAGGTGATGTGCTTCGCGCTGTTCGCCTGCGCCTTCAACCTTCTCCTGGGCTATACGGGGCTCTTGTCGTTCGGCCATGCGGCGTATTTCGGCTCGGCGAGCTACATCAGCGCCCACGCCGCCAAGGTGTGGGGCCTGCCGCCGGAGCTGGCCATCCTGTCGGGCGTGGCCGCCGCCACGGTGCTGGGGCTCGTCATCGGCGCGCTGGCCATCCGCCGCCAGGGCATCTACTTCGCCATGGTGACGCTGGCCTTTGCGCAGATGGTGTTCTTCTTCTCGCTGCAGGCCCCCTTCACCGGCGGCGAGGACGGCATCCAGGCGGTGCCGCGCGGCATGCTGTTCGGTTTCATCAACCTGCGCTCGGACTTCACGCTCTACTTCGTGGTGCTGGCGATCGCGCTCGGCGGCATGCTGGCCATCTACCGCATCATCCACTCGCCGTTCGGCCAGGTGCTGAAGGCGATCCGCGAGAACGAGGCGCGCGCCACCTCGCTGGGCTACCGCGTCAACCGCTACAAGCTCGCCACCTTCGTGCTGTCGGCGGCGTTCGCCGGGCTTGCCGGCGGCACCAAGGCGATCGTGTTCCAACTCGCCTCGCTGACCGACGTGCACTGGTCGATGTCGGGCGAGGTCGTGCTCATGACGCTGATCGGCGGCATGGGAACCGTGTTCGGACCCATCGTCGGCGCCGCCGTCATCGTCACCATGCAGAACTACCTCGCCACCTTCGGCGCATGGGTCACCATCATCCAGGGCGTCATCTTCGTCGTCTGCGTCCTCCTCTTCCGCGAAGGCATCATCGGCGTCTTCCAGAAGTGGATAAAAAAGCCGCTCTAGGAAGCGTCCGGGCAGACCGCCCGGCCGCATCGTGCCGGGCGGAACCAGGTGGAGGCGGTTGGCGATTGTCTCGCCGGCCGCTTGCCGTTATGAGACGCGCCAGAACGTTTCCCCGCCGCCCCGAGGAGCCTCCGAGGACCCCATGACCGCCGACCAGCTTGCCACCGCCGCAGAGCAGGCGCGCCTGCTCTCGGCCGCCCGTGAAATATGGCGGCCACGCCATGGGCGACACCGAGCTCGGCAAGGCCTTCGCCCGCGACATCGCGCTGCTCAAGCAGTCGGGCGTCAACCCCATCGTGGTGCATGGCGGCGGGCCGCAGATCGGCGCCATGCTGACCAAGATGGGCATCGAGTCGAAGTTCGAGGGCGGCCTGCGCGTCACCGACCGCCGCACGGTCGAGATCGTCGAGATGGTGCTGGCCGGCTCGATCAACAAGGAGATCGTCGCCCTCATCAACGCCGAGGGCGAATGGGCGATCGGCCTGTGCGGCAAGGACGGCAACATGGTGTTCGCGCAGAAGGCGCGCAAGACCATGCGCGATCCCGAAAGCAACATCGAGAAGGTGCTCGATCTCGGCTTCGTCGGCGAGCCGGTCGAGGTCGACCGCACGCTGCTCGACCTTCTGGCCCGCTCCGAGATGATCCCGGTGATCGCGCCGGTGGCGCCCGGCCGCGACGGCCACACCTACAACATCAACGCCGACACCTTCGCCGGCGCCATCGCCGGCGCGCTCAACGCCACGCGGCTCCTGTTCCTGACCGACGTGCCCGGCGTGCTCGACAAGGACAGGAACCTGATCGACGAGCTGACGGTGGCCGAGGCGCGGGCGCTGATCGCCGACGGCACCATCTCCGGCGGCATGATCCCCAAGGTCGAGACCTGCATCGAGGCGATCGAGCGCGGGGTGGAAGGCGTCGTCATCCTCAACGGCAAGACGCCGCACGCCGTGCTGCTCGAGCTGTTCACCGAGCATGGCGCGGGCACGCTGATCGTGCCCTGAGGCCGGGCCGCCCGCCCGCCCCCGGGCGCGTCACGGACCGGGGCGCGCTTCGGGCCCTTGTGCCCTAACCGGCCAGCACCAGGACGACGATGCCGGCGACGATCAGGATGCAGCCGGCGGTCTCGATGCGGTTGATCCTTTCGCGGAAGACGAACACCGACGCGGCGAAGGTGAACAGCATCTCGACCTGCCCCAGCGCCTTGACCATGGCCGCCTGTTGCAGCGTCATGGCCATGAACCAGCCGAAGGAGGCGCTGGCGCCGGCGAAGCCGGTGAACAGCGACGGCTTCCAGGACCGCGCGATGCGCGCGAACTCGGCCCGATCCTTCCACGCCATCCACGCCGACATGGCAAGCGTCTGCAGCGCCAGCGCCCACACGAGCGTGACGGCCGCCTGCATCATGAAGTTCGGCCCTCCGAGCGCCAGCGACGCGGCGCGATAGGCGACCGCGGCCACGCCGAACAGCGCGCCCGAGGCAAGCCCGGTCAGCGCGTTGCGGGCGAACACCGAGGCGATCATGTTGCGCCAGCTCATGTGCATGTGCGCGACCGAGATCAGCATCACGCCCAGCACGCTGATGGTGATGGCGGCGAGGCTGCCGGGGCCGGTCCTCTCGCCGAGGAAGACCAGCGCGAACAGCGCCGCCTGCGCCGGCTCCGTGCGCGAGTAGGCGGTGCCGACCGCGAAGTTGCGGTGCGAGAAGAGGTGGACGAGCAGGAAGGTTCCACCGATCTGCCCGAAGGCGCCGACGGCGACCCACAGCAGGAAGCGTCCGTCGGGCGCGGGAACCGCGTGGCCGCCGAAGGCCGTCAGCGCCCACAGGAAGAGGAGCGCGAAAGGCAGGCCGAAACCGAAGCGCACGAAGGTGGCGCCGGTGGTGCCCATCACGGATTTGAGGTGCTTCTGGGTCGCCGAGCGCAGGTTCTGCAGGAAGGCGGCGGCGAGCGTGATGGGGATCCACAATTCCATGGCGTCACAAAAGAAAGAACCCGGCGGTTGCCCGCCGGGTTCCTTTTACCCAATCCGCGAGGGATTAGAAGTTGCGCTGGAAGCGCAGACGGAACGACGTGGTGTCGGCCGTGCGGGTGTAGGTGTGGCCCGCAGCGTTGGCCTCCGAGAACTTCGCCTTGTTGTAGACGACGTCCGCGCCGATCAGGAAGTTCTGGACCGGCTGCCAGTTCAGGCCGACCTGGGCAGCCCAGGCGTGACCGTCGGAGAAGTAGTTGCCGGCAGCCGGGACGCCGACGAGCGGGCCGGCAACGCCGTGGAGCGCGGCCGCCGTGTGGACGGTGGCGCCGTTGGCGACGAGGTCGTCACGATACTCGAGGCCGACCGCGAGGCCGAGCTTCGGGTTGATCTGGTACAGCGCGGTACCCTGCACGGCCCAGCGAGCGGCGCGACCGTAAGCAACGTCGGCGTTGCTCTGGTAGTAGCCGTCGAGGCGGACGGTGAGCGGCGAGAACGTCGCCTGCACGCCACCACGGATGCCGACGCCGTCGGCGCTCTCGTCATAGCCGGCGGCCAGCCAGACGCCGCCCCAGGCCTGCTGGTAGGCGATCTTGCCGACCACGTCCGGGGTGTAGTTGTTCACGGCCGCGTCGTGCTCGATGGCGATCGCGCCCCAGAAGCCGTTGCCGCCGGAGAACTGGTAGCCGATCTGGTGACGCTGCTCGTAGTGGTAGTTGAACGTATCGGCGTAGGTGAAGCCACCGTAGTTGCCGAGGCCCGAACCGCCGAAGTTGCTCGACGAGGAGAACAGCGAGTCGGCGTAACCCATGTAGAGGCCGCCGAGCTGGATCAGCGCGCGGTTGATGGCGACGCCGACGTCACCCAGCGGGTGGGAGCGGTCGGTGCCCGCACCGGCCGGGGTCTCGAGCTGGACCCAGCCGCGCAGCGTGCCGTACTCGGTCTCCGAACGCGCGTCGAGGTTGATCTGCGCGGCGGTCGTCTGGTGGATGCCGCGCTCGCGGGTGCGGGTGCGGGTCTCGACGATCGCAGCGCCGGCAACGCCGCGCTCAACGGTCGTGCCGCTGGCGACGGTGTCGAGCTGATGACGGACCCAGCCGCTGATGCGCAGGCAGGTCTCGGTGCCCGGGATGTAGAAGTAGCCGGCGCCGTGGGCTCCGGCTCGGCGATGACGATCGCGTCGGCCGCCTGGGCGCCGGTCGCGGCGAGGGCCACGGTGGCGGAGCCGAGGATAAGGCTCTTGATGTTCATTTCTGACCTCCAGTCAAAGTTAAAAGCGGGTCTGGGTATTTTTTGCTGAAGGACAGCGTTCCCTGCCCCATCCCCAATGCTCGAAAAAGATGCGCGAGGCGCCCCTTCTCCGAAGCCGACAATACGCAGCGGCGCTCGCCGTTCAACCGCAATCCCGGCGCTGGCGCCCTTGTGCGCGTGCTATCGGACAGGTCTGTTGCACAAATGACACGATTTCCACCCGCCCGGAAAGGAACCGTTTACCATCGTGGCAGGGACGGCGCCGCGGGCGGAGGAATCACCCTGCCTTCCGCCGCGGAATCGGCGCCGCGCGGCGAGGAAGACTGTAGATGCCCCGGCAGGGAAACAGAATCGCGGGGACATCGATGAATACGACATGCGTTCCACCACCATCGCCAGACCGGATGCGAAGCCCCATGGCAAGCCGGAACAACGACGGCACCGGGCCGCTGGATGGAACAGGGCGGACGCTTCTCGGTCTCTACGAGGCGCACCACAACGTCCTTTGGGAAGAGAGCTTCCATAAATACTGCGTCGGGTCCTTCATCAGGGAGCTCGATCGGTTCCTCGGCGGCGAGAAGCTGGACGATTTCCCGCAGGACAGGCTGGACCATCTCGTGGGCTGCCTGCGCGGCAGGGGCAACAGCAACGCCACGATAAACCGCAAGCTGGCGGCGCTCAGCAAGCTGCTCAAGAAGGCCCATCGCATGGGCGAGCTGCGAAGCCTGCCGGAATTCACCCGCCTGAAGGAGCGCGCGGGACGAATCAGGTTCCTCGAACAGGAGGAGGAGGACGCGCTGTTCGCGGCCATCCGGGCGCGGTCGGACGATTATTACCGCCTCGCCGTCTTTCTGGTCGACACCGGCGCGCGCCTGGGCGAGGCCATCGGCCTGCGCTGGAACGACATCGGCGCGGCCCAGGCCACGTTCTGGATCACCAAGTCGGGCAAGAGCCGGACCATTCCGCTGACGAGACGGGCAGGCGAGGCGCTGCGGGCGTCGAAGCCCGCCCGCGCCGGACCGTTCCTTCATGTAAGGCAGCATCGGTTCCGCGCGGTGTGGCATGCCGCCAAGGGGGATTGCGGCCTCGGCGGCGACGCCGACGTGGTGCCGCACATCCTCAGGCACACCTGCGCCTCGCGGCTGGTGCGCGGCGGCATCGATCTGCGCCGCGTGCAGATGTGGCTGGGCCACCAGACGCTCCAGATGACCATGCGCTACGCCCATCTGGCGACGCGCGACCTCGACGCCTGCCTGCCGGTGCTGGAGCGACGGCCGGAGAAGAAGGCGGCCGCGGCCTGAGACGGCCGTTCCTGACCTCCGGTTTTGACTGGAGGTCACCCTCGCCGCGACCGGCGCCCAGGCGGCCGACGCGATCGTCATCGCCGAGCCGGAGCCCGTCGAATACGTCCGCGTCTGCGACGTCTACGGCGCCGGCTTCTTCTACATCCCGGGCACCGAGACCTGCCTGCGCATCGGCGCCGAGATCCGTCATCAGGTCGGCACCGCCGACAGCGATGCCGGTGGCGCCGCGTCGAACTTCTACGGCTTTGTCGAGGACACCTGGAACAGCCACAGCCGCATCCGTCTGTTCGTCGACGCCCGTTCGGAGACCGAATACGGCCAGCTGCGCGGCTATGCCCGTATCGACAGCGCTCGCACGAGCGGCCTTTCCGGCATCACCGCGACCGGCCTTGCCGCTGCTGATGGCACCTACCTGAACCATGCCTGGCTGTCGCTCGGCGGCTTCCGCGCCGGTTGGACGGATTCCGCGTGGGTGTCGGTGCCGCAGGGTGGCGTCGCCGCTGGCGGTTCGCACTCGGATACGGGTCTCGACTACGCGTATCAGCAGGCTCACCTGATCCAGTACAACTTCTCGGGCTCGAACGGCTTCTTCGGCACGATCTCGCTCGAAGACGACAACGACGGCAACTACGCCGCGCCGTATTTCGCTGACCGCAACTACATCCCGAACGTCGTCGGCGTTGTCGGCGTCAACCAGGGTTGGGGTGGTGCATGGTTGAAGGTCGGCTTCGACGAGAATCGCCTGGCGATCAATCCGCTCACGCTGCTTCCGGTCGATGACAGCGGCTTCGGCGTCCAGGCTGGCCTGCACTACAACATCCCCGGCGCGCCCGGCTCGTCGTTCCGCCTCCTCGGCTTCTATGCCGACAGCGACAACCAGTATGCGGTTGGCAGGAACGCCCGTCTCGGCACCGGCGCCGAGTGGTCGGTCATCGCTTCGTACTTCCACCGCTTCAACGCCCAGTTCGGCGCGTCGCTGGCGGTGCAGTACTTCAACGATCTCTATCTCCCCGGCACGGATGTCAGCACGAATGTTGACGCCTGGGCGCTCGAACTGCACGGTCTCTGGACCCCGGTCGAGAACTTCGCGGTCCGCACCGAGATCGTCTATCGCGACATCGATACGCCGGCCGGCGTCGACGGCAGCAGCGTGTCGGGCTTCGTCCGCTTCTCGCGCTTCTTCTAATCCCTCGCGGATCGGATGAAAGGAACCCGGCGGGCGACCGCCGGGTTCTTTCTTTATGTAGCATGGTGCAGCCCCGGCACGGCGGCGGGGTGCGCCGCCTCAGGCGGCGGGAGCGCGATGGCGGGAAAGATTGTCGCGGACGCGAAGCCTGCTTGATCTCCAACAAAGTGGAGTTCTATATGCAAGTTTATATGGAGCAGGCCCGGACGGTCGGGACGGGCCGGCCGACTTTCCGGAGCTTGCCATGTCGAGACCTTCATCGCCGGATCGCACGATCCTCTCCCGCCGCGCCGCGCTCGCTGCGGCCGGCGCCACCGCCGCCCTTTTCGCGCTGCCGGCATCCGTGCGGCGGGCGGCGGCGGCGAAACTGCCGTCGCTGACGCTCTACGGCCCGCCGGCCGGCCCCAGCGTGACGCTTGCCCATGCCGTCGCCTCCGGCGCCTTCTCCGGGATTGCCGGGACGGCCGAGTTCAAGGTCTGGCGCAACCCCGACGAGATGCGCGCGGGGCTGACCTCCGGCACCATGCAGGCGCTGATCCTGCCGGTGCAGGTCGCCGCCAACCTCTACAATCGCGGCATGGGCGTGCGGCTGCTCAACGTCATGACGACGGGGCTGCTCTACATCATCGCCGCCGATCCCGGCCTGTCGAGCATCCCGGCGCTGAAGGGCAGATCGCTCGCCGTCCCGTTCCGCAACGACATGCCCGACCTCGTGCTCGCCCGCCTGCTCGCCCATCACGACATGGTGCCGGGCACCGACATTAGCCTCGAAAGCGCCGGCTCGCCCATCGAGGCGATCCAGCTCCTGATGGCCGGCCGCGTCGATGCGGTCCTTTCGACCGAGCCGGCGGTGTCGGCCGCGATCCTGCGCGGGGCCGCCGCCGGCAAGACCGTGCAGCGCGTCATCGACGTGCAGCAGGCGTGGGCGCAGGCCACCGGCGGCTCGGCCGTGCTGCCGCAGGCGGGCATGGCGCTGACGGTTCCGTTCATGGACGCCAATCCCGGCATCGCCGACGCCTTGCAGGAGATTGTCGAGAAGGCGACCGAATCGGTCAACGCCGATCCGGCCCGCGCCGCCGCCGACGCCACGGAGGCGCTGGAGATGCCGGCCCCGATCCTCGCCGCCTCGCTCGCCGCCTCCAACCTCGTCGCCCGGCGCGCGCGCGCGGCGCGGCCCGACATCGAGGCGATGCTGTCGACGCTGTCGCAGGCCGATACCGGCATCGTCGGCGGCAAGCTGCCCGACGACGGCTTCTATCTCTAGGCGCCGGCGATGATCGCCGCGGCGTGGACGGGCAGGCTGGGGCGCACCGGGCGTTTCCTGTGGTCGGCGTGGTCGGGCCTCGCCGCGCTGTCGCTGCTCGCCGCCCTGTGGCAGTTCGGCCATGAGGTCTATGGCGACTTCATCCTGCCGGCGCCGCTCGCCACGGTCCGGGCCATGGGCGCGATCCTGTCCGATCCGAAATCCTGGGACATCGCGGTGCTGACCAGCCGCCGCGCCGTCGAGGGCTTCGTCGTCTCGGCGCTCGCCGGCGCGCTGGCGGGGCTTGCGGCCGGCTACTCGCCGGCCACCATGCGCGCGGCGCGGCCGCTGGTGACCGTGCTGCTCGGCGTGCCGCCCATCGCCTGGATCGTGCTCGCCATGATCTGGTTCGGCTCCACCGACGGCACCGTCGTCGTCACCATCCTGATCGCCTCGTCGCCGCTGGTCTTCGTCGGCGTCGCCGAGGGCGTGACCACGCGCGACCGCAGCCTCGACGACATGGCGCGCGCCTTCGGCGCCGGCCCGGTGAAGCGGCTGACGACGCTCGGCCTGCGCCATGTCGCGGCCCATCTCTTCCCCGCGCTCGCCATCTCGCTCGGCACCGCCTTCAAGGTCGCGGTGATGGCCGAGCTTCTCGCCAATGTCGGCGGCATCGGCGGCGAGCTCGCCCGCGCCCGCGCCAATCTCGACGTCGCCGGCGCGCTCGCCTGGGTGATGATCGCCGTCGCGGCGCTGATCGCCTTCGAGTACGGCATCGTCCATCCGGTGCGCTCGGAGTTCGAGCGCTGGCGCGCCGCCGCCGTGCCGTGGGGGGTGAAGCGATGAGCGTGCTTCAGCTTCGCGACGTCGGCCATTCCTATTTCGGCCGCACGGTGCTCGACGGCATCGACCTGTCGGTGGCGCGCGGCGAGGTGGTGGCGCTGGTCGGCCCGTCCGGCTGCGGCAAGAGCACGCTCGTCCACGTCGCCGCCGGCGTCATGGAGCCGCGGCGCGGCCGGGTCGAGCGCGCCTATGCCCGGCACGGCATGGTGTTCCAGGGGCCGCGCCTCTTGCCCTGGGCGACGGCGCTCGACAACATCGCCTATCCGCTGCGCATTTCCGGCATGCGGCGCGGCGAGCGCGCGCAAAGGGCGCGCGCGGCGGCCGAGCGCGTCGCCTTCGACCGCGCCGACCTCGGCAAGTTCCCCGTCGAGCTTTCCGGCGGCATGCAGCAGCGCGTGGCCATCGCCCGCGCGCTGGTGGCGGAGCCGGATTTCCTGTTCTTCGACGAGCCGTTCACCGCGCTCGACGCCGCGCTCAAGCGGCGCATGCAGGACCTCGTCATCGACGCCTCGCGCGCCGCCCATTTCGCGGCGCTGTTCGTCACCCACGACCTGATCGAGGCCGCCCGCATCGCCCATCGCATCCTCGTCCTCGACGTCGCGGGCAGGGGGGTGGCGGGCGAGCGGCGGCTGGACGGCGAGCCCGGCGCGCGCGAGGACCGCGCCGTGTTCGAGACCGTGCAGTCCTTCCTGAAGGGCGACCCGCTGTTCCGCCACATCCACGACGTCGACGAGCGCAGGGTGGCCTGACCGTGCTGGTTCCTCCGCCCCGCCCGGCCCCGCCGCTCCACGTCGTCCTCGGAGACGAGGGCTTCCGCCTGTTCTTCCCGCTCGCCGCGCTCTATGCCGCGCTGTGGCCGTTCCAGTGGGTGCTGGTGTTCGGCCTCGACCTGCCCTTCGCCCGCGACACCCCGCCCTCGCTCTGGCACGCGCACGAGATGATCTTCGGCGCCTATGGCGCGGCGCTGCTGGGCTTCGTCACCACCGCCGTTCCCGAATGGACCGACACGCCGTGCCTGCGCGGCCGCCGGCTCTACGTGCTGGCCGGCCTGTGGGGCGTCGGCCGGCTGGTCGGCTTCCTCGGCGCGGATGCGTTGGGCGTCGTCGGCGCGCTGGCCGACATCGGCTGGCTGGCGCTGCTCGCCGCCTATGTCGCGTGGACGTCGTGGGCCAGGCGCACCGACCGCCTGCTCGCCTTCCTCTACTGGATCGGCGCGCTGCTTTGCTGCCTCGTGGCCGTGCGCTACGGCTTCCTCGTCGGGGACGTCACCTTCGCGCAATGGATGCTCCACTGCGCCGGCTTCGTCTTCCTCGGCCTGCTCGGCGTGGCGCTGGCGCGCATCACCGTTCCCGTCACCAACCAGGTGCTCGACCCCAGCGAGGAGACGTCGCCCTTCCGGCCGCATCCCGGCCGCGTCACGCTCGCGCCCGGCCTCGTCGCGGTCATGATCGCCGGCGAGCTTCTCGGCTTCTCGGCCGAAGTCACCGGCTTCCTCGCCATCGCCGCGGGCGCGGCCTTCATGGACCGGGCCGGCGAGGCCTTCGTCGGCCGCGAGGCGTTCCGCACCGAGATCATGGCGCTGGCGGGCTCCGCCGTGCTCGCCGGCGCCGGCTTGATCCTTCTCGGCGCCGCCCGTCTCGGCGCGCCGGTCGCCGGGGTGACGGCGCTGCACGTCGCGCTGATGGGCGGGCTCGGCATGAGCGTGCTGATGGTGCTGTCCATCGCTGGCCTGCTGCATTCCGGCCGCCCGCTCGGCTTCCCGCGCGCCACGCGCATCGCCTTCGCGCTCCTCGTCGTCGCGCTCGCGCTGCGGGTGCTGCCGGAGCTTGGGGCGATCCCCGACCTGCCCGGCCCGCTCCATGCCGGCGCGGCCGTTTTCTGGGCAGCCGCGTTCCTGCTGTGGCTTTCCGACTACTGGCCCTTCGTCAGCTCGCTGGAACGTCCCTGACCGGCGGCCTCGGGCCGCTTTCGGGCGGTTCGCGCAGCGAAAGAACCCTGAAGCCGCCTTTCGCGAAACATCCGTGCGCAAATGTCGCAAGAAATTAGGTCAGCATTGCTGACTTCTTATTGCGCAAAGGCTGCTCGTGTCTTATGCACAATGCCGTTTTCCACCTCAAACCTCACGGAGCCGTTATGTCAGAAGACAGCCTTCTCGACGATGCGCTCGTCCGGCTGGACGAGGCCGCCGCCCATCTCAGCATCGACCCCGACGTGATCGAGAAGCTGAAATTCGCCCGTGAGACCACCAAGGTGCGCCTGATGATCCGCATGGACGACGGCTCGCGAAAGTCGTTCCTGGCCTGGCGCTGCCGCTACGACGACACGCGCGGCCCGACCAAGGGCGGCATCCGCTTCCATCCCGACGCCACGGCCGACGAGGTCGAGACGCTGGCGTTTTGGATGACGTTCAAGTGCGCGGTGATGAACCTGCCCTATGGCGGCGGCAAGGGCGCGGTGCAGGTCGATCCGCGCCAGCTCTCCAAGGCGGAGATCGAGCGGCTCTCGCGCGCCTACATCCAGGCCTTCGCCCGCATCCTGGGCCCCGACCGCGACATCCCGGCGCCCGACGTCTACACCAACTCGATGATCATGGGCTGGATGGCCGACGAATACGCCCAGATCGTCGGCCAGGCCGAGCCCGCCGTCATCACCGGCAAGCCGATCTCGCTCGGCGGCTCGCTGGGGCGCGGCGACGCCACCGCCCGCGGCGGCTACTACCTCGTGCGGCACCTCTCCGCCGATCTCGGCCTGGGCGAGAACCTGCGCGTCGCCGTTCAGGGCTTCGGCAATGCCGGCCAGCACATCGCCCGCCTGCTCGCCGCCGACGGCCACAAGATCGTGGCGGTTTCCGACTCCGAGGGCGGCGTCTATTCGGAGGCGGGCCTGCATGTCGACATGCTCGTCAACGCCAAGGCGAACGGTCATTCCGTCGTCTCGACGGTCGGCCAGGGCGGCCACGAGGCGCTGAAGGGCGAGGCGCTGGTCGGCGTGGAATGCGACCTGCTCGTGCCCTCGGCGCTGGAGAACATGATCCACGAGAAGAACGCCGGCACGATCAAGGCGCGGCTCATCCTCGAGCTCGCCAACGGCCCGGTCACGCCCGAGGCGGACGCGATCCTGGCCAGGAAGAACGTGATCGTCCTGCCCGACATCCTCGCCAATGCCGGCGGCGTCACCGTGTCCTATTTCGAGTGGGTGCAGAACAAGCAGGGCTTCTACTGGACCGAGCGCGACATCCACGACCGCCTGCGCGAGATCATGGAGCGCGAGGGCCGCGCCATCTGGAACATCGCCAAGGACAAGGGCGTGAGCGTGCGCACGGCCGCCTACGTCCACGCGCTCGACCGGCTGGCCGAGGCCATCGAGGCCCACGGCACGCAGAGCTTCTTCACGAGCTGAAGGCCGGCCGTTCGCGAACGGCATGCCGGTTGAAAAAGCCGACACCCCCCGCCACGGCGCGTGGCGGGGGGTGTTTTCGCGTCAGGAGAAGGTCAGCGCCCCGTCGGTCTCGCCTTCCTTGATGCGGGTCGGCAGGCCGATGCGGTTGAGGATGTCGAGGAAGGGCCGCGGCGGCAGGTCCTCGACATTGGCCATCTTCCTCACGTCCCACTCGCCGGTGGCGATCAGCATGGCCGCCGCCACCGCCGGCACGCCGGCGGTGTAGGAGATGCCCTGCGAACCGACCTCCTCATAGGCCTCCTTGTGGTCGGCGACGTTGTAGATGAAGACCTCGCGCGCCTTGCCGTCCTTCACGCCCCTGACCAGATCGCCGATGCAGGTCTTGCCGGTGTAGTCGGGCGCCAGCGAGCCGGGATCGGGCAGCACGGCCTTGACCACCTTGAGCGGCACCACCTCCAGCCCCTCCGCCGTCTTCACCGGCTTCTCCGAGAGCAGGCCGAGATTCTTCAGCACGGTGAAGACGTTGATGTAGTGGTCGCCGAAGCCCATCCAGAAGCGCACATTGGGCACGCCGAGGATCTGCGACAGCGAATGCACCTCGTCGTGGCCGGTCAGATACGCCTTCTGCCTGCCAACGACCGGCAGGTCCCACTCCCTGCCGACCTCGAACATCGTGTTCGACGTCCACTTGCCCTCCTGCCACGACCACACCTGGCCGGTGAACTCGCGGAAGTTGATCTCGGGGTCGAAATTGGTCGCGAAGTAGCGGCCGTGGCTGCCGGCGTTGATGTCGACGATGTCGATGGAATCGATGCGGTCGAAATATTCGTCATGGGCGAGCCTGGCGTAGGCGTTGACCACACCAGGGTCGAAGCCCGCGCCGAGGATGGCGGTCACGCCCGCCTTTTCGACCTCCTCGCGCCGCTTCCACTCGTAGTTGGCGTACCACGGCGGCGTCTCGCAGACCTTCATCGGGTCTTCGTGGATGGCGGTGTCGATATAGGCCGCGCCCGTGGCGACGCAGGCCGACAGCACCGACATGTTGAGGAAGGCCGAGCCGACATTGATGACGATCGCAGCGCCCGTCTTTTCGATCAGCGCCGTCGTCGCCGCCACGTCCATCGCATCGAGCGCGTGGGCTTCGAGCCTGCCGTCGACCTTGAGAGCGTTCTTCCCGCGGACGGAGGCCATGATCGCCTCGCATTTGGCAAGCGTTCGCGAGGCGATATGGATGTCGCCGAGCACGTCGTTGTTCTGTGCGCACTTGTGCGCCACGACCTGCGCCACGCCGCCGGCGCCGATGATGAGGACGGTTTTCTTCATGTCGGCACGCAGCCTCCTTTCAGTTGCGGGTTCGGGTGACGAAGCCTCAGGAGAGGCTTCCTTCGTAGTCCGCGAAGGTGAACTCGCGGACCAGCCTGACGGAACCGTCCAGCTCGCGGATCGCGATGGACGGCATTCGCACGCCGTTGAACCAGTTTTTCTTGACCATCGTGTAACCGGCCGCGTCCTGGATGGAGATGCGGTCTCCGACGGCGGGCGGCTGCGGGAAGCGGAAGGTGCCGAACACGTCGCCGGCCAGGCACGACTTGCCGCAGACCATGAACTCGTGCGGCCCCTCGTTGGGCTCGACCCTGGCGCTCTCGCGGTAGATCAGAAGGTCGAGCATGTGCGCCTCGATGGAGGAATCGACGATGGCGAGGTGCCTGCCGTTGTAGAGCGTGTCGAGCACGGTCACCTCCAGCGTCGTGCTCTTCGTGATCGCCGCCTCGCCGGGCTCCAGATAGACCTGCACGCCGAAGCGGTCGGAAAAGCGCTTCAGCCGGTCGCAGAAGGCGTCGAGCGGGTAGTTCTCGCCGGTGAAGTGGATGCCGCCGCCGAGGCTGACCCAGCCGACGCGGGAAAGCAGCGCGCCGAACTTGTCCTCGATCGTGTCCAGCATGCGCGAGAACAGCGGGAAGTCGGCGTTCTCGCAATTGTTGTGGATCATGAAACCGCCGATGCGGTCCAGCACCGGCTCGACGCGCGCCGCGTCCCATTCGCCCAGCCGGCTGAACGGGCGGGCGGGATCGGCGAGGTCGAAGGAGGACGACGAGATGCCCGGATTGAGCCTGAGGCCCCGGGCGATGCCGGCGGCGCGGCCGGCGAAGCGCTCGAGCTGGCCCACCGAGTTGAAGATGATCTTGTCGGCATAGGAGATCGCCTCGTCGATCTCGTGATCGGCCCAGGCGACGCTGTAGGCGTGGGTCTCGCCGCCGAACTTCTCGCGCCCGAGCCGCACCTCGTAGAGCGAGGACGAGGTGGTGCCGTCCATGTAGTCGCGCATGAAGTCGAACACCGACCACGTGGCGAAGCATTTCAGCGCCAGCAGCGCCCTGGCGCCCGAGCGTTCGCGCACGCGCGCGACGATCTCCATGTTGCGGGCGAGCTTCGTCTTGTCGATCAGGTAGTAGGGCGTCTGGAGGCTCATGGCGTTGCGGCCTGTGCTGGTGTCGCGGAAAAGGGAAAAGCGAGGCGCCGACGGCGACGGCCGCTGGCGGCGGGGCCGGACCTCGAAGAAAGAGGCGCGGCGGCTAGAAGGGCAGGACCGCCCGCCTTGTGGCGCGCGCGCAGGCCGGCTCGGCGGCCGCGCGCCGCCGCATCAGGCCGATGCGCGCCGGCGCGGGACGGAAAACCCCCTCATGCGCCGCCGGGGCGCATCGTGCAAAGAGTTCTTCCTTTTGGGGGGCAAGACCGACCGGGCCCATCCCCAATTGGAAGAGGGCGTCGTAGGACATGGCGACCTCTCCAACCAGCAGATGAAGCCTGAAAACAGGCTGGGGGGCTTATAGCATCCTCATGGCGGATTTCAACCGTCGCGCCGCGCGCCGGCCAGGCCCGCCAGCCGCGCCATCGCCTCGGCCGCCAGCGTGCGGGTGAGCTCGGCCGCGCCCATCTCGCGGGAAAGGCGCGCCGCCTGCCCGGCCCACAGCGACATGAAGCCGTCGGAGCCGGCCTTCTCGCTTGCCGCGCGCAGCGGCGCGAGCGCGCCACCGGCGAGCGGAAAGGCGGGCGCGTCGTCGCTGAGCGGGCCGGTCTCGCGCATGACGCGGTTGAGGATGCCGCGCGCCGGCCGGCCGGTGAAGACGTTGGTCAGCGCCGTCTCGCCGGCGCGCCCGCTGCGCAGCGCCGCGCGGTGGAGCGCGGCGATGCGCGCCTCCGGCGTGTAGAGATAGGCGGTGCCGATCTGCACGGCCGCCGCGCCCAGCGCCAGCGCCGCGACGATGCCGCGCGCGTCGGTGATGCCGCCGGCGGCGATGACCGGCACCTTCACCGCATCGGCCACCTGCGGCACCAGCGCGAAGGTGCCGATCTGGGTCGCCATGTCGTGGGTGAGGAAGTTGCCGCGATGGCCGCCGGCCTCCGCGCCCTGGGCGATGACGGCGTCGCAGCCGTGGTCCTCCAGCCACACCGCCTCCTCGACCGTCGTCGCCGAGGACAGCACCGCCGCCCCGGTGGCCTTGACGCGCTCCAGCAGCGCCGTCTCCGGCAGGCCGAAATGGAAGCTCACGACCTTCGGCCGGAACTCCTCGACCAGCGCGCACAGCGCGTCGTCGAACGGCGTGCGGTTGGAGACGGGCACGTCCATGTCCGGGTCGAGGCCGAGCTCGACATAATAGGGCCTGAGCCGCTCCCGCCAGCGCGCCTCGCGCGCGGCGTCGAAGGCGGGCGGGGTGTGGCAGAAGAAGTTGACGTTGAAGGGCCTGTCCGTCGCCTGCCGCACGATGCCGATCTCGGCCCGGATGCGGCTCTCGTCGATCGTGGCGCAGGGCAGCGAGCCCAGCGCGCCCGCCTCGCAGGCCGCGATCACCATGTCGGAGAAGACGGGGCCCGCCATCGGGGCCTGGATGATCGGGTGCTCGATGCCGAGAAGGTCGGGTATCCGCCGGTCGGGCCACATGGGTTCGTTCTCCCTGCTCTGGCGGCCCGGCTCCGGCTGCCCCCGGGCGGCCGTGCGGGCGCCCTGGGTGTCGGGCGGGCGGTCGCCGCCCGTCCCGGCGCGAAGCGCGCGGATTGTCGCGGCAAGGCGACTCCGGCGCCCGCCGCACCATGGCAATAGGGGAGGCGAAAGCCGGTGTCGAGGCCGAAATGAACGCGCCGCGGCCACGGCGCGACATCCCGGCGGCTTTGTCCGCCATGCTTGACAATCGGGGCTATTTGGCCATGCTGATGCCATGAAACATTCGCGAGCGACTTTTATCTTCTTCATGGGTGCCTCCCCGCGAGGATAGCCCCGGCTCGGATCGTTTGCCCCGGGTCCGGGGCTCAACTCACGAACGCAAGGCAGCCATATGGCGGCATCCGCGCGGATGGTCCTTCGCGGCCGGCGGTGCGTATGTCCGCCCGATCGCCCGTCGCGGCGCCGGCGGATGAGGAAAGCCACTCGCAGGCACAGTCAATCCGGACACAACAGCAAGAGCTTCCCATGAGCAAACCCAGCATCGTCGTGAACAAGACCGATCATGTCCGCCTCGTCCAGCTCGCCAACGGCCTGCTCGACCGCAAGCCCGAGATGGCGGAGGAGCTTCTGTCGGAGCTGGAGCGCGCCCGCGTCGTCGAGAAGGGCGCGGTGCTCGAGGGCACCGTGCAGATGGGCGCCACGGTCGAATACAGGACCGACGACGGCCAGGCCCGCCGCGTCACGCTCGTCTACCCGGCCGACGCCGACATCTCGCAGGGCAAGGTGTCGATCCTCACGCCCATCGGCACCGCCCTGCTGGGGCTGAAGGCCGGCCAGTCGATCGACTGGGTGGCCAATGACGGCCGCTCGCATCGGCTGACGATCGTGTCGGTCGAGGCCCCGGAGGCGCAGGCCGGGCAATGAGCGTCCCGGCCTCGCGCCCGCGTTCCCCGGCCGCACGGAACGGCCGCACGGCCGCGCCGCGGCCGGTGCGCGTCGCGCGCCGCCGCTTCCTCGACCATGCCGGCTCGCTGATCGCAGGCTCCTGACCCCTGGCCGGAGCGCGGGCTCCGGGCCAGGGGATGTCCAGACAACCAAGACGGACTGGCGTCGGAACGGCAGCAAGCCGTTCCTGCGGGAGATTTGCCATGGTGACGGAGCCTCGATTCCGGTTGACGACGAAGGATCACGCGATCCTGCAGGCGATGCTCGAGCAGCATCGCGGGCCGCACGGCCCCTTCGTGCAGCTTCTCGACCACAAGGTGCGCGCGAGCGCCATCGCGTTCCGCGACGACATCCCGCCCGGCGTCGTCACCCTCGACAGCCGCGTCACCTATCGCGTCGACGGCGTGCTCGCCGGCCCGCACGTGCTGGTGCGGAGCGACGGGCCCGACCTTCCCGACCATGCGCTGTCCATCCACACCATCCGGGGGCTGGCATTGCTCGGCCTGAGCGAGCGCGGCGAGGTCGTCGTCGATCTCGGCGACGGGGTGACGGAGGCGCTGCGCGTCGAGGCGGTGCTTTGGCAGCCGGAGGCCGAGGCGCGCAAGCGCCAGGGCGTGCGCGGCGCGACAGCCGCCGCCGACGCCGGCACCGTGGTGAGCTTCCGGCCGCGCACGGCGCCGGCGATGCCGGGCCGCCCCGGACCGGAGGACGACGATCCCGGCCCCCGCGCCGCGTAAGCGCCACAGCGCATCATCTTCGGGCAGAGGATCATGAGAGACAGACACTGGACCGCTCTGGTCAGGCCGCAGAGCGTCGACATCCGCGCGCAGGAGCGCGGCGCCACGCTGACGATCGAGCCGCTGGAGCGCGGCTACGGCTTCACCCTGGGCAACGCGCTGCGCCGGGTCATGCTGTCGTCGATCCGCGGCTGGGCCGCGGTCGGGGCGCGCATCGGCGGTGCCGCGCCGCGGCAGGGCCGCATCGAGGGGGTGAGGGAGGGCCTCGACGAGGTGCTCCTCAACCTCAAATCCCTCGCCGTGCGCGCTCCCGGCGACGGGCAGCCCTTCGTGCTCGCCGTCGCCGCTGCGGGCGAGGGGCCGGTCACCGCCGGCGACATCGCCGCGCCCGAGGGCGTCGAGATCGTCGATCCCGGCCATGTGCTGTGCACGCTGGACGGCGCGGCCGCCTTCAGCGTCGAGCTCGCCTTCGCCGTCGGCCGCGGCTACGTGCCGGCCGCCGCGCACGCGCCGGGCGCGGTGCCGCATGGCTTCATGCCGCTCGACAGCCTGTTCTCGCCGGTCAGGCAGGTCTCCTACCAGGTGGAGCCGACGCGCCTCGGCCATGTGCTCGACTACGACCGGCTCGTCATGCACGTCGAGACCAGCGGCGCGGTCGGTTGCGAGGAGGCGCTGACCTTCGCCGCCCGCGCCCTCCACGACCAGCTTTCCGTGTTCCTCAATTTCGAGGAGGAGCCGCCGCAGCCCGCGCCGCCGCAGCGCGATCCGCTCGGCTTCAGCCCGGTGCTGCTGCGTCGGGTGGACGACATGGAGCTTTCCGTGCGCGCCTCCAACTGCATGCGCCACGAGAACATCGTCTATGTCGGCGACCTCGTCACCCGCAGCGAGGCGGCGCTGATGCGCGTGCCCAATTTCGGGCGCAAGTCGCTCAACGAGATCAAGGCGGCGCTGGCCTCGCTCGGCCTCGGCCTCGGCATGGAGGTGCCGGAGTGGCCGCCGGACGACATCGAGATTCTGGCGAGGCGCTACGCCGACCACGATTAGCCGGCCGCCATTCCCCGAAACAGGAATGAAATTCCGGTGAAGCGGCGAAGATTGGAATGTTCTGCCTCAACACCTCGCGCTAAAAGCCGCATGGTCGAGCCACGATCCGGTGCCCGCGCGGGGACGGGTTCGCGCCATCCATTCGTTTCGCAAGCCTGCCCGCAGCACTCCGCGCCAAGCGTCGGAAGGGACGGAAACAGGCCGCACAACCCATAGGGGACAGACAGATCATGAGCGACAGGCAGCTTCATCCCGAGACGTTGGCGCTTCACGCCGGCTGGCGCGCCGATCCGGCCACCGGCTCGGTGGCGGTGCCGATCTACCAGACCACCTCCTACCAGTTCAACGACACCGACCATGCCGCGAACCTGTTCGCGCTCAAGGAATTCGGCAACATCTACACCCGCATCATGAACCCGACCATCGACGTGCTGGAGAAGCGCGTCGCAGCCCTCGAGGGCGGCGTCGGCGCGCTGGCCGTCTCCTCGGGGCAGGCGGCCTCGGCGCTGTCGATCCAGAACCTTGCGCGGGCCGGCGACAACATCGTCTCCTCGACCGACCTTTACGGCGGCACCTGGAACCTGTTCGCCAACACGCTGAAGGACCAGGGCATCGAGGTCCGCTTCGTCGATCCGTCCGACCCCGAGAACTTCCGCCGCGCCACCGACGGGCGCACCCGCGCCTATTACGGCGAGACGCTGCCGAACCCCAAGCTCGCCGTGCTGCCCATCGCCGAGATCGCCGCCATCGGCCGCGAGTACGGCATCCCGCTGATCGTCGACAACACCGCCGCGCCCCTGATCGCGCGCCCCTTCGAGCACGGCGCGGCCGTGGTGATCTACTCGACCACCAAGTTCATCGGCGGCCATGGCACCTCGATCGGCGGCATCATCGTCGATGGCGGCAATTTCGACTGGGCGGCCCATGCCGAGCGCCAGCCGGCGCTGAACACGCCCGACCCGTCCTATCACGGCGCGGTGTGGAGCGAGGCGGTCAAGCCGCTCGGCCCCATCGCCTACATCATCAAGGCGCGCGTCACGCTCTTGCGCGACCTGGGCTCGGCGCTGTCGCCCTTCAACGCCTTCCAGCTGATCCAGGGGCTGGAGACGCTGCCGCTCAGGATCGAGCGCCACTCGGCCAACGCGCAGAAGGTGGCCGAATGGCTGGCCGGCCGGCCGGAGGTCTCCCGCGTCATCCATCCCTCGCGGCAGACGGGGGCCGTGCGCGAGCGCGCCGACAAGTATCTCGGCGGCTCCTATGGCGGCCTGCTCGGCTTCGAGCTGAAGGGCGGCCTGGCGGCCGGCAAGAAGTTCATCGACTCGCTGGAGCTCATCTACCACGTCGCCAACATCGGCGACGCGAGGAGCCTTGCCATCCATCCGGCCTCGACCACCCACTCGCAGCTCACGCCGCAGGAGCAGGAGGCGGCCGGCGTGTCGCCCGGCTATGTGCGCCTGTCGATCGGGCTCGAGCACATCGACGACATCCTCGCCGACATCGAGCGCGGCCTGACCGCCTCGAAGCTGGCCGTCGCGGCCTGAGGCGAAGCGGAACGACGGCAAGCCGGCCCCGCGCGGGGCCGGCTTCTTCGTGTCAGACGCCGAGATGGCGGTCCTGAAGCTCCGGGGTCAGCGCCTCCGGCCGGCCGCTCCACACGGTGCGGCCCTTCTCCAGCACGAAGCAGCGGTCGGCCGAGGGCAAAAGCTCGGCCAGCGTCTTGTCGACGATCAGGATCGACTGGCCTTCCCCCTTCAACGTGCGGATCACCGCCCAGATGTCCTTGCGGATCACCGGGGCGAGCCCCTCCGTCGCCTCGTCCAGGATGACGAGGCGCGGATTGGTCATCAGCGCGCGGCCGATGGCCAGCATCTGCTGCTCGCCGCCCGAGAGCGTGCGCGCCATCTGGCCGCGCCGCTCGGCAAGGCGCGGGAACAGGCGCTCGATCCCGCCGAGCGTCCAGCGCCCCGGCCGGGCGGCGGCGACGAGGTTTTCCGTCACCGTCAGGTTGGGGAAGCAGCGCCGGCCTTCCGGCACCAGCCCGATGCCCAGCCGCGCGATGCGGTGCGGGCTCATGGCGGTGGTGTCGCGGCCGGCGAAGCGGACCGTCCCGCCGCGCGCCGGCGTCAGCCCGAGCACGGAGCGGATGGTCGTGGTCTTGCCCATGCCGTTGCGGCCCATCAGCGCCACCACCTCGCCCTCGGCGACGTCGAGGTCGACGCCGAACAGCGCCTGGCTGGCGCCGTAGAAGGTCTCAAGCCCGCAGACCGCCAGCAGGCTCATGCCTCGTCTCCCAGATAGGCGCGGCGCACCTGCCGGTCGGCGCGGATCTCGTCGACCGTGCCCGAGGCGATGACGCGGCCGTAGACCAGCACCGACACGCGGTCGGCCAGCGCGAACACCGCGTCCATGTCGTGCTCGACCAGCAGGATCGGCGCTTCGGCCCGCAGCCGGCCGAGGAAGGCTGTCAAGGCGCGAGAACCTTCCGGCCCCATGCCGGCCATCGGCTCGTCGAGCAGGAACGCCTTCGAGCCGAGCGCCAGCGCGATGGCGATCTCAAGCTGCCGCCGCTCGCCGTGCGACAGCTCGGCGGCGGGGATGTCGGCGCGCTCCTTCAGCCCGACGCGCTCCAGCGCCTCCATGGCCGGCCCGATCAGCGAGGGATCGCGCATCACCGGCCTGAAGAAGCGGAAGGACGAGCCCTGCCGCGCCTGCACGGCGAGCATGACGTTGCGCAGGGCGGAGAATTCGGGCGCGAGCGAGGAGACCTGGAACGAGCGGCCGAGCCCCAGCCGCGCCCGCTCCGCAACGCCCAGATGCGTGACCGGCCGGCCCAGGAAGCGGATTTCGCCGGCATCCGGCGCGAGCGTGCCGGCGATCTGGTGGATCAGCGTCGACTTGCCGGCGCCGTTGGGGCCGATCAGCGCGTGGATCTCGCCGGGCCTCAGGTCGAGCGAGACGTCCTCGGTCGCCGTCAGCGCGCCGAAGCTCTTGCGAAGGCGCGCAATTTCCAGCACCGGCTCAGCCATGGCGCGGCCTCCCGACAAGGAGCCCGACCAGCCCGCCGCGCGCGAACAGCACCACGCCCAGCAGCGCCAGCCCGAGGAAGAACTGCCAGCGCTCAGTCAGGCCGCCGAGCAGGAACTCGAACAGCACGAAAAGCATCGCCCCCGCCACCGGGCCGGCGAGCCGGCCGACGCCGCCCAGGATGATGAGCACGATCAGCTCGCCCGACATGTGCCACGACAGCATCGAGGGGCTGACGAAGCGGTTCAGATCCGCATAGAGCGCGCCGGCGAGCGCGGTGACCATGCCGGAGATGACGAAGGCGGCGAGGCGGATGCGGTAGGGCGCGATGCCGACGGTGGCGACGCGCACCTCGTTCTGCCGCGCCGCCTGGAGCGCGGCGCCGAAGCGCGAGTCCCTGGTGAGCGCAAACAGCACCAGCGCGGCGGCGAGCAGGCCGTAGCAGATCAGGAAGAAGTTGATCGGCACCAGCGTGTTGACGCCCGGGAAGGCGTTGCGCAGCGTGATCGACAGCCCGTCCTCGCCGCCATAGGCCGGCCAGGAGATGGCGAAATAATAGGTCATCTGCGCGAAGGCGAGCGTGATCATGATGAAGTAGACGCCCGAGGTGCGCAGCGAGATCGCGCCGATCACCGCCGCCAGCAGCCCACCGGCCGCCACCGCCACGACCCAGATCGCCGGCATCATGGTGGTGCCGGGCAGCGAGAACAGGCCGAAATCGAGCGGCTGGCCGGAAAAGCCGTGGCTGGCGAGGATGCCGGCGGCGTAGCCGCCGATGCCGAAGAAGGCGGCATGGCCGAACGACACCAGCCCGCCGAGGCCGAGCGCGAGGTTGAGGCCGACCGCCGCCAGCGCCAGGATCGCCATGCGCGTGGCCAGCGTCACGTAGAACGGCTTGCCGAGCTCGATCGCCGCATAGGGGATGGCCAGCAGGATCAGGACGAGGCCGATGCCGACGGCGGTTTCTCGCGAGATCGTCATCGCCTACCCCTTCGCCGCCGGGAACAGGCCCTGCGGCTTCACCGCCAGCACCACCGCCATGACGATGTAGATCAGCATCGAGGCCAGCGCGCCGCCGACGAGGCCGGCCTGCGAGGGGGGCATGAGAAGACCGAAGAGCTGCGGCAGCAGGAAGCGGCCCATCGTGTCGGTGACACCGACGATCACCGCGCCGACCAGCGCGCCCTTGATCGAGCCGATGCCGCCGATGACGATGACGACGAAGGCGAGGATGAGCACCGGCTCGCCCATGCCGACCTGCACCGATTGCAGCGCCCCGACCAGCGCGCCGGCGAGGCCGGCGAGCGCCGCGCCCAGCGCGAAGACCAGCGTGTAGAGGGTGCGGATGTCGACGCCGAGCGCGCCGATCATCTCGCGGTCGCTCTCGCCGGCCCGGATACGCATGCCGAGCCGCGTCTTCGCGATCAGCAGGAACAGGGCGACGGCGACCGCGATGCCGACGCCGATGATGGCCAGCCGGTAGAGCTGGTAGCGCGAGCCGCCGGGCAGCGACACGGTGCCCTGCAACAGCGGTGGGATGTCGAGATAGAGCGGGAAGGAGCCGAACAGCCAGCGGGTGCCTTCCGAGAAGATGAGGATCAGCGCGAAGGTGGCGAGCACCTGGTCGAGATGGTCGCGCCGGTAGAGCCGGCGGATGACGAGGATCTCGACGATCGCGCCGGCCGCGGCCGCGGCCGCGAGGCTGGCGGCCAGCCCCGCCCAGAACGAGCCGGTGGCGGCCGCCGCCGAGGCGCAGGCGAAGGCGCCGACCATGTAGAGCGAGCCGTGGGCGAGGTTGATCAGCCCCATGACGCCGAAGATCAGCGTCAGCCCGGCGGCCATGAGGAACAGCATCACCCCGAGCTGGAGCCCGTTGAGCATCTGTTCGATGAAAAGCGCGGTCTGCACGGGTGGGATGATTCGGGTTCTTTGGTGGATGTGAGGATCGCGGCGCCGACGTCCCCCTCTCCCCGTTCAGGGGGAGAGAGTGGCCCGAAGGGCCGGGCGAGGGGCGGCGCCGGCGCGGCGGGACGGTCTTCGCCGCCCCTCATCCGGCTGCCGCCACCTTCTCCCCGCGCGCGGGGAGAAGGGCGCCGTCATTTCAGCGGGCACTGCTCGGCATAGGCGTCCTTGTGGTCGGTGAAGGCGGTGCCGATGATCTTGTTGGTCAAAACGTCGCCCTCCTTCACCACCTCGCGGACATAGATGTCCTGGATCGGATGGTTGTTGGTGTTGAAGGAGAACTTGCCGCGCACCGAGTCGAAGCCGGCCTCCTTCAGCGCGGCGCGGAAGGCGGCGGCGTCCTTGACGCTGGCCCTGGCGGCGGCGGAGACGATCAGGTTGCCGGTGTCGTAGGCCTGGGCGGCGTAGATCGAGGGCAGGCGGCCATATTCGGCCTGGAAGGTCTCGACGAACGTCCTCGAGGCGTCGTTGTCGAGGTCCTTGGCCCAGGAGGCCGAGTTCTTCACCCCGAGCGCGGCGTCGCCGATCGCCGGCAGCACGTCCTGGCTGAAGGAGAAGCCGGGGCCGATGACGGGAATGTCGACGCCCGACTGCGCGTACTGCTTCATGAAGGCGATGCCCATGCCGCCCGGCAGGAAGATGAACAGCGAGTCCGCGCCCGAGGCGCGGATCTGCGCGATCTCGGCCGCATAGTCGGTCTGGCCGACCTGGGTGTAGATCTCGCCGGCCAGCTCGCCCTTGTAGTAGCGCTTGAAGCCGGTGAGCGAATCGGTGCCCGCCGGATAGTTGGGCGCCATGATGAAGGTCTTCCTGTACGTCTCGTTGGCGTACTGGCCCATCGCCTCGTGGAAGTTGTCGTTCTGGTAGGCGACGTTGAAGTAGTTCTCGTTGCACTGGCTGCCCGCCAGCGCCGAGGGGCCGGCATTGACGGAGATGTAGAACTTGCCCTGGGCGACGGCGCCCGGCACCACGGCCATGGCGAGGTTGGACCAGATGATGCCGGTCAGGATGTCGACCTGGTCGGACTGGATCATCTTGTCGGCGATCTGCACCGCAAGCTCGGGCTTCTGGCCGTCGTCCTCGGTGACGACCTCGATCTCGGCGGCGGCATCGCCGGCGTTCTTCAGCGCCAGCAGGAAGCCGTCGCGGGCGTCGATGCCCAGGCCGGCGCCGCCGCCCGAAAGGGTGGTGATGAGGCCGACCTTCACCGGCTCGGCGGACGCCCCGCCGCTCACGCCCGTCGCAAGCGCAAGCACGCTCGCCGCAATCAGTTTACGCATTCGTTCCACTCCCTTTTTCCGGAGCCCTTTGGGGGGGCCTTCCTACGATGAGAAAAAATTCGCGCCAGCGCCAGCCCGCGCCGGAAATTTCACAGCTCGGTCCTCACCCGCCACAGCTCCGGGAACAGCTCGACCTCCAGCATGCGCCGCAGATACGCCACGCCGGCCGTGCCGCCGGTGCCGCGCTTCAGCCCGATGATGCGCTCGACCGTGGTGACGTGGTTGAAGCGCCAGCGGCGGAAATAGTCCTCGAAGTCGACCAGCTTCTCGGCCAGCTCGTAGAGCGCCCAGTGGCGCGCAGGCTCGGCATAGACGGTCCGCCACGCCGCCACCACCGTCCCGCTCGGCGCGCGCGTTTTTCGCCAGTCGCGCCGCGCCGCGTCGGCCCCGATGTCGAGGCCGTTGCGGTGGAGCAGCAGCAGCGCCTCGTCGTAGAGGCTGGGGCGGGAAAGGATCGCCTCCAGCCTCGCCACCGTCTCCGGCCGGTGCGCGTGCGGCTTCAGCATGGCGAGGTTGCGGTTGCCGGCCAGGAACTCGATGGCGCGGTACTGCCACGACTGGAAGCCCGACGACTGGCCGAGCGCGTCGCGGAAGCGGGTGTATTCGCTGGGGGTCATGGTGCGCAGCACGTCCCAGGCGCTGTTCAGCTGCTCGAAGATGCGCGCCACCCGCGTCAGCATCTTGAAGGCGGGGCGCACGTCGTCGGCGCGGATCGCCGCCATCGCGCCCGTGACCTCGTGGATGGCGAGCTTCATCCACAGCTCCGAGGTCTGGTGCTGGATGATGAACAGGAGCTCGTCCGGCGAGGCCGACAGCGGCTCCTGCGCGTCGAGGATCTTCTCCAGATGCAGATAGTCGCCATAGGCCATGCGGTCGCGGAAATCGGTCTGCGCGCCGTCGATGCCGCCGGCGTCGTCCGGGCCGCTCGTGTCGGGGGCGGTCATGGCACGCGCTCCTGCCTGAGCCGGAAGCGCTGGATCTTGCCGGTCTGGGTCTTGGGCAGGGCCGGCACGAAGCGGACCGAGCGCGGGTACTTGTAGGGCGCGATGGTCGCCTTGACGTGGTCCTGCAAGAGCTTCGCGGTGGCGGCGTCGGCCGTTCCGCCGCCGGCGAGCACCACATAGGCCTCGACGATCTGGCCGCGCGCCTCGTCGGGCGCGCCGATCACCGCGCATTCGGCCACCAGCGGGTGCGAAAGCAGCGCCGCCTCCACTTCCGGCCCGGCGATGTTGTAGCCGGCCGACAGGATCATGTCGTCGGAGCGGGCGGCGAAGCGGAAGCGTCCATCCGCGTCCTGCACGAACGAGTCGCCCGTCAGGTTCCAGCCGTCGCGCACATAGCTTGGCTGGCGTTCGTCGGCGAGGTAGCGGCAGCCGGTCGGCCCCCGCACGGCCAGCCGGCCGATCTGCCCGCGCGGCACCTCGTTCATGTCGTCGTCCACCACCATGGCCTCGTAGCCGGCGACCGGCCGGCCGGTGACGCCCGGCGCGCGGTCGTCGAGCCGGTTGGTGATGAAGATGTGCAGCATCTCGGTCGCGCCGATGCCGTCGAGGATCGGCTTGCCCGTCCGTTTCTCCCATTCCTCGTAGACCGGGGCGGGCAGGGTCTCGCCGGCCGACACCGCGATCCTGAGCGACGACAGGTCCGCGCCCTCGTCCATCGCCTTCATCATGGCGCGATAGGCGGTGGGCGCGGTGAACGAGATCGTCGCGCGATAGGTCTGGATGATGTCGACCATGTTGGGCGGCGTGGCGCTTTCCAGCAGCGTCGCGGCGGCGCCGAAGCGCAGCGGAAACACGGCGAGCCCGCCGAGCCCGAAGGTGAAGGCCAGCGGCGGCGAGCCGACGAAGACGTCGTCGGGCGTGACCTTGAGCACTTCCTTCGCGTAGCCGTCGGCGATGACGAGGATGTCGCGGTGGAAGTGCATCGTCGCCTTCGGGCTGCCGGTGGTGCCGGAGGTGAAGCCGAGCAGGCACACATCGTCGCGGCCGGTCCTCACCGCCTCGAAGGTGACGGGCTTGTCGAGCGCGACGCGGTCGAGCTCGGCGTCGTGGTTGGCGGTGCCGTCGAAGCCGACCACCTGCTTCAGGAAGCGGCTTTCCTTGGCGCAGGCCACCAGCTCGTCCTTGATGCGCGTGTCGCACAGCGCGAGCTGGATTTCGGCCTTGTCGACGATCTTGCCGAGCTCGCCGGCGCGCAGCATCGGCATGGTGTTGACCACGACCGCGCCGGCCTTGGTGGCCGCCAGCCAGCAGGCCACCATCGCCGGGTTGTTGGGCGCGCGGATCAGCACGCGGTTGCCGGGCACGACGCCGTAGTTCTCCACCAGCGCGCGGGCGAGGCGGTTGGTCCAGTCGGCAAGCTCCTTGTAGGTGCGGCGCCGTCCGTTGCCGATCAGCGCCGTGCGGTCGCCGAAGCCCTTCTCCACCATGCGGTCGGTCAGCTCGACGGCGCAGTTCAGGTATTCGGGATAGTCGAAGCCGTCGAGCTTCAGGTCCGGCCACTGGTCGAAGGGCGGCAGGTTGTCCCGGGTGAAGGTGTCGACATGCGCCGAGGGGCCGAGCATCCCGCGGCTCTCCTTTCCTGCCGTCGTGTTCAATGCTCGCCCTCCCAGTTGCTGCGGAACGCCTTCAGCATCGCCGACAGCGCCTTCGCCTCGGCCTCGCCCACCTCGCCGAGCAGCTCGGCGATCCAGCCTTCATGCGCGGCCGCCATGGCCTCGAAGCGCGCCACGCCCGCCTCCGTCAGCCGCACGACGAAGGCGCGGCGGTCGCCCTCGCGGGCCGCGCGCCGGACGAGGCCGTCGCCGACCAGCCGCTCGACGATGCCGGTGACGTTGCCGTTGGAGACGAGCAGGAAGCGCGACAGGTCGCTCATCAGCATGCCCTCGCGCTCGCGGTAGAGCGCGGAAAGCACGTCGAAGCGCGGCAGGGTCGAATCGAACTCGCGCTTCAGCCGCTCGCGCAGCTCGCCCTCGACCACGCGCACGACGCGCAGCAGCCTGATCCACAGCCGGAGCCTTTCCTTGCCGCCGGCCATCGGCCCGACCAGCTCGAGCGGCACGCTCACCATGTCGCGCTCCCCGGGGCCGGGACCGGGGCCGGCCGGAAGGCGAGGGGGACGTTTCGGCCGCAATGCGCCATCACACCTTCCCCGTCATCTGTTCCGGCCCGCGCTCGGCCAGCCGGTAGAGCTGGTCGCGGCCGGGAAGGTAGGGATCGGGCCATTCGACCCCCCTGTCGCCGAGCCGCGCGGCCGCGTGCAGCGTCCAGTAGGGATCGGCCAGATGCGGCCGCGCCAGGCAGACGAGGTCGGCGCGGCCGGCCATCAGGATCGAGTTGACGTGGTCCGGCTCGTAGATGTTGCCGACCGCCATCGTCGCCATGCCGGTCTCGTTGCGGATGCGGTCGGAGAACGGCGTCTGGAACATGCGGCCGTAGACCGGCTTCGCCCTGATCGAGGTCTGGCCGGCCGACACGTCGCAGATGTCGACGCCGGCCTCCCGCAGCATCCGCGCGATCTTCACCGCCTCCTCCGGCGTCACGCCTTCCTCGCCCACCCAGTCGTTGGCCGAGATGCGCACCGAGATCGGCTTCTCGCGCGGCCACGCGGCGCGCACGGCATGGAACACTTCGAGCGGGAAGCGCATGCGGTTGTCGAGGCTGCCGCCATAGTCGTCGTCGCGCCGGTTGGTCAGCGGCGAGATGAAGGAGGAGAGCAGGTAGCCGTGCGCCATGTGCAGCTCGACCATGTCGAAGCCGCAGCGTTCCGCCATCCGCGCCGCCGCCACGAACTCCTCGCGCACCCTGTCCATGTCGGCGCGGTCCATCGCCTTCGGCGTCTGGTTCCCCGGCGACCATGGCACGGCCGAGGCCGCCATGAGCGGCCAGTTGCCGTCCTTCAGCGGCGCGTCCGCCTCCTCCCAGCCGAGCCGGGTCGAGCCCTTGGGCCCGGAATGGCCGATCTGGGCGCAGATCTTCGCCCGCGTCTCGGCATGGACGAAACCGACGATGCGCTTCCACGCCGCCTCGTGCTCGGGCCTGTAGAAGCCGGTGCAGCCGGGCGTGATGCGGCCTTGCGGCGACACGCAGGTCATCTCGATGGTGACCAGCCCGGCGCCGCCCTTGGCGCGCTCGGCATAGTGGACGAAATGCCAGTCGGTGGGCGTCCCGTCTACGGCCCGGTACTGCGCCATGGGCGAGACGACGACGCGGTTGGCGAGCTCCATGCCGCGCAGCCGGTAGGGCGCGAACATCGGCGGCCGCCGCGTGCCGGCCGGCGCCCCGGCCCGGCGCTGGAACCATTCCTCGGCCCTTCCCAGCCACTCGCCGTCGCGCAGGCGCAGGTTCTCGTGGCTGATGCGCTGCGAGCGCGTCAGCAGCGAATAGGTGAA
Organism: Hyphomicrobiales bacterium; assembly: GCA_003577315.1. GTDB lineage: Bacteria > Pseudomonadota > Alphaproteobacteria > Rhizobiales > Rhizobiaceae > Aerobium. The sequence goes on along the minus strand of QEVK01000016.1, from coordinate 53,187 downwards.
CTGGACGGGATCGAGGTCGAGATAGCGCTCGACGTCCTCGAACCATTCGAGCGAGTTGCGCGCCGCCGATTGCAGCCTCAGCACCTCGGTGCGCCTTGCATCCTCGTATTTCGCGAACGCCGCCTGCATCGTGGGCTCGGAATGGAGATAGCCGGCGAGCGCGATGGCGCTTTCCATCGCCAGCTTGGTGCCGGAGCCGATCGAGAAATGCGCCGTCGCGGCCGCGTCGCCCATCAGCACGATGTTGGCGTGCGACCAGCGCTCGCACAGCACGCGCGGGAAGCTGATCCAGGCCGAGCCGCGGATGTGGTTGGCGTTCGACATCAGCGCGTGGCCGCCGAGATGCTTGCTGAAGATCGCCTCGCAGGCGGCGATGGACTCCTCGCGGCTCATGGAACCGAAGCCGAACTTCTCCCAGGTGGCTTCGGCGCACTCGACGATGAAGGTCGCGGTGTCGTCGTCGAACTGGTAGGCATGCGCCCACACCCAGCCGTGTTCGGTCTTCTCGAAGATGAAGGTGAAGGCGTCGTCGAACTTCTGGCGGGTGCCGAGCCACACGAACTTGCACTTGCGCACGTCGATGTCGGGGCGGAAGTGCTCGGCCAGCGCCGCGCGCGCCCTGGAGTTCAGCCCGTCGGCGGCGACGACGAGGTCGTATTGCGCCATCAGCGCGGCGTGGTCGTCCACCTCGGCCCGGAAGCGCAGATCGACGCCCAGCTCCTTCGCGCGCGCCTGCAACAGCAGCAGCAGCCGCATGCGGCCGATGCCGCAGAAGCCGTGCCCGGTCGAGAGCGTGCGCGTGCCCTTGTGGACCACGGCGATGTCGTCCCAGTAGGCGAAATGCTCGCGGATGGCGGCCGCGCTCCTTTCGTCGTTGGCCGCGAGGTTGTCGAGCGTCTCGTCCGACAGCACCACGCCCCAGCCGAAGGTGTCGTCGGGGCGGTTCCGCTCGAAGACGACGATCTCGTGCGCGGCGTCGCGCAGCTTCATCGAGATGGCGAAATAGAGGCCGGCGGGGCCGCCGCCGAGCACCGCAACCTTCATCCCGTTCGTCCCATCCGGTCCCCGGCTTCGGGGTGTTCCCATTCTTGTCGTTGCGGAAATGATTCCACCGATCCGGGGGTGTTTCAAGCATGAAATTTCAAGATTGAAGCATTTTCCGGTCTGGACAGGATGGCCCCGGCCGCGCGATGGAGGAGGCGGCGGGTCGCGCAAGGCCGGTCTTGCGCGGGTTCGGCCCGCGAAGGGCCGCTCTGCGAGGGGCCGGTTTGCGAGGGGTGGGCGCGCGGGCAGGGAGAAACCATGATCCATCACCGCATCGAGGACTGGGACGACGCCTACGCCAACGGCGTCAACATCCCGCGCGGCGAGCGCTGGCCCGATGCCTGGCTGGAACGGGCGCGGCCCTTCCGCGCCGAACGGGCCGCCGCCGGCAGGGCCAGGCTCGACCTTGCCTACGGGGAAGGGCCGCGCCACCGCTTCGATATGTTCATGCCCGAAGGCGAGGCGAAAGGGCTGGTCGTCTTCATCCATGGCGGCTTCTGGATGAAGCTCGACGGAAGCTGTCTGTCGCATCTGGCCGCCGGCCCGCTGGCGCATGGCCATGCGGTGGCCATGCCGTCCTACACGCTGTGCCCCGGCATCCGCATCTCCGGCATCGTCGGCGAGGTGGCGGCCGCCATCGAGGCCGCGGCCGGCATGGTCGCGGGGCCGGTGCGGCTGACCGGCCATTCCGCCGGCGGGCATCTCGCCACGCGCATGATCTGCGCCGACTCGCCGCTCTCCGCGGCGGTGCGGGCGCGCATCGCCAACACGGTGTCGATCTCGGGCGTGCACGACCTCAGGCCGCTGATGCGCACCCAGATGAACGCCAGCCTCAACATCGACGCGGCCGAGGCCCGCGCCCAGAGCCCCGCGCTGCTCGAGCCGCTGGCGGGCGCGCGGCTCGCCTGCTGGGTGGGCGCGGCGGAGCGCTCGGAATTCGTGCGCCAGAACGCGCTGCTCGCCAATGTCTGGACCGGGCTGGGCGCGGCGACGCTCTGCGTCGAGGAGCCGGACCGCCACCACTTCGACGTCGTCGACGGGCTCGCCGACCCGTCGCACGCGCTGACAACCACCCTGTTGACGGGCTAGAAGCAAAGCCCGAACCTGTCAGGACAGAGCGAGAGGAACGAGATGAGAGCGGTTTTCGTGCAGCTTCAGTGCACGCCGGGCAAGACCTACGAGGTCGCCGACGAATTGTTCGCCCGCGAGGTCGCCTCCGAGCTGTACTCGACCAGCGGCGACTACGACCTGCTGATGAAGATCTATGTCGAGGAGGGCGTCGACATCGGCAAGTTCATCAACGAGAACGTCGCCAACGTGCCGGGCATCGTGCGCTCGTTGACGACGCTGACCTTCAAGGCGTTCTGAGGCTCTCCGACCGGGGCGGCGAGGCAGGGGGCGGCCGCCGGCTCACTCGAAGGCGATCGCCTGAAGGGCCGCGCCGTTGCGCTTGAGCCAGGCGCGCGCCTCCTCGGTGCGCGGGCACAAGCCGCGGCACAGCGCCCAGAAGTCCGGCCCGTGGTTCATCTCCTTCAGATGCGCCACCTCGTGCGCCACGAGATAGTCGATCACCGCCGGCGGCGCCATCATGATGCGCCAGGAAAACGACAGCGCCCCGTCGGCCGTGCACGAGCCCCAGCGCGAGGAGGTGTCCTTGAAGCGGATCGCCTTGGCGCGCTTGCCGAGGCTCGCCGCATGCTTCGCCACCAGCGGCTCGATGTCCTTCCTCGCTTCCCGCTTGAGGAAGTCCGCCAGCCGGCGCGGCAGATGCGCGGCCTCGCCGTGGACGTAGAGCGCCGGCCGCCCGTCTTCCTCGCCCGCCGTCACCGTGCCGCGCCTGCCGGGCCGGTGGACGATCAGGTGCGGCCTGCCGCGCAGCGGCATCTTGACGCCTGCGCGCAGTTGCGGCCTGTCGGGCAGCCGGGCGAGCTTCAGCTCCAGCCAGTCGCGGTGGCGGTCGAGGAAGCGGTCGACCTCGCCCTGCCGCAGGCCGGGCGGCACGGTGACGCGCAGGCCCCGGCCGCCGGCGTCGATCCTGAGCGTCAGCCGCTTGGCGCGCGCGTTCTCCACCACGCGCAGCGGCAATTCGCGGCCGGCGACATGATGGACCCGCTCCGAGGAAGGGGCGGGCCGGGATTTCGCGGGGCGGGAGAAGAAGCCGAATGCCATGGCTCGACCCTATCCGATTCGCCGCCGGGATGGACAAGGATGGGTGGGGGGATGGGTGGGGGGATGGATGGGGGGGATGGATTGGCGCCGGCTCATGGCGGGCCGCGAAACGAAAACGGCGCCGGAAGCCTCCGGCGCCGTCGCGCGATGCGCTGTCGCGGCCGTCACACGTCGTCGAGCAGGCCCTCGCCCTTCCTGGGCTTGCGGGCGGCCGGCGTCGACTTGGAGCGCTCGGCCATGAAGCGGTCGAATTCCTGCTGGTCCTTGGCGCGGCGCAGCTCGCGGGCATAGGCGTCGAACTCCTCGCGCAGCTCCTCGAGCTTGCGGCGCTCCTCGGCCAGGCGCTCGAGCTCCCTGGAGCGCCACTCGTCGAAGGCGACATTGCCCGTGCGGGCGAAGCCGCCGTGCTTGCGGCAGGAACCGAACAGCCCCTCGCGGGCCTTGCCCCAGTCGCCTTTGAATTCGCCCAGCCGGTCGCCCCACAGGATGTAGGCGAGCATGGCGAGGCCGAGCGGCCAGAACACCACGAAGCCCACGACCATCAGCGCGATGGTGGCCGGCGTCCACGCGGGACGGATGAGGGCGGTCTTGGTCATGATCTTCCGTTCCTTCCAGATCGCGCAGCCCCGTTCCGGCTGCCGATTCCGAGATGGGAAGCGGAATGGGGCCGTTCAAGACCGCCCCGGTGCAAACCGCGCAACCTCATGGAATTGCGCGGGAATTTTCACGATTGCCCGGAGCTCGCCCGCTCGACGAGCCCTTCCAGCGCCGCGATCATCATGGCGATGTCCTGCGGCCGCGACAGGCGGTGGTCGCCGTCGCGGATCAGCGACAGCGTCACGTCGTCGGCCGGCAGGTGCTCCACGAGCTTCAGCGCCAGCGCGTGCGGCACGTCGGGGTCCTGCATGCCCTGGAGGATGTGGACGGGGCAGTGGGTGTCGAGGGTGCCGACAAGCACGCGGTTTTCCCGGCCGTCCTCGAACAGGGCGCGCGTGTAGACGTTGGGCTCGGGCGAATATTGCGACGGCTCCTCGAAGAAGCCCTTCTCGTGAAGGTCGCGGCGCTGCGCGCCGGTAAGCTGCGGCTCCATCAGTTCGACGGTGAAGTCGGGCGCCGGCGCCAGCAGCAGCAGCCCGGCGACGCGCCCGCCTTCGCCGGCCTTCTGCAACTCCTGCACCATGCGCAGCGCGATCCAGCCGCCCATCGAGGAGCCGACGAGGATCTGCGGCCCGGCGCAGAAGCGGTGGAACACGGCGAGGCTCTGCGCCAGCCAGCGCGAGACGGTGCCGTCGGCGAAGGCCCCGCCCGACTCGCCGTGGCCCGAATAGTCGTGGCGCAGGAAGGCGCGACCGTTTGCCGCCGCCCAGCCGTCGAGCGCCTCCGCCTTGGTGCCCAGCATGTCGGAGCGGAAGCCGCCCAGCCACACCGCGCCGGGCGCGGCGCCCTCGCGCCGGCGCACCGCGATGCGCTCGCCGTCGGCCGTGATGAACTCGGGATCGGTGGACATGCTCCCTTCCTCTCCTGTCTGTGGCCCGGTTGTCGACGGGGTCGCGGGCTTCATGCACGGCCGGGCGCCCGAAGGAAAGGGCGTCCGGGCGGCGACGGCCCGGAAAAACTCCGTTGCGTCCGCGCCACAGCGCATCAGGCCCGTGATTCTTCCGTGCTCATGTGTTATTGACTGTCGCGGCTCGCGCGCGGCAATTGGCGCTGCGCGCGTGCTCTGCCGCAATCCGCTCAACCATTCGAGGAGATCACGACCATTCGCAGACCGTTCAAAGCCGCTGCGCCTGTCAAGGAAGGGCCGCGTTCCAACCAGGAGATTCGCGTCCCGCAGGTTCAGCTCATCGACGCCGAAGGCAAGAATCACGGCGTCGTCGCCATCAGCGAAGCCCTGGCCATGGCCGAGGAAGCGGGGCTCGACCTGGTGGAGATCGTGCCGTCGGCGCAGCCGCCCGTGTGCAAGATCACCGACCTCGGCAAGATGAAATACCAGAGCCAGAAGAAGGCCGCCGAGGCGCGCAAGCGCCAGAAGACCATCGAGATCAAGGAGATCAAGATGCGTCCCAACATCGACGACCACGACTACGAGACCAAGATGAAGGCGGTGCGCCGCTTCTTCGACGACGGCGACAAGGTCAAGCTGACGCTGCGCTTCCGCGGCCGCGAGATGGCGCATCTGGAGCTCGGCATGCAGCTTCTCAACCGCGTCAGGGAAGACGTCGGCGAGATCGCCAAGGTCGAGGCCGAGCCGAAGCTGGAAGGCCGCCAGATGATGATGGTGCTGGCGCCGAAATAGCGCGTGGGCCGGGGCCTCGCGACGTCCGCGCGGCCTGTTGCGCTTTTTTCCCGGCGCGGCTATATAGCGCGCGTTCAAAGAGCCGCCCGGCAGGGCATGCCGTGGCGGTTTCTTATGCTGTAACAGCTCACTCGAATGGTCTTCGAGCGAAGCGAGTAGCGATCGACCGATCGCCGCCGGTCGTCCGGCGTCCTCGCGGAGCCGTTTGCGAAGCAAACTGGCGTGAGCGCATGGAAAGGAAAGCAAAATGCCCAAGATGAAGACCAAATCGGCCGCCAAGAAGCGGTTCAAGATCACCGGCACCGGCAAGGTCAAGTCCGCCGCCGCCGGCAAGCGCCACGGCATGATCAAGCGCACCAACAAGTTCATCCGCGATGCCCGCGGCATGATGGTTCTGGCCGAGCCCGATGCCAAGAAGGTCATCAGGAACTTCCTGCCCAATGGCGGCGGCCTCTGAGCCGGTTGGAACGATTTAAGGAGATCATGACATGCGCGTGAAAAGAGGCACAGTCGGCCACGCCAAGCACAAGAAGGTCCTGAAAGCCGCCAAGGGTTTCTACGGCCGCCGCAAGAACACCATCCGCATCGCCAAGCAGGCGGTCGAGAAGTCGCTGCAATACGCCTATCGCGACCGCAAGAACCGCAAGCGCAATTTCCGCGCCTTGTGGATCCAGCGCATCAACGCCGCCGTGCGCGAGCACGGGCTGACCTATGGCCGCTTCATCGACGGCCTGAACAAGGCCGGCATCGAGATCGACCGCAAGGTGCTGTCGGACCTCGCCATCCACGAGCCGCAGGCGTTCGCGGCGCTGGTTGCCAGGTCGAAGGCCGCGCTCGAATACCTGAAGGACACCACGCCGAACCAGTTTGAGAGCGCTGTCGCCTAGTCCAGCGCTTCCCAAGCATTCGCAACCACCGAGATTGGGAAACCCGCGCTGGCAGGGCCGGCGCGGGTTTTTTCGTGAGACCGATGACGGCAACGGACGAGGAGAGCGGCGACGCGCTGTCGCCGGAGGCGATCGAGGAGGTGCTGCGGCTGCTTGTCGCCGCGCCGCGCCGGCGGCTGTCCTCGACCCGGATCGACGGCCGCACCGTGTGGATCAAGCGTTTCGACGCCGAGGGGCGGCCGCTGGCCAAGCGGCTGCATGGCTGGCTGTCGCCGCTCATGCCGGCCGCCTTCCTGCGCGCCTCGCCCTCGGTCGACGGCCCGGGGCTCGCCGCGCGCGAGGCGGGCAAGGCCGCCCGCTTCCGGGCCGCCGGCATTGCGACGCCCGCCATCCTGTGGCGCGGCGAGGCCGTGCTCGTCCTGTCCGGGGTCGCCGACATCGGCGAGCCGTTGCTGGACCGGCTGCGGGAGACGGACCGCGCCGGGCACGACGAGCTGCTGGTGGAGATGGCGGCCGCGCTGGGGCGCGCGCATGCCGCGGGCCTGTGCCACGGCCGGCCGCACCCGCGCGACATGTTCCGCCGCGCCGACGGCGCCTGGGGCTTCCTCGACTTCGAGGAGGAGCCGGAGGCGGCGATGCCGCTCGCGGCCGCCCAGGCGCGCGACGTGTGGCTGCTGTTCATGCAGGTCGCCGGCCGCGCGCTCGACGACGAGGCCAGCGCCCGCGCCTTCGCCGCCTGGCGGGCCGAGGCGCCGGCCGGCGTGCTGCCCGAGTTGCGCGGGATCGTGGCCGCCTTCTCGCTGCTCTTGCCGGGCCTGAGGGCCCTGCGGCCGCTCGGGCTCGGCAAGGACGGCCGCCGCCTGCTCGACGCCACCGCCTTCCTGCGCGCCGCGCTGCGCGAGGCGCAAGGCCCTTCGCCGGCCATCGCGGCCGGGCATTCCAAACCAGACCGGATCGGGACACCGACATGACAGAACTTGAGCAACTGGAGCGCACGATAGCCGCGGCGATCGCGGCCGCCGCCGACGAGGCGGCGATAGAGGCGGTGCGGGTGGCGGCGCTGGGCAAGAAGGGCTCGGTCTCCGAGAAGCTGAAGACGCTGGGCGCGATGACGCCCGAGGAGCGGCAGGTGATGGGTCCGGCCATCAACGGCCTGCGCGACCGCGTCGCCGCCGCCCTTGCCGCGCGCAAGGCCGAGCTGCGCGACGCGGCCATCGAGGCGCGCCTCGCCGCCGAGCGGGTGGACGTGACGCTGCCGGTGCGCCAGGCGCCGGCCGAGCGCGGCCGCATCCACCCGATCAGCCAGGTGATCGACGAGATCGCCGCGATCTTCGGCGATCTCGGCTTCGCCATCGCCGAGGGGCCGGACATCGAGACCGACTACTACAACTTCACGGCGCTGAACTTCCCCGAGGGCCACCCCGCGCGCGAGATGCACGACACCTTCTTCTTCCCCCCGGACGGGAAGGGCGAGAGGAAGCTTCTGCGCACCCACACCTCGCCGGTCCAGATCAGGACCATGGAGGTGCAGAAGCCGCCGATCCGCATCGTCATCCCCGGCAAGACCTACCGGCAGGACTCCGACGCCACCCATTCGCCGATGTTCCACCAGCTCGAGGGGCTGGTCATCGACCGCACGGCCAACATCGCCAACATGAAGTGGGTGCTGACCGAGTTCTGCAAGGCCTTCTTCGAGGTGCCGAGCGTGAAGATGCGCTTCCGGCCGAGCTTCTTCCCCTTCACCGAGCCGTCGCTGGAGGTCGACATCCAGTGCGACCGCTCGCGCCCGGGCGAGGTGCGCTTCGGCGAGGGCGAGGACTGGATGGAGATCCTCGGCTGCGGCATGGTCCATCCCAACGTGCTGCGCCATGGCGGGCTCGACCCCGACGAATATCAGGGCTTCGCCTGGGGCATGGGCATAGACCGCATCGCCATGCTGAAATACGGCATGCCGGACCTGCGCGCCTTCTTCGACGCCGACGCGCGCTGGCTGTCGCATTACGGCTTCCGCCCGCTCGACCTGCCGACGCTGTTCGGCGGCCTGAGCAGCTAGTTCCTGCGGGGAAAGACATCATGAAATTCACCCTTTCCTGGCTGAAGGACCACCTCGACACCGACGCCACGCTTGACGAGATCGTCGAGCGGCTGACCATGATCGGCCTCGAGGTCGAGAGCGTCGACGACAAGGCGGCGCTGAAGCCCTTCGTCATCGCCAGGGTGCTGAGCGCCGAGAAGCACCCCGACGCCGACAAGCTGCGCGTGCTGATGGTCGATACGGGGTCCGGCGATCCCGTCCAGGTCGTCTGCGGCGCGCCCAACGCGCGCGCCGGCCTCGTCGGCGCCTTCGCCGCGCCCGGCACCTATGTGCCGGGCATCGACGTCACGCTTTCCGTCGGCAGGATACGCGGCGTCGAGAGCCGCGGCATGATGTGCTCGGAGCGCGAGCTCCAGCTTTCCGACGAGCACACCGGCATCATCGACTTGGCCGCGGACGCGCCGGTGGGAACCAGCTTCGCCGCCTGGGCGAAGCTCGACGATCCGGTCATCGAGATCAACCTGACGCCGAACCGCCCCGATGCGGCCAGCGTCCACGGCATCGCCCGCGATCTCGCGGCGAGCGGCCTCGGCCGGCTCAAGGACGGCGCGGTCGCGCCCGTGCCGGGCGAGGGGCCGTGCCCGGTGAAGGTGAGGATCGAGGCACCCGACATGTGCCCCGGCTTCGCGCTGCGCCTCGTGCGCGGGGTGAGGAACGGGCCGTCGCCGAAATGGCTACAGCAGCGGCTGATCGCCATCGGGCTCAGGCCGATCAACGCGCTGGTCGACATCACCAACTACGTCACCTTCGACCGCGGCCGGCCGCTCCACGTCTTCGACGCCAGGAAGGTCAGGGGCGATCTCGTCGTGCGCCGGGCGAAGGACGGCGAGGCCGTGCTGGCGCTCGACGGCCGCGAATACGCGCTGACGCCCGACATGTGCGCCATCGCCGACGAGGACGGCGTCGAGTCGATCGCCGGCGTCATGGGCGGCGAGCATTCGGGCTGCGACGAGGCCACCACCGACGTGCTGATCGAATCGGCGCTGTGGGATCCGATCGTCACCGCCCGCACCGGCCGGGCGCTCGGCATCGTCACCGACGCGCGCTACCGCTTCGAGCGCGGCGTCGACCCGCAGTTCATGGTGCCGGGGCTGGAGCTGGCGACGAGGATGGTGCTGGAGCTGTGCGGCGGCACGCCGAGCGAGAACGAGGTGGCGGGCTATGCCGGCCATACGCCGAAGGTCGTCTCCTTCCCCTTCGCCGAGGTGAAGCGGCTGACCGGCATCGACGTGCCGGCGCAGACCAGCCGCGCCATCCTGTCGCGCCTCGGCTTCGTGCCGAAGGGCGAGGGTGAGGCGGTCGAGGTCGCGGTGCCGTCGTGGCGGCCCGATGTCGACGGCAAGGCCGATCTGGTCGAGGAGGTCATGCGCATCCACGGCGTCGAGAAGATCGCGCCGCAGCCGCTCGCCGCCCACGACGCCGTCAACGGCCGCATCCTGACCACGCTGCAGATCCGCACGCGCGCGGCAAGGCGCGCGCTCGCCGTGCGCGGCATGCTGGAGGCCGTCACCTGGTCGTTCATTCCGGCCAGGCACGCCGAGCTGTTCGGCGGCGGGCAGGCGGCGCTCAGGCTCGCCAACCCCATCGCCGCCGACATGTCCGACATGCGGCCCTCGCTGCTGCCCGGCCTGATCGCGGCCGCCCGGCGCAACGCCGACCGCGGCTTCGCCGACGTGGCGCTGTTCGAGGTTTCCGGCACCTACGAGAGCGACGCGCCGGACGGCCAGCGCCGTGTCGCCGCCGGCGTGCGCCGCGGCACGGCGCGGATGGACGGGCAGGGCCGCCACTGGGCCGGCAACGCCACGCCGGTCGGCGTGTTCGACGCCAAGGCCGACGCGCTCGCCGCGCTGGAGGCCGCCGGCGCGCCGGTCGACAAACTCCAGGTCGAGGCGGGCGGCCCCGGCTGGTATCACCCCGGCCGCTCGGGCACCGTCAAGCTCGGGCCGAAGGTCGTGCTCGCCACCTTCGGCGAGTTCCACCCCAGGACGCTCGCGGAGCTCGACGTGTCCGGGCCGCTCTGCGGCTTCGAGGTGTTCGTCGACGCCATCCCCGAGCCGAAGGCCAAGCCGACGCGCACCAGGCCGCGCCTCGACCTGTCGCCGTTCCAGGCGGTGCGGCGCGACTTCGCCTTCGTCGTCGACAGGACGGTCGAGGCCGCCGCGCTGATGCGCGCCGCCGCCGCCGCCGACAGGAAGCTGATCACCGGCGTGCGCGTCTTCGACGTGTTCGAGGGCGCGGCCCTCGGCGAGGACAGGAAGTCAATCGCCATCGAGGTGGCGATCCAGCCGGCCGAGCGCACCCTGACCGACGAGGATTTCGAGGCGCTCGGCGCCCGCATCGTCGACAATGTGGCGAAGCAGACCGGCGGCGTGCTGCGCCGCTGAATGCGAAGCGGGCGGCCCCCGAAGGCAGGGACCGCCCGCCCCTTTCCGCCCTTGCGGGCCGTGCCGCCCTGCGGCCGGCCTGACCCAATGTTTCAGCCTGTCGTCATATTTGTCCCGGCCCGGGCGGCCTTGCCCCGCCATGGCCCGATTCCGCGCCTAGCGGCGGACATCTTCAACGGATGGGGACAGTCCCGGGCATGAAATCGACCAAGATCCGCGCGGCGGCCTTCGCCGCCTTCCCGCTCGTCGCGCTTTCGGCGGGCTCCGCCTTCGCCCAGTGCGGCGGCGCCTCCTGGTACGCGCTCACCTCCAGGACCGCCTCGGGCGAGCGCATGAACCCGGCGGCCATGACCGCTGCCCACCGCAGCCTGCCTTTCGGCACCAAGGTGGTGGTGACCAACCAGCGCAACGGCAGGTCGGTGACGGTGCGCATCAACGATCGCGGTCCGTTCATCAAGGGTAGGGTGATCGACCTGTCGAAGGCCGCCGCGCACCAGCTCGGCTTCGTCCGCTCCGGGCATACGCCGATCTGCATGAAGAAGGTCGGCTGAGCCGCCCGCTCCGGCGTCAGGCGGTCCGCCGCACGGCCGTCGCGAGATAGGCGTCGCGCAGATAGCCCATGGTGGCGTCGGCGTCGCGCGGCTTGCCGAACAGATAGCCCTGTCCGCCGCCGCAGCCGAACTGGATGAGCCGCCTTGCCTGCGCCTCTTCCTCGATGCCCTCGGCCACCACCTCCATGCCGAGGCCCTCGCACATGGCCAGGATGGCCCGGATGATGTGCTCCGACGGCTTGTCGTCGAGGATGGATGAGACGAAGGCGCGGTCGATCTTCAGCTTGTCGAAGTGGAAGTCGCGCAGCCGGCCGAGCGAGGACTGGCCGGTGCCGAAATCGTCGAGCGAGACGCGGATGCCGAAGGCGCGCAGGTCGTCGACGATCTTCTCCGCCGAGGCCGGATCGGTCATCAGGCCGCTTTCGGTGATCTCGATCTCCAGCCGGCGCGGGTCGAAGCCGGTGCGCTCCAGGATGGCGAGCACCTGCTGGGCCGTGTTCTGGTCGACGAGCTGCGACGGCGACAGGTTGAACGACAGGAACAGCTCGTCCGGCCAGTGGCGGGCCGTCTCCGTCGCCTTGCGCAGGACGAGCTGCGCCAGCGGGCCGATGATGCCGCGCTCCTCGGCGAGCGGGATGAACACGTCCGGCGGCACGAAGCCGAGGTCGCGGTCGCTCCAGCGCGCCAGCGTCTCGAAGCCGATGATGCGGCGGCTCTTCAGGTCGACGATGGGCTGGAAATGCGGCTCGACCTCGCCGGCGGCGACGGCGCGGCGCAGCGCCTGCTCCAGCCGCGTGGTGCGCTTGGCCGCCTCCTCCATCTCGCGCGTGTAGACCACCACCTTGCCGCGGCCCGAGCGCTTGGCGTGGTAGAGCGCGGTCTCGGCCTTGGAGACCAGCGTCTCCGTGCGTTCCTCGCCCGAATAGAACAGCGAGCAGCCGGCGGAGGCCGACAGCCGCGCCGTGCGGTCGCCGACGTCGTAGGGCGCCGACAGGATCTCGATCAGCATCAGCGCGCGCTCGCGCGCCGCCTCCTCGCTGAACACCAGCGGACAGAGGAAGGCGAACTCGTCGGCGCCGACGCGCGCCACGGTCGAGTGCGGGTCCATCGAGGCCCGCAGGCGCATCGCCACCTGCTGCAGGATGTCGTCGCCGGCGCGGCGGCCGAACAGGTCGTTGATCGGCTTGAAGCCGTCGAGGTCGAGGATGCCGACGGCGAAGGGCGCGGGGTCGTCGGCGCGCTCGACGATCAGGCGGTCGACCTTGTCGAAGAAGCGGCGCAGGTTGCCGAGCCCGGTCAGGGGGTCCGTGAATGCGAGGTCCGTGCCCTCGCCGGCGATGCGGCCGCTGCCGAGCGGGTTGGTCATCTGCGCGCCTCGAGCCTTCTTGTTGTTCTAGGCTGCTCCGGGGCGACCGTGGCACAAAACCGTTTAGGAAAGGTATCGATGGCGGAGCCCGGCGCGCCGCGCCGGGCTTCCGGGATGCGGGAAGGAGAGACAGGCCGCACCCCGGAAACCGTCGGACGTGTGCCGGCGCGGTTCAGGCTCGGGCCGGATCGCCCCTCCTCCGCCGTCGGGAACCGACCGCCGGGTCGAGCCACGAACTCGACCCGTCCGCCGGACCCCGTCGACGGGGAGACCTGAGCCGATCCGGGGCCGTCAGTCCTTGTGGCCGTGGCCGTGGTTCTGGCCCGCGCCTTTGACGACGCGCACGGGCAGCGAAAGCTCGACCTCGCCCGCCTTCTCGAAGCGCAGCGTCACCGGCACGGTGTCGCCCTCGGCGAAGGGCTTGGCCACGTCCATGAACATGACGTGGTAGCTGCCGGGCTTCAGCTCGACGGTGCCGCCGGCCGGGATCTCCAGCCCGCCCTCGACCGGGCGCATGGTCATGACGTCGTCGACCACCTCCATGGTGTGGACCTCGACCTTGCCGGCGGCCGGGCTCGAGCCGCCGAGCAGGCGGTCGGCCGCGCCGCCCTTGTTGGTCACGGTCAGGTAGGCGCCGGCCGCCTTCTGGCCGGACAGCATGGCGCGCGCCCAGGCCGAGGCGATCTCGATGTCGCCGGCCGTCACCGCGTCGCCCGCCGCCGCGGCGCCGTGGTTCATGGCGTGGCCGCCCTGGCCGCCGCCGGCCGCCAGGATCGTCAGGCCGGGCGCGGGATGGTCGAGCGCGTGCGGGTCCTGGCCGGCGGCGGGAACCTGGTCCCACGCGACCTTGCCGTCGGCGCACAGCTGGAGCGTCTTGAAGAACAGCGACTGGCCGGCCTCGACGCCCGCCAGCGTGCCCGACAGCACGAACTCGTCGTAATGGGCGTCCTGAAGCGCGCCGCCGGACCAGGTGACGACCCTGGGCCCGGCGGACACGTCGCGTCCGTGCAGCTTGTAGGGATGGGCGTAGTCGCCGCTCTCGATGACGAGGTCCCAGCCGGCTTTGGGCTGCGGCTTGACGCCGATATAGCCCTCCGGCACCTCGACGCGCACCGTTTCGGTGGGCTGGCCGTCGCAGCCGTGCGGGATGCGGATGACGGCCTTGTAGCTGCCGGGGGCGGCTTCCGCCTTCTCCAGCGTGGCATGGGCGTGGGCGGTGACGATGGAGACGGCCGTCAGCGCGCAGGCTGCGGCGGTGGCGAGAAGATGACGCATGGTCTTTCCTTTCAGCGTCTGAAAACGGGGGTTGCGGCCGCCGGGGAAGAAGGGGGCGGCCGGTGCGTTCTCAGGCTGAGGGCGGCGGGGCGCGGATCGCCGGGGGCGGTATGTCCCGCCGCGCGGCGGGGCCGGTCTTGAGCGCGGCGCGCGGCGGCGCGGAAACGAGCGCGGCCGGCGCGGGGAAGGCGGCGAAGGCGGCTGGCGCGGCCTTGTAGGCGGCGGCGCTGGAGCAGGCGTTGCCGATCAGGCAGATCGGGCAGTCGTCGAGCGGGCCGGCGGGCGCGTCGCCCGACGCTGCCGCCTGGTCGTCGATGCCGTAGAGCGTGCAGATCGAAAGATGCCCGCCTTCCGGCGCCTGCGCGGCAGCGAGCGGCTGGAGCGTATGGAGGAAGAGCACCAGCGTGCCGAGCAGCGCGAACAGCAGACGGTCGCGCCGCAGCGAAGCGAAGAAGGTCTGGCGGGATGCCGTGCTCATGGGCGGATACATAGACGAAACCGCGCCGGCCCGCCACCGCCGCGGCTGCGACATGGCGGCGCTGGGGGCGGCGCTGGGGGGCAGCGCTGGAGGGCGGCGCTGCCTCAGCGAAGCTGGTAGAAGTCGCTGACGATCCCCCACGCCTCGTCGGCGGTGTCGACGGCGTCGATGATGTTCTGGTCGCCGGGCGAGATCGTGCCCTGCTCGGCCAGATAGTCGAGATCGACCGCGCGCTTCCAGAACTCCTTGCCGAACAGGATCACCGGCACGCGCTCCATGCGCCCGGTCTGGATCAGCGTCAGCGTCTCGAACAGCTCGTCCATGGTGCCGAAGCCGCCGGGGAAGATGGCCACGGCCTTGGCCCGCATGATGAAGTGCATCTTGCGGATCGCGAAATAGTGGAAGTTGAAGCACAGCTCCGGCGTGACGTAGGCGTTGGGGGCCTGCTCGTGCGGCAGCACGATGTTGAGGCCGATCGACGGCGCGCCGCAATCGGCCGCGCCCCTGTTGCCGGCCTCCATCACGCCCGGCCCGCCGCCGGTGACGACCACGAACTCGCGGTAGTAGGTCGAGGCCGAATATTCCGAGCACAGCCGCGCGAACTGCCGCGCCTCGCCATAGTAGCGGGCGGCGGCCTCCAGGTTCTTTCTCTGGGTCTCGTTCTTGGCCGCCCAGGCCGGGCCGCCGGGCTCGGGGATGCGCGCGCCGCCGAACAGCACCACGGTCGAGCGGATGCCGCGTTCGAGCAGCGTCATCTCGGGCTTGAGCAGCTCGAGCTGGAGCCTGACCGGCCGCAGCTCCTGCCGGGTCATGAAGTCGGCGTCGTCCCAGGCGAGCCTGTAGGCGCGGGCGCGCGTCTGCGGCGTGTCGGGCACGGCCTTGGCGCGCTCCAGATCCTCGTGCGAGTGCGGCAGCGGCGTCCAGCCGGCCTTGTCCTCCGGGTTCATGCGTCTTTTGTCCCGTCTTCCTCCGGCCGCCGTGGCCGGCGGCCGCGTCCCGTGATTGACCCCTATCCGCGCTTCGCATAGGTTCCGCGCCGGCTTGGGAATACCTCGTCCCCCGAAAGCCTATTGTCTACCCCTTAACAGCGCGTGTAGCGGAGCATTTCCATGACCAGACCCGACCTCGCAGCCCTGGAGAAGACCGTCGAGAAGGCCTTCGAGGAGCGCGACGCGATCTCGACCGACACGCGCGGCGAGGTGCGCGAGGCGGTCATGGCCGCGCTCGACCTGCTCGACCGGGGCGAGGCGCGCGTCGCCCAGCGCCAGGCCGACGGCACGTGGACCGTCAACCAGTGGCTGAAGAAGGCGGTGCTTCTGTCGTTCCGCCTCAACCCGATGGAGGTGGTGAAGGGCGGGCCGGGCGAGGCCGTGTGGTGGGACAAGGTCGCCTCCAAGTTCGACGGCTGGTCGGCCAACGAGTTCGAGCGCGCCGGCTTCCGCGCCGTGCCCAACTGCGTGGTGCGCCATTCGGCCTATATCGCGCCCGGCGCGGTGCTGATGCCGTCCTTCGTCAATCTCGGCGCCCATGTCGGCGAGGGCACCATGGTCGACACCTGGGCGACGGTCGGCTCCTGCGCCCAGATCGGCAGGAACGTGCACCTGTCCGGCGGCGTCGGCATCGGCGGCGTGCTGGAGCCGATGCAGGCCGGCCCGACCATCATCGAGGACAACTGCTTCATCGGCGCGCGCTCCGAGGTGGTGGAGGGCTGCATCGTGCGCGAGGGCTCGGTGCTGGGCATGGGCGTGTTCATCGGCAAGTCGACCAAGATCGTCGACCGCGACACCGGCGAGGTCTTCTACGGCGAGGTCCCGCCCTATTCGGTGGTCGTCGCCGGGACCATGCCCGGCAAGAACGTGCCGGGCGAGAACTGGGGGCCGAGCCTTTATTGCGCCGTCATCGTCAAGAAGGTCGACGAGAAGACGCGCTCCAAGACCTCGATCAACGAGCTGCTGCGCGACTGAGCGGGCGGGCGAAGGCGAAGGAAGCGGACGTTCCACATGGCGCAGATGGCCTGGCTGTTCTTCGGCTTTTCCGGGCGCATAGACCGCAGCGTCTATGCGCTGGCCGGGCTGTTCGTCTTCACCGTTCAGGTGTTCATCGTCTACCGCTATCTCCAGCCGGTGCTCGGCACGCTGGCCAACGGCGATTTCGACCCGGCGCAGACGCTGGTTCTGTCGCCGATGACCAACCTGCAAAGCGCCGTCTTCCTGCTCGGCCAGCTCGCCCATATCGCGCTTGCCGCCAAGCGCATCCACGATTTCGGCCGCTCCGGCTTCTTCGCGCTGCTGTTCATGTTCGCGGGCCTGATCGCCTATCTCGCCTTGTGCCTGATCCCCGGCACGCCCGGCCCCAACAAATACGGCCAGCGCTCCAACGCGCCGAAATAGGCGGCCGCGAAGCGCGCGGGCGCGTGGCATCAGCGAAGGCCGCGCCTGCCCGGTGACACGCGCACGGGTTTGGACTATGCCTTGCCTGTCATGAGCCTGCCGACGGACCCCGCACGAAACCTCGCCGCCCTGATCCGCTGCCCCTCGGTCACGCCGGCCGAAGGCGGCGCGCTTTCCGCGCTCGAGGCGATGGTCGCGCCGCTGGGCTTTTCCGTCGAGCGGCCGGTCTTTCGCGAGGACGGCACGCCGGACGTCGAGAACCTCTATGCCCGCCTGGGAAGCGGCGGCCCGCATCTGATGTTCGCCGGCCACACCGACGTGGTGCCGCCGGGCGACGAGGCGGACTGGACGCACCCGCCCTTTTCCGCCCATGTCGCCGACGGCTTCATGTACGGGCGCGGCGCGGTCGACATGAAGGGCGGCATCGCCTGCTTCGTCGCCGCGCTCGCCCGCCATGTCGAGGCGCGGGGCGCGCCGAAGGGCTCGGTGTCGCTGCTGATCGCCGGCGACGAGGAAGGCCCCTCGATCAACGGCACGGTCAAGCTGCTCGAATGGGCGGCCGCGCGCGGAGAGCGCTGGGACGCGGCCCTCGTCGGCGAGCCGACCAACCCGCAGGCGCTCGGCGACACGATCAAGATCGGCCGGCGCGGCTCGCTCACCGGCGACATCGTCGTGCGCGGCAGGCAGGGCCACGTCGCCTATCCGCATCTGGCCGACAACCCGGTGCGCGGGCTGGTCGCGCTTCTCGACGCGCTGATGCACCCGGCGCTCGATGCGGGGACGCAGGATTTCCAGCCGTCCAACCTGGAAGTCACCACCGTCGATGTCGGCAACTGCGCCACCAATGTCATTCCCGCCAGGGCGACCGCGACCTTCAACGTGCGCTTCAACGACGGCTGGACGGTCGAATCGCTCCAGGCCGAGATCCACAACCGGCTCGACTGCGCCGCCGAAAGGGCAAAGCTTCGCCCCGGGCGCAAGGACGGCGTCTCCTTCGAGCTGGTCTGGCGCGACCGGCCGAGCCCGGTCTTCCTCACCCGCGACGAGAAGCTGGTGTCGGGCCTGGCCGCGGCCATCCGGGCGGTGACGGGCCGCGCGCCCGCGCTCTCGACCTCGGGCGGCACATCGGATGCCCGCTTCATCAAGGACTACTGCCCGGTGGTGGAGTTCGGGCTGGTCGGCCAGACCATGCACATGGTCGACGAGCGCGTCGCGCTCGACGATCTCGAGGCGCTGACGCGCGTCTACCGGCGCTTCCTCGAGGACTGGTTCGGCTGAGATGCCGCCGGCCGAGGACATCTTCCGCCAGCTTCTCGGCGCATGGCGCATGATGATCGGCAAGCGCGACGGCCTGCGCCTGCTCGACCTGTCGCTCGACGGCTTCTGGAACTCGTTCTTCGCCATCGTGGTGGCGGGGCCGGCGATGCTGGCGAGCTGGGTGCCGCTGGCCGGCGATCTCGCCGGCGCGGACGCAAGCTTCGGCCTCAGGCTCTCGATGCTGGTGCGGCTGGCGCTGGCCGATCTCGGTGCCTGGGTGCTGCCGCTCGCGGCGCTGGCGGCGGTCGCCCCCTATGCCGACATCCGCCATCGCTTCGTCCACTATGTCGTGGCCAGCAACTGGGGCTCGGCCATCTTCGCCTGGATAACGCTGCCGGTGTCGCTGATGCGCCTGTTCGTGCCCGGGGCGGACGATCTCGCCGTCGGCCTTTCCGTCGCCGTCTTCATCGCCACGCTGGTGCTCTACTGGCGGCTGACCGACGCCGCCCTCGAGAAGGGGCTGGCGACGGCGACGGCCGTGTTCGCCTTCATGCTGGTGGCCTCGCTGCTGACGCTGTTCGCGCTTCAGGACATCCTGCGCATCGGCCCGCTTCAGTAGTCGACCTTGACCAGATAGAGCCCGTCGGGCGGGGCGACCTGGCCGCAGCGGGCGCGGTCGGCGGCCTTCAGCGCCGCCTCGAGGTCGTCGGCGCTCCAGCCGCCTTCACCGACCCGCTTCAGCGAGCCGACCATCGAGCGCACCTGGTTGTGCAGGAACGAGCGCGCGGAGGCGCGGATCTCGATCAGGTCGCCGGCCTGCGTCACGTCGAGCCGGTCGAGCGTCTTGACCGGGCTGTCCGACTGGCACTGGGCCGAGCGGAAGGTGGTGAAGTCGTGCTTGCCGAGGAGCCGCTGCGCCGCCGCGTGCATGGCGCGCGCGTCGAGCGCCTTCGGCACGTGCCAGACGTTGCCGCGCAGCAGCGCCGCCGGCGCGCGCCGGTTGAGGATGACGTAGAGATAGTGCCGGGCCCTCGCCGAGAAGCGGGCGTCGAAACCCTCGGCCGCGCGGGCGGCGGCGAGCACGGCGACATGCTCGCCGGCGAGCGAAAGATGCGCGTTGAGCGCGCCCTGCACCTTGTCGGCCTGCCACTCGCGGGAAAGATCGACATGGGCCACCTGTCCGGTGGCGTGGACGCCCGCGTCGGTGCGGCCGGCGCCGCGGATCGTCACGGTCTCGCCGGTGAAGGCCAGCACCGCCTTCTCGATCGCTTCCTGTACCGTCGGCAGGTCCGCCTGCCGCTGCCAGCCGGCATAGAAGCGGCCGTCATATTCGATGTCGAGGCGGTAGCGCGGCATGGCTAGATCGGGGCGTTCACGACAGGAAATCCCCCTTGCCGAGCTTGGCGCCGCGCAGGAACTCCCGCGCGCCCATCGCCCTGCCGCCGGCGCGCTGCACTTCGGTGAGCCGCACCGCGCCTTCGCCGCAGGCGACGGCGAGCGCGTCGTCGAGGATCTCGCCCGGCCGGCCGCTGCCATCTGCAAGCGTCGAGCGCAGCAGCTTGACCCGCTCGGCCCTGCCGCCCGCCGCCATCTCGCACCACGCGCCGGGGAAGGGCGACAGGCCGCGGATGCGGTTGTGGACCTCGTCCGCCGGCGCCGACCAGTCGATGCGGCTTTCCTCCTTGGAAATCTTCCTGGCGTAGGTCGCGCCGTCCTCGTCCTGGGGCGAAAGCCGCAGCTCGCCCCTTTCGAGGGCATCGAGCGCGCGCACCATCAGCGCCGCGCCCGTCTCCATCAGCGTATCGTGCAGCTCGCCCGCCGTCATGTCGGGGGAGATCGCCACGCGCTCCGTCATGGCGACGGGGCCGGTGTCCAGCCCCTCGTCCATCTTCATCACCATCATGCCGGTCTCGGCGTCGCCCGCCATGATGGCGCGCTGGATGGGGGCGGCGCCCCGCCAGCGCGGCAAGAGCGAGGCGTGGCCGTTATAGGCGCCGAGCCGCGTGCCTTCGAGAATCTCCTTCGGCAGCAAAAGGCCGTAGGCGACGACGACGGCGACGTCGGCGTCGAGGGCACGGAAGGCGGCCTGCTCGTCCTTGCCCTTCAGCGAGCGCGGCGTGCGCACCTCGATGCCCAGCTCCTCGGCGGCCAGATGCACCGGCGATCTCGTCAGCTCCAGCCCGCGCCGGCCGGCTGGACGCGGCGGCTGGCAGTAGACGGCGGCGATGTCGTGCCCGGCCCTCGCCAGCGCGCGCAGCGTGGCGGCCGAGAACTCCGGCGTGCCCATGAAGATGACGCGCAGGGCCATCCGGCCCACCCTAGACCGCAAGCCGGCCGGGGGTCCTGTCGGCGGCCTTGTCCCTGGCCAGCTTCCTGAACTTGCGCACCACCATGTCGCGCTTGAGCTTGGAGATGTGGTCGATGAACAGCACGCCGTTGAGATGGTCGATCTCGTGCTGCAGGCAGGTGGCCATCAGCCCGTCGGCCTCGATGGTCCGCTCCTTGCCGTCGCGGTCGAGACAGGCGACCGTCACCGTCGCCGGCCGCTCGACCTCGGCGTAATATTCCGGGATCGACAGGCACCCTTCCTCGTAGACGGAAGCCGCGTCGCCATGGGCGACGATCTGCGGGTTGACGATGACCTGCGGCTCCTTCGGCTGGTCCTCCTTGGCGAGGTCGATGACCAGGAGCCTCAGCGGCACGCCGATCTGGATCGCCGCCAGCCCGATGCCGGGCGCGTCGTACATCGTCTCCAGCATGTCGTCGGCCAGCCGGCGCAGGTCGTCGTCGACGCGCTCCACCGGCCTGGAGACCTGGCGCAGCACGGGATCGGGAAGGATGACGAGCGGTCGTATCATGCCCCGTCAGGTAATCGCGCCGCCCCGGCGCGTCAACGGCTTTCGCGGGGCTTCGGCAACCTTGTTCACCTTTTGGTCTTATGCGGCGCGGGCGAATCGCCTATCCTGTCCCGATGGACGATCTTTACCCGCTGCTTTCGCTTCCCGTCGCGCGGCTCGGCGCCGGCGCGGTCACGCTCGGCCAGGCCCTCGCCGCGGCGGGCGGCGTGGCGCTGCTGGCCGTGCTCGTGCTTGCGCTAGCCCTGTGGCGGGCGGGCGGGGCGCGGGCCCGGGCGGCCGTCGAGGCGGCCGAGCGCGCGCGGGAGGCCGAGGCGCGCATGGCCGAGATCGCCCGGGCGCAGGCGGAGATGCAGGGCCGCATGGGCGCGCTGGCGGATGTGTTCGGCAGCCGGCAGGCGGAGCTGACGAAGGCCATAGGCGAGCGCCTCGACGGCATGACCTCGCGGCTCGGCCAGTCGCTCACCGAGCAGACGCGCTCGACGCACGAGAACCTGGCGAAGTTGCAGGAGCGGCTCGCCGTCATCGACAGCGCCCAGTCCAACATCCAGTCGCTCGCCGGGCAGGTGGTGCAGCTCCAGCAGATCCTGTCCAACAAGCAGACGCGCGGCGCCTTCGGCCAGAGCCGCATGGAGGCGATCGTCGCCGACGGCCTGCCCAAGGGCGCCTACGAGTTCCAGGCGACGCTGTCGAACGGCAACCGGCCGGACTGCCTCGTCAGGATGCCGAACGGCGCGCCCGACCTCGTCATCGACGCCAAGTTTCCGCTCGAATCGTGGAGCGCGATGCGCGCGGCGGCCGAGGCCGACAATGCGGAAGGCCAGCGCTACGCGGCGCAGGCGTTCCGCCGCGACGTCGAGGTGCATATCAGGGCCATCGCCGACAAGTACCTGATCCAGGGCGAGACGCAGGACACCGCCTTCCTGTTCGTGCCGTCCGAATCGATCTTCGCCGGCATCCACGAGGATTTCGAGGGGCTGGTGCAGAAGGCGCACCGCGCGCGCATCGTCATCGTCTCGCCGTCGCTTTTGATGCTGTCGATCCAGGTGATCCAGGCGGTGCTGAAGGATGCCAGGATGCGCGAGCAGGCGCATCTGATCCAGCACGAAGTGGTGCGGCTGATGGAGGATGTCGGCCGCCTCGACGACCGGGTGCGCAAGCTTCAGGCGCATTTCTCGCAGGCCAATCGCGACATCGACATGATCCTGACCTCGACCGACAAGGTGACGAAGCGCGGCGCCAAGATCGAGGCGCTGGAGCTCGGCGCGCCCGGGGGCGCGGATGCGGGAGAGGCCGCCGCCGGGCGCGACGAGCCCGCCCGCCGGGTCGCCGCCGCGCCGGCCGGGCGGCTGCGGCTGCACGTGGTCGACGAGGAGGAATGACCATGCCGCCCGGAATGCCGCGGGACGGCTTGACGGATGCGCGCCGAAATCCGGCCTGGGCTCCCATGACTGGATCGATCCCGGCAAACATCCTTCGCCTTGCCGCCCTGCTTGCCGCGCTGGCGCTCGCCGCCTGCCAGACCGGCGGGGCCGGGCGCGAGGGCGCGGGCGCGTCCGGCGCCGCCGTGGCGCATGTGTCGCAGATCCGCGCCGCCGCCGGCCTGCCGCCGCTGTCGCCCGACCGCACGCTGGAGAAGGCGGCGATCAGCCAGGCCGCCTACATGGCCCGCTCGGGCAAGATGGAGCACACCACGGGGTTCGGCCGCGACTTCGCGACGCGGATGCGCAGCGCCGGCGTCGCCGCGCCGGCGGCCGAGAACCTCGCGCATGGCCGCATGGAGCCGCAGCGCCTGTTCGCCATGTGGATGGCCTCGCCCGGCCACCGCGCCAACATGCTCGACCCGCGCTTTTCCCGCTACGGCCTCGCCCATGCCTCCGACGGCAACGGCCAGCGCTACTGGGCGATGGTGCTGGGGCGGTAGACACCCTGTTCATCGCCGCGGGGCTGGCGGGACGGGCCGTCCTTGCCTACCTCTCCCGCAACGAAACGGGAGCTGCCATCATGGAACTCGGCCTCTACACCTTCGGCGATGTCGGCAGGGACCCGGTCACGGGCCGGATCACCGGCCCGCAGGAGCGCCTGAACAACCTCGTCGAGGAGATCGAGCTCGCCGACCAGCTCGGCCTCGACGTCTTCGGTCTCGGCGAGCACCACCGCCCCGACTACGCCGTGTCCGCGCCGGCGGTGGCGCTGGCCGCCGCGGCGACGCGCACGAAGGCCATCCGCCTGTCGAGCGCGGTCTCGGTCTTGTCCTCGGACGACCCGATCCGCGTCTTCCAGCAGTTCGCCACGCTCGACAACCTGACCGGCGGCCGCGCCGAGATCATGGCCGGGCGCGGCTCCTTCATCGAATCCTTCCCGCTGTTCGGCTACGCGCTGGAGGACTACGACACGCTGTTTGCCGAAAAGCTCGACCTGTTGATCAAGCTGGCCGAGGCCGAGCACGTGACGTGGCCGGGCGGCGAGCACACGCAAAGGATCGAGGGGCGCGGCGTCTATCCGCGCCCGGTGCAGGACAGGCTGCCGATCTGGATCGCCGTCGGCGGCACGCCGCAGTCGGTCGGCCGCGCCGCCATGCTCGGCCTGCCGCTGGCGCTCGCCATCATCGGCGGCGAGCCGCACCGCTTCGCGCCGCTGTTTTCCCTCTACCGCGAGGCGGCGAGGAAGTTCGGCCGCGATCCCTCGGCGCTGAAGACCTCGATCAACGTCCACGGCTTCGTCGCCGAGACCAGCCAGGAGGCGCTCGACACGGCGTTTGCGCCCCATGCCGACGTCATGAACCGCATCGGCCGCGAGCGCGGCTGGGGCGCGGCGATGACGAGGGCGCATTTCGCCGAGGCCGCCGGCCCGCTCGGCGCGAACTTCGCCGGCAGCCCGGCGCAGGTGGTCGACAAGATCCTCGCCAACCACGAGATTTTCGGCTTCGACCGCTTCGTCCTCCAGATGGCGATCGGCGTCATGGATCACGGCAGGCTGATGAAGGCGATCGAGCTCTACGGCACCAGGGTCGCCCCCGAGGTCAGGAAGGCGGTGGCGGCGCGGGAGGCGGAACCGGCCGGGGCGTGAGCGATCCCGCTGCGCTTGGTGGATCGCGAGCGGTGGCCTATACCGGGCCGATGATACCGCTTTCCGTCCTCGACCTTTCGCCCGTGCCCGAAGGCAGCGACGTCTCGCGCTCGCTCGCCGACACGCTCGATCTGGCCCGCCACGCCGAGCGGCTCGGCTATCGCCGCTACTGGCTTGCCGAGCATCACAACATGCCGGGCATCGCCAGCGCGGCCACGGCCGTGGTCATCGCCCATGTCGCGGCCGGCACGTCCACCATCCGCGTCGGGGCGGGCGGCATCATGCTGCCCAACCACGCGCCGCTGATGGTGGCGGAGGCGTTCGGCACGCTGGAAGCGCTGCATCCCGGCCGCATCGACCTTGGCCTCGGCCGCGCGCCGGGAACCGACCAGCGCACGGCGCATGCGCTCAGGCGCAACATGAACGCCGACGTCGATTCCTTCCCCAACGACGTCGTCGAACTGATCGCCTATTTCGAGCCGGAGCTGCCCGGCCAGCTCGTGCGCGCCGTGCCGGGCGCGGGGCTCAAGGTGCCGGTGTGGGTGCTCGGCTCCAGCCTCTACGGCGCACAGCTCGCCGCCATGCTCGGCCTTCCCTACGCCTTCGCCTCGCATTTCGCCCCGGCGCAGATGGATGAGGCGCTCGAGGTCTACCGCAGCCGCTTCGAGCCGTCCCGATATCTCGACAGGCCCTATGCGATGCTGGGGCTGAACGTCTTCGCCGCCGACACCGACGAGGAGGCGCGGCTCCTGTTCTCCTCGCTGCAGCAGGCGTTCGTGAACCTGCGCACCGGCCGGCCCGGCAAGCTGCCGCCGCCCGTCGCCGGCTATGGCGAGACGCTGGAGCCGGGCGCGCGGGCGATGCTCGCCCAGGCGCTGTCCTGCTCGCTCGTCGGCTCGCGCGAGACGGTCCGCCGGGGCCTGCAAGCCTTCGTCGAGCGCACCCGGGCCGACGAGCTGATGGTGGCGGCGCAGATCTTCGACCACGGCGCGCGGCTGCGCTCCTACGAGATCCTGGCCGGCGCGGCGCGGGAGCCCGCGGCATAGAAGCGGCCGCCGGACTTGATTTTTCCGGCGTTTTGGCCTGGGGTACGGTTCTGAAGGACCGATGCGGACGAAACGGCCTTGGGAGGGGCTGCCGCGATGACGGACATCCTGATTGTGGAGGACGAGCCTGCGATCCTGGAATCGCTGGAATTCATCCTCAAGCGGTGCGGCTGGACGGTCGGGCTTGCCCGCGACGGCGAGGCCGCGCTCGAGGCGGCCTACAGGTTCCGGCCGCGCATGATGCTGCTCGACATCATGATTCCCAAGCGCGACGGGCTCGACGTGCTGCGCGAGATGCGCGCCGACGAGGCGCTGCGCGACACCTCGGTGCTGATGCTGACGGCGCGCGGCCAGCAATATGACCGGCGCGCCGCCGAGGACCTGAAGGCGGACGGCTTCATCGTCAAGCCCTACGCCAACACCGACGTGGTCGCCGCCGTGCGCCGCGTGCTCGACCCCGCCGCCGCGCCGCCGTCGCTGGCCTGATCCCGAATCCCTCTTGAGTGCGGGTCCTAGACCGGAATCTCCTGCCTGTGGCTGCAGGTCAGGCGCGGGCACAGCATGCAGGACGGCCCCACCTCGACCGGCGGCTGGCCGAGGTCGAGGCCCTGGCCGTAGACCGTGCGGTCGGCATGGACGATGTCGCAGGCCAGCATGATCGAGAACACCAGCGGCGGCTCGCGGAAGCCGGTGACATGCTTGGGCACGGCCTTGGCGACGAGCAGGAAGCGGCCGCCGCCGGGAAACGCCGAAAGCTGCCGCACCACGCCCCGCTCGGAGAAGGCGGTGTAGACCGGCCACAGCAGGCAGCCATGGCCGAAGCCGGGTATGCTGAGGCCCGGCAGCGGAAACCGCTTGGTCAGCCGGCCGGAGCGGTCGGCGCGCAGGAAGCCGAACGGCACGCCCTCCTCGCCCTTGCGCCGCAGGGTGACGAGGCGGTGCGCCACCTGCTCGAAGCTGGCGCCCAGATGCTCGCTCATCAGCTCGATGTCGTAGCGTCGCTCCTCGGCCATGGCGAGGAAGCCGCGATAGGGCATCATGATCGCGCCGGCGACATAGGAAGACAGCGCGCGGCGGGCGAGCGCCCTTGCCTCGTCCGAGGTCAGGTCGAGGGTCGCGGCCGTGCCCTCGACGACGTCGCCCGCCGCGTGCGAGGCGTAGCGGCGCAGCATCTGGAAGATGCGGGTCGATTGCGGCGCGATCTCCTCGAAGGCGAGCGCCGAGGGGTCCGGCGCCTCCTCCTGCCGAGGCTCGCGCGCCGCGCGGATGCGGCAGGCGACGCCGAAGCGCCGCTCCAGCGCCTGCGCGATCGCCTCCTCCTCCAGCCTGCCCTTTCCCGCGAGCTCCGCGCGCAGCGCCGCGGCCGCGTCCTCCAGCGCCGGGAAATGGTTGCCGTTGGAAAGGATCGCCTCGTCCAGCTCGCTGATCGGCGACACGCGCTTCTGCCGCGCCGCCGCGTGGTCGAAATAGTCGACGAGGCTCTTCATCGACGGCACCAGCTCGCGCGCCTCGGCGTTGATGGTGGTGATGAAGCGCCGGCGCTCCTCCTCGGTCAGGTCGGCGATGCCCTCCAGGATCTCGGCGCCCGACTTGATGCCGGCGATGCGGTTGAGGATGGGGTGGAGAAGCTGCGACAACAGCGGGTCGGACTTCAGCCGGTGCTGGAGCACGTCGATCTCGACCGTGGCGTCGGCATAGGCGCGGTAGAGGCGGGCGAGCGCCGCCCCGGCCTCGGGAAAGCGCGCGACGAGGTCGCGCACCGAATCGGCCTCCATCTCGATGCCGCCCATCACCGGGTCGCTCATCAGCTCGCCGATGGCGCCGATGGTGCGCGCCTCGCTGTCGCCCGACAGGTGCTCGAGGTCGATGCCGAGCCGCTCGCCGATGCGCAGGAGCAGCGTGCCGCCGATGGCGCGCTTGTTGTTCTCGATGAGGTTCAGATAGCTCGCCGAGATGCCGAGCGCCTGCGCCAGCGCCACCTGCGACAGGCCGGCGGCGATGCGCTTGCGCCTGATGCGGGCGCCGATCGGGGTTCGCACCCGGCTCATCGCGGCTCCGGCGTCATTGTAAATTGTTTACTGATACAACTTTACACATGGCTTGATTTTTACAAAAAACACCTTTTATGTCAATTGGATATTGCAGTTGTGACTTTTTGTGCCAGTCTGCCTTATGCGGCGCCGGGAGGGCGTGTCGCGTGGAGGAGACGATATGACCAGATTCAGACTCAACAGGCGTAATGTGCTCAAGGGAGCCGGTGCGGGACTTGTCGCGCTCAGCACGCCGACGATCTTCACCAGGGGCGCCTGGGCGCAGGAATTCTGCAACGATCCGAGCAAGGGCAAGATCATCTTCGGCTTCAACGTGCCGCAGACCGGCTCCTACGCCGAGGAAGGGCTCGACGAGCTGAAGGGCTACGAGCTCGCCGTCAAGCACATCAACGGCGAGGGCGACGGCGGCATGCTCAAGACGCTGAAGCCGCTGGCGCTCAAGGGCAACGGCGTGCTCGGCCGCAAGGTCGAATACGTCACCGGCGACACCCAGACCAACACCGACGCCGCCCGCGACGGCGCCCGCCGCATGATCGAGCGCGACGGCGCCATCATGGTCACCGGCTCGGTGACGTCGGGCGAGGCGATCGCCCAGCAGGCGCTGTGCCAGGAGATGGGCGTCATCTACATGGCCGGCCTGACCCACTCCAACGACACCACCGGCAAGGACAAGCGCCGCTACGGCTTCCGCCATTTCTTCAACGCCTACCAGTCGGGCGTCGCCATCGCGCCGGTGCTGGCCAAGGAATACGGCACCGACCGCCGCGCCTACCACCTGACCGCCGACTACACTTGGGGCTGGACGCAGGAGGAGTCGATCAAGAACGCGACCGAGGCGCTGGGCTGGGAGACGGTGGCGACCGTGCGCACGCCGCTCGGCCTCGGCGACTACTCGCAGTACCTGACGCCGGTGCTGAACTCGGGCGCCGACGTGCTCATCCTCAACCACTACGGCCACGACATGGTCAACTCGCTGCCGCAGGCGGTGCAGTTCGGCCTGCGCGACCGCCAGGCCAACGGCAAGAACTTCGAGATCGTCGTGCCGATGTTCTCCGAGCTGATGGCCGTGGGCGCCGGCGAGGCGGTCAAGGGCATCATCGGCACCTCCAACTGGCAGTGGTCGCTGGAGGACGAGGGCACCAAGGCCTTCACCAAGTCCTATGGCGAGGCCTATGGCGTGCCGCCCTCGCAGGCCGCCCACACCGGCTACGTCCAGACCCTTCTCTACGCCGACGCCGTGGAGCGCGCGGGCACCTTCTATCCGCCCGAGGTCATCAAGGCGCTGGAGGGCTTCGAGTTCGACGGCGCCGGCAACGGCCCGACGCTCTACCGCGACACCGACCACCAGTGCTTCAAGGAAGTGCTGGTCGTGCGCGGCAACGAGAACCCGACCAACCGCTTCGACGTGCTCAACGTGATCGGCGCGACCTCGCGCGAGGAGGTCACCTACGATCCGTCGATCTTCGGCGGCGAGCTCGGACCCTACGAGCCCAACAAGTGCTGATGTGACGCAGCCTCCCGGCGGCCCCGGCGCCGCCGGGAGGCGACGCATTTCCGGCGCCACGGCGTCCACCCGCATCAGAGGAAGCATGAGATGAATGCGTTCTTGGCCCAGTTGCTCAACGGGCTGGATAAAGGCGGCGCCTACGCGCTGATAGCCCTTGGGCTGACACTGGTCTTCGGCACGCTCGGCGTCGTGAACTTCGCGCATGGCGCGCTGTTCATGCTCGGCTGTTTCTGCGCCGTGACCTTCCGCTATCTCATCACCATCGAGACCGTCACCATCGACCCCGAGAAGCTGTCGCCCTGGGGCACGCCGCTCGAGGTGCGCACGCCGCTGGTGCAGAACTGGTTCGGCGACTTCGGCGCGGTGCTGGTCGACTATTCGGTGCCGATCTCGCTGCTGCTGGCCGTGCCGGCCATGCTGGCCATCGGCATCGCCATCGAACGCGGCCTGATCAAGCATTTCTACAAGCGCAGCCACGCCGAGCAGATCCTGGTCACCTTCGGCCTCGCCATCGTGCTGCAGGAGATCGTCAAGAGCTTCTTCGGCGCCAATCCGGTGCCGCAGCCCATTCCGACCGACCTGCGCGGCGCCGCCGACATCGGCGCGTGGCTGGGCATGGAGGTCCACGCCCTGACCTATCCGTGGTGGCGCCTGGTCTATCTCGCCTTCTCGCTTCTGGTCATCGGCGGCGTCTTCGCCTTCCTGCAGTTCACCACCTTCGGCATGGTCGTGCGCGCCGGCATGGCCGACCGCGAGACCGTCGGCCTGATGGGCATCGACATCGACCGCCGCTTCACCATCGTCTTCGGCCTGGCCGCCGTGGTCGCGGGCGTGGCCGGCGTCATGTACACGCCGCTGCTGCCGCCCAACTACCACCTGGGCATGGACTTCCTGGTGCTGAGCTTCGTGGTGGTCGTCGTCGGCGGCATGGGCTCGCTGCCCGGCGCCGTGGTCGCCGGCTTCCTGCTCGGCATCCTGCAGTCCTTTGCGTCGATGACGGAGGTGAAGTCGCTCATCCCCGGCATCGACCAGGTCATCATCTACCTCGTTGCAGTCGTCATCCTGCTCGTGCGTCCGCGCGGCCTGATGGGACGGCGCGGTGTCATGGAGAGCTGATCCGCCATGCTGTCACTTTCGCGCAAGGACCTCGTCTCGCTGGTGGTCTTCGCCGCCGTGGTGCTGACGATGCCGATCTGGCTGTCGCCCTTCGGCGCCGCCTATCCCGGCCTCATGCAGAAGTTCGCGATCTACGCGATCTTCGCCATCGGCTTCAACATCCTGTTCGGCCTGACTGGCTACCTGTCGTTCGGCCACGCCGCCTTCCTCGGCGTCGGCTCCTACACCACGGTGTGGTCGTTCAAGCTGCTCACCATGGACATCCTGCCGGCGATGGTGTTCGCCGTCATCGTGGCGGGGGTGTTCGCGCTCGTCATCGGCTATTTCAGCCTGCGCCGCACCGGCATCTACTTCTCGATCCTGACGCTGGCCTTCGCGCAGATGAGCTACAGCCTCGCCTATTCGGTGCTCACCCCGATCACCAACGGCGAGACCGGCCTGCTGCTGGCGCGCGGCGATCCGCGCTACGTCGACCAGATCTTCGGCGCGCAGATGAACCTCGCCGGCCTGCCGCAGCCGACGCTGATCGGCAACGCGCTCGGCGGCTATGGCGGCTTCTACCTGTGCGCGGTGCTGCTGATCCTGTGCTTCTACGTGTCGCAGAAGATCTTCGCCTCGCCCTTCGGCCTGGCGCTGCGCGGCATCAAGTCGAACCAGACGCGCATGAACTACACCGGCTTCAACACCAAGCCCTACACGCTCGCCGCCTTCGTCATCTCCGGCATGTTCGCCGGGC
Source organism: Hyphomicrobiales bacterium (assembly GCA_003577315.1). Lineage (GTDB taxonomy): Bacteria > Pseudomonadota > Alphaproteobacteria > Rhizobiales > Rhizobiaceae > Aerobium. The sequence continues at coordinate 22,615 of QEVK01000016.1, read as the reverse complement.
TCGCCGGGGCGCTCTTGTCGATCACCGACCCGCTGGCCGGCGCCGAGCGCATGAAGTGGACCGAATCCGGCAACGTCGTGCTCATGACCATTCTCGGCGGCGTCGGCACCCTGTTCGGGCCGGTCGTCGGCGCCTGGCTCATCAAGTACTTCGAGAACATCTTCTCCGCCATCAACACGAACATGCTCAACTCCTTCCTCTCGTTCCTGCCCGACGGCGTGCAGTCCTTCTTCGTCACGGTGCTGTCGAAGTTCGTCGGCGAGGGCTGGCACCTGACGCTGGGCCTGCTGTTCGTGCTGATCGTCGTCTTCCTGCCCGGCGGCATCGTCGAGGGCGTCCAGCGCCTCGTCGCCCGCTTCCGCGGCGGCGGGCAGCGCGGCAAGGCGACCTCGCCGCAACCGGCCGAATAGGACATCGCGCCATGAACCAGCCCGTCCCCAACATCGTCCTTCACGCCGCCGACGTGCACAAGAATTTCGGCGGCCTGCGGGCCCTGTCCGACATCGACCTGCAGGTCGAGGAAGGAAAGACGCACGCCATCATCGGTCCCAACGGCGCCGGCAAGTCGACGCTGCTCAACGTCATCATCGGCCGCATCCCGCCGACCAGCGGCACCGTCGTCTTCGACGGCACCGTGCTCACCGGCAAGGCCCCTTACGAGATCAACCAGCTCGGCATCTCGCGCGTGTTCCAGACGCCGGAGATCTTCGCCGACCTGTCGGTGCTCCAGAACGTGATGACGCCGGCCTTCGCCCGCCGCGACGGCGCCTTCAGGATCAACATGCTGCGCTCGGTCGACTCCGAGGCCGAGGTCCGCGACGAGGCCGAGAGCATCCTGAGCGACATCGGCCTGATAGGCCGGCGCCAGGACCATGCCGGCTCGCTGTCGCGCGGCGACAAGCGCCGGCTGGAGCTGGCCATGTGCCTGATCCAGCGGCCGCGGCTGCTGCTGCTCGACGAGCCGACCGCGGGCATGAGCCGCCACGACACCAACACCACGATCGAGCTGCTCAAGAAGATCAAGTCCGGCGGCATGACCAAGGTCATCATCGAGCACGATATGCACGTCGTGTTCTCGCTGGCCGACAAGATCTCCGTGCTGGCGCAGGGGCGCATCATCGCCTCGGGCCTGCCGCAGCAGATCAAGGAAGACCCGCGTGTGCAGGAAGCCTATCTCGGTGGGAGTGTGGAATGAACGCCATCACAGCAAATCGCGAAGCAGCAGCCACCCCGATCATCGGCGACGATCCGGCCAAGACGTTCTTCTCGGTCCGCGACGTCCACGCCTATTACGGTGAGAGCTACATCGTCCAGGGCGTCAGCCTCGACGTGCGCAAGGGCGAGATCCTGGCGCTGCTCGGCCGCAACGGCGCCGGCAAGACCTCGACGCTGCGCACCATCGCGCGCATGGACAATCCCGAGCTGCGCGGCGGCGAGATCTGGCTCGAGGGCGCGCCGCTCCACACCCAGAAGTCGTGGCAGGCCTCGCGCGCCGGCATCCAGCTCGTGCCCGAGGACCGGCGCATCATCCCCGGCATGAGCGTCGAGGAGAACCTCGTCCTGGCGCAGGTCGCGCCGGGGCACGGCATGTCGGTGGACGAGCTCTACGAGCATTTCCCGCGCCTGGCCGAGCGGCGCAAGCAGGAGGCGGTGACGCTGTCGGGCGGCGAGCAGCAGATGCTGGCGGTGGCCCGGGCGCTGGCGCGCGAGGTCAAGCTGCTCCTGCTCGACGAGCCCTACGAGGGCCTCGCGCCCGTCATCGTCCAGGAGATCGAGCGCATCGTCTACTCGATCAAGGAGCGCGGCATCACGACGATTATCGTGGAGCAGAATGCCGTTGCGGCATTGCGTCTTTCCGACCGGGCCGTCATCATGGATACGGGGCAGATCGTGTTCACCGGCACGGCGAAGGAGCTGCTCGACAACCCGCAATTGAGGAACGAATACCTCGCAATATGATCGCGTGTGCCTGCGGGAGGCGCCGCGAAGGAGGAAGTGAAGTAATGTCAGACACTCGTGTTCACCGTGTTCAGGAAAGCTGGCGTTCGGACACGCAAATCGACCTCGAGACCTACCGCGCCTGGTATGCGCGCTCGGTTTCGGACCCGGACGGCTTCTGGGGGGAGCACGGCAGGCGGCTCGACTGGTTCAAGCCCTACACGAAGGTGAAGAACGCTTCCTTCGACGGCGACGTCTCGATCAGATGGTTCGAGGACGGCGAGCTGAACGTCTCGCACAACTGCATCGACCGTCACCTCGACACGCGCGGCGACCAGGTCGCCATCATCTGGGAGGGCGACGATCCCTCCCAGGACCGGCACATCACCTATCGCGAGCTGCACGGCCATGTCTGCCGCTTCGCCAACGTGCTGAAGAAGCACGGGGTCGGGAAGGGCGACCGGGTCACGATCTACATGCCGATGATCCCGGAAGCCGCCTATGCGATGCTGGCCTGCACCCGCATCGGCGCGGTTCATTCGGTGGTGTTCGGCGGCTTCTCGCCCGATTCGCTCGCCGGCCGCATCGTCGATGCCGAATCCACCTTCGTCATCACCGCCGACGAGGGCGTGCGCGGCGGCCGCTCGATCCCGCTCAAGGACAACACCGACAAGGCGATCGACATCGCCGCGCGCCACCACGTCATGGTCAGGACGGTGCTGGTCGTGCGCCGCACCGGCGGCAAGATCGGCTGGGCGCCGGGTCGCGACTTCTGGATGGAGGAGGAGGCGGCGGGCGTCTCCGCCGACTGCCCGGCCGAGCCGATGAAGGCGGAGGACCCGCTGTTCATCCTCTACACCTCCGGCTCCACCGGCAAGCCCAAGGGCGTGCTGCACACCACCGGCGGCTATCTCGTCCATGTGGCGATGACGCACCAGTACGTGTTCGACTACCGCGACGGCGAGATCTACTGGTGCACGGCCGACGTCGGCTGGGTGACCGGCCACAGCTACATCCTCTACGGCCCGCTGGCCAACGGCGCGCCCACGCTGATGTTCGAGGGCGTGCCGAACTATCCGACGCCGTCGCGCTTCTGGGAGGTGATCGACAAGCACAGGGTCTCGATCTTCTACACCGCGCCGACGGCGATCCGCGCGCTGATGGGCGCGGGCGACGAGTGGGTGAGGAAGGCCTCGCGCGCTTCGCTGCGCATCCTGGGCTCGGTCGGCGAGCCGATCAACCCGGAAGCTTGGGAGTGGTACTTCAACGTGGTCGGCGACGCCCGCTGCCCGATCGTCGACACCTGGTGGCAGACCGAGAACGGCGGCATCCTGATCACGCCGCTCGCCGGCGCGTGGGACCTCAAGCCCGGCTCGGCGACGCTGCCCTTCTTCGGCGTGGTGCCGCAGATCGTCGACAACGAGGGCAACGTCGTCGAGGGCGAGGGCTCGGGCAATCTGTGCATCGCCGAGCCGTGGCCGGGCATGATGCGCACGGTCTACGGCGACCACGAGCGCTTCATCCAGACCTATTTCTCGACCTATCCGGGCCGCTACTTCACCGGCGACGGCTGCCGCCGCGACGCCGACGGCTACTACTGGATCACCGGCCGGGTGGACGACGTCATCAACGTGTCGGGCCACCGCATGGGCACGGCCGAGGTGGAGTCGGCGCTGGTCGCGCACGAGAAGGTGTCGGAGGCGGCCGTGGTCGGCTACCCGCACGACCTCAAGGGCCAGGGCATCTACTGCTACGTCACGCTGATGGCGGGCGAGGAGGGCTCGGAGGCGCTGCGCAAGGAGCTGGTGGCGCATGTGCGCAAGGAGATCGGCCCGATCGCCGCGCCCGACCTGATCCAGTTCGCGCCGGGCCTGCCCAAGACGCGCTCGGGCAAGATCATGCGCCGCATCCTGCGCAAGATCGCCGAGGACGATTTCGGCGCGCTCGGCGACACCTCCACCCTCGCCGATCCCACCGTGGTCGAGGACCTGATCGAGAACCGGCAGAACAGAAGGGCCTGAGAAGGCGCGGCCCCGCGGGAAGCCGAAGCGCGATCCCGGAAGGAGGCGGCGACAAGCCTCCGGGGGCGGGCGAACAGGGGGGAGCCGGAGGCGGCCGCTGCCCGACGGGCGGCGGCCGTCGTCGTTTGCCCGGCAGGGGGGCGGTCGTCGTTTGTTCGACGGATGATGACCGTCGTCGTTGGAAGGAGGCGGGCCCCCGTTGCAGGCGGGCGCCGCCCGCGTTCCCGCCTCGCTCCGGCGGCCCGGGGAAGGAGACCGGCGCTACAGCGCCAGCCGCCGCCTTGCCGCCTCGTATTCCGCTGCCAGCCGCTCGACCCGCTCGGCCGCGCCGACGATGTCCGTCACCGCGCCGATGCCCTGTCCGCAACCCCAGATGTCCTTCCACGCCTTGCCCTTGTCGCCGCCGAAATCCATCTTCGACGGGTCGGACACCGGCAGGTTCTCGGGGTCCATGCCCGTGGCGAGGATCGAGCCCTTGAGGTAGTTGCCGTGGACGCCGGTGAACAGGTTGGAATAGACGATGTCGGCGGCCTTCGAATCGACGATCATCCGCTTGTAGGCGTCGGACGCGCGCGCCTCGGTGGTGGCGATGAAGGGCGAGCCGATATAGGCGAGGTCGGCGCCCATGGCCTGCGCGGCGAGCACGGCCCCGCCGGTGGCGATGGCGCCCGAAAGCAGGAGCGGCCCGTCGAACCACTGGCGGATCTCCTGGGTGAGCGCGAAGGGCGACAGCGTGCCGGCATGGCCGCCCGCGCCGGCCGCCACCGCGATCAGCCCGTCGGCGCCCTTCTCGATGGCCTTGCGGGCGTGGCGGTCGTGGATGATGTCGTGCAGCACGATGCCGCCATAGGAATGGACCGCCTCGTTGACCTCGGGCACCGCGCCGAGCGAGGTGATGACGATCGGCACCTTGTATTTGACGCACAGCGCCAGATCCTGCTCCAGCCGTCCGTTCGACTTGTGCACGATCTGGTTGACGGCGAAGGGCGCGGCCTTGCGCGCCGGGTTGGCGGCATCGTGGGCGGAAAGCGTCTCGGTGATCTCGGCCAGCCACTCGTCGAGCTGCGACTGCGGCCTTGCGTTGAGCGCCGGGAAGGAGCCGACGATGCCGGCCTTGCACTGGGCCAGCACCAGCGGCGGATGCGAGATGATGAACAGCGGCGAGCCCACCACCGGAATGCGAAGCCTGTCTTTCAAGATGTCCGGCAGCGCCATCTGTGCGTTTCCCCTGATTGACGTTTACGAAAACGTCACCTTCTAGACCATCGGGCCGAAAAGAAAAGAGGAATACGGCCTTGGGAAGAATGGGAAGGGGAAGAACTGGGGGAAGAATCGGGCGCGGGCCCGGGGAGGCGCGGCGCTGGGCGGGCGCGGCTCGAAAGAGAGCGGGATTGGGCAGGAAGCGGAGCGGGAAAAGGCCGGCGTGAAAAAGGCCGGGCTTCAGGCGCGCGCGGGCCGGAAAGGGATGCCCGTCCGAAATCATGAATGGATTGCGATGCCGCCCACGGACGCGATTGATTGCGCGGGCCGGTGCGGCTAACCATGGTGCGACGGCATATGGTGCGGCGGAGCCGATGGATTCGATCGAGAAAGCGATAAGGAGCGCCTTCGCCAAGGGCGATCCGGGCGACCGCGCCTTCCGCGAGAAGGTCTATCGTTCTGCTTTCGGCGCGCTCGACCGCGCGCTCCAGGCCAGCCCGAACATGACGGAGGCGATCGCCGCGCGCCGGCGCGAGACGCTGCTCGCCGCCATCACCGCCATCGAGACCGAGTTCGTGCCGGCGCGCCCGGCCGAGGCCGCAACGCGCCAGCCGGCGTCGCCGCCGCCGCGACAGGCCGCCCCGGCCGTCGCGCCGGAAATGGCGGCGTCCGACGAGGTGGCCGCGCCCGAAGTCGCCCCCGAGATGGCCGCCCCGGCCCGCGGACGGCGCGAGGAGCTGGCCTTCGCCCCCAGCCTCGACGGCGAGAGGCGGCCCGCCGCCGCCGGTCGGCCGGGAAAGGCCGGCAGCGGGGCGGACGGGGGCATCGAGGCTCCCCCTCGCGAAGGCCGCCGCCGGCGGCCGCGCCGGCGCTTCGGCCTTGCCGGCCTGCTCGTCCTGCTGCTGGTCGCCGGCGCCGCGGCCGCGCTGTGGTGGCTCGCCGGGTCCGGCGGGCCGGGGCCCGTCCGGCCGCAGCCGCCGCAGGCGGGCGGGGATGCCGCGCCGCGCATTCCCGGCGCCGCCGACGCGCTGGAGGGCTGGATCGACATCTTCACCCCGGCCGACCCGACCACGGTCGCCGCTCCCGGCGATTCGCAGGCGGAGGTGATGGAGGACGACGGCGAGCGGTTCATCCGCATCCGCTCCGGCGCGTCCGGCTCGCCGGTGCTGTTCGACATCGGCCAGGGCATTCTGGAGCAGGCGGCCGGCGGGCGCGCCGTCTTCAACGTCGTGGCGCGGGCGCCGGACGGGCAGGGCACGCAGATATCGGTCGATTGCAGCCTCGGCGAACTGGGCGACTGCGGCCGCAAGCGCTATGCCGTCGGCGCCACCCGCGAGGAGTTCCTGTTCGAGATCGACCTGCCGGCCACGCGGCCGGGCTCGGGCGGCACCATCGCCGTCCATCCCGACATCGAGGGCGGCGGCAGGTCGGTCGACATCTACGCCATCCGCCTCCTGCCGGCGCAGTAGGGCGGTTGCGGGAAAAGGGCGGGGCGGCCGCCGTCAGTCAGTCGCGGCGGAAGACGAGGCGGCCGAGCCAGCCCGTCAGCACGGCGAGCGCCACCGCCGCCAGGCCGTAGAGGAAGCCGTGCTCCTGCGCGGCGCGATGCATCCGCTGCTCGAAGCCGGCCTTGAGGATGGCGAGCTGCGCCGAGCTTTCCTTGATGAAGGTGCCGTTCTTGAACAGGAAGGCGCGCGCGCGGTGCGTGCCCACCGGCACGTTGGGCGCAAGGTGCAGCGTGGCGCGGAACAGGCTCTGCGACAGGAACTGCACGCCGCCGATGCGCTCGCTGTAGAGGCCGGTCGCCTTCTTGCGCTCGCGCAGCGCGGCGGTGAACTCGGCGAGCGTGGCGGGGTCGCCCTCGCGGTTCTGGGGGATCAGCGCGATATTGTCCGCGCCGAGCGCCATCTGGCGGTAGCTGTCGGGCGTGGCCATGTCCTGCCACACGCGCGTGGTGGCGACCGAATAGGACATCGGCACGTTGACGAAGGTCTCCGACCAGGTGTTGATCCACACGCCCAGCACCCGGCTCTTGCGGCGCACGACGACCGGCCGGGCCGGCCCTTCCAGCACCACGATCACGTCGTAGCGGCCCTGGCGCGCGAGCAGCGGATCGGCGAAGTCGAGCGCGCCGAAGATGGTCAGGTCCGCGCCGGCGAAGTCGGAGGTGATGAAGACGCGGTCGGTGGAAAGCCCGATCTGGATGGTTTCCGGGTTCGGGTTCTCCGGGGCCTGCGCCTGCGCGGCGGTCGCGGCCAGGAAGGCGGGCAGCGCAAGCAGGAAGGCGAGGCAGGGAAACGGCATCGCTCATATCCCCGACGGGGAGGTGAGCGAATAGATCGAGGCCGGCGGCACGAAGAGGTCGAAGGCCAGCCGCACCGCCACCGCCAGCACGAGCAGGGCCAGCAGCGCGCGAAGCTGCTCGCCGCGCAGCCGCTGGCCGGCCTTGGCCCCGTATTGCGCGCCCGCCACCCCGCCCACCATCAGCAGGAAGGCGAGCACGATGTCGACGGTCTGGTTGGTGGTCGAGTGCACGATGGTGGTGTAGGCGCCGGTGAAGACGATCTGGTAGAGCGAGGTGCCGACGACGACGTTGGTCGGCACCTTGAGCAGATAGATCAGCGCCGGCACCATGATGAAGCCGCCGCCCACGCCCATGATCGAGGCGAGGAAGCCGATGATGGCGCCGAGCCCGAGCACCGGGATGACGCTGACGAACAGCTTCGACGTGCGGAACCGCATCTTGAGCGGCAGGCGGTGCACCCAGTTGTGCTGTCCCGGCCGGCGCAGCGACGGCGGCTGCCCGCCGGCGGTGCGGCGCATGGCGTTGACGCTTTCCACCAGCATCAGGCCGCCGACCGTGCCGAGCAGCGCCACGTAGAGCAGCGACACGAACAGGTCGAGCTGGCCGACGCTGCGCAGGAGCGAGAACACCCACACGCCGAGCGACGATCCGAAGACGCCGCCTATCAGCAGCACCGTGCCCAGCTTGAAGTCGATGGTGCCCTTCTTGAAATGCGCCAGCGCGCCCGAGGTGGACGAGGCCACCACCTGGTTGGCGCCGGTGGCGACGGCGATGGCCGGCGGGATGTTGTAGAAGATCAGCAGCGGCGTGATGAGGAAGCCGCCGCCGACGCCGAACATGCCCGAAAGAAAGCCGACCGCAGCCCCCATCGCCAGGAGCACGGCGATGTTGACCGACATCTCAGCGATCGGCAGATAGATGCCCACCGTCAGAACCCGACTGCTCGCGTCCGCTCCCGGCGGCGCCCGCACCATCGCAGGCGTGCCGGAACGGCAATTCGTTCTTGCGACGACGCGCCCGCGAAGTCAAACCGCGGGCGCATCGGGCCGATGCCGCCGGCTTTCGCGGCGCGCTTCCCGCGCCGCTCCTGCCTCAGCGCTTCTCGAGCAGCGCGCGCACCAGCGCCTCGTCGACCTCGCCGGTCGCCGCCATGCCGTTGTCCTTCTGGAAGGCGGCGATGGCGGTCTTGGTCTTCTGCCCCATCAGCCCGTCCTCCGTCCCGGCCTGGTAGCCGTTCCTGTTGAGGATCTGCTGGATGTTGCGAACGGCTGCGCGCATGTCGACGCCGGCCGTCGTGCCCTGGCTCTCGCCCCAGCTTTCCGGGATCTCGACCGTGTTGGCCTCGGTGTCGAGCTCCCTGGCCCGCCACAGCTCGGCCGCCGCGCGCGCGGTCTCCAGCTGCTCGGGCCGCAGCGCCTTGGCGATCTCGTCGCGCTTCTCGGCCGCGTCCTTGTCGCCGGCCTTGGCGACGAGGGCGAACCACTTGTAGGCCTCCAGCAGGTTCTGCTGCACGCCCACGCCCTTGGCCGACAGGATGCCGAGATTGAACTGGCTGTCGCGCACCCCGAGCTCGGCGGCGCGCAGGAACCAGCGCGCGGCCGCGTCGTTGTCGGTCTTGCCGTCCGCGCCCATGGCGTGCAGCACGGCAAGGTTGTGCATGGCGCTGGCGTTGCCGCGCTCGGCCGCCTGCTGGTACCAGTGCCTGGCCTTGGCGACATCGCGGGCGACGCCGATGCCCTTCTCGTAGAAGCTGCCGAGGCGGTATTGCGCCGGCGCGAGCCCGTGCTCGGCCGCCTTCTCGTACCACCGGGCGGCGCTCGCCATGTCCCCGGCCACGCCGCGGCCTTCGGCATAGCGGTTGCCGATCTCGTAGAGCGCCTTGGGGTCGCCGGCGGCCGCGGCCTCGCGCAGCGCCACCGGCCCGGCATCGAGCGGGATCGCGGCGAGCGCCTCCTCGTCGGGCTCGGGCAGGGATTCGATCTCGGCCACCTCCTCGGCCGGCGCGGGCGAAGCGGCGGTCGCGGCCGTTTCGTCCGCTTCGGCCTGCGCCGCGGCCTCGCGGCTCGGGGCCGCCGCCGTGGTCTCGAGGTCGAGCCAGCCCTCGTCGCCCGCGTCCACGCCCTGCGGCGGCACGGCGGCCGAAGGAGGCTGGATGCTGGAGGCGGAGGAAGCCTCGCCGGCCATGCGCACCTGCGGCGCCGGCGCCCGGGCGCGGGTCCCGGCAGGTTCGGCGTCCTCGGCCGGCAGCGCCGCGACGGCGGTCGGCGCGGGCTGCGGCGCCTGCGCCACCGGGCTGCCGGACAGGAAAAGGCGCGTGCCCTGGAGCGCGGCGAGCGCGATCAGGATTGCGGCGACGCCCATCAGCAGCGGCTTGCGGCGGCTCTTCAGGAACGAGCCCTTGCCGGGGGCCTTGTCTTCGTCCGCTCCGGCGGCCGGCTTGCGTTTCATCGTCTCGGCCTCCGCGGCTGCCGCCTGGGCGGCGCGGCGGGCGGCGGCGATGAAATCGGCCTTGGAGGCGTCGGGGCCGGCCCCGCGCAGGGGCTGGCCGCGCTCGTCGCGCACGCGCCGCATGATGGCGTTGAGATCGGGCCCGCCGGAGCCGGGCTCCAGCGGCTGGTTGGCGAAATTCGGATCGAGTGGCGCGTCGGGATCGACCGGCGGCACGCCGCCGCCCGAGGCGACCTTGCCCTGCGCGGCCTTGCCCTGCGCGGTCTTGCCCTGCGGCTTCTCCTCCGCCGCGCGGCTCTTGCCGCCGCGCGTCAGCGCGCGCGCCAGCCTGCCGAGCAACGAGGCGCGGCCGGGAGCGGCCTGTGCCGTGGCCGAGGCGGGATTGGGCGCGTCGCCGCGCCCGGCGGCCGCCTCGACGGTGGCGAGCGCCGTGGCGGCGGGCGCGAGCGGCAGCGTCTCGTCGGCGGGCGCGAGCGAGGGCGTGCGCGCCGTTCCCAGCACCACGTCGCGCGCGGGCGCCGGTATGGGCGCGGGCGCGGCGGCGGCCGTGGCGGCGCCGTTCTCGAGGGCGCCCAGCCGGTCGACGATCTTCAGGAGCGTGTCGTGGATCGCCTCGAAGGTCTTGGCGTTGCGGTCGTCGGAGCGGCGCGTCAGCGCCTCCAGCGACTTCAGGTCCTCGGCGAGGCCGGCGACCAGCTCGCCTTCGGCGGCGCTGCCGGAGAAGCCGCGCACCGCCTCCTCGGCCGCGCGGCGCGCGGCCTCCAGCACGTCGGCCTTCGACGCGGCGATCGACTGCTCGATCCTGTCGAGGCGCGGCGCGATGTCCTCGCCCGCATCCGCCGAAGCGGCCGGGCGGGAGATGTGCCGGGCGAGGTCGGCGATCTGAGCCTCCAGGCTGCGGATCAGGCCGGTGTCGACGGCCGACGCGCCGGCCGAGGATTCGATGCGGCTCGAGATCGTCTCCAGCCGCCGTTCGAGGTCGCGCAGCGCGCCGCCGTCGTCCTGCGGCGCGGCGGCGGCCTGGCGCTCGAAGCGCGCGGCAAGCTCGGCGAAGCGGGCGTCCATCGCGGCGATGAACGAGGCGTCGGCCCCGGCGGCCGGCCGGTCGGCGTCGATGCGCGCCGCGACCTCGTCGATCCGGCTCTCGAGGTCGTGGAACAGCGCCCGGCCCTGCGCCAGCGCGTCCTCGTGGCGCTGCTCCAGCAGGTTGGACATGGAGGCGATGCGGTTTTCCAGCCCGTGGAAGACGGCGTCGAGATTGGGCAGCGCCGGCGCGTGGTCGAGCCGGTCGGCGATGGCCCCGATCTGGCCGGCGAGCCGCTCGACGGCGCGCTCGGGCAGGTCGACGCGGTGGGCGAGGTCCTCGACGCGGCGCGACAGCGCGGCAAGCTGGTCGGAAAGGTCGCGGGTGGCGGTGTCCTGCGTCGCCTCGCCGACCTGGCGGGCGAGCGAGGAGATGCGCGCCTCCAGCCGCTCGAACGGCTCGGGATCGAAGGCGGCGCGGGGCAGGCTGGCCGAGGCGGCCACGGCGCGGGAAATCTCGTCCAGGCGCTCCTCGATGGCGTCGAGCACGGCCGCGCCCGGCTGCTCCTGCTGGCGCGAGAAGCGGTCGACGGCGGTTTGCAGCACCTTCATCTTGTCTTCGATCGAGCGCAGCGCGCCCGATGTCGGCAGCGCGCTGACCGCGCCGCCGATCTCCTCGATGCGGGCGGCGAGCGCCTTGAGCGCCGGGTCGGCGCCGGGGTGCGGCGCGGCCAGCCGGCCGGCCATGTCGCTGAAGCGGCGGTCGAACTCGCCCCAGCGGCGGTCGAAGGAGCGCACGGTCTCCTCGCGCGCGAGCTGGCCGAGCGCCTTCTTCATGTCCTCCATCTCCAGGCGCAGCAGATGCGCCTGGCGGCCGTCGCTCTCCTCGGAAAGCCGGTGCATCATCGACGACAGGCGCTCGAACTCGGCGCCGAGCTCGGCCGCATGGCCGGCCGGGGCCGGAGCGGGGGTCTTGAGCGCGCGCTCGATCTCGCCCTTGAGCGCGACGAATTCGCGGTGCAGCCCCGCGCTCATCTGGTGGCGCAGCTCCTCGCGCAGCGCCTGCATCTCGTCGGCGATGCCGGCATAGGACGGCTCGCGCAGGGCCGCGTGGCGCTCGCGCGCCGTGTCGCGGCGGAAGTCGTCGGCGGCGGGCCGGCGGGCGGGGCGCTCGTAGCCGTCCTCGCGCGGCGCGGGCGCCAGCCGGCCCTCCAGCCGGTCGAGGGTGGAATCGAGATCGTCGAGGGCGGTGCCCGCCCTGCGCCTGCGGCCTGCATTCATCGACTCGAGATAGGAGGATCGTCTGTCGCGCATGAAAAACGTCCGCTGCCGCCTTGCTGACCGGGACAATCCCGGCGCTCCTGCCTTTCGCCGCGGAGGCGATCCCCCGTGCCGCCGCCGGCTCGGGCGCTGCACGCTTTGCGGGCGATCTCCGCGGGTGGAGAACCGTGAGAACAACGGACAGGACAATCACGGGACACCGACCAGCGCACCTTTCCCCCAACGTGGTAAACAACCCGTTAACCAAGATTACCCATTTGGTTCACAACCCTGCCGGAACGGCATCCCCTGCGACAGCTTTCGCGCTTGCAGCATGGGGGATATCCGACTATATGCGCCTCACACACGCTGGCCGTCCCGTGGTCGGCCGGCTATGCTCAACTACCGTGATCGGCTGCCTTTCGCCCCAATGGCATCCAATCGGCGTTCCCGCGCTTGCCGGAACGCGAATGGGGAAACGTGACATGATGAATATGACGACGGCCGGCGCGAGCACGGCCAGCGCCGACGATGTTTCCGACGGCTACACGCGCATTGGCGATGTGGCGCGTCAGTTCGGCCTGACCCTGCGCGCGCTGCGCTTCTACGAAGACAAGGGCCTGCTTTCGCCGAAGCGCGAGGGCAGCACCCGCCTCTACTCGCGCAAGGACATCACCCGCCTGCGGCTGATCCTGCTCGGCCGCAAGGCCGGCTTCTCGCTGCGCGAGGTCAAGCAGATCATGGACCTCTACGACCCGGCGAGCGGCAACGTCCGTCAGTATCGCACGCTGATCGAGAAGTCTGAGCGCCAGCTCGCCAGGCTGGAGAAGCAGCGCGCGGCGATCGACGAGGCGATCGGCGAGCTGAGGGAGGCCATGGCCGGCTGGCGCGCGGCGCTGCCCTCGCGCCCGCAGAAGATGGCCGCGTCGGCCTGACCTCACCGGCCGCGCGGCGGCGACGGAATGCAAGGGCGCGCCATCGGCGCGCCCTTCGCCGTTTCGGCCCCGCCATAGCCCGCCGGCGCACACCGGCCCGCCTGCGGCCGGCCGCCGCTCCCGTCTTCCCGGAAAGGAGCGCATGAAGGCGCTGCTCGCGGCGATTTTGCGCCTGCGGCAGAAATTGACGTTTACGCAAACGTCAATTGTTGGTATGGTCCCTCCGACATCGCCTCCCCGGCCTGCGAAGCCGCCCGCCGGGGGCCTGCACGCATCTGGAGGATCCTTCATGACGACCTACAAGGCGCCCGTCGCGGACACGCTGTTCCTGCTCAACGAAGTGCTCGGCTACGAGCGCCACTCGAACCTGCCGGGCTTTGCGGATGCGGCGCCCGACGTGCTGGAGGCGATCCTCGGCGAGGCGGCGAAGCTGGCCGAGAACGTCGCCCATCCGCTGAACCGCGTCGGCGACCAGCAGGGCTGCGTGCGTCACGACGACGGCTCGGTGACGACGCCCAAGGGCTTCAAGGCGGCCTACGACCAGTATCGCGAGGGCGGCTGGATGTCGCTGGCGATCCCCGCCGAGTTCGGCGGCCAGGGCCTGCCCTACACCGTCCATTCGGCGGTCGGCGAGTATTTCTCCTCCGCCAACATGGCGCTGATGATGTATCCGGGCCTCACCCAGGGCGCCATCGCCGCCATCCTCGAGCACGGCTCGCAGGAGCAGAAGGAGGCCTTCGTGCCGAAGATGGCCGAGGGCGTGTGGACCGGCACCATGAACCTGACCGAGCCGCATTGCGGCACCGACCTCGGCCTGCTTCGCACCAAGGCCGTGCCCGCCGGCGACGGCAGCTACCGGATCTCCGGCCAGAAGATCTTCATCTCGGCCGGCGAGCACGACATGAGCGAGAACATCATCCATCTGGTGCTCGCCCGCATCGAGGGCGCGCCCGAGGGCGTCAAGGGCATCTCGCTGTTCATCGTGCCGAAATTCGTGCTCGACGCCGACGGCAATCCCGGCAGGAAGAACGGCGTGTCCTGCGGCTCCATCGAGGAGAAGATGGGCATCCACGGCAACGCCACCTGCGTCATGAACTACGACGACGCCCAAGGCTATCTCATCGGCGAGGAGAACGGCGGCCTCAAGGCCATGTTCGTGATGATGAACGAGGCGCGCCTCGGCGTCGGCCTGCAGGGCCTGTCGATCGGCGAGATCGCCTACCAGAACGCCGTCGCCTATGCGAGGGAGCGCATCCAGGGCCGCGCGCTCTCCGGCCCCAAGGCGCCCGACAGGAAGGCCGACCCGATCATCGTCCACCCCGACATCCGCCGCAACCTGATGAACATGCGCGCCATCAACGAGGCCGGCCGCGCGCTGGTGCTGTGGACCGCGCTCAAGTCCGATGTCGCGCACCGCTCCGACGACGCCGCCGAGCGCCAGGCGGCCAGCGACCATCTCGGCCTGATGACGCCGGTCATCAAGGGCGTGCTGACCGACAAGGGCTTCGAGCATGCGGTGATGGCGCAGCAGGTGTTCGGCGGCCACGGCTACATCGAAGAGCACGGCATGAGCCAGTTCGTGCGCGACGCCCGCATCGCCATGATCTACGAGGGCGCCAACGGCATCCAGGCGCTCGACCTCGTCGGCCGCAAGCTGGCGCAGAACGGCGGTCGCGCCGTGCAGGCCTTCTTCAAGGAGGTCGGCGACTTCTGCGAGGAAAACCGCGCCGACGAGACCATGGCGCCCTTCACCAAGGCGCTGAAGAAGGGGCTGAACGACCTTCAGGCCGCGACCATGTGGCTGACGCAGAACGCGATGGGCAAGCCCGACAATGCCGGCGCGGCCTCGACCGACTATCTGCATCTGTTCGGCCTGGTGGCGCTGGGCTACATGTGGGGCCGCATGGCCAGGGTGGCGCAGGACAAGGTCGCCGCCGGCGCCGCGACGCCGCTGCACGAGGCCAAGCTCGTCACCGCGCGCTATTATTTCGAGCGCGTCATGCCGGAATCGGCGGCGCACCTGGCCCGCATCTCGGCCGGCTGTGACTCGATGATGGCCCTTGCCGAGGACGCCTTCTAGGGAGTATCCGGCCAGGACTGTTCAATCCTGAACGGCCTGGCCGTTCAGGCGACAAGGGAGGCACAGCGTGTCGAAGCGTCCGGCGGAAATCCTCGATCTCCCCCGGCCCGCATGGGCCGGCGAGGAGGTGGCCATGCTCTACGACATGGCGCACCGCTTTCTCTCCGACGAGATCGCGCCGCGCTACGAGGCGTTCGAGAAGGCCGAGATCTTCGACCGCGAGAGCTGGAGGAAGGCTGGCGAGAACGGCCTTCTGTGCGCCTCGATCCCCGAGGAATATGGCGGGGCGGGCGGCACCTTCGCCCATGAGAGCGCCATCAACGAGGCCATCGGCCATGTCGGCGTCGACGGCTTCGGCATCGCGCTGCACAACGTCATCGTCGCGCCCTACATCCTCCACTACGGCTCGGAGGAGCAGAAGCGCAAATGGCTGCCCCGCCTCGCCACCGGCGAGCTGATCGGCGCCATCGCCATGACCGAGCCCGGCGCGGGCTCCGACCTCCAGGGCGTCAAGACGCGGGCGGTGAAGGACGGCAACCACTACCGCATCTCCGGCTCCAAGACCTTCATCACCAACGGCCAGCTCGCCAACCTCGTCATCGTCGTCGCCAAGACCGATCCCGACAAGGGCGCCAGGGGCACGTCGCTGATCGTGGTCGAGACCGACGAGGTCGAGGGCTTCGAGCGCGGCCGCAACCTCGACAAGATCGGGCTGAAGGCCAACGACACCTCGGAGCTGTTCTTCAACGACGTGCGCGTGCCGACCGCCAACCTGCTCGGCCCCGAGGAGGGGCAGGGCTTCATCCAGTTGATGCAGCAGCTTCCGCAGGAGCGGCTTTTGATCGGCACCCAGGCCATCGCCATGATCGAGCGGGCGCTGGCGGTGACCATAGACTACGTCAAGGAGCGCAAGGCCTTCGGCCAGCCGGTCCTCGCCTTCCAGAACACCCAGTTCAGGCTGGCGGAGCTGAAGACGGAAGCCACCATCGGCCGCGTCTTCTACAACGACTGCGTGGCGCGCCACATCGCCGGCGGCCTCGACCCCGCCACCGCCTCGATGGCCAAGTACTGGCTGACCGACCTTCAGTGCAAGGTGGTGGACGAGTGCCTCCAGCTTCACGGCGGCTATGGCTACATGAACGAATACCCCATCGCCCGCATGTATCGCGACGCCCGCGTCCAGCGCATCTATGGCGGCACCAACGAGATCATGAAGCTTCTGATCGCCAGAAGCCTTTGAGGGAGACGTATTCATGCCAGCCCACGGCGCGGAACTGATCTGGGAAGCCGGCTCGCAGGAGGATTTCCTTGCCGGCCGCTATTTGCGACGCCACGAGATTCGCTTCGACGGCGGCGCGTCCCTTGCCGGCTCGTCCTCGCCCGCCGTGGTGCGCGCGCCGCTGAGCGACCCGTCCGCCGCCGACCCGGAGGAGATGTTCGTCGCCTCGATCGCCTCCTGCCACATGCTGTGGTTCCTCGATTACGCCCGCCGCGCCGGCATCTTCGTCCGCGCCTATCGCGACCAGCCGTCCGGCGAGATGGGCAAGAACGCCGAAGGCCGGACCGCGGTGCTCAAGGTCACGCTGCGCCCGCACGTCGACTGCGACGCCGGCCGCGCCACGCTCGAGGAGCTGCACCACAAGGCGCATGAAGCCTGCTTCATCGCCAACTCCGTCACCAGCGACGTCCGCGTCGAGCCGGTTTTCGAAATCGAGAAGGTTTGATCCCAAGGGAAGGATAAGGTCATGGCTGAAGCCTATGTCTATGACGCCGTACGCACCCCGCGCGGGCGCGGCAAGAAGGACGGCTCGCTGCACGAGGTGCCTGCCGTGCGGCTGGCCGCCAAGGTGCTGGAGGCCGTGCGCGACCGCAACGGGCTCGACACGTCCCAGGTCGACGACATCGTCTTCGGCTGCGTCGATCCGGTCGGCGAGGCCGGTTCAGTGATCCCGCGCGCCGCCACCTTCGAGGCCGGCTACGCCACCGAGGCCCCCGGCATCCAGATCTCGCGCTTCTGCGCCTCCGGCCTCGACGCCGTCAATCTCGGCGCGGCCAAGATCGCCGGCGGCCTCGACGACATCGTCATCGCCGGCGGCGTCGAATCGATGAGCCGCGTCGGCATGGGCATGTCCGGCGGCGCCTGGTTCATGGACCCCTCGGTCGGCCTGCCCGGCTATTTCGTGCCGCAGGGTGTCTCCGCCGACCTGATCGCCACCAAGTACGGCTTTTCGCGCGACGACGTCGACGCCTACTCGGTCGAGAGCCAGAAGCGCGCCGCCCATGCCTGGGAAAAGGGTTACTTCAGGAACTCGGTGATCCCGGTGAGGGACCAGAACGGCATGGTCATCCTCGACCATGACGAGCACATGCGCCCGGGCACCGACATGCAGTCGCTGGCCTCGCTCAACCCCTCCTTCGTCATGCCGGGCGAGATGGGCGGCTTCAACGCCGTCGCCATCCAGCGCCACCCCGAGGTGGAGGCGATCAACCACGTCCACCATGCCGGCAACTCGTCGGGCATCGTCGACGGCGCGGCCGCCGTGCTGCTCGGCTCGAAGAAGGCCGGCAAGGCGATGGGGCTGAAGCCGCGCGCCCGCATCCGCGCCTTCACCAATATCGGCTCCGAGCCGGCGATCATGCTGACCGGCCCGGTCGACGTGACGGAGAAGCTGCTGAAGAAGGCGAAGATGAAGCTCTCCGACATCGACCTGTTCGAGCTGAACGAGGCGTTCGCCTCCGTCGTGCTGCGCTACATGCAGGCGTTCGACATCGACCACGAGAAGATGAACGTCAACGGCGGCGCCATCGCCATGGGCCACCCGCTCGGCGCCACCGGCGCGATCATCCTCGGCACCGTGCTCGACGAGCTGGAGCGCCGCAACCTGAACACCGCCCTCGTCACGCTGTGCATCGGCGCCGGCATGGGCACCGCCACGATCATCGAGCGCGTTTAGGTTCGGGGGAATTATTGTTCTTTGTTATTCAGGACGTACTGATCCTTCTGGCATGTCTCTACTATCTGATGATTTTCAGATTTGGTTTTCAGCAGCCATGGGAGATCAAAGCGATCTCGAAGACAGAGAATAAGGTGATGTTCTATACTATTGTTGCGATAGTATATTTTTTGGTTTTCGCAGTTGGACGGGACTTGATTCAGCGGATCGTATGACCTTTCGCTGTCGATTACGCGGAGAAAACGATGACTGACTACAACAACTTCAAGGTCGAAACCGATTCCGACGGCATCGCGCTGGTCACCTGGGACATGCCCGGCCGCTCGATGAACGTCTTCACCGAGGAGGTGATGCAGGAGCTCGACGGGATCGTCGATCAGGTCGCCGGCGATGCCGCCATCAAGGGCGCGGTCATCACCTCGGGCAAGGACACCTTCTCCGGCGGCGCGGACCTGACCATGCTCCAGCGCATGCTCGGCCTGTTCGCCACTGAGCGCGCAAAGGACGAGGACAAGGCGATCAAGCTCCTGTTCGACAATGTCGGGCGCATGACCGGCCTGTTCCGCAAGCTGGAAACCTGCGGCAAGCCGTTCGTGTCGGCCATCAACGGCACCTGCATGGGCGGCGCGTTCGAGCTGTCGCTCGCCTGCCACGGCCGCGTCGTCGCCGATTCGGACAAGGTCAGGATGGCGCTGCCCGAGGTCAAGGTCGGCATCTTCCCGGGCGCCGGCGGCACCCAGCGCGTGCCGCGGCTGGCCGACACGCAGTCGGCGCTCCAGATGCTCACCACCGGCCAGAACCTGACGCCGAAGAAGGCCAAGGCGATGAACCTCGTCCACGAGGTGGTCGAGCCGAAGAAGCTGGTCCAGGCCGCCAAGGCGATGATCAAAAATGGTCTGAAGCCGGTTCAACCCTGGGACGAGAAGGGCTTCAAGCTGCCCGGCGGCCCGGTCTACTCGGCTGCCGGCGCCAACCTCTTCCCGCCGGCCATCGCCATCCTGCGCCGCGAGACCTACGGCAACTACCCGGCGGCCGCCGCGATCCTGAAATGCGTCTATGAGGGCCTGCTGGTGCCGTTCGACACGGCCTTGCGCATCGAGCAGCGCTACTTCACCCAGATCCTGCGCTCGACCGAGGCGCGGATGATGATCCGCTCGCTGTTCGTGTCGCTGCAGGAGCTGAACAAGGGCGCGCGCCGCCCCGAAGGTGTCAAGGAGACGAAGTTCAGGAAGATCGGCGTGCTCGGCGCCGGCTTCATGGGCGCCGGCATCGCCTATGTCACGGCCAGGGCCGGCATCCCGGTCGTGCTTCTCGACCGCGACATGCCCTCGGCCGAGAAGGGCAAGGCCCATTCGGCCAACCTGATGGACGGGGCGATCAAGAAGGGCCGCGCCACGGCGGAGGAGAAGGAGAAGCTTCTCTCCCTCATCACGCCGACCGACGACTACGCCCTTCTCGACGGCTGCGACCTCGTGGTCGAGGCCGTTTTCGAGGATTCGCAGATCAAGAAGGACGTGACGGAGAAGACCGAAGCCGTCATCAAGCCGTCGGCGATCTTCGCCTCCAACACCTCGACCATCCCGATCTCGTCGCTGGCCAAGGCATCGGCGCGGCCGAAGAACTTCGTCGGCATCCACTTCTTCTCGCCGGTGGACAAGATGATGCTGGTCGAGATCATCATGGGCAAGAAGACCGGCGACAAGGCGCTGGCCGTCGCCATCGACTATGTACGGGCGATCAGGAAGACGCCGATCGTGGTCAACGACACGCGCGGCTTCTACGTCAACCGCTGCGTGCTGCGCTACATGTCGGAAGCCTTCAACATGCTGATCGAGGGCGTGCCGCCGGCGATGATCGAGAACGCGGCCAGGATGGCCGGCATGCCGGTCGGCCCGCTGGCGCTGACCGACGAGACGGCCATCGACCTCGCCCAGAAGATCATGAAGCAGACCATCCGTGACCTCGGCGAGAAGGCGGTCGACGCCGAGCAGTTCAAGCTCATCAACACCATGGTCGACACCCATGGCCGCTTCGGGCGCAAGAACGGCAAGGGCTTCTACGACTATCCCGAGAAGCCGGCCAAGAAGCACCTGTGGCCGGGCCTGAAGGACCTCTACAAGCAGCAGGACCCTGACAGGATCGACGTCGAGGAGCTGAAGCAGCGCTTCCTCGCCGTGATCGCGCTGGAGGCCGCGCGCGTGATGGAGGAGGGCATCGTCACCGACCCGCGCGAGGCCGACGTCGGCTCCATCCTCGCCTTCGGCTTCGCCCCCTATACCGGCGGGGCGCTCTCCTACATCGACGGCATGGGCGCGGCGGAGTTCGTAGCACTCGCCAAGCGTCTCCAGAAGAAGTACGGCGCGCAGTTCAAGGCGCCGAAGCTTCTCCTCGACATGGCCGGGAAGGGCGAGAGCTTCTACGAGCGCTTCGACCCCTATGCCGGCAGGGCGAAGGAAGCGGCGTAGGCCGCTTCCGCTCCTTCCGCGCCGCTGCCCGAGACGGCCTGAAACGGCATGTATGTCTGGCTCCGCCTTGCCCGGATGATGGCGACCGCGCGCTCGCGCGGCCCCTATCGTCTGGGCGAGGAAAGCAGGCTCTCCTTCCGCTGCCTGCCCTCCGACATCGACTCGAACCTGCACCTGAACAACGCCCGCTACATGATGCTGGCCGATGTCGGCCGCATCGACATCTTCGCGCGCGCCGGACTGATCGCGATGGCGCGCAAGCGGCGCTGGGCGCCGATGATGGGCGGCCTTCAGGCCGTCTATGTCCGCGAGATCAGGCTGTGGAAGCGCTTCGACGTGGTTTCCACCCTCGAGACCTGGGAGGACACGCAGGTCATCGGCCGCCATCGCTTCGAGCTGGAGGACGGGCGCACGGCCGCCGTGGTGATGACCACGGCCGGCGTCTACGACTTCGCCGGCCGCCGCTTCGTGCCCATCGACGACATCGTCGCCCTGCTCGGCGTCTCGGTGCGGCCGCGCCCGCCGAGCGCGCAGGAGCGCGCCTTCATGGCCTCGCACGCCGGCCTGCGCCGGCTGGCCAAGGGCGAGGGCTGAGGCTTCCCCCCGCCCGTCAGCGCGCCACGGTGACGCTGCACGGTGCGCCGGCGACGACGGCCTGCGACACCGAGCCGAGCAGCAACCGGCCGATGAAGGGCGGGTTGCCGGTTCCCACCACGATGTGGCCGGCGCCCGCCCCGGCGGCGAAGCGCAGGATGGCGGCGGCGACGTCGCGGTCCTCGACCAGCGCCCGGCGCGCCTCGCGCACGCCGTTCGCCCGCGCGTAGCGGATCGCGATGTCGAGGATCTCCCGCGCCTCGTCGTCGCCGAGCGCCTTGATCGGCGGGTAGCCGCTCGCCGGGCGCGTGTGGTTGACCAGCAGGAAGCAAAGCTCGCGGCCGAGGCCCCTCGCCAGCTCCACCGCCAGCTCGACGGCGCGCCGGGCATGGCCGCTGCCGTTGACGCAGCACAGGATCGCGCCGGCTCCATCGCCTGTCACTGTCCTTGCCCTCCCCGGATGCGTCGTCCCTGTGCCTGGGACAGTGATAGGCGGCAGGGCCGGCGCGGGCAACCCGCTCTGGACAAGGGCAAGGCATGGGGGTATCAGGATAAAGGTATATTTTCCTGTTATCGGGAGGGCGACATGCTCTCGCACGAGAAGGTCTGGGCGGCGATCGACGCGCTGGCGGCGCGCCATTCCCTGTCCGCGTCCGGTCTGGCCCGCCGCGCCGGCCTCGATTCCACCGCCTTCAACAAGTCCAAGCGCCGCTCGGTGGACGGGCGGCCGCGCTGGCCCTCCACCGAGTCGCTGGCCAAGGTCATCGAGGCTACGGGCGAGTCGCTCGCCGAGCTGCTGGCGCTGATCGAGGACCGGCCTGCCGCCGTGCCGGCGAATGGCGGCCGCGTCTCCGTGCCGCTGATCGGCTTCGCGCAGGCCGGCGCCGGCGGCTTCTTCGACGATGGCGGCTTCCCGGTGGGGCAGGGCTGGGAGGAGGTCGAGCTGCCGACGGCCGGCGTGGGCGAGAACGCCTATGCGCTTCAGGTGCAGGGCGATTCCATGCTGCCGCTCTACCGCGACGGCGACATCCTCATCGTCGAGCCCGGCGCGCGCGTGCGCAGGGGCGACCGCGTGGTGGCCAGGACCGTCTCCGGCGAGGTGATGGCCAAGGTGCTGGCCGGCCGCAGCGCGCAGGCGGTCGAGCTCGTCTCGCTCAATCCCGCCCATCCCGACCGCACCATACCCGCCGCGGAGATCGTCTGGCTGGCGCGGATCGTGTGGGCGAGCCAGTAGGCATGGCGGGCCGCGGGCGTCGTCTCGGGCCGGCGGTGGCGCTGGCCGGGCTCGGCGCGCTGGTGCTCGCCGCGCCGGCGCTGCGCGAGCGGGTGGCGGGGCAGGGGGCCGCGGCCCCTTCCGTCGCCGCCGTGGCGGGCGAGTCCGAAGCCGCGACG